>DATJBM010000021.1:0-367944 GCA_035515295.1 Casimicrobiaceae bacterium | reverse complement strand
ACGCGGCGGTAATCGACCTCGTTTTCGACTACCCGAGGCGTGATGAACAGAATCAGCTCGGTTCGGTCCTTCTGCAGCGTCTGCGTGCCGAACAGCCCGCCGAGAATCGGGATCCGCGCGAGGCCGGGAAGTCCCGCCGAGTTGTTCTGGTTGTTCTCCGTGATGAGCCCGCCCATGACCATGGTCTGCCCGGTCGGCACCGCCAGCAGCGTTTGCACCGAGCGCGTGTTGATCGGTGGCGCCACGTTCGGATCGCTGGTGGTGCCGGGAGTGCTCACCTCCGCGTCGACCTCGAGCGTAACCAGGCCGCCGGCGTTGATGTGCGGCGTGACCTGCACGAGCACGCCGGTGTCGATGTACTGCGCCGTCGTGGTCACCGCGTTGGTCGTGCCGCCAACGAGCGTTTGTTGATTGATCGGAATGCGGTTTCCGACTTTGATCGTAGCCTTCTGGTTGTCCAGTGCGGCGAGATGCGGATTCGAGATCACCTTGGCGTTGCCGTAGGTGTCGAGCAGATGCAACGCCGCCTGAACGCCGCCAGGAAAGTTGGCGTTGTTGATGAGGTAGTTGAAGCCCGTCGAAAGCGCGAGACCGACCGGGCCGGCCGCCGCGCCCGCCGCCGTGGCGAGCGGCACGGCCGGATTGAATGGCGTGGTCTGGTTGAACAGCCCGCCGCTGCCGCGTCCCGAGGGCGCGCCGCCCTTGAACAGCCACTCGACGCCGAACTGCAGCTGATCGGTGAGCGTGACCTCGGCGATGGTGAGCTCGATCGCGACCTGCCGCTGCGGCACGTCGAGCTTCTTGAGCGCCGCTTCGATCACCTGATACTCCGCGGGCGTGGCGACGGTGAGAATGGTGTTGTTGTCCTTGTCCGCGACGACTTGTACGTTGCGCACGACGCCGATCCCCTCGCCGGCGGCGGCGCCCAGCGCGCGCTGGATCGTGCTCTGGACCGCTCCGGGAACCCCGCCGGCGCTGGCCGTGGTCTGACTCTGGCTCACCACGGTCTGCGGCGTCGGCGTCGGGTTCTGCACCGGGATCGTGGACTGCGGCTGGAACGATGGCGGCGAGACGATCGTCCCGGCGGGCGTTCCGGGTGCGATCTGAGGCGGTCCCGCCGACGGCGCAGGCTGCGTCACCTGCCCGGTGAAAGCCTGCTGGAGCAGCGGCGCGATGTGCTCGGCACGGCCGTTTTGCACCTGGTAGACGTAGAATCGGATGCTCGTGCCCGCGCCGCCGGCGCGGTCGAGGCGCTCGATCCATTTCTTCGCCTGGTCGAGATAGTCGGCGTTCGGCGTGACGACGAGCAGCGCGTTCAGCCGCTCGATAGGGACGATGCGCACGATACCCGCGAGCGGACTCTTGTCCGGCGTGCCCAGCGCCTTGTCGAGATCGGCCATCAGCGACTTGACGTCCGTGCTCTGCAGCGTGAACAGCCCCACCGACATGCCGGCGAGCCAGTCGACGTCGAACATGTCGATCGCCTCGTAGAGATGCTGCAGCTCGAGCTCGGTCCCGGAGAGGATGAGAAGGTTGCGCAGCTCGTCGACGCGGACCGTCGTCTGGTCCTTCACGAAGGGCTCCAGCAGCGCCGCCATCTGCCGCGCGCCGACGTAATGCAGGGGGACGATTTGCACCGAATAGCCCGCCGGCAGCGCACGCGAAGATCCGCCGAGCTGCGGCGTGACGTTGCCGCGCACCGCCGCGGCGGCGGGAAGGATCTTCCAGAGGCCATTCTCGCGAACCATCGTCGCGCCGTTCATGCGCAGCAGCATCTCCATGGTCGCGTGCAGCGATTCGCGCGGGATGCCCGAGGTCGTGCGGATGGTGACCGTGCCGCCGACGGCCGGATCGATCGTGTACGACTCGTTCAGGATGTCGCCGAGGATGTTGCGGACCACTTCCCGGATGTCGGCGGCCTCGAAGTTAAGGGTGACGGCCGAACCCCCGGGTTCTCGCGGGCGCGGCGTGCCCGGCACCTCGCCGCCCTCGGTCTGACCCTGCACGAGGATCCCGGTCCCCTTGTACAAGCGCGACTGTTCGGGCGGCTTTTCCGTCCCCGGCTTGATCGCGGTGCCGGCGGCTGCTTCGGCCGCCGCGGGCGCAGCGCTCGGCGCTGCCTCTTCCTTGACCGCGCGCGTCGTGGCGCAAGCGGCGAGCAGCAGAGGCAGCAGCAGGCCAAGCGTCAACCGTGCAGGGCATCGATTCATCGTTTTTCCGCGTTGTGCTCGCCGCCGCGCCAGCGTTTGCATCCAACGCGGCGGCCAAGGGCCTGCCTCACTGGCGCCCGGGCCGAACGCCTGGGCCGGCTCGGTACGGGCCGTTGCCGCTCTGGCCGGTCGTTCCCTCCCGCGCCGCGCGCCGCGCGGCGCGGACATTCGGGCGCTGCTGCTCCGCCGGCTGCGGCAGCTGGCCCACCGCCGCGGGCTGCGCGCGCGTAGCCTGAGCGGTACGAGCCGCCGCGACAGGACCGGTTGGCGCTCCCGGAGGCGGCGGCGCGGCCGCGAGCGTGGTCTTCGGGCCCGGAGCCACTTTGAGGATCAGATCCTCCTTATCGTCGCCGGCGATGAACTGCACGCGATCGGGCGTCACCAGCGCCACCTTCATGCCGTTGATATCGTCGCCCTGGCGCACCACCCGCGTCTTGCCGTTTGCCATCTCCTTGAGGAAGGCGACATGAGTCTCGCCGCTCACCGTCGTTCCCATGAGTTGAAACGCGCCGTGCGCGATCTGGCGCGGGCCGTCGTTGCCGGCGGCGGGCGGCGCGGGTCGCCGCGTCGCGTTGAACAATGTCCGCTGCACGGTCTCCGAATGCGCCGCGAGTCCCCCCTCGATCTGATAGTCCGGCAGCGCCGCCACGCTCAGCGGCTTCGGCTCGGCCGGCGCCGGCGCGGAGGGAACGCGCACGATCTGCCGACCCCAGTCGGTCTCCCAGCCGATGACCAGCGCCAGGGCCACGATCGGCGCCAGCCACAGCGTCCAGCCGCGCAGCCTCGGTCCCCGAACCGCCTGCGGCAGTGCGCTCACTTCTTCTCGCCTTCCTGGAACGTAAAACCGCTGACGTCGAGCATCACGGAGAGCTCCGGCTCGGCGCCCGGCGGCGGCTTGAAACCGCGGAACGCATTGAGCGGGCGCACCGTGATGTTGTCGACGAGCGCGTACGGGACCTGCGTCTCGAGCGTGTACAGAATCTTCTGCAGATTGGGCGTCGTGGCGAAGAGCTGCACGCTCACGCCGATCTGCCGGAAGTGCCCTTCCTCGCGCGGCTGCGCGATCTGGATCGTCGTGATGCGCCCGCCGTTGTTCTCGATCGCGGCGCGCACCATGTCCTGCAGCTCGGCGCCGGCGAGATTCGGCGCCACGTTCTGCAGGAAGAAGCGCCGCCCGTTGCGCGCGCGCACCGCGTCGAGCGCGTTCTTCAGCTCCGGCGTCTGCGCGGCGACCCGTCGATAGACGTCGAGGCGTTGCTGCAGTGCCTCGATCGCCGCGTCGTAATGCCGGTGCAGGAGCAGAAACGGCGCCAGCAGAACCCCAACGGCGAGCACGACCGCCGCGGCGAGCAGCGCGACCGCCAAGATGCGGCTCTGACGGGGCGGCAGCGGCAAAGCGATCACGGCCATCAGTCCTCGTCGCTCTTCGGTGCGTCGTTCGCCGGCTCGTCGGCTTCGTCTTCGCCGCCACCGGCGTCCGATGGCGGCTGCGGCGGAACCGCTTGGATCGCGGCCGGCGCCGCGCTCGCGGGGGCGGCTGGAGGTGGTGCGGGGCCGGCGGCTGCCGCCGCTGGCTGCGCACGGCGCAGCCCTGGCGCGCGGCGCGGTGCATTGAGCTGCGGATTGGCGGGCACTACGGCAGGCGCATTGGGGAGGGGACCGAAGCCCTGCGCCGCGCCGGCGGGCGCTTCGACCGGCGCTGGCGGGGCGGCCGTCGCGGCGGCCGCGTTACCGGGCACCGCCGGGGCGGGCGCCGGTGCCGTACCCGCTGCAGCGGCCGCGGAGGGCGATGCCGGGCTCGCCGTCGCCGAAGCGGCGCTCGTTCCCGGAGCGGATGCGACGGGCGGCGCGTCCATGTTCAACGCGACCGAAGCCGGCGGCGACGCAGCGCGCAGCCGCGCGCCCAGATCGAAGATCTCGCCGCTGCTGCCCTGGATCTTGGTCGTGGGCGAGCGCGGCGTCACGCCCTCCACCAGCTTCGAGTCCTCGAGCAGCGCGATCAGCTTGCCGGCGTTCGCCGACTCGCCCCGCAGATAGACGTCGCGCTGGGCGTCCTTGCCGCGGCCGCCGCTCTTGATCTCGAATTGCGTGAGCCAGGTATCGTCCGGAAGCACCTTCGTGATTTCGTCGAGCACGTGGACCGCGCTCGGATAGGCGTATTTCTTGGCGAGGATGAAGTTGTAGTCGCTCTGCATGCGCTCGAGCTGCTGCCGAAGCTTGTCGGCGACCTCCGCCTGCTGTCCCGCCTCGGCGCTCAGCGCGGCGAGCGCGATCGCGTACTGGCGCTTCTGGACGAGAGGAACGAACACGGTTGCGGCGACGAGCAACGCGACCAGCGCGATGGGTGCCCACACCTGCCAGCGCCGCCAGTGCAACGGTCGCGGCCGCGCGCCGTTCGGCAGCAGATTGAGGCGAGTCGAGGACGTGGTGGGCGGTCCCGGCACGACGGCGATCGGGATCGCGCCCCATTCTTCGATCCGACGAGTCGCGCTGTCGACCACGGTGCGCAGCGCCGCCGCCCAATCCACGCGCAGCGTCTTCTTCGCCGCGTCGCGACCGATCACGGTCGCATCGAAGTAAAGTTGCTCGGCGCGAAACGGGGTATGGCGATCGAGCTCGTAGGCAAGCGCCTGGACGAGGTTCTCTTCGATCGCCGCCGGCAGCGTCAGCTCCTTGCGCAAGACCTGGCGCGGACCGAGCGCCACGATCACCTTCGGCACGGCGATACCCGCCGAGGTGTTGGCCGCGAGTCGCGCCATCGCCGCCTTGCCCGCGGTAAGCACCGCCGCCGTCTCGCCGGCGAGCGATACCGTTTCGGCGACGGCCAGTCGCGCCGCGCTGCTGCTGATCTCCGGCCGCCAGAAGGCGGCCTCGTCTTCGGTGAGCTGGATCACGGGGCGCGCGAAGCGGCGCTGGAACGCGGCGCGCGAAGCGCCGGGCAACAGCGGCGCAAGCTCGCTCATCCACCAGCGCCAGAAGCGCGGCAATCCGGCGCGATTCGCGGAGTCGCGAAGGCGTTGCCGCCAGCTCATCGTTGCGCTCGTCATGTCCCTTCTCGGTGCACGGTGCGTCCTTCGACACGCGTTGCAGCCAGCGGTTTTACGGCAAGCTTACTTTTGTTGCAAGTGATTGATTAGGCTGCTCACCAGCACGTCTTAGGACGTCGTCATTTGGCGACAGTCGCCTCTTGCCGTGCGGCGGGAAGCGCGAGCTGCCCCTGATCCCCCGCGATCCACGCGAGCACCGTGATCGGATGCCGCGTGTCGCCGCCCGGACGAATCACCGCCTCGCGAATGAATGTCACGCCGTCGGGCATGGTCGCCTGCGCCCGGATACGCCAGAGATTGGTCGGGCCCGCCGCGCCGCCCGCAACGGGAAACGCGGGTACCGGCAAGCCCTGAGCTAGCGCGTCCTTGCGCTGCGCGAGGTAGGTCTCGACGACTTCCACGGTGGCTCCCGGAATGGCCAGCAGCGCGGTGCGCGATGCGAAGGCGGGATTGACGCCGGGCAACTTGCTGAACACGGTGAGCTGATCGGCCACCGCCGCGAAGAGCGTTGGCGTCATGCCGAGGACCCGCTGCAGTTCGGCGACGTCCTCGAAAGGCGCGTTCGCCGGCCCGTACGACAATCCTGCAGCCTTGTAGTCCGGCGCCTCGGCGCCGTTCGGGCGCTTGAGATCGTCGGGATCCTTCCAGTCGTCGATCCTGTCGATCACGCCCTGCGCCGCGTCAGCGTCCAGCCCCCCCGCGGTCTGGAACAGCCCTTTGAGCAATGCGTCCGACGCCGAGTTGAGGTCGATCTTACCAGATTCGTCGATCGCATTCGCCGCGACGTGCACGTCGCCTTCGTCCCAGAAATGCGGCGTGCCGTCCGGCTGCCACGATTCGTTCGGCGTGCGCGGGCGCATCAGCTCGAAGGCCATGCGCATGATCGCGCCGTCGGCGACGCTGCGCGCCTGCGCGAGCGAAACGGCGTTGCGCGCGGCAAGCGTCTCGGTGCGCATGCTGTAGGCGAACGCCGAGGCTATCGCGGCGAGCAGAATCGTCAGCCACAGCACCATGATCAAAGCGATCCCTTTCTGCGAGGCAGAGCATCGCGACGCTGCTGTCGCGCCCTCTGCCCTGCCAACGTCGCCCCCGGACATCGGAAGCGCTTCGGCGACGAAGGGCCTGAGCGGGTGCGATGACATGGGCCGCCGGGCTACAGGCAACGCCCTTGCGCCGGATTCCAGGTAAGACAACCCACTTCCATCGCGAGGCGCGGCTCGACCACCAGGGTCGGCCAAGTCGTCCCGTCGGCGGCGGTCACGTCGACCCGGATCAAATCGGGCAGTCGCTGCGGATCGTCCCAGCGGTCGCGCCACGTCGGCGGCACCGTATCGGCGGAGCCGGGATCGCGGCCGAAGTAACCGAAGCGCACGCCACCCACGCCCTCCGCCAGGACCGTGGTTTCCGCGTTGCCGAAGTCCGGCAGCGTCAGGGCGGCATAGTCGGGAATGACGCGCGCCAGCACCAGCCGGCCCTGATCACCGGCGGCGGTGAGGCGGAAATAGTACAGGCCGCCGCCCGCGCGCCCGGGCAGCGCTGCGGCATACGAGAGCGCATCGCGGGTGCCCAGGAAGTACAGCGGCTTGTCGACGACCTTCTGGAAGCGCAGCGGGTGCTGCGCGGTAAGCGTGCGCCGGAGGAAATCTTCGGTGGACCGCATCTCGTTGACCCGCTGCACCTTCGCTTCGCCGCGATTCCAGCTGTCGCCGGCGAGAGAGAGCGAGCCGTAGAGCACCGAGCCGATGAGCGCCACCAGCACGAGCGCGACGGTGAGCTCGATTAGCGTGAAGCCTTGCGGGCGGCGCGACATCGGCTGGGCCCTAGGGCTGCAGCTTCATGGCCATGCGTACAGTCGACAAGCTGATCGAGCGCTGATTGCCGCCTTCGCCGGGCCAGGCGACCGTGACGCTCACGCGCCACAGCCGCATGGGCAGCAATTGCGCGAGCCTCGCCTGATCGTCGGTCGTTCCTGGAGCGACGTAGGGCTCGACGCGGCTCGACCAGGCGTAGCGGCCGTCGTCGGACGTACCCTGATCGTTCGCTTCGTGCAGCGGATAATCGACCGCCGCGAGCGCGAGCCGGCTTTCGGCGTAGATCGCCGCGCGGCTGTATTCGTCGGCCGCACCGGCGTTGTTGAGCGACGCGCCGAAAAGGCGGAAGAGCGTCGTTCCGACGAGCGCGAGGATCACGAATGCGACCAGCACCTCGAGCAGCGAAAAGCCGGTTTGCCACGAGCGAAGTCGCGGCAGACCGTCCTGGCGCAAGCGGGGACGCAGGCGCGAATCCCTTCGCGCGCGGCGCAGGCCGGATGAATCCGGCCCTACGCGGGAACAAGGCCAAGCCCCCGTCACGCCCGGCGACATCTACTCGAGGATCGCCACGCGCCCGGTGAGCCAGTCGATGTCGACGTCGTACTTCCGATCGCCGGCCGCGAGCGTGATCCGGCCGCCATTGGAGCCGCCGTCGGGGAAGAAGCGCACCGCGCCGACGCGCTCGTTCACCAGATCGCGCTGAGCGGTGTAGAGCTTGAGTTCGATGCCCTCGGGCATCTGGTGCAGCGTGGTGTCGGGCGGAACCCGGAAGCTGCGCGCCGCCACGTCGAGCTCGAGGACGGCCTCGGTGCGCTGGGCGATCGCCTGGCTCCGCGCGAGCCGCAGGCCGGCCGCCACCTCCCGTGCGGAGCGCTTGAGCGCGGTGGTCGACACGCCCGGACCGAAGATCGGGATCACGATCGAGGCGATGATCCCCATCAAGACCAGCACGATCAGCAGCTCGAGCAGCGTGAAGCCGGCTTGCCGCGAACCGGGACGAGTAGGGCCGGATTCATCCGGCCAGCGGCGCGCGCGAATGAATTCGCGCCGACCTTCCCGCTTCCGGGGCAATGACGAGGCGACACTCGCTCGCGTCATGCGATGACCGAGCCTCGCACGGGCATCATTGATCCCAGCTCGTGATGTCCTTGTCGGCGCCGTCGCCGCCTTCCTTCCCGTCGGCGCCGTAGGAGATCAGATCGTAGGCTCCATGCGCCCCGGGGAAGACGTAGATGTAGTCGTTGCCCCACGGATCCTTGGGCGTGGTCGATTTCTTCCAGTACGGCCCGTTCCAGTTGGTGACGCCGGGCGGCTGCGTGACCAGCGCCTGCAAACCCTCCTGCGAGGTCGGATAGCGGCCCACCTCCAGCTTGAACAGATCGAGCGTCTGGCCGATCTGGCCGATCTCGATCTTGGCGGCGTCGCGCTTCGCCTTCTCTCCGCGCTGGATGAAGTTGCCGCCGACGATGCCCATGACGATGCCGATCAGCACCAGCACGACCAGGATTTCGATCAGCGTCATGCCGCCCGCGCGGGCAGATGTCCCGCGGCCGGCGGACAGCCGCGTATGCGTCCTCATGAATTGCCTCCAATCGCCCATGGCGCGATATGACCCTTCGCTCAGCCGACAAGTTCGCTCATGCCGACGATGCCCATCAGAATGGAGAGCACGATGGCGAGCACCATCACCGCCAGCGTCAGGATGAGCACCGGCTCCAGCACGGCGAGAAAGCGCTTGATGGAGGTCGCCACTTCCTTGTCGAAGACGTCCGCGACTCTCACCAGCATCTCCTCCAGGCGTCCCGACTCCTCGCCCACCAGGATCATCTGGGTGGCGAGCCGCGGATAGATGCCGGTTTCGATCAACGGCCGCCCGAAACCCTTGCCCTCGCGCAGCCGGGTCACCACGCCGTCGAGCGCGTTGGCGAGTACGCTGTTGGTCATCGTTTCCTTGACGATGGACAGGCCCGAGAGCAGCGTCACGCCGTTGGCGAGAAGCGTGGCGAGCGTCCGCGCGAAGCGCGCGACCTCGACCTTGGCCAGCATGTCGCCCAAGAGCGGCGCGCCCAGGAGCCGCCGATCCCAGCGGTAGCGCACCTCTGGCCGCTTGAGATGCCGGCGGAAGAGCCAGATCGCCGCGAGGACGGCGGCGAGCATCGCCCACCAGTACCGGCGCAGCCCGGTGCCGACGAGAATCACGATCTGCGTCGGCAGAGGCAGCGCCTTTCCCGCCTGCTGAAAGGTCTGCTGGAACGTCGGGACGACGAACACCAGCAGCACCATGATCGAGGCGACGGCCACGCAGATGAGGATCGTCGGATAGATGAGCGCCGAGACCACGCTCTCGCGCAGCTCCTTGTTGCGCTCCATCGTCTCGGCGAGACGGGAGAGCACCACGCCGAGCGCGCCGCCCGCCTCCCCGGCGCGCACGATGTTGACGTAGAAGCGCGAAAAGACGTCCCGATGCATGTCGAGCGCCTGGGACAGCGACTTGCCGCCGCGCACGCTGTCGCGAATCTGCTGCAGCAGCACCGCCACCGGCTCGGCAGGCGCGAGATTGATCAGGATCTCGAGCGCCCGGTCGAGCGGCAGCCCCGCCCGCAGCAGCGTCGAGAGCTCGCGAGTGATCGCGAGCACGTGGCTGCGCGTCACGCGTCGCGGCGCGAAAAGCGACCTGCGGCGCCCGGCCCCCTGCGCGGTCGATGCGCGCTCGCCCGTCGCGGCGACGACCTGCATCGGCATCAGACCCTGGTCGCGCAGGCGCTCGACGATCTCCGACTCGTTGGCGGCATCGAGCTCGCCGGCGGCGACGTCGCCGGCGTTGTTGACGGCCTTGTAGCGGTAGATAGGCATGAGCCTGGTTCAGAGGCCGACGGGGGATGCTGAGCGTTACGACCGGGCCGGATGCAAGGCGGCCCGGAGCGAGGCGCGCGACCGCACTCGGACGGACGGCGGGCGCCGAGCGGGCAAACAATGCACGAGCCGGCCCGCGCAGTAGCTATGCATCGTCCCGTCAGTCCTCGCGCGTGACGCGAAGGACCTCCTCGAACGTGGTCACGCCGCGCAGCGCCTTGCGCATGCCGTCCTCGTACATCGTCACCATACCGTCCTTGATAGCCTGCGCCCTGAGCTCGGTCGCGGTGGCATGCCTCATGACCAGCGTCCGGATCGCATCGCTCATCGGCATCATTTCGATGATGCTGATCCGTCCCACGTACCCCGTGTTGGCGCACTGCTTGCAGCCTTTCGCGCGATGGAGCGTAATGTCGCCGCCGTCGGCGAACTTGCGCAGGCCCAGCTCGTCGACCAGCTCGGGCAGCGCGAGGTACGGCTCATTGCACTCCGGGCACAGGGTGCGCACCAGCCGCTGCGCCTGGATGCCGATCACGGTGGACGTGAGCAGGTAGTCTTCCACCCCCATGTCGAGCAACCGGTTCACCGTCGACGGCGCGTCGTTGGTATGCACCGTGGAGAGCACGAGGTGGCCGGTGAGCGCGGACTGCACGGCGATCTGCGCCGTCTCGAGGTCGCGGATCTCGCCGATCATGATCACGTCCGGGTCCTGGCGCACGATCGAGCGCAGGGCGTTGGCGAAGGTGAGATCGATCTGCGGCTTCACCTGGATCTGGTTGATGCCGGGCATCTGGTACTCGACCGGGTCCTCCACGGTGAGGATCTTGACGTCGGGCTTGTTGAGCCGGTCGAGCGCGGTATAGAGCGTGGTGGTCTTGCCGCTGCCGGTCGGGCCGGTGACGAGCAGGATGCCGTGCGGCTCGAGGAGCACGTCGAGGAAGCGCTTGAGCGTATCGTCCTCGAAGCCGAGACGCTTGAAGTCGAGCGCCACGCCGCCCTTGTCGAGGATCCGCATCACCACCGACTCGCCGTGCATGGTCGGCACGGTCGACACCCGCAGGTCGATCTCCTTGCCCTGGGCACGCAGCCGGATGCGGCCGTCCTGCGGCAGCCTCCGCT
This sequence comes from Casimicrobiaceae bacterium, assembly GCA_035515295.1. Classification (GTDB taxonomy): domain Bacteria; phylum Pseudomonadota; class Gammaproteobacteria; order Burkholderiales; family Casimicrobiaceae; genus PALSA-1003. Next base: position 356,904 of record DATJBM010000021.1, on the reverse strand, counting down.
CGGCGATGTCGAGGTTGGCCATGATCTTCACCCGCGAGATCACCGCCGGGCCGAGCTTCTTCGGCGGTGATTCGATTTCGTGCAGCACACCGTCGATGCGGTACCGGACGATCAACCGGTTCTCGAACGGCTCGATGTGGATGTCGGAGGCGCGCGTCTCGAGCGCGTTGGTGATGATGAGCGAGACGAGCCGGATGACCGGCGCTTCGGAAGCGAGGTCCTTCAACTGCTGGATGTCGGCGTCGAACGCGAGGTCGTCGCGCTGCTCGACGTCGCCCACGAGCGTGCCAAGCGCCGACTTGCCCTGGCCGTAGAGGCGCTCGAGCGCCGCCTCGAGCTCGCTCGGAATCGCGACCATGGGCCGCACCTTGCGGCCGGTGACCATCTCGAACGCCGAGACGGTGTAGCCGTCGGTGGGGTCGGCCATCGCCAGCGTCAGCTCGTGCTCGTCCTCGAACAGCGGCAGCGCTCGCGCTTCGCGCAGGAAGCGCGCCGAGACGCGCTCCTCCAGGATCGGCAGCTCGGGATAGCCCGTGGCTTCCACGAGCGGAAGTCCGAGCTGCGAAGCAACCGCTTCGGCCACGTCGCGCTGGGCGACGAGCCCCAGCGTCACGAGCAGGCTTCCGAGCTTCTCCCCGGTCTCCTGCTGCACGCGCAAGGCGCGCTCGAGACCGGAGGCATCGAGGCGGCCGCGTTCGACGAGGATCTCGCCGATGCGCGCTTGAACCTCGGCGGGCTGCGGCGCGAGAGCCAGCGCCGCGCTCATCGATGGCGGCCCGGGCCGGCAGGGCGACGCCTCGCCGACAGGCGATCGGTCCGGGGGTCACCGGTGGGGAATGAGACGAAGAGCACGCGAAAAAGACCGATGCCGGCGGTGGGTAACAAAAAATTCTAGCATAGACCCTCATCCCGCCCGCCGCGTTCCACTGCACCTGCCGCGACGGACGTCGGCAGGCTGGCGGCGAACGGCCCGTCTCGACCATAATCGGCAGCCGCGCCGGCCGTTTCCGGCATTCGCCGCCAAGCGCCGCGCCCGCCATGAACTCCACCCCTTCGGCGCCCGCCGAGCCACCCCAGCCACCCGTGCGGCTCATCGCCTTCTATCTGCCGCAGTTCCACCCCATCCCGGAGAACGACGCCTGGTGGGGCGAAGGCTTCACCGAGTGGACCAACGTGCGTCGGGCGAAGCCCAATTTCGTCGGCCACGTGCAGCCTCGCGTGCCAACCGAGCTCGGCTACTATGACCTGCGCCAGGCATCGGTACGGCGAGCGCAAGCCGATCTCGCGCGCGCCCACGGGATCCACGGCTTCTGCTACTACTACTATTGGTTCAACGGCCGGCGCCTGCTGGAGCGCCCGCTCGACGAGATGGTAGCCAGCAGCGAGCCGGACTTCCCGTTTTGCGTCTGCTGGGCGAACGAGAACTGGACCCGCCGCTGGGACGGCGGCAACGACGAGCTGCTGGTGGCGCAGACCTATTCGCCGGAGAGCGAGCGCGCGCTCGCCGCCGATCTGCTGCCGCTGTTTCGCGACCGCCGTTACATCCGCGTTCGGGGACGACCGCTCGTCGTGGTCTATCGGGCCAATCTGCTGCCTGAGCCGGCGCGCGCGACGGCGACGCTGCGCCGCGTCGCTGCCGCCAGCGGCGAGAGCGAGCCTTATCTCGTCATGGTGCATGTTCCGGGCATGCCCTCGCCGCTCGACTGGGGCTTCGACGCCGGCGTCGAATTCCCGCCGCATTCGACCGAAGCGCAGCCGCTCACCGCACACATCGAGAAGCTCAATCCGAACTTCGTCGGCGAGGTGTGGGACTACGTCTCCGCCGCGCGCTACGCGATCGGGCGGGAGCTCCCCGATTTTCCGTTCTATCGCGGCGTGATGGCCGGCTGGGACAACACGCCGCGGCTGCAGAACAACGGCCACGTGTTCGTCAACGCGCATCCCGAGAATTACCGGCGCTGGCTCGCCGCCATGGTTGCGCAGACGCGCGAGGGCAAACCGCCCGAACAGCGGATCGTGTTCATCAATGCTTGGAACGAATGGGGCGAGGGCTGCTACCTCGAGCCCGATGCGCAGTTCGGGCGAGGTTATCTGCAAGCCACGAAAGCGGCGTTGGACGCCTAGCCCCTGGCGGCAGTCGGCGCGACCACCCACCGGGCCACGGCACCGGCGCACGTTCCCGTCCAGGATCATCCGCTCGCTTCCTGCATCGGAAGCTTCCTTCTACGGCCATCCTCCACGAAGGACACGCGGAGCGACCGATCTGGCGACAAGCCCGGACCTTCGGCCATAATGCGCGCTGCCGTGCCTTCCCGAGCTGCGACCATTCCCAGTGTTTCGACGAAAGTCCGGATGGATGGGGTCACTCGACCCGGCTTTGCGCGCGCACTCGAGGCGCACAAGCGGGGCGACGTGGCGGCGGCCGAAGCCGCCTACCGGGCTTTGCACGAGCGCGCTCCCCACCCCGAGATTGCCCATATGCTGGGCCTGGCGCTGTATCAGCAGCAGCGCCTCGACGAGGCCCTGGAGTGGTTCGAACGAGCGCGGCGGAGCTCGCACGGGACTTCGTTGCACGTCAACTACGCGTCCGCGCTGCTCGCCGCAGGGCGGGCGGCAGAAGCTGAAGCCGAAGCGCGCCTTGCATTATCGAACGCACCCGAGCACGAAGGCGCTCGCTTGAACCTGGCGCTGGCACTCGAAGCGCAACGGCGCTTCGGCGCAGCGGCGGCCGCCTTCGCGGCGCTGTCCACCGTGCCCGCGGTTGCCGCGGTGGCTCGACGCGGCCAAGCCCGTTCCCTGATGCATGCAGGCCGGCTGGACGAGGCGCGCGAAGCGCTGCGAGCCGCCGAGGAATACGACGACCCCGAGACCGCGCTCGTTCGTGGCGAGCTGGCACTGGAGAGCGGCCGGCTCGATGAGGCCGAAGCCGCCTTGAGCACCGTGGTCGATGCGAGGTCGGCGCGAACGCGTGCCCCGCTGTTGCGGGCCCGCCTTGCCGCGGAGCGTCGCGATAGCGATGCCGCCCTGATGCTGCTGGACGAGGCGCTCGCGGTCGACCCCTCGGACCGGGCGGCGCTCCTCCAGAGCACGCCAATGTTGCTTCAGCGGGCGGACGTCGCGCGCTGCCTGGACCGCCTGCACGCGTGGGTCGAGGCGCATCCGAGCGACGCCGAGGTACATTCCCTGTACTTGCGCTGCGCGCAGTACTCGCCCGACTTCGACGCCGCGCGTCTGCTCGAAGCGCACCGGGGATGGGCGGCGGCGTGCGCGGCCGGGCCGCAATTCCTCGCCCCGCGCAGCCGGTCCCCAGGCGAACGGCTCCGCATCGGATGGCTCTCGCCCGCGTTCCGCAACGGTCCGGTGCAGACGTTCTTTCTCGCCACGCTGCGCGAACTCGAGGAGCGTGGACTCTCGGAGAACGTTCTCTACAATTGCAATCCGCGGCATGAACCCTCTTCAGTCGCTTTCCGCGCTTCGTGTCGAAGCTGGGCCGAGGTCGCGGAATTGGGGGATGTCGGGCTCGTCGATCGCGTCCGCGGGGATCGCGTCGACGTGCTGGTCGATCTCGCCGGGCACGCGCGCGGCGGGCGACTGGTCGCCCTCGCGCGGCGCGCGGCGCCGGTGCAAGTGACCTGGCTGGATTCGTTCGGAACGACCGGAATCGAAGCCATGGACTTCGTGCTGACGGATTCGGTTTCGACGCCGTCCGGCGGTGAGTGCGGCTTCACCGAGAACGTGCTCCGTCTTCCCCGTGGAAGGCTTTGCTATCAGCCGCCGCTCCCCGCGCAGCGGCCGGGGCCCGGATCGCGACGGCTGATCAGCCTGAATCACTTCGCGAAGCTCAACGATTCGGTGATCGCGGTCTGGGCGGATATCCTTCGCGCGCTGCCCGAATGGACACTGTGCCTCAAAGCGCGCGGCGGCGGCGACGCCGGCGTAGTGGCTGCGCTTCGCTCCCGGTTCGCGCGCCACGGGATCGAACCGCTGCGCGTGGAGTTCTCCGACTACGCCACCGTGCCGCAGGCGCTGGCGATGTATCGCGATGCGGCGATCGCTCTCGATCCGTTTCCCTTCAGCGGCGGGGCGAGCAGCTTCGACGCGCTGTGGATGGGGCTGCCTCTGGTCACCTGGCCCAGGGACACCCTGGTCAGCCGGCAAGGCGCCTCGCTGCTCCACGCGCTCGATCGGCCGGACTGGATCGCCCGCGACGCCCGGGACTACGTGGCGATCGCTTGTGATCTCGCGGCCGACCGCCCCGGGCGCGCGCGTTGGAGCGGGATGGCCGCAGCCCGAGTGGGAGAACGCCTCGGCGACGCCCGGGCCTTTGCGACCGATTTGATAGCGGCGCTCGAGAGGGCTTGGCGTTTCCGCGCGGAGGAAGGCTTCGCCGCGGTCTCCGGCAAGCATGGCCGGTGCGCGGCATGATCGACGCGGGACACCTCCGATGAAGCTCGTCTGTTATGCGCTCAGACCGGACGCGCCAGTGATCCGGCCGGCGCCGCCGACGCGGCCCTGGATGGACGGCATCGCCGAAAACCACGCTTATCGGTGTCTTCCGCTCAACATCGCCAACAGTCACGGCTGGGAGATCCTTTCGCCGTGCGCATTCGAAGTGCAGTGGACAGGGGGCACTCACGTCAACGCGGTATCGCTGCGCGCGCTCGACGACTATCCGCACCTGCCGCAGCTCGCGGTTTCGCACTTCTCCTACGGCATCGTCACGTTTCACCTCGGATACCTGTTTCGCACCGAGCCGGGCTGGGATCTGCTCGCGTCGGGCTCGCTCAACCGGCCCAAGGACGGCATCGCGCCGCTCGCCGGGGTGATCGAGACCGACTGGCTGCCCTATCCGTTCACCATGAACTGGCAGATGACGCGTCCGGGCAGCGTGCGCTTCGACAAGGACGAGCCGCTATGCATGATCTATCCGGTCCCGCACGCCGCGTTGCAGGACGTAGTGCCCGAGATCGTCGATCTCGAAGCCGATCCCGAGCTCAAGCGCCAAACGATGGAGTGGAAGCAGCAGCGCGACGAGTTCATGCGCAAGTTCGAAGCGATGGATCCGAGGACCCGCAAGGATGGCTGGCAGCGCTACTACTTCCTCGGCAAGATGCCGGACGGCTCTTCGCTCGGGCAGCATCTGTCGAAGCTTCGGCTGGCCGTTCCCGTGGATAAGCGCAAGACCGAGTGATGGGCGCGAAGATGCCCGCCGCGGCGCGCACGTCGACGCTGAGCTTCGACGCCAAGCAACTGCTCGACGCCGTGGTCGGCGCCGCGGCAGGCGACGGACGCGTTCCGGACCGAACCGCCGATTTCGCGAAGGAACGCGGCGACAAGAAGCTCGTCGTCATCGCTGCCGCGCCGAAGGCGGGATCCACTTTCCTGGTCAACACGCTCATACAGCTTACGGGCCTGCGCGGCTTCCGCCTTTGCTCGGCGTACTCGACCAACGAGAACGATCTTTACCTCCCCGCACTGTGTCTGATGAACCGCCACGGCTGCGTATCTCAGCTGCACATGAAGGGCACGTTCCACAACGCGGCGCTGATGAAGAGCTTCGGCATCACGCCGGTCATCCTCGTCCGACGGATCGAGGATATCGTCGTCAGCCTGCTGCACGACCTAAGACAAAAGGCCAACCGCCGCGCGTTCGGCACGGGGCTGCACGGCTACTCGTTCGTATGGCAGGATCGGTGCACGAAGGAATTGAGCGAACAGCGCCTGGCCGACCTCGTCATCGACCTCGCGCTCCCCTGGTTCGTGAATTTCTACGTGTCCTGGTATCGTCTATGCGAGCAGGGCGCGGTCACCGCGCTCTGGGTCACTTACGAGGAGCTCGTCGAGCGCAAGCGGGAGACGCTGCGGAAAGTGCTCGACTTCCTCGGCGTGGAGGCGTTGCGGGAGATGGACGAAAAACTTCTCTCCCGGCGCTACGCGACGTTTCGGGACGGTCGGGTCGGACACGGCGCTTCGATCCTCACCGAAGCCCAACGCCGCCGGATCCGCGAGCTTTTTTCCTACTATCCGACCGTCGACTTCGGCAAGTATGGTCTCCCGAGCGGCTGATGCCCCGGCGACGGCGGGCGCGCGAGTGATCGATGCCGAGACCGCGGTCCAACCGGCGATCGGCGGCCACGAATCGTTGGACATCGTTCCCGAGCAGCTCGGCGCGGTTTGCATCCTCCTCGGGCCGTATCGCAACCTGACCACGCTCACGTGCGCGATCCTCGGCCTGCACCCGCGGTGCGTAGTGCTGAACCATGCCGGGGTGCGCGTGCTGCCGAATCCAGATCTCAACTTCCTCACCGACTACTCCCCGGACAAGTTCCGGGAATTCGTTCGCTTTGTCCAATCGGAATCCCGGGGCGGAGCGCGTGGCATGCACGGCGGCGACATTCGTCTTTCACACGCCTTCGACCGGGAGGCGATGCGCGAAGCTCTCGCGAGAGCCGACCAATTGCCCCATGAGCCGGCGACCTGCCTGGTGTGGAAAGAGTCGCACATGGTGACGAACTTCCTGCGCTCGGCTCGCGTGGACGTCGGAGAGCTCCTGAGGCGCAATACGAAGATCAGATTCCTGCTGCCGGTGCGCAATCCGATCGATTGCGCCCTTTCCAACCTGGCGACGGGGCACGTCCAGCTTTTCGCCGAGTCTCACGGTCTCTCGACGGAGAGCTCGGAGGAGTCGGTCGTCGATGCCGTGCTCGACGAGATCGCCTGGTTCTTCGACTTGCGCGAGCGCTCCGGCCACGCGGATCGCTTCTTCGGGTTCTTCGAGCACGAGATGGGTCGGTCCACGCTCGAGCGGCTGCTCGCGTTTCTGGGCCTTCCGCTCGAGGAGGGCTACCTCTCGGCCGCTGCAGGCGCATTTCGTCCGAGCGCGCAGCGCCGGAAGCACGCCCGTATCGTGGGCTTCTACGCCCAACGCGTGGCGGAGAAGTTTGCCCGCCATCCGTGGCTGCGCGACGCGCTCCTGAAGTTCGCCGCGCCGCCGACTCAGGCCGCCCGCGTGCCCGCGGCGGGCGCCGCTGGCGCGGAGGTCGGCCGAAACGCTCCGTGCCCGTGCGGCAGCGGCAAGCGGTACAAGGATTGCCACGGCGCAATCGACGCCGGGGTTCGCGCCAAGCGGCTTGCCCACGCGCGCGCGCTCTTCGCGCGGGGAAACGTCGACGACGTTCGCCAGATCGCGCAGCGCGCGGTCGAGGCCAACCCAGCCGACGCCGACGCCTGGACACGGCTCGGGCTTGCGCTGGAGACCACGGAGCCGGATGCGGCGCTCGCCGCTTGGCACATGGCTCTCTCGATCGATCCCCAAAAAGCCGAGGCCCACTTCCGCATCGGGGATTTCTGCCGACGCCGGGGCGACTACCCCGCCGCGATCGCTGCCTACGAAGCCGCCCTCACGGCTGGATCGACTCATCCCGTTCTGCTCAACAATCTCGGGCTCGCGCTGCAGCAGGACGGCCGCTTCGCGGATGCCGAAGGCTGCTACCGCCGGGCGCTGCAGCAGTCGCCGGATCTGATCGAAGCCAACGCGAACCTCGCGGACGTACAGAGGCTGCAGCACCGCTATGACGACGCCGTCGGCTCGTACGCGCGCGCCGTGGCGCTCGATCCGAGGGTTGCCTCGCTCTGGCTCAATCTGGGCGTGTGCCAGCATCAGAGGGGAGATGTCGCGAGCGCTCGCACGAGCTTCGAGCGGGCGCTTGCGCTGAAGCCGGATGACGCGCAAGCCGCGCTGAACCTCGCCACGGCGCTCAATGCCGAATTGCGATACGCCGAAGCCCTGCCGTTGATCGAGCGGGTCGCAACCCGCGAGCCGGACTCGGCAGAGGCGACGAACGTGCTGCTCTACACGCGCCAGCAGGTCTGCGATTGGCGCGAACTCGATCCTCTATTCGAATCGCAGCGCGCTTCTCTCGCTCGAGCCGACGCGCCAGCGATCGCTCCGCACAACATGCTGGCCTTGCCCTATTCGTCGGCGGAGCTTCTGTCGGCGGCGCGCAAATGGGTCGCCTGCAACGTGAACGTCGAACCCTTGGCCCCTCCGTCGACGCCCGCGCGCATCGGCGGCAAGCTGCGAATTGCCTATCTCGGTCCCGACTTTCGCACCCATCCGCTCGCGAATCTCCTGACCGGCGTCATCGAGCTGCACGATCGCTCGCGATTCGAGGTGGTCGGCTATTCGCTCGGGCCCGACGACTCGAGTCCCGCGCGCGCGCGCTTCGCAGCGGGCTTCGACCGCTTCGTCGACGTGCGGGGCGAGTCGGTCCAGGCCACGGCTCGGCGGATTCGCGACGATGGCATTGCCGTGCTGCTGGATACGAGCGGCTACGTTCTGCACGCTCGGCCCCAGATCTTCGCTCTGCGGCCGGCGCCCGTTCAGGTGAACTGCATCGGTTTCGCCGGAACGCTCGGAGCCGCATTCTACGACTACATCCTGGCCGATCGGGTCGTTGCGCCGCCGGAAGAGCAGGCGCATTTCGTCGAGCGGCCCCTGTATCTGCCGCACTGCTACCTGCCGAGCGATCCAGGGCGGATCGCCGGCCCCGTTCCGTCGCGAGGCGACTGCGGTCTCCCCGGCACGGGGTTCGTTTTCTGCTGCTTCAACTCGAGCTACAAGATCCTGCCTCCCGTGTTCGAGGTGTGGATGCGCGCGCTGCGAGAGGTTCCCGGCAGCGTCCTGTGGTTGCTCGGTACGAGTCCCCTTGCAACGGCCAATCTGAGGCGCGAAGCCGAGAGCCGCGGCGTGGCGGCGGAAAGACTCGTTTTCGCGCCGCGCGTGCCGCTGTCCGAGCATCTCGCGCGGCATTCGCTCGCTGATCTCTTCCTCGACACGCTGCCCTGCAACGCGCACACGACCGCCAACGACGCGCTTTTCGCCGGCTTGCCCGTTTTGACCTGCACCGGCGAAACATTCGCGAGCCGCGTCTCGGCAAGCCAGCTCATCGCCGTCGGCTTGCCCGAGCTGGTGACGCACGATCTAGCGGCTTACGAGGCTCTCGCGCTCGACCTCGCACGCGAACCGGACCGGCTGGCCGCGTATCGATCCAAGCTGCTGGAGAACCGGGTCACCGCGCCGCTGTTCGATACGCGCGACTACACGCGGGCCTTGGAACGCCTTCTCGAAGAAGCGTGCGCGAGATGGGGGATGGTTCGGCGAAATGACGCGTGACGGGCGTCCGCCACCGGCCCAGGCGGTCGATGGGGTTGGCCCACTTCGAGCGATACACTCAAGCACCAAAGGCGGCGTATCAGCTGGCGTTCGGGACCAGGCTTGGACCCGGTACCGGCAGGTGAATGACCCTTCGCGCTGCTATGCGCCGGTAACGCGCATCGACGACGTGGGGCGGCGTCGCCCGCACTGCCTCGGAACGACGCGCCGGCACAATCTCGAGGCTCAGCCGGACCGACTGGCCCAGGTCTCGAACATCAGCGCCTCGAAGTCGCGCGCGTAGCGCGCCATGTCGAACAGCGGGTAGCTGTGCCGGTTGGCGCGAAGCCGCGCCCGGTAAGCCTCGAGCAGGGGCGGCTCCCGCGCGAGCTTCAGCGCCAGCGCCTCGTACGCCGCGAAGCTGTCAGTGAGCAGCTCCGGCAGCCCGATCGCCATCAGCTGCGCGCCGGCGATGCGGCTGGCCATCGTCTCGCCCACCCGCGTGAGCACCGGCAGTCCCGCCAGCAGGGCGTCGTTGGCGGTGGTATGCGCTCCATAGGGATAGGTGTCCACGAACAGGTCCGCCACCGCATTGCGCGCCACGTGCTCTTCCACCCCGACGCGCGGCGCGAAGATCAGCCGCGCCGCGTCCACCCCCGCACGGCTCGCTTCATGCTGCAGATTCGCCTTCGCCTCGGCACCGGCGTCGAGCAGCCAGAGCACGCTTCCCGGCACCGCCCGCAGCAGCCGCGTCCACAGCGCGAACACGTCGGGCAGGATCTTGTAGGTCTGGTTGAAGCAGCAGAATACGAACCCTTGCTCGGGCAGCCCGCACTGCTTGCGCGTGGGCGCGGCTCCCGCCGGCAGCCGGGTGGTGTCGCTCGGGAACGCCATGTGCGGCATGTACAGCGGCCGCTCGGCGTAGAAGCGTGCCAGCTGCTCGGGTACCGTGAAGCGGTCGGTGAAAATGTAGTCGTACCAGGATGCCCCGAGCGTGCCCGGAAATCCGATGCAGTTCACCTGGATGGGCGCCGCGCGCAACGCGAAGATCGCCTCCCGCGCGTGCTGAGTGTAGCCGTTGCGATCGAACAAGATACCGATGCGGTCGGCGCGAATCCGCTGCACGATCCCGGCGACCGAATCCTCGCTGACGTCCACGAAGTGCTCGAAGGACGCCCGCGCGCGTCGCAGCACAGGATTGTCTTCTTGCGGGCGGAGGCTGTAGGCATACATCTCCAGCCGGTCCCGGTCGATCCGCTCCCAGAACTCCAGCGACAGATGCAGCGTCGGGTGGCCCTCGCGAAAGTTCGCCGACACAAAGCCCACGCGCAGCCGCTCGCCGGGCTGGCGCGACAACGACCCTGTCCACGGCACCGTGGTCCCCGGCGGAAACCTCTCCCGCACCCAGATGCGGGCGCATCTGAGCTGATCCTCCGGCGTCGTCGGCAACGCGAGAAAGCTGAACGGCATCGTGCTCGCCTTCCCCGCGCGCACGTCGGTGATCAGGCGCTCGGTGTCCTCGAGGTAGTGACGCCAGTCGCAGCAAACCATTCGGGCGTGTGCCACGCTGCCGGCGACGAACTCGAAACGATGCCCACCGGCGAGCGCTGGCGCGAGCTCCAGCGCGCGGTTGTACGAGGCCAGCGCTTCGTCGTGCCGGTACAGGCATTGCAGCGACTCGCCGCGGTTGAAGTGTGCCTCGGCATAGTTCGGATCGAGCGCGATCGCCCGGTCGCAGCTCGCCAGCGCCTCGCGCGCGCGGCCGAGCTTGTTCAGGATGGCCGCGCAGTTGCCAAGCGCCGCGACGAAGTCCGGCTTGAGCGCAAGTGCGCGCTCGCAGCTTTGCAACCCCTCCTTGTTCCTGCCGAGATGGTGGAGCGCGATGCCACGGTTGTTGAGCGCCTCCGCGAGGTCCGGCGCCATTCTCAGCGCCTGTTCGCAGCTCGTCAGCGCCTCCGCGTACCGGCCGAGGCGGTTGAGCGCAAGCCCTCGGTTCACGAGCGCGTTGACGTGGTCCGGTTTGAGTGAGAGCGCGCGGTCGAAGCTCGCCACGGCATCCTCGTGCCGACCCAGCGCACTGAGCACGTTGCCGTGGTTGGAATGGGCGTCGGCCGAGCGATCGTTGACTGCGAGGGCCGCTTCGAGGAGGCGGAGCGACTCGTCCAGGTGCCCACGCTGCAGCTCGACGACACCGAGCAGATGCGTTGCGTCGAAGTCCTTCGGCTCGTCACGAAGAATCTCCCGATACCTAAGCTCGGCTTCGGCGAGATCTCCGGCGCGATGCCTGGCGATCGCCGCACGAAGCACCTCCGACACGAATGGCATCAGCCGAACGCGCGTGCTGCCGCATCGACTGTCTGGCGGATGTCTTCCGGCGTATGCGCGGCCGACACGAACCCCGCCTCGAACGCCGAGGGCGCCAGATACACCCCTGCATCCAGCATGCGATGGAAGAAGCGGTTGAACGCCTCCCTGTCGCAGCGCATGACCTCCGCGTAGGAATCCGGCGGCTGGGCGGCGAAGTAGATGCCGAACATGCCTCCGACGGAATGCGCGGCGAACGCCACGCCGGCTTTGCGCGCAGCGTCCGTGAGGCCAGCGGCTAGCGAACGCGTGCGCTCCGACAGGCGTTCGTAGAATCCGGGCGCCTGGATCGCTTCGAGCGTCGCAAGCCCGGCTGCGACCGCGACCGGATTGCCGGAGAGCGTGCCCGCCTGGTACACCGGACCCAGCGGGGCAATCTTCTCCATGATCGCGCGCCTGCCCCCGAAGGCGCCGACCGGCATTCCCCCGCCGATCACCTTGCCCAGCGTCGTCAGGTCGGGCGTGACGCCGTAGAGTCCCTGCGCGCCGCTCAAGGCCACGCGGAATCCCGTCATCACCTCGTCGAAGATCAGCACCGCCCGGTATTCGTCGCAGAGCTCGCGCAAGCCCCGCAGGAAGCCGGGCTTGGGGACGATCAGATTCATGTTGCCGGCGACCGGCTCGACGATCACGCCCGCGATCGTGTCCGGGTGCGTCTTGAACGCGGCGGCCACTTGGTCGAGATCGTTGTAGGTGAGCACCAGCGTCTCGCCGGCGATTGAGGGCGGCACGCCGGCCGACGAGGGTTGACCGAAGGTCAGCGCTCCCGAGCCGGCTTTCACGAGCAGGCTGTCGCCGTGCCCGTGGTAGCAGCCCTCGAATTTCACGATCTTGGGGCGGCCGGTGTATCCGCGGGCGAGGCGCAACGCCGACATCGTCGCCTCGGTGCCGGAGCTCACGAGCCGCACGAGCTCGAGGGAACGCAGCAGCCGGCACAACGCTTCGGCGATTTCGATTTCGCTTTCCGTAGGCGCGCCGAAGGAAAGCCCCAAGCGGGCGGCTTCCTGCACCGCGCGGACCGTGCCAGGATGCGCGTGCCCGAGGATCGCCGGTCCCCACGAACCGACGTAGTCGATGTAGCGCTTGCCGTCGGCGTCCCACAGATAGGCGCCCTCGCCGCGCGCGAAGAATCGCGGCGTGCCGCCCACCGAACGGAAGGCGCGCACGGGAGAGTTGACGCCGGCAGGAATGCTGCGCTGGGCGCGCGCGAACAACTCGTCGTTTCGGCTCATGCGATCGAGGAGGAGCGATCAGCTGAGCGCGCGCGCGACATAGACGTCGCGGAACGCCCTGGCGGCCGCCGCCACGTCCGCGGCGTCGAACACCGCGCCGCTCACCGCGAGCGCATCCGCGCCGGCGTCGATCAGCGCCGGCGCGGCGGCGGCGGTGATGCCGCCGATCGCGACGACGCCCACGTTCCAGCGCGACTTCGCCGCCGTGATAAGCGACGGCTCGGCGCGCACCGCGTCCGGTTTGGTCAGCGACGGGAAGAAGCTGCCGAAGGCGATGTAGTCCGCGCCCGCTCCGACGGCCTCGGCGGCCCGCTCGAGCGAGTCGTAACACGACGCGCCGAGGATCGCGCCACGGCCGAGCTTGCGCCGCGCCTGCTCGAGCGAGCCATCGTCGCGGCCGAGATGCACGCCGTCGGCATCGACCGCGTAGGCGAGGCCGACATCGTCGTTGACGATGAAGATGGCGTTGTGAGCGGCGCACAGGTCGCGCAGCGTCAGCGCCTGCGCGCGCTGCAGCGGCGGGGAAGCGATCTTGTTGCGGTACTGCACGGCACTCGCGCCGCCGGCGAGCGCGGCGGCGACTCGCTCGAGCAGTGAGTCGCTGTCCAGAAGATCCGGTGTGACCGCGTAGAGGCCCGAGATCGGAGCGTTGCCCGGCTTTCCAAGGAAGGTCGGAGATGAAGCCATGGGTGAAGTGCGAAACGGGAGCGATTCAGTGCCGGTGCGCATTCGGCACGCGCGCCGGCTCGCCTTCATCGACCGGGGCGTCGGTCTCGCCGTCTCGGGCCCAGAACAGCCTGTCGGGCAGGAACTGCCCCATCCCCGGACGGTACGCCTTGGCCAGCGCGTTCCAGGTGTATTCCTGCGCCTCGCGCACCGCTTCCGCCGGCTCCAGGCCGTTGGCAAGCAGCGCCGCGATCGCCGAGGCGAGGGTGCATCCCGAGCCGTGATAGCTCCCAGGGAGACGCTCCCAGGTGTCGCTGCGCACCGCGCCGGCCTTGCCGTAGAGCGTATTGACGACCTGCGGCGTGGGTTCATGGGTGCCGGTGATCAGCACGTAGTCGCAGCCCAGGCCGATGAGCCGCTGCGCGCATGAGGCGAGTGAAGCTTCCTCGTCCTCTTCGGCTTCCGCGAGGCGCCGCGCCTCGGTGCTGTTCGGCGTCAGGATCGTCGCCCTTGGCACGAGCAGCTCGCGCAGCGCACGCAGCATGTCGTCGGTCGCCAGTTCGTCGCCGCGGCCCGAGGCGAGAACCGGGTCGAGAACGAGCGGCACGTCGGGATAGTCGGCCAGGATCTCGGCGATCGTGGCGATGTTCTCCACGCTCCCGAGCACACCGATCTTGAAGACATCGACGGGCATGTCCTCGAGCAGGCAACGCGCCTGATCGGCGATCCACTCCGCCTCCAGCGGCTGCACGCCTTCCACGCCCATTGTGTCCTGCACGGTTATCGCGGTAACCACCGACAACGGATGGCAGCCCATGCTGGCGAGCGTCAGCACATCGGCTTGAATGCCAGCGCCGCCGCTCGGATCGGACGCCGCGAACGTGAGCACGATGGGCGGAAATTCCGCCCCTTGGTCGGTGGACGAGTCCATGCGGTTTAGGAAGACGGGCACCTCGCGCCGCCGGCCGCCGCCACGCGGAACGATCCGGCTCTCGGCGCTTGGTAGAATTGAAGTTTACTCCAAACCACCCGCTTGATCCGATGAAGAAGTACATGTGCCTCATCTGCGGACACATCTACGACGAGGCTCTCGGCGATCCCGACACCGGGATTCCACCCGGGACCAAATGGGAGGACGTGCCGCCCAACTGGACCTGTCCGGATTGCGGCGCCCGGAAGGAAGACTACGAGCTGATGGAGTTCTGAAAGCACGGAACAGTGCGCCGATTTTTTTCCGCAAGCTGCGAGGCCAACCGATGAGAATCCTGCACACCATGCTGAGAGTCGGCGATCTGCAACGCTCGATCCGGTTCTACACCGACGTGCTGGGCATGAGGCTGCTGCGCACGACCGACCGGCCTGAGCAGAAGTACACACTCGCCTTCGTGGGCTACGACGACGAGTCGAAGCAGGCGGCGCTGGAGCTGACGTACAACTACGGCGTCGACCACTACGACCTGGGCACCGCCTACGGCCACGTCGCCGTCGAGGTGCCGAACGCCGCCGCCGCGTGCGAAGCCGTCCGGGGCAAGGGCGGCAAGGTCGCCCGCGAGGCCGGCCCGGTCAAGGGCGGCACGACCGTGATCGCCTTCGTCGAAGACCCGGACGGCTACAAGATCGAGCTGATCGAGCGCGCGCGGCGGTAACTTGTTTGCGCAATGTCGGGACCGACACGCGACTTCTGGGAGGAGCGCTTCGTCGCGGGCAGGACGCCGTGGGATCGCGGCGCGCGAAACCCGCAGCTGGAGCGCTGGATCGCCTCGGGGGAGCTCGAACCCTGCCGGATCCTCGTTCCCGGCTGCGGGAGCGGCCACGAGGTCGCGGTACTGGCGCAGAAGGGCTTCGAGGTCACCGCGCTCGACTACGCGCCGGCCGCGTTGGCGTTGACGCGCGAGCGGCTCGCCGGCGCGAAGGCGCGGGCGACGTTGATCCAGGCGGATGCGCTCGAATGGCGGGCTCCCGCGCTCTTCGATGCCATCTACGAGCAGACGTGCCTGTGCGCCATCCATCCCGATTACTGGCTGCGATACGCGGAACAGCTTGCCGGTTGGCTCTCGCCCGCGGGGCAGCTTTTCGCGTTGTTCATGCAGGTGCTGCGACCCGGCTCCACGGAAGGTAGAATCGAAGGCCCGCCCTACCACTGCGACATCAACGCGATGCGCGCGCTCTTCCCGGAAGCCCGTTGGTCGTGGCCCCCGCCGCCGTACGCACGCGTCCCTCACTCGGGAAGCTGGTGGGAGCTCGCGGTCGTGCTCGCGCAGGGGAAGGAACGCGGCGCGTGAGCCGACCACGACCCGCCGGCGCGACATGCCCTCTCGAAGGCACTCCATGCGACAGGTGCGAGAAGTCCGTGCCTGCGCATTAACTGCCCGTCGCATAGTCGTAGATATCGAGCAGGAGCGACTCGAAGTCGCGAGTAAAACCCGCAATGTCGAAGAGCGGGCTGGCTTCGCGCGTGCTGAGCAGACGGTCCCGGTACTGCACAAGTTGGGTCGGCGACTGGACGAGCTCGAGCAACCGCTCGCCGTACTCGGC
The DNA here is from genome assembly GCA_035515295.1 of Casimicrobiaceae bacterium. Lineage (GTDB taxonomy): Bacteria > Pseudomonadota > Gammaproteobacteria > Burkholderiales > Casimicrobiaceae > PALSA-1003. Next base: position 340,953 of record DATJBM010000021.1, on the reverse strand, counting down.
AACCGAATTCGTGATCAGCTCCGGTAGCCCCGCGGCTTTCAACAGACTCGCGCCCACCCTGCCTGCGAAGGTCGCGCCGCGGCACGTCAGCATTGGCACACCCATCCCCAGGGCATCCGTGCCAGTGGTGTGCGATCCATAGGGCAGCGTGTCCAAGGCCAGATCGGCGCAGCCGAGCCGCGCGATGTGGGCGCCGTGCGGAAGTCTCGGCGCGAATACGAGCCGTTCGGCCGCGACACCTGCACCCTCCGCTTCGACGCGGAGGTTGACCTCCATGCGCTCGTGGCCGGCCAAGAGCCACAGTACGGCATCCGGCCGGGCACGCAGTGCGGCGAGCCACGTCGCGAATACCGGACGGCGCAGCTTGAAGCTTTGGTTCAGGCATGCCAAGACCAAAGCCTCCTCAGGCAGGTGGTGGGCATCGCGTTGCGTGGGCGGAGGTACCCATCGGCCGCAGTCGTTCACGTAGTAGCAGCGAGGAAGGCGCCACACGCGTTCGTGGAACCACTGCTCGTGCCCGTGGGGAACGACTTCGTCGTCGGCGATGACAGCGTCGACAGCATCGTAGCCGATAGTGCCCGGGAAGCTCATGTAATGAACCTGCGCCGGCGCGGGCCTCGAGGCGAGAATAGCCAGACGCCCGCCCTCGGTATGACCCGCCCGATCGACGAGAAGGTCGATCCCGTCTCGCCGGATGAACTCCGCAATCTCCGTGTCGGATGCGGCGCGCACGTCGCGCCAGCGATCGAAGGCAGCGCGCAATCGTTGGCGCAGTTGACTTCCATCATCGGGCCCGTAGCTATAGCCCGTGATCTCGAACCGGTCGCGATCGTGATGCTCGAAAAGGCCCACCATGAGTCTTCCGGTGGGATGCTCGTGGAAATTTGCCGACAGGTAACCAACGCGCAACCGTTGCTGCCGCCGGGGGGCCGGCCGACGTGGCGCGGGCGCAGGCAGCATCGCGCGCGACCATCGGCGAGCCACGCTCAGCTGCTGCTGCGCCGACAAAGGCATGGCCAACGCAACAAAGGGCGAGCACCTCGGGTCACTTTCCGGGTCATCGAGCGTGGCGACAAGGCGCCGCTCCTCCTCCTCGAGTCGATCCCATTCACAGAGGAAATGCAGGGTATGGACCAGGTTTGCACGAGCAGGAGTGAGTTGGGGGTCGACCTCCAGAGCCCGTTCGAAAGCGTCAAGCGCGCGCGCGTCATCCTTCAGCCTGCGGCAGGCCAGCCCGAGATTGTCCCAGACCTCGCCGCCGGGCGCGCCAAGAGCCACGGCACGCTCGAGATGCAGCCGCGCCTTCGACGGAAGCCCCGCATCGAGGTACGCGCCTCCGAGCGTGACTCGAATAGCCGCGTCTTGCGGCTTGCGCGCCGCACATTCCTCGAGCACCACGCAAGCTTCACCGGACGCTCCAGCCGACTTCAATGTGCCGCCAAGCGCGTACAGAAGGTTCGCGTCCCCCGCATGGTCCTGAAGGGCCTTTCGAGCGGTGACCTCAGCCTCGTGGAACCGTCCCTGCCCCGCCAGCGCAAGCGTCAGTCCGACCGCAGCGGACGGCTCACCCTGCGCACGCGCTCCCGCGTCGCTGAAGCACCGCTCGGCGAGCGAGAAGTCGCCCGCATCGAGCGCCAGCGCTCCGAGCCGCGCCAGCGCCAGGCTGTCGCCCCCAGCGTCGAGGAGCGCATCCCTGACGGTGGCCGACACCGCGGCGCGGTCTCCGCAGGCAAGATGAGCGCGGCCGAGGACAAGAGAGATGTGCAGGACGCCCGACGCTTGACGCCGGGCCGCTCCAAGGGCCTCGATAAGTCGTTCGCGGGCGCGCTCGCTTTGCCCGGACTTCAATTCCTGCTCGGCGATCTTTAGAAGCGCGCCGGGATGCCCCGGCAGAGCGACAAGGATGTCTTCGTAGATGTGCCGAGCGTTCGCCTCTCGTCCCGCCGCTTCATGGCGAGCAGCGAGCGCGAAGGCCTCCTGGACGGTCAACTGCATGGCTGCCCGGCGATCGAATGCGAATCACCCGCGGGACGATGCGCTAGCCCGAAGCCAGCACCGCACGCAGGTCGTGAGCGAGCACATCGGGTCCCTTCCCGTACGGCTCGAACACGCGCAGGCGCCCCTGCGGATCGTAGATGAACGTCCCGGCGGAATGATCCATCGTGTACGAATCAGGCGTGGGGCCGGGCTCCTTCTGGTAGAGAACCTTGAACTCCTTCGCCGTGGCCGCCGTGGCCGCCGCGTCGCCGTAGAGCCCGAGGAAGGTCGGATTGAACGCCGGCACGTACTGCGCGAGAAGCTCCCGCGTGTCGCGTTCGGGATCGATGGTCACGAACAGCACCTGCACGCGGGAGGCCTCGGTGCCGAGCTTGGTCATCGCCGCCGCGAGCTCGGATAGCGTCGTCGGGCAATAGTCCGGGCAGTGCGTGTAGCCGAAGAAGATGACCACCGCCTTGCCCCGGAAATCGGCGAGGCTGCGTGGCTGGCCGTTGTGGTCGGTCAGGTGGAAGTCGCGACCGAAGGAGACGCCGGTCACGTCCGCACCCTCGAACTTCGGCCCGGCAGGGCTGCACGCCGCAAGGCACAGGGCGAGGAGCGCCGCGCCCGCCAGCCGCATCGCGGACATCACCGCCAGTAGTGATCGACCAGCAGCGCTGTGAACAGCGCGGCCAGATACACGATCGAGTAGCGGAACGTGCGCCGCGCCAGCGTATCGCTGTAGCGGTACCGGAGCGCGAAAGCGTAGCCCATGAAGACGCCTCCGAGCGCGAGCGCCGCGACGAGGTAGATCGCCCCGCTCATCCGCACGGCGAAGGGCAGCAGCGTCACGGCGAACAGCGCCACGGTGTACAGACCGATCTGCAGGCGCGTGTATTCCGGGCCGTGGGTCACCGGCAGCATCGGCAGCCCCGCGCGGGCGAATTCCTTCGAGCGGTACAGCGCGAGCGACCAGAAATGCGGCGGCGTCCAGACGAAGATGATGAGGAAGAGGATGAGCGCCTGAGGCGCCACGTCGTTCGCAACCGCGGTCCAGCCCAGCACTGGCGGCATCGCGCCCGAGGCGCCGCCGATCACGATGTTCTGCGGCGTGGCCGGCTTGAGCAGCACGGTGTAGACGACGGCGTAGCCCAGGAAGGTGGCGAGCGTGAGCCACATCGTCAGGGCGTTCACCTTCACATAGAGAATGGCCAGCCCGGCGACGCCCATCACGCAGGCGAAGGCGAGCGTCTGGGCCGGCGTGATCTCGCCGCGCGGTAGCGGCCGGGCGCGCGTGCGCGCCATCACGGCGTCGATGGTTCTTTCGACGAGGCAGTTGATCGCCGCGGCGGCGCCCGCGGCCAGCGCGATGCCGATCGTGCCGAAGAGCACCGCATCGAGCGGCGGCCAGCCCGGCGTCGCGAGGAACATTCCGATGACCGCGGTGAACACGATCAGCGTCACCACGCGCGGCTTGGTCAGCGCGAGGAACTGGCGCACCCGGCGAAGCGGGCCGTAGCTGAGCGCGAGGGAGGTCATGCGGCGAACCGGCGAGAAGGTGAATTCTAGCACCCCGCTCACCCGACCCGCGACGCCTTCAGCAGGCGCTCGAGGTCCCGCGCGAGCCCCCGGATGTCCGGAGCGGCTGGATAGCGAAGCACCAGATTTCCGAGCGGATCGACGAGCAGGATGCTCTGCGGCTTGCCTTCCAGCAGCGACGTCCATTGACGCGGATCGGCCTGCGCCACGGTAAGCCCGGGGTGGTCGGTGCGTACCGGCGCGCCCGGCGGCGCCGCGCCCGTCGGCTGCAGCAGCACCCGCTCGATCCGCTCCTGCTCGCGACCCTGGATCGTGCGGGCCTGCCGGGTCGCGTAGAGCGCCCGCTCGCAGGCCCGATCGCAGCCATCGGAGTCGAGCACCAGCAGCACCCAACGGCCATGCAGCGACGAAAGCCGCCACGAGGCGCCTTCGGCCGTGGCCCCGACGATCTCCGGCACGGGCTTCGTCTCGAGCTCGCCGTAGTTCGTCCGCTGCGCGGGATGCAGCACATAGTAGGCGATGTAGGAGGCGACGACCGGCGCGGCGCAGAGGAGCGCGATGGCTGCCAGCGTCCGCCGGGCTTTGCGCCGGCGCACGTCGATCTCGTCCATCAGGCGTGATCCACGCGGACCCAGTTGAGCGCGAGCCACAGCACGGCGCCCAGAGCGGCGAACGAGTACCACTGCAGCATGTAGGACAGATTGCGGGCGGAGCCGAAGTCCAGCGGCGGCCAGTCGCGGACGAGGCCGTCGCGCGGCGCGACGCGATCGGTTTGCTCGATCACGACCGGCAGCAGGTCCAGGCCCGTCGCCGTAGCAACCCGCCGCACGTCGAGGTTCTCCCACAGCGCGCCGGGCGTGTGGTCGGCGCCGAACTCGAGATAGCGCTGCGGCGGCTGGTTCACGCGGCCCACGACGGTCACCGCTCCGCTTGGCGGCGGCACGACGGGCAGCTCGCGGCGCGATGCGCCCTGCGCGACCCAGCCACGGTCGACCAGCACGTAACGGCCGCTGCCGGCGAGGCGCAGCGGCGCGACGACGTCGAAGCCCGGCCGGCCCGCATGGACCTTGTTGTCGATCAGGATCTGCCATGACGCTTCATACTGGCCGCTGGCGCGCACCGTGCGAAACCGCAAGGCCAGCGCGTCGTCGTCGCGCGCCGGAAGCTCGACGGGCGGCTCCCGGCTTGCCGCGGAGAACCGAGCCGCAAGCTCGGCGTTTTCGCCGGCGCGATGCCGCTGCCAGTTGCCGAGCGCGACGGTGAGAACCACGAACGCGACCGTGGCGAGCGTGGGCACCAGGCGCGGCCGGAAGCGCCGTCGGGCAAGCAGCGATCGCATCGCGTTTGGCAGGGCCACGCGCATCGGCTAGACTCGATCGAATCCGGCGCGGTGAATATAGCCGCCCGGCATCCCGCCATGCGCTACCTCGTCATCGCCGCACTGGTCGCGATCGTCGCGACGCTCGGCTCCGCGCTGTACTACCTCTACCACGATCGCGGCCACGGCACGCGGATGGTGAAGGCGCTCGCCATCCGGGTCGCGCTCTCGGCGGCGCTCATCGTGTTCCTCGTGGTGAGTTACAAGCTGGGCTGGATCGGCGAGGCGGGCTTGCGCTGATGGTTTGAGTTTCTCGAGCAGGCCTGGCGCGGCGACTGCCGTCTCACCGCGCGACGCCGCAAGCGCCGACCTGCGGGTACCCGGCGCGGCTTCCCTCGTCAACCCACCACGACTTCGGTCAACGCGCCACCCGCAACGGTCGGCGCGGCGTAAGCGCGCCTCAATCGGCAGTCGCCGCTCGCGCGCGTCAGGCCGGACTCCCCCGCATTGGCCGCCGATCCGCTCGAGTCACAGCCAATACACCAGCACGAACAGCAGCAGCCACACCACGTCGACGAAGTGCCAGTACCAAGCAGCGGCCTCGAAGCCGAAGTGGTGCTCCGCGTCGAAGTGTCCCCGGAAGGCGCGCGCCAGCATCACCGACAGCATGATCGCCCCGATCGTCACGTGGAAGCCGTGGAAGCCCGTGAGCATGAAGAAGGTGGACCCGTAGACGCCGGTCGAGAGCCTGAGGTTAAGCTCGGTGTAGGCGTGGTGATACTCGTATGCCTGCAGGCTCAGGAAGGTTAAGCCCAGCGCGATCGTGACCGCCAGCCAGAACTTGAGCGCCGCGCGGTTGCCGCTCTTGAGCGCGTAATGCGCGACGGTAAGCGTCCCGCCCGACGACACCAGGATGATCGTGTTGAGCAGCGGGATCCCGATCGCCGCCATCGGCGTGAACGCCTCCTTGAGGTAAGGTCCGTTGGTCGGCCAGAACGAAGTGAAGTTCGGCCAGAGCAAACGCTGGTCGGGACTCCCCAGCTCGGGCACGGAGAGGTTCCGCACGTAGAACAGCGCACCGAAGAACGCGGCGAAGAACATCACCTCCGAGAAGATGAACCAGCTCATTCCCCAGCGGAACGACACGTCGACCTTCTTGTTGTAGAGCCGATGCTCGGACTCGTCGATGACGCGGCCGAACCAGCCCACCATCATCGTGAGCAGGATCAGGAATCCGGCCAGCACGAGCCACGGCCCGAACGCGTAGCCGTTGAACCAGAACGCCGCGCCGAAGGCCATGCAGAGCAGCGCGCACGATCCGGTGACCGGCCAGTACGACGGCGACGGCACGAAATAGTACGGCTTGGCGCCGCTTTGCGTTGCGTTCATCTCGAGGATTCTCCCTTGTGCCCGGGCCGAATGAATTCGGCCCTACCCTGTGCCTGGCCGAATGAATTCGGACCTACGAGGCGTTGCCTTCCACTTCGAAGAACGTATACGACAGCGTGATCGCCGGCACCTCGCGCGGCAGCTTCGGATCGATCACGAACACGACCGGCATCTGGCGCTTCTCGTGCGGTCCCAGAACCTGCCGGGTGAAGCAGAAGCACTCGAGCTTGCGGAAGTACTCCGCCGCCAGCCGCGGACCGTAGCTCGGAACCGCCTGGCCGGTCACGGTATGGTCGGAGAGGTTCTCGACCTCGTAGACCACCTGCGTGAGCTCGCCCGGATGCACCGTGACGATCGGCGTCACCGGACGAAAGCGCCACGGCAGCTTGCTGGTGTTCGCGTCGAGCTCCAGGCGCACGCTGCGCGTCGAGTCGACTTGCGTGTTCTTCGCCTCGTCCGGCGCGTCGATGTCGCGCAGGCCGGTCGCCTTGCAGATCTGGTCGTAGAACGGAACCAGTGCGAAGCCGAACCCGAACATCACCACGACGACCAGCCCCAGCTTGGCGAGCAACAGCCGGTTGGAGCGCCCTGAGTCGTCGGTGCGGTCGTCGGGCATGGCTCGATGAGCTAGCGGCGTCCGCGGCCGAGCGTGGCGAAGAGGAAGCCGAGGACGCCAAGGCCCACGGCGACGATCCCGACCGTGGTGCCGCCTGTGTACTGGGCGGCGACAATTCCGCCGAAGAACACCGCGGCGATGGAGGCTAGCGTGGCGGCGGTGCGCATGTTGGCGTGGCGGGCCGCCTTCGTGCGGGAGCTGTCGGCAGCGGGCGGCATGGCCGTCATGACACCACGGGCGGGGTTTCGAAGGTGTGATAGGGCGCCGGCGAGGGAACGGTCCACTCCAGCGTATCCGCGCCTTCCCACGGCCGCGCCGGCGCCGGGGCGCCGAAGCGCAGCGCCTTGAGGACAATGAACAGGAACAGGATCTGCGACAGACCGAAGCCGAAGGCGCCCACGGTGGACACCTGGTTCCAGTCGGTGAACTGGGTGGCGTAGTCGGGAATCCGCCGCGGCATGCCGGCGAGCCCCAGGAAGTGCATCGGGAAGAAGGCGACGTTGAAGAAGATCATCGATGCCCAGAAGTGGATCTTGCCGAGCTTTTCGTCGTACATCTTCCCGGACCACTTCGGCAGCCAGTAGTAGATCCCGCCGAAGAAAGCGAACAGCGACCCCGCCACGAGCACGTAGTGGAAGTGCGCCACGACGTAGTAGGTGTCCTGGAGCTGGATGTCCACCGGCGTGATGGCCAGCACGAGCCCCGTGAAGCCGCCCATGGTGAACAGAAAGATGAAGCCGACCGCGAACAGCATCGGCGTCTCGAAGGTGAGCGAGCCCTTCCACATGGTGGCGAGCCAGTTGAACACCTTCACGCCGGTCGGCACGGCGATGAGCATCGTCATGTACATGAAGAACAGCTGTCCGGCGGCCGGCATGCCCACCGTGAACATGTGGTGCGCCCAGACCAGGAACGACAGGATGGCGATCGACGCCGTGGCGTAGACCATCGAGGCATAGCCGAACAGCGGCTTGCGCGAGAAGGTCGGGATGATGGTCGACACGATCCCGAACGCCGGCAGGATCATGATGTAGACCTCGGGGTGGCCGAAGAACCAGAAGATGTGCTGGAACATCACCGGATCGCCGCCGCCGGCGGCGTTGAAGAAGCTGGTGCCGAAGTGCCGATCGGTCAGCAGCATCGTCACCGTCCCCGCGAGCACCGGCATGACCGCGATCAGCAGGTATGCGGTGATGAGCCAAGTCCAGCAGAACAGCGGCATCTTCATCAAGGTCATGCCCGGGGCGCGCATGTTGAGGATCGTCGTGATGATGTTGATCGATCCCATGATCGAGGACGCGCCCATGATGTGGATCGCGAAGATCGTGAGGTCCATCCCCATGCCGGCCTGCACCGAGAGCGGCGCGTAGAGGGTCCACCCGCCTGCCGCCGCGCCGCCGGGCATCAGGAACGACGAGAGCAGCAGCACCGCAGCGAACGGCAGCAGCCAGAAGCTCCAGTTGTTCATGCGCGCGAACGCCATGTCCGGCGCGCCGATCATCATCGGCACCTGCCAGTTGGCGAAGCCCACCGCGGCCGGCATGATCGCCCCGAAGATCATGATCAGCCCGTGCAGCGTGGTGAGCGAGTTGAAGAATTCGGGATCGACGAGCTGCAGCCCCGGTTCGAAGAGCTCGCTGCGGATCGTGAGTGCCAGCGTCCCGCCGGCGAGGAACATGATGAACGAGAACCACAGGTAGAGCGTGCCGATGTCCTTGTGGTTGGTCGTCATGATCCAGCGCATGATCCCCGTGGGATGCTGCGCGTGGCCGTGCTCTTCGTGACCGTGCCCGGCGTGATCGTGCGGGATGGTGCTCATCGATGGCTCCTGGCGGATTCTCGTGTCAGCCGACGCTCAAGACCGCGCCGCCTTCACCTCGGCGGGCTGGATCGCCTCGCCGGTGTTATTGCTCCAGCTGTTGCGGGTGTAGGTGATGACCGCGGCGATGTCGGCATCGGACAGCGTGTCCTTCCAGGCCGGCATCGCCGTCGGCTGGCCGTTCTTGGCAACGCCATTGAGCACGGTCTTGATCTGGCCGTCCTTCGGCCCGGTCACGACGCTCGAGCCGTCGAGCGCCGGAAAGGTGCCCGGCACGCCCCTGCCGTTGGCCTGATGACACGCCGCGCAATTGGCGACGAAGACCTTCTCGCCGCGCGCGATCAGCTCCTTCTGATCCCAGGTCTTGCCCGCATCGTCGGCCGCGGCGGCCGCCTTCTTGTGCTCGGCAAGCCACTTGGCGTAGTCGTCCGCGCTCTTCACCTCGACCACGATCGGCATGAACCCGTGCTCCTTGCCGCAAAGCTCCGAGCATTGACCGCGATAGATGCCGGGCGTCTCGGCCTTGAACCAGCTGTCGCGCACGAAACCCGGGATCGCGTCCTGCTTCACCCCGAACGCCGGCACCGACCACGAGTGGATCACGTCGTTGGCGGTGATCAGCACGCGGATCTTCTTGCCCGCCGGCACGACCAGGGGATTGTCGACCTCGAGCAGGTAATGCTCGCCCTTCGGCTCCTGACCGTGGATCTGCCGGTACGGGGTCTTGAGAGTGCTGTAGAACCCGAAGCCGTCGTCGAGGTAGTCGTAGTGCCACTTCCACTGGTACCCCGTCACCTTGATCGTCATGTCGGGGGCAGTGGCGTCCTTCATCGCCAGCACCGTCTTGGTCGCGGGAAACGCCATGAATAGCAGGATGAGAAACGGGATCACGGTCCAGATGACCTCGACGACCGTGTTTTCGTGGAACTGCGCGGCCTGGTGCCCCTTCGACTTGCGGTGCGCGAAGATGGAATAGAACATCACCGAGAACACGCCGATGAAGATCGCCACGCAGATCCACATGATGTAGGTATGGAGATCGTAGATCTGCGTCGCGATCGGCGTGACCGGCGTCTGCAGGTTGTATTCCATGGCCGCCGGCGCGGGGGAGGCGCCGATCGCCGCCAGGACGCCCGCCACGGCGGCCGTTGTCCGCATGCCGCGGCGTGGCGCCGCCCTTCCCCCCGCGACCGCTCCGTTGCGCTCCATGCTTTTCCCGAACACGTCGATCACTCCCCGCGCCGCGCCTATCGCGCTAACGCACTGCGAGCGCTCGCCGCAATTGTCGCGCGACGGCTACTCGTTCTTCCGCCCGCAGCTCGTCGCCGAACGGCTCGCGCTCGGCGGCGAGCCGCAGCACGAGCCGCGGCGCGCGCCGCAGAGCGTCCGATTCTTCCAGCTCGACCCGCGCCCAGAACCGGTTGCATTCCCGGCGCGTGTAGACCCCGCCGGTTTCCCTCTCGAGAATCACCCTGTCACCGCAAACGCTCAGCCGCTCCCAATCCGCCGCGTGCCGATCGAACCAGCGGAACGCGAGGTACAGGACCGCCATCTCGAGCGCGGAATACGGCAGCACCAGCCATGCGCCGAGCGCCGCGAATCCGAGCGCGAGCCCGAACGACACGACGCACAGCGAGGCGAACAATCCCCGCCGCCCCCGCGAGCCGAGCGAGTCGTTTCGCCGCGAAACCACGCAGAATTCGGGTTCGGTGGGAAGCGACGGAATCCCGGCGCTCGGCATGAGAGACCTCGCCAGCCGAAGCGTTGCAACAAACCGGCGAATTTTAGCACGGATGTTTCCGCTGCCAACCGCGCGCCGCCCGATCCGCGCTCGCTATCGCGGCGGGCGATGGAGTCGGATGATCGCGCGCCCGTCGGCGGCGGCGCGGGCCTCGGGCTTCCACGCGTGGCCGTAGACGACTTCGAACGTCGCGGGCAGGCGGCCATCGCGCCGGAACGCTTCGAGCGCCTCGATGAGGCGGCCCCAGCGGCGCCTGCCAGTGAGCCCGCGCCGGCGCCCTGCCGTCGCGTTGCGGGCACCGGTCGCCTTGAGGTCCCGCATCAGCGCGTGCGCGTCGGCGTAGGTGAGCGTGAGCTTCTCCATGTCCATGACGGGCTCGGCGAAGCCGGCATCGAGGAGCATGTCGCCCAGGTCGTGCATGTCCGCGAAGCGGCTCACGTGCGGAGCGCGATCGACCGCGGCGAACGCCGCCCTGAGCTCGGCGAGCGTATCGGGACCGAAGGTGGTAAACATCAGAAGCCCGCCCGGGCGCAGCACGCGGCGGAATTCGGCGAAGGCGACCGGCGGATCGTTGATCCACTGCAGCGCGAGGTTGCTCCAGACGAGATCGAAGGCGCCGGCGGCGAACGGCAGGCGGCGAAAATCGGCGCACACGAGCGCGCCGCGCGCGGCCGGCCCGCCCGCGACGAAGAGGCGCGCAAGCTTACGCCGCTCGGCGGCAATCACCGACAAGCGCTGCCGCGCGGCCGTCAGCATCGCGAAAGCAATGTCGAGACCGACGATCGCCGTCCCGGGGAAACGCGTGCGCAGTTCGGCGAGCCCTTCGGCCGTGCCGCAGCCGGCATCGAGTATCGCCGCTGGCTGAAGCTTCACCAGCGCGAGCCGCTCGGCCATGCGCTGGCCGATCTCGCGGTCGAGCACCGCGGCCGAGTCGTACGCCGCGGCGGCCCGCTCGAAGGCACGGCGCACGCTGCGTTGGTCCAGGTGGTACGGATCGCGGTTGGAACGCTGCTCGGGGTCCATCAGCCGTACGAGCATACCGCGTTCGGCTGGCCCCGGCCCGGCTGGCAGGGCTCCCACGCCGCCATCCATGCGGTTAGAATGCGCGGCAGCCTCGGGGAGGAGGGCCGTTGTCGAATCTGCTGGGCAACGCGCTTGACCACGTTCGCCGGCGCGCCGTCGACGCGGCGCGGCTCGCTTTGCCGCAGCGCTGCGAATTGTGCGCGGGCCCGTCGGGCAGCGACCTCCTGTGCCGCGCCTGCATGGAAGCGTTGCCACGTCTGGGCGCCGCCTGTCCCGTGTGCGCGCTTCCCACGCCCGGAGGCGACGCTTGCGGCGCCTGCCTGGCCGAGCCCCCGCCGTTCGATGCGACGATAGCCGCCTTTGCCTACGCCTTTCCGGTCGACCGGCTCATGCACGCGTTCAAGTATCACGGCCGGCTCGCGCTCGCGGAGTGGTGCGCGCAGGCGATCGGCGCGGAGCGCGAGCGACGGCGGTCCGAGCTGCCGCAGCGGCTCATTGCACTGCCGCTGTCGCCCGAACGCCAGCGCGAGCGCGGCTACAACCAGTCCTTCGAGATCGCGCGCCTGGTCTCGCGCACATGGCGCGTTCCGCTCGTTCGCCACGGTGTGCACCGGGTCGGCGCGGCACCGCCGCAGGCAGTGCTGCCGTGGGCCGAGCGCGCGAAGAACGTGCGCGGCGCCTTCGCCTGCGATTTGCCCCTCAAAGGCCTCGCCGTGGCGGTGATCGACGATGTCATGACCACCGGAGCGTCGCTCGCGGAGCTCGCGACGACTCTCAAGCGGGCGGGCGCGGCGCGCGTCGAGAACTGGGTGGTCGCGCGCACCTTGCCGCCGGGCGAGGAATAGACTCGCTGCGCACCGCTCAGTAGACTCGCCGCCCATGGTGGCGATCGTGCTGGTCCATCCCGAGATTCCGCCCAACACCGGCAACGTCATCCGCCTCGCCGCCAACACCGGCGCCGAGCTGCATCTGGTCGAGCCGCTCGGTTTCCGTCTCGCCGATCGCCAGCTCAAGCGCGCCGGGCTCGACTATCACGAGTACGCCCGGCTTTGCGTTCACCGCGACTGGGCCGCGTGTCGCGCGGCGCTCGAGCCGGACGAAGACCGGCGCTGGTTCGCGCTCACCACGCGCGGCGAGCGGTCGCTCTACGACTGCGCGTTCGTGCCCGGCGACGTGCTCGTGTTCGGCTGCGAGACGAGCGGGCTGCCCGATCGCATCCTCGCCGAATTCCCCCTCGAGATGCGGCTGCGCATCCCGATGCGCCCTGGCGTGCGCAGTCTCAATCTCTCGAACGCGGTGGCCGTAGCGGTGTACGAAGCGTGGAGGCAGATGGAGTTCGAAGGCGCGCCGTAGGTGCGAATTCATTCGCACGCGGTCGGGATGAATCCCCACCTACCGTATCGCGCGCAGGCGGTGTAGGCGCGAATTCATTCGCACGCGCCGTCGAGATGAATCGACCTACCGTATCCCCAGCCGCGAAAAGACAAAGCGCAATTCGTATTCGCGGTCGCGGATCACCTGCTCCTTTGGCTTGCCGTAACCGTGGCCGCTGTCGAAGTCCATGTACAGCAGGAACGGATCGACCTGTCCGGGATGGTTCTGCACCCGGGCGACGAACTTCTTGGCGTGCGCCGGATCGACGCGCGAGTCGTACTCGCCAGCCGTGACCAGCGTGGTCGGCAGGTTCACGCCGTCGCGTACGTTGTGGTACGGCGAATAGCGCAACAGGTACGCGAAATCCTCGGGCTTGTCCGGATCGCCGTACTCCGCGATCCAGAAGCGGGCGATCAGGAACTTGTGGAAGCGCACCATGTCGAGGAGCGGCACCTGACAGACTGCGGCCGCGAACAGATCGGGACGCTGGGTGAGCATCGCGCCGATCAGCAAACCGCCGTTGCTGCCGCCGCCGATGACGAGCTTCTCGCGCGTGGTGTATTTCTCGCGCGCCAGCCATTCGGCCGCCAGCGCGAAGTCGTCGAAGGTGTTCTGCTTGTTGCCGAACTTCGCCGCCTCGTGCCAGCGCTCGCCGTACTCGTCGCCGCCGCGGATGCCCGCCTCGGCGAGAATGCCGCCCCGGTTGATGAAGGTCGCCCAGCTGCGGACGTAGTCGGGCGCGATGCCGATGTTGAAGCCGCCGTAGCCGTGCAGGAATACGGGGTTCGAGCCGTCCTGCTTCATGCCCTTGCGGTACGAGAGGAACATCGGGATCCGGGTGCCGTCCTTCGACGGATAGAACACGAGCTTCGACTCGATCTGGGAGGTGTCGAGCGGCGGCTTGTCCTGCCACAGGAGCGACCATCCCAGGCTGCGGCCGTCGATCTCGTAGAGCTTCCCCGGCGCGGTGAACGTCGACACCGTCGCGTAGACCACGTCCTTGTCGATGTCGTAGGCGCTGCCGGTGACGTTGCCGAGCTCCGGTAGCTTGAGCGCCCGGATGCGCCTGCCCGAGCGGTCGTGGATCCACACGCGGGTGAGCACGTCCTTCTTGTCGCGGATCAGAACCCAGTCGCGGGTGACCTCCACGCCGTCGAGCACGGTGTCCTGCTCCGGCCACAGCACCTGCCAGTGCGCGAAGTCCGGCTGCGCGTAGCTCGCCGCCATCAGCTTGAAATTGGGCGCGTGATCGTTGGTGAGGAAGTACATGCGGTCCTTGCGGAACACCGCACCGGCGCGGAACTCCTTGCTCGAATAGATCGTCTTCGGCTCGGCGTCGGATCCGAGCGGGCGGACGCGGATGGTGTTCGAGTAGAAGTCTCCGGTCTCGAACACCGTGACGTCGGCCTCCTCCGGCTCGTACACCGAGCACCAGTCCTTGGCGTCGGTCATCGCAATGAGCAGCTCGTCGTGCTTGGGATCTTCGCCGAGCTTGTGCCGGTAGCAGCGCTGCGGCTCCTGGCGGTCGATCGACTCTTTCGTCCGCGGGCTCAGGTAGACGTAGCGCTCGTCGCGCGCCCAGTGGAACTCGCCGACGCCCGGCATGAGCGGACCGATCTGCTCGCCGGTGCGGGTGTCGATGACGCGATAGTCGGTGATCTCGGAGCCGCGGCTGTAGGTGGCCACCGCGGCGCGACTGCCATCGCGGTTGGGCACGAAGGCACCGACGCTCGTCTTGCCGGAGGAATCGAGCGCGATCGGATCGAAGAGCAGGATCTCCTTGCCCTCGAGCCGCGTGTACACCTTCGCCTGCGCCTCGCGCTTGAGGGTGCGATAGAAGAATTCGCGGCCCTTCTTGAAGAACGGCGGCTGGGTGATGTCGCGGTCGAAGTACGCGGTCAGCTCGTCGTGGAGTCCCGGCACCGGCGGGGCATTGGCGTCGAGCCAGGCGACGGTCGCCTGGTGCTGCGCGCGCGTCCACGCCTGAACCTCCGCATCCTTGCCGTTCTCGAGCCAGCGATACGGATCGGTGAGCCGCACGCCCTGGACGTCCTCCACGACCGCACGCGCCGGCGTGGGGGGCGGAGCGAAACCGGTCGCGCCCATGGCCAGCGAAGCCGCGAGGATCAACGGCAGAGCCGCAGCAGCGCGGCAACCGGGGACGACCATGGCCTGCCGATCACTGGAATTCCGCCGCGGGCTCGCGGGCAAGCAGCGCTTCGACCGCGCTGCGCACCGGCAGCCCTTCGTGAAGCACGCGGTACACCGCGTCGCAGATCGGCATCTCGACGCGCAAAGCCTCACACAGCACGTGCACATGCCGTGCCGCCGTGACGCCTTCCGCGACGTGCCCCAGTTCGGTCAGGATCGCGGCAAGCGGCCGCCCTCGCGCGAGCGCCAAGCCCACACGACGGTTACGGGACAGATCGCCGGTGCACGTCAGCACCAGGTCGCCGAGCCCGGCGAGTCCCATGAGGGTATCGCGCTGTCCGCCGAGCGCGACGCAAAGCCGGCCGGTCTCCGCGAGACCGCGGGTGATGAGCGCCGCCCGGGCGTTGTGGCCGAAGCCGAGCCCGTCGCTCGCCCCGGCGGCGATCGCCAGCACGTTCTTCACCGCGCCGCACACTTCCACGCCGGCAAGGTCCTCGCTCACGTAGGCGCGAAACGTCTCGCCGCGCAGCCGCCGCGCCACGCGCTCCGCCGCATCGCGTTCGCTCGCCGCGACCGTGACCGCGGTCGGAAGCCCGCGCGCGACCTCGTCGGCGAAACTGGGTCCCGAGATCACTCCCACGGCCGCGGGCCAGCTCGGCGCTACGACCTGGTGGGCGGGAAGGATCCGCGTGGTGTCGCCGACGAATCCCTTGCAGACCCAGAACAGCGGCGCAACGGAATGGGCGTGCGCGGCGGCCGCGACCTCGACCAGGGCGTTCACGGGTGTGGACACCACCACGAGCACGGCGCCGTCGAGCGCGGCCGCGAGATCGGCCGTAGCGGCGATCGACGGCGGCAGGCGGCGCCCTGGAAGATAGCGCGCGTTCTCGCCCGCGGTCGCGATGGCGTCCGCCTGCCCGCGCTCGCGCGCCCACAGGCGGATCGACGCCGTGCGCGCGGTGCGGGCGAGATGGATCGCGAGCGCCGTCCCCCATGCGCCCGCTCCGAGGATCGCGACGGAATCCATCCGCACTGGTCCGGCGGCGGAAAGCTACAGGCCCCAGATCTGCTGGATGCGCACGAACCCCACCTGACCGTCGCGATGGCGAACCTTGGCCCAGCCGGGCGTCGTCGTGGCGGCGGATGGATCGAGCAGCTCGAGCAGGACGTTCTGCTCCGCCCGGAAAACCAGCGCCGCCGAAGACTCGGGCGCGGCCAGGATGTCGGCGGCGGGAACGCGGACCAGGAGCATGCGCTTGTCTCCGGTGGACTTCTTCTCGATCCACGCTACCGTTCCGGCCGCGTCGCGGACCTTGAGCCAGCCCTCGACGCTCACGATCACTTCCAGCGGGTAGTCGCGGCCGATGGCGAACAACGCCTTGGATTTCAGCGATGGCGCGTCGTAGAGCACCGCGGCATCGCTGGTCGACCGGAAATCGCTCGCCGCGGCCGCGCCCGCGACAAGAGACAACGCGGCCGCCGCGACCCGCAAGGCGGACGGCGGCATAGCGGGTCAGGCCTGGGCGACTTGCGGCTGGGACTGCGGCGCCTGCTGCTGTTGCATCGCCGCCAGCTGCTGCTGATAGAGCATTTCGAAGTTGATCGGGTCGAGGTGCACCGCCGGGAAACCGGCGCGCGTGATGGCGTCCGCGATCGTCTCGCGGATGTACGGAAACAGCACGTTCGGACAATGGATCGCTAGCACCGGCTGAATTTCCGGCAGCGGCACGCCGCTGATGCGGAACAGCCCGCCCTGCGCCGCCTCGACGAGGAACAGCGTCCTGTCTCCCAACTTGGCCGTCACCGTGATCGTGAGCACGCACTCGAAGAGCGACTCTTCGATCTGCTCTCCGCGGCTGCGCAAGCTCACCTCGACCTGAGGCGACTCCTGGGCGTTGAACGACTGGGGAGCGCCAGGATTTTCGAGCGACAGGTCCTTGAGATAGATTTTCTCGATGCGAAGCGAGGGCCCGCTGGGAGGTTGCTGGTCGGCCATTCGAAATTCCCGGGTGGAGGACGAAACAGGGAATTATACCGCAGCGATCAGCCGCCCTGATCCGTCAGCAGCGCCCCGAGCTTGCCCGCCCGGTCGAGCGCGACGAGGTCGTCGTAGCCGCCGACGTGCTGCTCGCCGATGTAGATCTGCGGCACCGTGCGCCGTCCCGTCTTCAGCATCATCTCCTGGCGCCGCGAGGGGTCCAGGTCGACGCGGATCTTGTCGATCGCTCCGACGCCCCTGGAGCGCAGCAGCCGCTCAGCCTGGACGCAGAACGGGCAGACCGCGGTGGCATACATGGTGATCGGGCGCATCGCTCCTACGCGCCCTTCTCCGTCGGCAGCCCCGCGTCGATCCAGGCGCGCAAGCCGCCTCGCAACGTGTAGACCTCGGTGAATCCCACCTTGGAGAGCGCGCCGGCGGCGCTGCGGCTGCGCAAGCCTCTTTCGCAATAGGCGATGATGGGGCGGGCCGCAAGCTTCTTGAGCTCGTGCCCGCGGCTCGCGAGCTGCGAGCCCGGCAGATGCACCGCGTTCGGTATGCGGCCTCCGTCGTACTCCTGGGTCTCGCGCACGTCGAGCAGGATCGCGTTGCGTCGATTGATCAGCGCGGTCGCCTCGAAGGCCCCCACCTCGCGCACCGAGGAGAACCGACCGCGAAAGAGCGGCCAGAGCAGCATCCCGCCCGACACGATCAGGACCAGCACCAGCGGCCAGTTGTCTTCGAGGAATCGCAGCGTCATCGCGGATCGTCAGCCGCGGGTAAGGCGTCAGGATGATAACGTAGTCGCTCGCGAGGTCACGCCAGCGTCATCTCCTCAACATGGGGGCGAACGGGACCGGCACCAGGGCTTTTCGCGCTCCGGCCGGAACTCGTCCCGTCGGGCACGGTCCACAGCGGTTGCCTTCGCTGCCGGCCGACGGGAGCGAGGAATCCGCCGCCGGTCGGGTCGAGTCCGCCGCACGGCTGCGGCAAAGCGCTTAAGCCGCCGCTTTGGTCGATCGTTGCCAATCGCTTGCGAACCGGCGACGCGAAGCGCGCGTCCGCGAGAGTGGCCGCTACGGCTTGGCAACGGAAAAACGGGCGTATACTGCGCGACGGTGCGGACGGGTGGGCTGGCCGCGATGGAAGCGAGAAACGGGGTTTGACGATGGGCAATGCTTGGAAGAAGGCTGGGTTGATCGGTATCGGAGCGGTGCTGGGTCTGCTGCTGAGCCTGAATTTTTCTGCGATGGCGGACAAGGAGGCCCGGCTTCCGATTCCGTACGAGGATCTCCAGCTCTTCTCGGCGGTGTTCGGCCGCATCAAGAGCGATTACGTCGATCCGGTCTCCGACGACAAGCTCATCAAGGCGGCCATCGACGGGATGGTCCATGGGCTCGACCCGCACTCGGACTTCCTCGACGCGGATGCCTACAAGGAGCTGCAGGTCTCGACCCAGGGCAAGTTTGGCGGGCTGGGCATCGAAGTCGGCGTCGAGGACGGCTTCATCAAGGTCGTGTCGCCGATCGAGGACACGCCCGCTTTCCGCGCCGGCATCAAGGCCGGCGACCTGATCATCAAGATCGACGACATCGCCACGCGCGGGATGGCGCTCTCCGAGGCGGTGCAGAAGATGCGCGGGAAGCCCGGCACGCAGATCGTGCTCACCGTCGCCCGCAAGGACCTCGACACGCCGCTGACCATTTCGCTCACCCGCGAAGAGATCGTGGTGCACAGCGTCAAGGCGAAGATGGTCGAGCCGCATTACGGCTACATCCGCGTGCGCCAGTTCCAGGAGCGCACCGGCGAGGATCTCGCCAAGGCGATCAAGGACCTCTACAAGGATGGGGACCTCCAAGGCCTGGTGCTCGACGTGCGCACCGATCCGGGCGGACTGCTGCCCACCGCGGTCGGCGTCGCGGCGGCGTTCCTGCCCAAGGACGCGCTCGTGGTCTACACCGACGGCCGGACCCCGGACGCGCGCATGCGCCTTTCGGCCAGCAAGGAGAACTACCTGCGCAGCCGCGGCGACGACTACCTGCGGGACCTTCCCGCCGGCATCAAGACCGTGCCGATGGTGGTGCTGGTCGACGGCGGCACGGCTTCAGCCTCCGAGATCGTCGCCGGCGCGCTCCAGGATCACAAGCGTGCGGTCATCATGGGCACGCAGACGTTCGGCAAGGGATCCGTGCAGACCATCCTGCCGCTCGGGCACAACACGGGCCTGAAGCTCACCACCGCGCGCTACTACACGCCGAACGGTCGCTCGATCCAGGCTAAGGGCATCGAGCCGGACGTCGCGGTGGACGACGGACGCGACCTCCCGAGCCGGCTCAAGGAGGCGAATCTGGAGCATCATCTCGAAGTCCCGGGCGCGCCGAGCGAATCCGCCCCGGATGCCAAGGCGAAGAGCGCCGCCGCGCCGGGGGCGATCAAGATCGACACCCGGCCGGCGACCAAGACCGAGGCCACGCCCCCACCGCGCTTCGAGTTCGGTGCTCCCGAAGACTTCCAGCTGCAGCAGGCGCTCAATCAGTTGAAGGGACTGCCGGTGATGGCAACGACCAAGGCGCTCTCGGCACAGGCGACGCAGGCCAAACCGCAATAACTCGGCCTCGCACCGCTTGAAGCAAAACGCCCGGCTCGACCGGGCGTTTTTGCCTCGAGGCCTCAAGACACCATGGACGACCTGCAGCTCCTGCGTTACAGCCGACACATCCTGCTCGACGAGTTCGGGGTCGCCGCGCAGCAACGCTTCGCCACCTCGCGCGCGCTCGTGGTGGGCGTGGGCGGGCTGGGCAATCCGGTGGCGCAGTTCCTCGCCGCCGCAGGCGTCGGCGCGCTGACGCTGGTCGACGCCGACAGCGTCGATCTCACGAACCTGCAGCGGCAGATCCTGTTCGACACCGCCTCCGTAGGACGGCCCAAGGTCGACGCAGCGCGCGCCCGGATCGCCGCGGTGAATCCGGAAGTGCGGGTGGAGGCGGTGGCGAAGCGCGTGGAGGTGGGCGACCTCGAGCCACTGGCCGCGCGCGTCGACGTCGTGATCGACTGCAGCGACAATTTCGCGACCCGGCACGCGGTCAACCGCGTTTGCGTCGCGGCCAGCAAGCCGCTCGTCTCGGGCGCCGCCATCCGCTTCGACGGGCAGGTCGCCGTGTTCGATTCCCGCGACCCGGCGAGCCCCTGCTACCACTGCCTGTTCGGCGAGGACGACGAATTCGAGGAAGCGCGCTGCGCCAGCATGGGGGTGTTCGCGCCGCTGGTGGGCATCGTCGGCGCGACGCAGGCGGCGGAGGCGCTCAAGCTGCTCGCCGGCGCGGGACGCTCGCTCGCCGGACGGCTGCTGCTGCTCGACGCGCTCACCATGGAGTGGCGCGAGGTGCGCATCGTTCGCGATCCGCAATGCGCGGTCTGTGCGGCGAGGCGCCCATGAACCGGCAGCGTCCGCACGGCCGGATCGCCGGTCTTGTCGCGCTGTGCCTGATCGCGTGGAGCGCGCTCGTTCCGAACGTCCAGGCTACGGAGCCCAAGCTGAGCCGGAACGATTGGATCGCGATGCGCACGGTGATCTCGCAGCAGCTGGCGGCGCTCAAGCGCGGCGATGGCGAGCGGGCCTTCCGCTACGCCAGCGCCGGCATCCGCGCCCAGTTCGGAGACGCGCGCAACTTCATGGCGATGGTCCGCAGCGGTTACGCGCCGCTGCTCGAGGCGCGCTACACGGAGTTTCTGGAAGGTGCGGTCGTCGATGGCGTCATCGTGCAGCCGTTGCGGCTCGTTGGCCGCGACAACACGGTGCTGGTCGCGCTCTACACGATGGATAAGCGCGAGGGCGTGTGGCGAATCAACGGCTGCCAGCTCGCGCCGTCGACGGTGAAGGCGGCGTAGCCGGCGACCGTCAGATCTCGCCCTTCCAACGCCGAATCGCAGTGAATCCGGCGCAATTCTCCCATCTCGAGCGGCGCGGCGCGGTGACGGAAGGCACATTAGGCGGCGCAGTCGTCGCTGGCGGGTGGTTTGTGCGCGGCGACTCGTCGGTTCCGGTCGCCGCCGCATACCGGGACCCGCCCGACGACGCGATTGCGCCGCCAGCGCCGGAGTCACCGCGCCTCGCCGCTCCCAGGGCGTAGCAGATCAGCGCCGGAGCGCCCTCGCGCCGCGCGCTCAGCCCAACAGATAGCCGCGCTGCGTTTCCCAGTGCTCCTGTGGCGAGCGCTTGAATCCCGACTTCGCGAACAGCAGCCAGCGGCCGAGCACGAAGGCGAGCAACGCGTTGGCTTCCGCGATCGGATCGCCGGTCCACGCCCCGCCGGCCTGCGCGATCTTAAGCGCCTGCCGCAGCGCGGCCTCGATGCGCTCGTAGAGCTGATTCATCCGCACCTGCAGCCGCTCGTCCTCGTTGACGAGCGCGTCGCCGATCAGCACACGCGTCATTCCCCGGTTCTTCTCCGCGAAGCCGAGGAGCAGCGACACGACCTGCGTGGCCTGCGCGACGCCATCGGTCGTCTCGCTGGTGATCCGGTTGATGACCGAGAAAAGCTCGCGCTCGATCCACGCGATCAGACCTTCGAACATCTGCGCCTTGCTCGCAAAGTGGCGATACAGCGCCGCTTCCGACACCTCGAGCTTCCCGGCGAGCGCGGCGGTCGTGATCTTGTCGCCGCGTGGATTCTCCAGCATCTCCGCCAGCATCTGCAGGATCTTCTCCTTGCGCTCCCCCGGTCTGGTCGCCATAGTCAGTCCGCCCTGATCATCGTTCCGACGCCTTCGTTGGTCAGCACCTCCAGCAGCAGGGCATGCTCGACGCGTCCGTCGATGATGTGGGAGCTGCGCACTCCGTTCTTCACCGCCTCCAGCGCCGAGCCGATCTTCGGCAGCATGCCGCCGTGAATGGTGCCGTCGGCGAACAGCCGCTCGATCTCGCTCGCCGTCAACCCGGTCAGCAGCGCGCCGCGCTTGTCGAGCACGCCCGGCGTGTTGGTCATGAGAACCAGCTTCTCGGCCTTGAGCGTCTCCGCCAGCTTGCCCGCGACGAGATCGGCGTTGATGTTATAGGCCTCTCCGTCGCGACCGACGCCGATCGGGGCGATGACCGGAACGAAATCGCGGGAATCCAGCAACTGGATCAGCTCCGGGTCGATGCGCTCGATCTCGCCGACCAGGCCGATGTCGACCGGCTCGCCGTCGTCGGTCTCGCTCTTGAGCAGCATCTTGCGGGCGTGAATGAACGCCCCGTCCTGGCCCGTGAGCCCTACGGCCCGGCCGCCATGCTGATTGATGAGGCCCACGATTTCCTGGTTGAGCTCGCCCAGCACCATCTCGACGACGTTCATGACCTTCTCGTCGGTCACGCGCATGCCCTGCCGGAACTCGCTTTCGATGCCCATCGTCTTGAGGAGATCGCCGATCTGCGGCCCTCCGCCATGGACGATGATCGGGTTCATGCCGACGAGCTTGAGCATGACGACGTCGCGCGCGAAGCCCGACTTGAGCGCGGCTTCGGTCATGGCGTTGCCGCCGTACTTCACCACGATCGCCTTGTCGTGGAACCGCTGGATGTAGGGCAACGCCTCGGCGAGGATCTGCGCCTTGTGCGCGGCGGAGGCGGCCTCGAGAGGCATGGCGGCGAGGTGGAGAAAGGCGAACGGCCCGGTGTTGATCGATTCTACCCGATCGGCCGGAGACAAAGTAACCACGCCGCTTCATGAACGAGTAAGCCCTGACTGGCGAGCGGTCCCGTCGTTTGTAAGCGACAGTGCGCTTTGGTATCTTCCGCCGCATGCTGAACGGCCCGCCGGACGCGATCGACACCAGCCGGGTGCGTCGCGTCCTGGTGACCAAGCTGCGGCATCACGGCGACGTCCTGCTCGCTTCGCCGGTGTTCACCGTCCTGCGCCGGAAGCTTCCCGAGGCCGAGCTCGACGCGCTCGTCTACCGCGAAACCGCGTGCATGCTCGAGGGCCATCCGGCGGTCGCGACCATCCACACGGTCGATCGCGAGTGGAAGCGAAGCGGCGCCTGGCGCCAGCTTCGGGCCGAACACGGGCTGCTGCGCGAGCTCGCGGCGCGCCGCTTCGATTTGATCCTCCACCTCACGGAGCACCCGCGCGGAGCCTGGCTCGCGCGACTGTTGCGCGCGCGCTACGCGGTGGCGCGCGAGCTCCCGCGAGCGCACTGGCTCTGGCGGGCGAGCTTCACGCACTACTACCGTCTGCCGCGCGCGCGGCCGCGGCACACGGTGGAGTGCAACCTGGACGCGCTACGGCGCGTGGGCCTGCAACCGATCGACGACGACGAGCGTGCGCTGGTTCTCGTTCCCGCCGCGCACGACGCGGCGCGCGCGAGGGAGCTCATGCTCCAGCACGGCCTCGCGCGCTCGCGCTTCCTCGTGCTGCACCCGGGCTCTCGCTGGCTGTTCAAGTCGTGGACCGCGGAGCGCTACGCCGAGCTGGTCGAGGCCGTCGCGCGTGACGGCTGGCGGATCACCGTGACCGGCGCGCCGGAGGCACGCGAGCGCGAGCTGGTGCGCGCTACGCTCGCCCGGCTCGATCCTGCGACGCGCGCCAGCGTCGTCGATCTCTGCGGGGCGCTGACGTTGCGAGAGCTCGCTGCGCTGATCGGCGAGGCGCGGGCCTTCGTCGGCGTCGATTCCGCGCCCATGCACATCGCCGCCGCGATGCACACTCCGGTGGTGGCATTGTTCGGACCCAGCGGCGAAGCCGAATGGGGTCCCTGGCGCGTGGCGCATCGAATCGTCGCCTCCAACGATCATCCGTGCCGCCCGTGCGGGATCGACGGCTGCGGCGGCGGCAAGCTCTCGGAGTGCCTGACGAGCCTTCCTGCTTCGCGGGTCCACGCGGCGCTGCGCGAGCTCCTGGCCGAGACCCAGGCGCGATGAGGCTCGGGATCATCCGCCAGCGCTACACGCCCTACGGCGGCGCGGAGCGGTTCGTCGAGGCGGCCCTCGAGGCCCTCCTCGAGCGCAGCATCGCGATCACGCTCTACACGCGCAGCTGGCCGCAGACGCGGCTGCAACTGATCGAGCCCGTGCTCTGCAATCCGCCTTACGTCGGCCGGCTGTGGCGCGACAAGAGCTTCGCCCGCGCCGTGTGCGAGAAGATCGCGCGAGCGCCGCCGGAGCTGGTGCAGTCGCACGAGCGCCTGTTGTGCTGCGATGTGTTCCGGGCGGGCGACGGTGTGCATCAGGTCTATCTCGAGGAGCGGCTGCGCGACGCCTCGCCGCTCGCGCGCCGCCTCCTCGAATGGAGTCCCTATCACCGCTACGTGCTCGACATCGAACGCCGGCTCTTCGCGAGCCCGGCGCTGCGGGCGGTGATCTGCAACTCGAAGATGGTCAAGGACGAGGTTCGCGACCGGTTCGGCTTCGCCGAAGAGCGCATCCATGTCGTGTATAACGCCGTGGACAGCGACGACTACTCGCCGCGCCTCGCGGAGCAGCGGGCCGCGGTGCGGTCCAGGCTGTCCATCCCGGAGGACGCGACCGCGTTCCTGCTCGTCGGCTCCGGGTACGCGCGCAAGGGCGTCGCCCGGGCGATCGCCGCGCTCGCGCGCGTGCCGGGCAAGCCGCGTCTGCTCGTCGTGGGGCGCGACAAGGCTCCGGGACGCTACCGCCGCCTCGCGCACGAGCTGGGCGTGGCCGAGCGCGTCACCCTGCTCGGACCGCAGGACGACCCGCGTCCGTTCTTTGGCGCCGCGGACGCCTTCGTGCTGCCCACGTTCTACGATCCGTGCCCCAACGCGGCGCTCGAGGCGATGGCCTGCGCTCTGCCGGTCGTCACCAGCACCAAGTGCGGCGCTGCGGAGCTCGTGCTCGAGCACGACGCGGGCTTCGTCTGTCCCGCGGGCGACGTCGCATCGCTCGCCTGGCACATGACCACGCTCACCGATGCGGCCGCACGAGCAACGCTGGGAACGCGCGCACGCGAGGCCGTGCTGCCATTCACGCCCGCAGCCATGACGCTCAAGCTCGTTCTGCTCTACCGCGATCTGCTCGCCGAGGCCCACGCGGCGGGCCACGCCGCGCCGAAGGCGGCGGCGCACTAGGCCGTAGGCTATAATCAGTCGCATTCGGCCCGCGCCGGTGGCGCATTCCGCCGCCCCCTTCACTCGTGTCCTCCGGCCTGCTGCTCTACCGGCGCCTGCTTCGCTACGTTCGCCCGTACTGGTGGGCGTTCGCGCTGGCGCTGGTCGGCATGAGCGTGGTGGCCGCCGGCGACACCATCATGGCCTACATGGTGATGCCGATCATCCAGAAGCTGCAGAATCCGGATCCGGAGACCTCGCTGCAGCTGCCTCTCGCCGTGGTGGCGGTGTTCCTGTTCCGGGGCTTGGGCTCCTTCATGTCCGAGTACGGCATGGCGTGGACGGGGCATCGCGTCGTGTTCGACCTGCGTCGGCAGATGATCGAACGCCTGCTCACGCTGCCGACCGCGTATTACGACGGCCAGTCCTCGGGAAGGTTGATCTCGAAATTCACCTTCGACGCCTACCAGCTCGCGGCCGCCAGCTCGAGCGCGATCACCACGGCGGTGCGCGGCGTGCTGACGATCGCCGGGTCGCTGGGGCTGCTGTTCTATCTCGACTGGCAGCGCACGATCGTGCTGCTCATCGTGCTCCCGGCGGTGGCGTGGGTGACGCGCTATTTCAGCCGGCGACTGCGCCGCGTCGCGCGCGACGTCCAGCAGCGCACCGGATCGATCGCCCACGTGCTCGAGGAGATCATCAGCGGACACCGGCTGGTGAAGATCTTCGGCGGTTACGCGTACGAGAAGAGCCGCGCGGTCTCGGCCGCGAATCGGCTGCGCCAGTCCATGACCAAGCAGTCCTCGGCAAGCGCCGCGAGCTCGCCGCTGCTGCAGCTCGTGGGCGCGTGCGCAGTCGGCCTGGTCATCTACCTCATCCTCAAGCAGAGCGAGACGGGCGGCTTCGACGCCGCACGCTTCGGCGCGTACGTCGCGGCTCTGCTGACGCTCATCGATCGCCTGCGCTCGATGTCCGGCGTCAACACCAACATCCAGCGCGGGCTCGCGGCCGCGGAGAGCATCTTCGGGCTGATCGACCAGGGGCCGGAGGAAGACCGCGGCACACTCGAGCTCGGCGAGGTGCGCGGCGAGCTGCGCTTCGAGCGCATCTCGCTGCGCTACGGCGGCGCGGACCGCAACGCGCTCAGCGACGTGAGTCTGGCGATCGCGCCCGGCGAGGCGATCGCGCTGGTCGGCCCGTCGGGGGGCGGCAAGACTTCGCTCGTGAACCTCGTGCCGCGCTTCTACGAGCCCACCTCGGGGCGCATTCTCCTCGACGGGCACGATATCAAGGCGCTCACGCTGGCCAACCTGCGCAGCAAGATCGCGCTGGTGAGCCAGGACGTCGTGCTCTTCGACGACACCATCGCCGCCAACATCGCCTACGGCGCGATGGCGAGCGCGCCGCGCCAGGCGATCGAGCAGGCGGCGCTGGCCGCCCACGCCCTCGACTTCATCCACGCCTTCCCCGACGGCTTCGAAACCATCGTGGGTGAGAACGGCGTGCGACTGTCCGGCGGCCAGCGCCAGCGCATCGCCATCGCCAGAGCCATCCTCAAGAACGCGCCTCTGCTGATCCTCGACGAGGCGACGTCCGCGCTCGATTCGGAGTCGGAGCGCCATGTGCAGGCAGCGATGGAGACGCTCATGCGCGGCCGGACCACGATTGTGATCGCTCACCGGCTATCGACGATCGAGCGCGTGGACCGCATCGCCGTGCTCGACGCCGGGCGCATCGTCGAGCACGGCACGCACGCGGAGCTGCTCTCGCATGACGGGCTGTACGCGAAGCTCCATCGCATGCAGTTCGCCGCCGCGGCGACGGTTGCCTAGACCGGACGAAAGGATCTCCAGACTGCGCATCCTGCATACGGAGTCTTCCCTCGGCTGGGGCGGGCAGGAGCTGCGCATCCTGACCGAGGCCGCCGGACTGCGCCGCCGAGGCCACGACGTGCGCGTCGCCAGCCCGCCCGAGGCGGCGATCTTCCACGAAGCCGAGCGCTTCGACGTGCCGGTGGTCGCGCTGCCGATCCGCCGCAAGAGCCCGGTCGGCGTCGTCGCGCTGCGGCGGGTGCTGTCGGTGGAGCGCATCGACGTGGTCAACAGCCACAGTTCCACCGACAGCTGGCTCGCCGCGCTCGCGTGCCGCGCGTTCTGGCTCGGCAAGCGGCGTCCGCCCGCGCTGGTGCGGACGCGTCACCTCTCCGTGCGGGTGCCTAACAACGCCGCAACGCGCTGGCTGTACACGCGCGCGACCGCGGAAATCGTCACCACGGGGGAAGCGATCCGCCAGCAGCTCATCCGCGCCAACGCCGTGTCGCCGGCG
This sequence comes from Casimicrobiaceae bacterium, assembly GCA_035515295.1. Lineage (GTDB taxonomy): Bacteria > Pseudomonadota > Gammaproteobacteria > Burkholderiales > Casimicrobiaceae > PALSA-1003. The sequence continues at coordinate 313,660 of DATJBM010000021.1, read as the reverse complement.
CGCGTTACCTCCATCCCGACGGGCATCGACCTCGAAAGCTTCGTCGCTGGCGACAAGGAAGCCGCCCGCAATGCGCTCGCGCTTCCTCAGGGCGTGCCGATTGTCGGCATCGTAGCGACGCTGCGCAGCTGGAAGGGGCATCGTTATCTCGTCGAGGCTATGACACTGCTCCGCCATCGCGACGCGATCCTGGCCATCGTCGGCGACGGTCCGCAAGCCGACGCGATCCGCGCCGAGGTCGCCCGCCTCGGACTCGCGGATCGCGTCCGCCTCGCCGGCAATCAGGACGACGTGGTGCCGTGGCTGCAAGCGCTCGACGTGTTCGCGCTTCCGTCGTACGCCAACGAGGGCGTTCCGCAGGCGCTGGTTCAGGCCATGGCGGTCGGCGTGCCGTGCGTGACGACCAGCGTCGGGGCCATCGGCGAGATCGCCATCAACGACGCCACCGCGCTGATCGTCGCGAAGCAGAATGCCGTCGCGCTCGCCGCCGGCATCGATCGGCTGCTTGGCGACGCAGCGCTCGCCGAGCGGCTGGTCTGGTCCGCCCGGGACCGGGTGCACGCCCGGTTCGGCCTGCGCAAGATGCTCGATGCGATGGAAGCGGTGTTTCGCCGCGCGGCCGATGCCAATCGCTACCGATAGGGCGGGAAGCCGCTTCACCGGACGGCTGCGCGTGGTGTCGCGCGCACTGGCGTGGCGAGCGGCGAGCGGCGGCCGCCGCTCGCGACCGATGGATCCACAGCGCATTCTCATCGCTCACCACCTGCTGCTCGGCGACACGCTCATGCTCACCGCGCTGGCGGCGAAGCTGCGCGAACGCCATCCCGCGGCGGACATCGTCATGGCCATGCGCGAGTCTTACGCGCCGCTCTACGCCGGCGCACCGTACGGTCTGCGCGCGCTGGGCTGGAATCCGCGCGCCCCGGCCGCCTCGCCCCTGTGGCGCGAAAAGGGATTCGACCTGGCGATCATCCCCGGCGACAACCGCCTGAGCTGGCTCGCGCTCGCGCTCGAATCGCGCTGGATCGTCGGGTTCGCCGGAGACCGGCCTCCGACCAAGAACTGGCCCATCGACGAGCTGTGGCGCTACCCCGATCGGCCCGCGGCGTGGAGCGACATGGTAGCCGGTCTGGTCGAAGGCCCGCCACCGGCCCCGTTCCGATCCGAGCGCTGGCCCGCGCCGCCGGCGCGGCCGAAGCTCGCGCTGCCTCGGCCGTATGCGGTGCTGCACGTGGGCGCGAGCACGCCGCTCAAGCGCTGGAGCGCGGCGCGCTGGGCCGCGCTCGCCCGGCGCTTCGCGGCGGCCGGCGTGGCGCCGGTCTGGTCGGCGGGACCGGATGAGGCGGAGCTCGTTCGTTCCTGCGATCCGGACGCACGCTACGCTTCCGTGGCCGGCGCCGTCTCGCTGACCCAGCTCTGGCATCTGCTCGCGGAAGCTTCGGCGCTGGTCGCGCCCGACACCGGCGTGGCGCACCTCGGCCGGATCGTCGGCACGCCCACGGTCGCGCTGTTCGGGCCCGGCTCGGCGACGGTGAGCGGCGCGGGCGCTTTCTGGCGCGACGCGCCTTATCGCGCCGTAACAATGGATCCGTTCCCGTGCCGCGATCAACGCGTGCTGTTCCGGCGCGAGATCCCGTGGGTTCGCCGCTGCGGGCGCACGCTCCGCGAGTGCGCGCATCCGCGCTGCATGGACGCGATCGACCTCGATGCGGTGAGCGCCGCCGTCGCGTCGCTGGGGGTGTCTATCGGCTGAACGCCACCGATTTCAGCGCGCGCGTATCGCGACGACGCGCTCGGCGCTCGGCGGCGCGGCTACTTCGCCGCGCGGCACATATTCGGGAATCCAGGCCTTGACCCGTGCGCGCACTTCGGCGTCCTCGGCCGCGCGGTCGCGTTCGAGCCAGGCAACTGCCTCGTCGACCGCATCGGCGCCGGTGGTGCGGGCGTGAGCGATGAAGAGCTTCGGGTGCGGCGTCGGGAGCGTGGCCTCGTCCGAGGCGAGCGGCTCCTCGAACAGCTTTTCGCCGGGCCTGAGGCCGGTGAACACCACGCGGATCTGATCGGGATTGGCGCCGGAGAGCCGGATCATGTCGCGCGCGAGATCGAGGATGCGCACCGGCTCGCCCATGTCGAGGGCAAGCACTTCCCCGCCCTCGCCCATCAAGCCGGCCTGCAGCAGCAGTTGCGTGGCCTCGGAGAGCGACATGAAGTAGCGCGTGATCTCCGGGTGCGTGACGGTCACCGGTCCGCCGCGCGCGATCTGCTCGCGGAAGCGCGGGATGACGCTCCCCGCGCTGCCGAAGACGTTGCCGAAGCGCACGATCACGAACCGCGTTCCGCCGTTTTGCAGGCTCTGGCAGAAAATTTCTCCCAGCCGCTTGGAGGCGCCCATCACGCTGGTGGGATTGACCGCCTTGTCGGTCGAGACGAACACGAACTTCTCGACCCGTGCCGCGACGGCCGCGCGGGCGATGACCCAGGTGCCGTAGGCGTTGTTGCGCACGGCGGCCCACGCGTTGATCTCCTCCATCAGCGGCACGTGCTTGTAGGCAGCGGCGTGAAAGATGACGGACGGCCGTTCCTGGGCCAGCAGCCGCTCGACCAGTGCCGCGTGCTTGACGTCGCCGACGATCGTGGCCACCGGAAGGTCCGGAAATTCGTCCAGCAGCGACTGCTGGATCTGGTAGAGCGCGTACTCGGAGAGCTCGAGCAGCACCAGCCGTGCCGGCCGGTAGCGCGCGATCTGGCGGCAGAGCTCCGCGCCGATCGACCCGCCGGCGCCGGTGATCAGCACGACGCGTCCCCCGAGCCATTCCCGCAGACCCGCCGTGTCGAGCACCACCGGGTCGCGGCCGAGCAGGTCGTCCACCTCGACGTGGCGGATGGTGGTGAGCTGGGAGCGGCCACTGATCAGGTCCTCGTACGACGGCACGGTGAGGGCTTCCAGCCCGGCCGCGGCACACAGCTCGGCGACCCGTCGACGCACGCCGTGGGCGGCGGAAGGCAGGGCGATGATCACCGTGCGTACGCCGTAGCGGCGGGCGAAGTTGGGCAGCTCCGCGAGCGGGCCCAGCACGCTTACGTTGCGCAGCATCCGGCCCTGCTTCGCCGGATCGTCGTCGAGCAAGCCCACGACGCGCCACTGCCGGCTGTGGGCGAGCTCCTTGGTAAGCCGGGCGCCGGCCTCGCCGGCGCCCAGCACGAGTACCGGCTCGCCCAGCGCCGCCAGCGGGCTATAGAGGCGGTGCTCCTTCCAGATCCGATACGTGAAGCGGCTCCCCGCCATCAGAAAGATCAGCGCCAGCGGATAGACGACCAGCACGGTTCGCGGCACCACCGCGGTGAGGCGAAGCATGACCAGCACCACGGGAATCGCGACCGCTCCCAGTCCGGCGGCGAGAACGATCCGCTGCAGATCCGGGAGGCTGGCGAAGCGCCACAGGCCGCGGTAGAGGCCGAACGCGAGGAAGATGCCGGCCTGCAGCGGCAGGACCCAGGCGAGCGTGTGCCACATATCGGTGAGCTGCGGCTCGTGCAGCTCCATGTTGGAGCGCAGCCAGTACAGACCGACCCAGGCGAGCGCTGCGGCACAGACGTCGTGCACGAACGCAAGCCATACTCGCCAGTTAGCCCTTACTTTCACCAAACTCCGCTTCTCGCCGGCGCCAATGATACCCCGTTAGGGCGAACAGCGATCCGAGCACGACCGTCCAGACGGCCAATGCCGGAAGCCCCGCCGCGGGGGCCCAGACGAGCGCCGCCAGGGCGCTGCCCGCCGTTGCCAGCATCAGGCCGCCATAAAGCGCCAGCGTTCGCGCGTGTCCCCATCCCATCTGAACGAGCCGCTGGTAGCAATGCTCGCGATGCGCCTCCCACACGCGGGCGCCGCGCGCCAGTCGCACGGCCAGCGTGGCCGAGGCGTCGGCGACGAACGGCAGGAACACCAGGATCGGAAACCACGCCGGCCACCAATGTTCGACCCAGCCGGCAATCCCGAACACGGCGGCTAGAAAACCGAGCGGCACCGATCCGGCGTCGCCGAGAAAGATCCGGGCCGGGGGCAGGTTGTAGAGCAGAAACGGCACGGTCGCCGCAGCCAGCGCCGCCAGGGCCAACGCGTCGCTCGCGCCCGCGACCGCGGCGCCGGCCGCGTAGCTTCCGAAGCCGATGAGGCTCATCGCGGCGGCAAGTCCGTCGCTGCCGTCCATGAAGTTGTACAGGTTGGCCATCCACACGATGAGCGCCACCGCGATCAGCGGGTGGATCGGCCAGCCCGCGAGCCACAGCCAGGCCAGCGCGGCAGCGACCTGGGCGGCCAGTCGCAGGAGCGGGTGCACGCCCCGCCGGTCGTCCAGCAGCGAGACCGCGACCAGCGCCAGGAACGGCCCCAGCCATTGACGGGGCCCGGGGAGCCAAAGCGTCGCGCCGAGCCATCCTGCCCAGACCGCCCACCCTCCGGCCCGAGGTACGGGCGCCGCATGGAGCGATCGGGCGTTGGGATGGTCCTGAGGGAGACGGCCTGGGTGCGCGAGCAGGATGCGGATCGCGAGCCAGGAGAGCGCCACGGCGATCACGACGGGCAGAAGGATCATGGCGACGCCGCTGACGTGGCCGCAAGGCCATTCACCCAGCGGAACGTCGGCAAGCTGTTGTTTGTGCCCATTCTTGCCCGCGTCTCGCGTCGGCCGCGGCAGCGCAATTGTAGAGCGAATTATACCCGCGGCCGCGTAGCAAAACGTCACGTGCCAAAAAGCCTCGCTTGTTGCAATTAAACAACAGCATTCCGATGCTGTTTTGGGGTCGCCGGTCTTTGCCTTGCCATCGGATTCCGCGGTTTGGCACAATGGGTCCAGCTTCTCGCTACCCTCCTGAGAAGGTTCCGATGGCCAGTCGTAAAAACAGCGCACTTGCCACTTTTTTTCGTCAGAGGAGAACTTCATGAATAAAAAGCTCGTCGCCCTTGCCGTGGCCGGCGCATTTGCGCTGCCGCTGGCTGCGCAAGCGCAAACTGCGAACGTCACGCTGTACGGGCGCCTGAACGTGGACTTCGAATTCGTCAACGGCAAGCAGGCCGACGGCTCGAATCCATGGGTCAATCGCCTGAGCAGCAACTCGTCGCGCTTTGGGATGCGCGGCACCGAGAGTCTGGGCGGCGGCCTGAATGCCATCTTCCAAGTGGAATCGGACCTCAAGCCGGATACCGGCGGTAGCGTCACGGCGAACCGCGAAACGTTCGTCGGTTTGCAAGGCAGCTGGGGCAAGTTCACGATGGGCAAGTTCCTGATGCCCCAGGACGACCTGCACGCGATCTTCGGTAACGCTCCGACGCTGCTGACCTCGATCCTGTCGACGGCCGACCTCTGGGCGCAGGGCACCCTGAGCAAGGGAGCGGGCGGCTTCGACGCGCGGACCGGTAACAACCTGCGTTACGACACGCCGAACATGAGCGGGCTCACGGCGGCGATCCAGTACTCGACGCGCGATTCGTCGGGCGTGGCGGATGCGAATGCGTCGGTGACCGGCGACAACGGCGACCATGCGTCCGAGCTGCGTCACGCCTGGGTTCTCGGCATGAACGCGATCTACGCGAACGGGCCGCTGCAACTCGGTGCAGCCTACGAAAAGAACAAGAAGGTGCGCGGGCCAAGCCTGGACGATCGCGACTTCACGATCACCGGTGCGTACGACTTCGGCACGATCATGCAGGGCTTCGGCCTGCGGCTCGGAATCGTGTACGAGAACACCAAGTACGAGACGCCGAGCGGCGACCTCAAGCGCGACTTCTGGGGCCTCTCGGGCACCATCCCGGTCGGCGGCGGGAAGGTCTACCTGTTCTACGGCCGCGCCGGCAACGGCAAGGGCGGAGCAGCCGACGGTGAGACCGTGGGTGGCCTGGTCAAAGGACCCGAAACAGCGTCGAAGCAGTGGGAGATCTCGTACAGCTACAGTCTCTCGCCGCGGACGCTGCTCTACACCGGCTACGTGAAGCTCAACAACGACTGCAACGCCAAGTACACGTTCAACATCAACGCGTACACGATCAACACCAACCACAACGTCAGCAGCCCCGACGACGCGGTGTGCAATGGCGAGCCGAGTGGCATCGTGTTCGGTATGGTGCATTTCTTCTAATCCGCAGCAAAGCAAGGTTTTCGGCTCCAACTGGGTTTAGAGTGATCATCCGGGCGCCCGATGGGCGCCCGTTTTTTTCCTGACGAGGGATACGAAGCCTGTCGGGCGCGGTCAGACTTCAGGCGCGGGGCTTTCGAGAAGAGCGATCCATGGTGGCCGACGATCTGATATTGAGCTTCGACCGCGCGCTCCGAACCTTGGGCGGCGTCGCTCAAGCCGGACGCCCCTATCCCGCCGCAGGCCTGGTGGAGCCGGAGCTCACGCCGGAGGAGCGGCGACACGCCGCGGCGCTGATGCGCGTCAACCACACCGGCGAAGTGTGCGCGCAGGCGCTCTATCAGGCCCAGGCGCTGACCGCGCGCGCAGGCGAAACGCGAGGCCGGCTCGCGCAGGCGGCGCGCGAGGAGGAGGAGCATCTCGCCTGGACGCTAGCGCGGCTCGCGGAGCTCGAGGGACGCACGAGTCTCGCCAACCCGTTCTGGTACGCGGGATCGTTCGCGATAGGGCTTGCCGCGGGACTCACCGGAGACCGGACGAGCCTAGGCTTCGTGGTGGAAACGGAGCGGCAGGTGGAGGAGCACCTCACGGGCCACATGGACCGGCTTCCGCCGGCGGATGGCAAGAGCCGGGCCGTCGTCGCCGCCATGCGCGATGACGAGGTGCGGCACGGTGGAGTCGCGCGCGATGCGGGCGCGCAGGAGTTGCCCTGGCCAATACGCGCGCTCATGCGCGGCACGGCGCGCGTGATGACGCTGACAGCTTATTGGCTGTAGCGGCGCTCTTCGTCTCGGCGGGTGCCATGCGACAATGCTTGCGCCGCGGACCGCCCGCTTGCACCACACCGATGAAGAGATCGCTCGCCGCGTTGGCCCTGGGATGCGTGGGCGCACTGCCGCTTTCGGCCCACGGCCAGCTCGCGAACGTACGCCTCTACGGCAACCTGAATCTCGACTTCGAGCTTGTCCGGGGCGAGCAGCCGGACGGTTCCAATCCGACGGTCAATCGGGTGTCCAGCAACTCCTCGCGCTTCGGCATTCGCGGCAACGAGTACCTGGGCCGCGGTCAGGTCGCCATTTTCCAGGTCGAATCGTCGCTTCAAGCCGACACGGGGGGGAGCACGTTGGCCAGCAGGGAGACATTCGTCGGTCTGCAGGGGGACTGGGGAACGGCGAAGTTCGGCAAGTTCCTCACGCCTTACGACGACATTCTGACGATCTTCGGCAATACGCCGACTCTGACCACTTCGATCCTTTCCACCGCCGCGATCTGGGCGCAGGGGCCGCTGTCGAAGGTGCAGGGCGGGTTCGACGCGCGGCTTGGCAATTCGCTGCGCTACGAGACGCCACCGCTCGGCGGCTTGACGGGCGAGGTTCAGTACTCGACTCGAGATTCTTCGGGCAACGCCGATAGCGCGGACAACGGCGACCACGTCTCCGAGCTGCGCCACGCGTATGTCATCGGCGCGGGAGCCTTCTACAGCAAGGGACCGCTCGACCTCGGCGTGGCCTACGAGCGCAACAGCGGGGTGCGCTTCGCGAATACCAACGACGATGCCTTTTCGATCGCCGCCGGGTACGACATCGGCACCCTCTTCGGCTCGTCGGGCTTGCGCCTCGGCGCGGTGTACGAGCGCCTGAGCTATGGGACACCGACGGGCGACCTCAAGCGCGACTTCTGGGGTGTGTCGGCGATCATCCCCGCCGGCGGTGGCAGCGTGTACGCCTTCTGCGGACGCGCGGGCAACGGAAAGGGTGACGCGCTCGACGGGACGACGATCGGCGGGCTGACCAAAGGCCCCGATTCCGCCAGCGAGCAGTGGGAGGTCTCGTACAGCTATCCGCTGTCGCTGCGCACGCTGCTCTACGCCGGCTTCGTGCGCATCAACAACCAGAAGAACGCGGGCTACGGCTTCAACATCAACGACTACCCCGTGGCGCCGGGCGCCAGGCCGACGGGATACGTCTTCGGCATGGCCCACTTCTTCTAGGGCCTGTTAACGGACCCTAGGTTGAGCGTCTTCGGCGCCGGCGCAGCGCGTCGAGGCGCGCGGCACGCACGCGGCGAGCGACGTCGCGGCCCTTCGCTCCCGCCGCGAGCCTGCCCGCCTCGACTTGGCGCACGGCGGCCAGCGCGCCGACAAGCTCGTGAGCGGGGCGGAAATCCTTCCCAGCGCCCGCCTCGGCGAAATGCCAGAGCTCGCACACGCGAAGCAGTGCCTGGAATCGCTCCGGCCGCCGCACGGCGTCGGCGGCGAGGAGAAGATCGAGAGTCTCCGGCGCTGAAAGCTCGCGCGCGCGCGCAACGCGCCCGCAGAGCCGCGCGGCGAGACGGGCAAGATCGCGGCAATCGATCGGCGCATTGACTGTCCGGCTCACGCGCTCGGCGCGAAGCATGCGGGAACGGGCGTTTGCACCCAGTGCGCCGGCCAGTACGGCGTAGCGGACGGGGAGCGTGTCGTTCGCGGCGGCGGCAGCGTCCAGCGCGCGTAGCAGCTGTTCGAGCGCACGGGATTTTGGCGCCGATCCGCCGCCGAGCGCATCGACCTCGGGAAGCACGGCGCCGAGCGCGCCGCACTCCCGCAAGAGGGCGATGAATCGCGATGGGGTGCGCTCCATCAGGGCGCGCGAAAGCTCCTGCCAGACGCGCTCCGCGGACAGCGTCGCAAGCTCGCCTCCGGCCGCGATCGCGCGCATCAAGGCGAGCGTCTCGGGAGCGACCGAGAAGCCGAAGCGCGCGGCGAACCGGGCCACCCGCAACACCCGCAGCGGGTCCTCGGCGAACGCCGGACCGACGTGCCGCAGCACGCCTTGCTCGAGATCGCGCGCTCCGCCGAACGGATCCACCAGCACGCCGTCTTGGCCGCGCGCCATGGCGTTGATCGTGAGATCGCGCCGGGCGAGATCCTCCTCGAGCGTGACCTCGGGCGAGGCGTGGAAGACGAACCCGCGGTGGCCGCGCCCGCTCTTGCGCTCGGTGCGCGCGAGCGCGTATTCCTCGTGGGTGTGCGGGTGGAGGAAGACCGGAAAATTCCGCCCGACGCTGCGGAAGCCCAGGGCGCGCATGGCTTCGGGCGTCGCCCCCACGACGACATAGTCGCGGTCGGCGACCGGCCGGCCGAGCAGCTCGTCGCGAACCGAGCCGCCGACCCGATAGATCTTCATCCGGTGTCGGAGCGACCGCCCTCGGCGCGGAACTTCGCGTAGCGGGTGCGCGCCGCGATCGGCGCGAGGTACGCCGGCACGATCGCCTCGAGCGCCGCCGGTGGGCCGCCGAGCACGTCGGGATAGGCACCGCCGCAGACGTTGTCGATCGTCATGGAGGCGAGATTGTCGCGGGTCATGAGCTTGCCGGGCAGCAGCTCGAGCACGCGCGCCTGCAAGCGGGAAAGGCCCGGTCCCAGCGGCACGATGGGGCGGTTCTCTGCGGTCACCTCGCCGACGTAGGCCACCAGCTCGCGCAAGGTATAGACGCGGGGCCCGCACAGGTGGTAGCGCTGTCTCCACGTACCCTCGCCGGAGATCGCGCGGACGAAGCCTTCGGCCACGTCTCCGACCCACACCGGCTGAAACCGCGCCTGCGGGCATGCGAGCGCGATCACCGGAAGCATCCGCTCGAGCCGGGCGAATAGGTTGAGAAACGAATCCTCCCGCCCGAAGATCACCGACGGGCGGAAGATCGTCCAGTCGAGATCCGATGCGGCGACGAGCGCCTCGGCTTCGCCCTTGCTGGCAAGGTAGCGACTGGGCCCGCTCGGATCGGCGTTGAGCGCGCTCATGTGGAGCAGGCGTCGCACGCCTGCTTCCCGACAGGCGGCGACGACCTGGCGCGGAAGCGCCACGTGCACGCGCTCGAAGCCGCCGCGTCGAGTCTCGCTGATGATCCCGATCAGGTTGACCACCGCGGCGGCGCCGGCGATCAACTGGCCGAGCGTGGCGGCATCGTGGACGTCGCCTTCGACCACGTCCACCGTGGGCAGAAGAACCAGGTGCTTGGCGCGTTCGCGGCTGCGCGTAGGAACCAGCACGCGCCCGCCCCGAGCGACCAGCCGCGCGACGACGTGCCGGCCGACGAAACCGCTGCCGCCGAGCACGACGATCCGTCGCACGCTCATGGCCGGCGATCGCTGCCGGCGATCGCCGGCGACGCGGACGTCCCGTCGTCCGGCGCGTTCTCCCGCTCCGCGCCACGCGGCGGCACCACGCCGAGGCGATCCTTCAAGGCGACATAGCGCAAGCCGAGGCGCGCCTGGTAGAACACGGCGTTCGCCAGCACCTTCTTCACGTAATCCCGGGTCTCGGTGAAGGGGATCGTCTCGGCGTAGATCGCGCCTTCGAGCGGTACGGCGCCCCGCCACGCCTCCGCCCGCTTCGGGCCCGCATTGTACGCCGCGGCCGCGAGCAGCGGCATGCCGCCGAGCTTGTCCAGCACGTAGCGCAGGTAGTAGGCGCCGAGGCGCGCGTTGCCGGAGGGATCGCGCAGGCTGAGCGAGCGATCATCCGTGCCGATCCGGTTCGCGACCCAGCGCGCCGTCGCCGGCATCAACTGCATGAGCCCGACGGCGCCGGACGCGGAGACGATGTCGGTCACGAAGCGGCTTTCCTGCCGCACCAGACCGTAGACCAGCGCGGCGTCGAGATCGCTGTCGCGAGCGGCGGCTTCGAGCTCGGGCCGGAATGGCGTCGGATAGCGCAACGCGAAATCGTGGCGAAGCCGCGTGCGCTCCGCGGTGTTGATCGAGCGATCGTAGAGGCCGTTGCTCTGCGCGAAGCTGGCGGCGAGCAGCAATCCGTCGTCGCTCAAGCCGCGAACGACTTCGATCCATTCGCGCTGCGCCTCGGGTCGCAGATCGAGCGCCGAGAGCTTGAGCACCCGCTGCACGGCCGGCTGCGCCGCGAACGCCGCGAGCGCCGCGGGCTCCGGGGTCAGCGGCTCGCTCACCGGCGTGACGCGCTCGCCCAGCGCCTCGGCCGCGAGCAGGCCGTAGAAGCTGTGCTCGGTCGCAAGTCCGCCGTACAGACGCGTGGCATCGTCTTCCTGCCCTGCGGCGGCGAGCGCGCGCGCCTTCCAGTAGCGCCACGCAGGATCCAGCGCCTCGGTCGGCGGCATCGAGTCGATCGCTCGCGCCACCTCGCTCCAGGCGCCGACGCGCAATGCGGCGCGCACGCGCCACGCCCGCTGCGACTCGGTCTGCGGCGCGTCGTCGGCTTCGCGGTACCAATCGCTCGCCGTCGGCAGCAGCTGCGTTGCGGCGTGGTAGGCGACCAGGAGGGAGCCGTAGGGCCGATCCGCCCGCGGCAGCTTCGCGGCCCATCGGCCCCACCCCTCGTGCGCCGCCGCGGCATCGGATTGCGCGACGCGGTCGAGCGCGTAGAGCGCGAGCTCGCGGCCCGTGATCGACGACCAGCGGAACTCGCCCTTCGCGAGGACCGCGCGCGCGGAGCGGTCGATGCGCTGGAACTCGCGCGCCGCGGGCCGTTCCACCGGCGGCAGCTCGGAGGCGATCCGCTCGGCGAGCCGAAAGTTACCCGCCTCGTGCGCGAGCCGGAAGCGCGCCCAGACGTCGCTCGGGGCGAGCGCTCCGTGCGCGAGAAGCGCGGCGAACACCGGCTGGCAGGATTCGGGTTGCTCGTGGCCGCTGAACCAGAAACGGCGCGCCTCGGATACGTCGGCGCCTGCGCCGTCGCGGGCCAGCCTGAGCTGCGCGGCGTAGCAGGCGAGCTCCGGGTCGTCGCCGCCCGCGCGATATTCGGCGGCGAAGACGTCCCACGCGCCCTTCTTGCCCAGCGCTTTGAGCCATTCGTCGCGAAGGCGTCCGGCGAGCGGCATGTCGGCGTATTGACGCAGGAACGCGCGCACGCTCTCGGGATCCGCCTCGTCGAGCTTGAGGCGCAGACGCCAGTACTCGACGTAGGCTTCGAGCACATGGCCTTTGAGTTGCGGCGCGATGCGCTCGAGGCGCGCCGAATCGCCGGCGCGAAACGCATCGCGCGCGGCAGCGAAGTCGGCGTCGCTCGGCTGGGCATGCACGGCCGAGCACACAGCCGCGGCGAACGCAAGCGCAGTGCGCCGCAGAGCCTTGGGGATCGATCCGTGCATCGCCCGCCATTGTGGGCCGTCCCACGGCGCGGGGACAAGTCTCGCCTGCGCTCCATCGGCAAGACCACGCGCGATGTTAGAATCCGTCTCGCGTTTCACACCCGCCGCGGCCGACCATCGCCGCGGCTTCCGGCGAGGAATCCCATGCCCCGACGCAACGGCGCACCGAAGGTAGGCGTGATCATGGGGAGCGACAGCGACTGGGAGATCATGCAGCACGCCGTCGCGCAGCTCGAGCAGTTCGGCATCGCGCACGAGGCCCGCGTGCTCTCCGCCCACCGCACCCCGGACGACGCCCTCGCCTACGCATCGAGCGCGGCCGAGAACGGCTTCGCCTGCATCATCGCCGGCGCCGGCGGTGCGGCGCACCTCGCCGGGGTGATCGCCGCCAAGACCACGCTGCCGGTGCTGGGCGTGCCGATCCCGTCGAAGTACCTGCGCGGCGAGGATTCCCTGCTCTCCACGGTGCAGATGCCCAAGGGCATCCCGGTGGCAACCTTCGCGATCGGCGAGGCCGGCGCGGCGAACGCAGGGCTGTTCGCGGTGGCGATGCTCGCCCGAACCGATGCCGCGCTCGCGCGCAAGCTCGCCGACTTCCGCTCCGCGCAGACCGAAAAAGTGCGGGCGATGAAGCTGCCGCCGCAGCGCTGATCCCGCCCGCTTCAGCCGCGCTTGGCGTCGCGTACCGCCGCTTCCGGGAGCGCGGCGACGCGCGTCATCTCGGGATCCGTGTAGCGGCATCCGGCGGCGACGTACTCCGCGGCCATCCCGGTCGCGTCGACGCCCCAGAACAGCTCCTCGCCGATCGCCAGCGTGGGAACGCCGAACACGCCGCGGGCGATCGCCTCGTCGGTGCTCCGGCGCAACGCCTGCTTCACCTCGGGCGCCGCCACGTCGGCAGAGGCGAGGCCCAGCTCGGAGATAAGCTCCGCCCATTCGATCGGCAGGTCGCCAATGCGCCCGTCGCGCCAGACGAAGCGGAAGATCCGGCGGACCGCCTGCGGGTCGCAGTCGGCGACGATCGCGAGCCGCAGCAGAGGCAGCGGATTGAAGGGATGCGCGGCCGGGAACTTGAGCGGCACACCGAGTTGGCACGCCTGCCAGATCACGTACCGGTAGGTGAAGCGCCGCTTGGCCGGTATCTCCGCCGGTCCTTTGTGCCGATGCGCGTCGAGCAGCGCGGCGAACAGCACGGGGCGGTAGCGGATGCGAAGCGAGCACTCGAGCTCCGGCAGGCGCTCGCACTGCAGGTAGGAGAACGGCGAGACGAAATCGAAGTACCAGTCAGCGCTTGCCATCGGGAAGACGCGCCGCGATGGCCGCGCCGTAGCGCGCCCGGCGCTCCGGGAGCGTGGCGAGCACCGACCGTCGCTCAGCCGCCGAGAGATCAATCCAGGCCGCGATCTCGCCGAGGGTCCGATAGCAGCCCGCGCACAGTCCCGTCGGCGCGTCGATCACGCAGACGCTCACGCACGGCGAGGTCACGAGGGCGGCGTCGCCGGACTCCGCGCTCACGCCGCCGCCCGCGCCCGCAACGGCTCCTTCGCGTCGAGCGCGCGGGCCACGCGCGAGACCGGCGGGCGGCCGAGGAAATCGGAGATGTAGCGGCCGGCGATCCGCAGGCGGGTCATGTCCACGCCGGTCTCCAGTCCCAGTCCCTGGAGCAGGTACAGCAGGTCCTCGGTGGCGACGTTGCCGGTCGCACCCTTGGCGTAGGGACACCCGCCCAGTCCCGACACCGAGCTGTCGAACGTCGCCACCCCCAGCTCGAGCGCGGCATACACGTTGGCGAGCGCCTGCCCGTAGGTGTCGTGGAAGTGGCCGGCCTGCCGCGCGACCGGCACCGCTTCGGCCACCGTCGCGATCAGCTTCCGGGTCTTTCCCGGCGTTCCCGTGCCGATCGTGTCGCCGAGCGAGATCTCGTAGCAGCCCATCGCCAGCAGCGCCGCGGCGATGTCGCGAACGCGCTCCGGCGCGACCTCGCCCTCGTAGGGGCATCCCAGAACGCAGGAGATGTAGCCGCGCACCCGCATGCCGTGCGCAGTGGCCGCCGCGGCGACCGGGCGCACCCGGTCGAGGCTCTCGGCGATGGAGCAATTCACGTTCCTGCGGGAGAAGGTTTCCGACGCGGCGACGAACAGCGCGACTTCGTCGCAGCCCGCGACGCGCGCCGCATCGAAGCCTTCCATGTTGGGCGTGAGCACGGGATAGCTCACGCCCGGACGCCTCTCGATTGCGGCCATCACCGCCGCGGCGTCGGCCATCTGCGGAACCCATTTCGGCGATACGAAGCTCGTCGCCTCGATCGCCGGCAGACCGGCGTCGGTGAGCCGGTCGATCAGCCCGACCTTCACCTCGGTCGGCACCATCGCCGACTCGTTCTGCAAGCCGTCGCGCGGGCCGACTTCGACCATGCGCACCCGTGGAGGGAGATTCATGCTTTCAGTACCCGAGAACCGGATCGACGACGCCGGCGACCGCCAACCCCGCTTCCAGCCGGCGGATCTTGGCCGCGATCTGCTCCGCCGATTCCGCAATCAGCGTAACGGCGGAGACGTGCGGCGTCACGACGACGCGCGGATGATGCCAGAAAGGATGCCCGGGCGGCAAAGGCTCGTCGCGAAAGACATCCACGAACGCGCCTGCGAGATGACCTTCGTCCAGAAGCGCGACCAGGTCGGCGTCGACCACGATCGGACCGCGAGCGACGTTGACCACCCAGGCACCGCGCGGCAGGAGCGAAAGCCGCGCGCGATCGAGCAGGTTCCGCGTCGCATCCGTGAGCGGCAGCAGACAGACGAGAAAGCGCGTCCCGGCGAGGAAGGCAGCGAGCTCCGCCATGCCGGCGAAGCCCGCTACCCCGGACAGCGCTTTGCGGGTGCGGCTCCAGGTGCTGACCGGGAAGCGCAGGCGCACGAGCGCCTCGGCCACGGCGGCGCCGAGGACGCCGGCGCCGAGGATACCGATCGCGAATTCGCCCTTGGGTAGCCGCGGCCTCGCCTGCCACACCGCGCGGCGCTGCTGCCCCGCGTAGACGTCGAGCTCCCGGTAGCAGCGCAGCGCGGCGTGGCAGACGTACTCGATCATCTGCTCGGCCATCCCGGCGTCATCGAGGCGAATCAAGGGCGCACGCGTTGGCACGCCGAGGTCGGGAATGGCGTCGATCCCCGCGCCCAAATTGAAGATCGCCTTCGCGCGCCGCAAGCTCGGCAGCACGTCGGGCGACGGCCTCCAGACGATCGCGTAGTCCGCATCGGCGCCGGCTTCGCTCGACCATGGCTCGATGCACGCCTGCGGCAAGGCACGTTGCAGCGCGGTCATCCAGGCATCGGCGTCGTTCGGGGCGTAGAGCGCGATTCGCAACGCTTCAATCCTTCGCGTGGTCCGCATCGATGTCGATCAAGTCGGCGCCTTCCGCGACCTGCTCGCCGGCGCGGTAATTGACCGCACTCACCTTCCCTGCGGCCGGCGCGGCGATGGTGTGCTCCATCTTCATCGCCTCGAGGATCATGAGCGGGGCACCGCGCTCCACCCGCTGGCCCGGCCGAACGAGCACGCCAACAACGGTGCCCGACATCGGTGCGGTGAGGTGTCCGCCGCGGGGTGCCTCGTCCTCCGGATGGGCCAGCGGGTCGACGAGCCGAAGCCGTGTCATCGTGCCGTCGCAGAACACGTAGCGCTCGTCGACGCGGGCAACGACCGTCGCCGGAAACGTGGCATCGCCGAGGCGGATCCGAAGCTCGTCGCCGGCGCGTCGCACCTCCGCAGCGTTCGTTCGCTCGCCTATCGTGACGCTCGCTTGCGCTCCCGGCCCGGCACGCAGCCGCACCGCGAAGGCGGCATCCCCGGCCGAGAAGGTGAGAGAGATGGCGTGATCGTCGGTGTTGAGCCACCAGGTATCGATCGCCTGCCAGGGCGACCACGGATCGCTCGAGGCCGAGGCGTGGAGCACGGCCGCCTCGCGCAGCGACACGAGCTCGGCCAGCGCGGCGACCGCCAGGGCGCGCTCGGACGGCGCGCTCGGGCCCCGCAGCAGCGCTTCGCGGTGCGCACCGACGAGACCGGTGTCGACCGCGCCGCTCGCGAACGCCTCGTGCGCGACGAGGCGCTGCAAAAACGCGACGTTGGTCGCCACGCCGACGACCTGGCACCCCGCCAGCGCTTCGGCGAGGCGGTGGCGCGCGGCGTCCCGGTCCTCGCCCCGAACGATGAGCTTGCCGATCATCGGGTCGTAGTGACGGGTGATCGCGTCGCCGGCCCGCACGCCGGTGTCGAAACGCACGTCCGGAGTGACCGCCGGCATGCGCAGGTGCGCGAGTCGGCCGATCGAGGGCAGGAAATCGCGCCCGGGATCCTCCGCGTAGATTCGCGCCTCGATGGCGTGGCCGCACAGAGCGATCTCATGCTGCTTGAGCGGCAACGGCTCGCCCGCCGCAACGCGGAGCTGCCATTCGACGAGGTCCAGTCCGGTGATCATCTCCGTCACGGGATGCTCGACCTGGAGCCGGGTGTTCATCTCCATGAAATAGAACGCGTCGCCGGCATTGCCCGGCACGATGAACTCGATGGTGCCGGCCCCGACGTAGCCGATGGCCCGCGCCGCCTCGACCGCGGCGGCGCCCATGCGGCTCCGCCGCTCGGCGGTCATGCCGGGAGCGGGCGCCTCTTCGATAACCTTCTGGTGCCGGCGCTGCACGCTGCAGTCGCGCTCGAACAGATGCACGCAACGACCATGGGCATCGGCGAAGACTTGGACTTCGATGTGCCGCGGCCGGAGCAGATACTTCTCCAGCAGGACACGGTCGTCGCCGAAGCTCGCCTTGGCTTCGCGCCGTGCGCCCGCCAACGCCTCGGCGAGCCCTTCGGGACGCTCGACGACGCGCATGCCCTTGCCCCCGCCTCCCGCGGAAGGCTTGATCAGCACGGGACAGCCGATCGCGGAGGCGTGCGCCGCGAGCGTCGCGTCGTCCTGCTCGGCGCCGTGGTAGCCCGGCACGACCGGAACGCCGGCCGCGGACATGATCGCCTTGGCCTCCGCCTTCGAGCCCATGGCCCGAATCGCCGCAGCGGGGGGACCGATGAAGGCGAGGCCCGCGGCGGCAACCTCGGCCGCGAACGTCGCGTTCTCCGCCAGGAACCCGTAGCCCGGATGAACGGCCTGCGCGCCGGAGGCTCTGGCCGCCGCGAGTATCGCCGGAATGTTCAGGTAGCTCGCGCGCGGCGGCGCGGGCCCGAGCCGATGCGCCTCGTCGCACAGCGCGACGTGCAGCGCGTCGGCGTCGGCGTCGGAATACACGCCGATCACGCGCAGGCCCATGCGCCGGGCGGTGCGGGCTATGCGGCAGGCGATTTCGCCGCGGTTGGCGATCAGGATCGCGTCAAACATCGCGCGCCGAGCTCGGGTCCGCGCGGTTGCCTTGGCCGAACACAGGGGCAAGTCGCGTCACGAATCCACGCACGAAGCGCCACAGCTTCGGCAGCAGCCATGCGGCGAGCGCCAGCAGCAGGGCGAGCACCGCGAACAGCGCGATCGGATGCGCCAGCGCGAGATAGAGCAGGACGCCGACGAGCAGGTCCTCGCCCAAGGAGGCGGCCCAGTTGGAGAAAGGCTCCGGCGAGGCGTTGATCGCCATACGTGCGCCGGCTTTGGTGAAGTGGCTGCCCGCGGCGAGCGTGCCGCCGACGATCGCCGCCGCGAACGCCCATGCAGGCGGCGAGTCCCCGAAGACCGCCGCGGCCAGCGCAGCGCCGGCGGGGATGCGCACCAGCGTCTGCGCGACGTCCCAGAGCGTATCGATGCCTGGAATCTTGTCGGCGAAGAATTCGACCAACACCATGAAACCCGACGCCCAGAGCACCAGCGGGTGAGCGAGGATGGCTAGATGCGGCGGCAGGTCGAACCACCCGAGATAACCGAGACCCCCGACGATGAACAGCACCGCGTACAGGCGGATGCCGCTCGCCCAGCCGAGCGCCGCGGCGAGCGCGATCAGTTGCGAGGTGTCGAGCCGCTCCATGCGCGAGAAGGCTCGGGTCTACTCGCCCTTCGGAACCCACGCGGCGCGGCGCTTGTCGAGGAACGCCGCGACGCCTTCGCGGCCCTCGGGCGTGGCCCGCAGGCGCGCGATGCGGCGTGCGGTGTCGGCGACGACGCGATCGTCGATCGACCGATGCGCGACGGCGCGGACGAGAGCCTTCACCTCCTCCTGCGCGCGGGGCCCCGCCGTCACGAGGAAGCCGAGCAGCTCGTTGATTCGCGCGTCGAGCTCCGGCGGGAGGACGAGCTCGTGAACCAGGCCGATGCGGTAGGCCTCCGCTGCCGTGAACCGCTCGCCGGTGAGAAAGAAGCGGCGCGCCGCGCGCGCGCCGATCGCCTCCACGACGTAAGGGCTGATCGCGGCCGGAATCAAGCCCAGGCGCACTTCGGAGAAGGCGAAGGTCGCGTCGTGCGCCGCGACCGCGATATCGCAGCACGCCACCAGCCCCACACCTCCGCCGAAGGCTGCGCCGTGCACCCGGGCGATCGTCGGTTTGCGGAAAGCCGCGAGCGTCGCGAGCATCGCGCCGAGCGCCTTGGCGTCGGCGAGATTCTGCGACTTCGAGAAGCCGGCCATCTTGCGCATCCAGTTCAAGTCCGCTCCGGCGCAGAAGCTGGGACCGGCGCCGAGCAGCACGACCGCGCGCACCTCATCGTCCACCTCCGCGGCGCGCAGCGCGCGCGTGAGCTCGGCGATCAGGCGCCCGTCGAAAGCGTTGTGCACCTCGGGACGGGCGAGCGTGATGAGAGCGATCGCGTTGCGCGTCTCGAGCTGAAGCGCGGTGTAGGCTTCGGTGACGGCCGGCGTGATGCGGCGCGCGCGGCGGCGCGAAGAGGTCGGCTTGGTCATGGCCTTACATCCGGAATACGCCAAAACTCGTGTCGCCGATCGGCCGGTTGCGCGCGGCGGAGAGCCCGAGCGCGAGGACCTTGCGCGTGTCGGCCGGGTCGATCACGCCGTCGTCCCAAAGCCTTGCGCTCGCGTAGTACGGATGGCCTTCGCGCTCGTATTGCGAGCGCAGCGGGGCCTTGAATGCGGCCTCTTCCTCCGCGCTCCAGGTCCCGCCCTTCGCCTCGATCGCCTCGCGCCGGATCGTAGCGAGCACGGTGGCCGCCTGCTCGCCGCCCATGACCGATATCCTGGCGTTCGGCCACATCCACAGGAACCGCGGACCGAACGCCCGTCCGCACATGCCGTAGTTGCCCGCACCGTACGAGCCGCCGATGATCACCGTGAGCTTGGGCACCTCGGCGCACGACACCGCGGTCACCATCTTCGCTCCGTCGCGCGCGATGCCGCCCGCTTCGTACTTCCGGCCCACCATGAAGCCGGTCACGTTCTGGAGGAACACGAGCGGAATGCGGCGCTGGCAACACAGCTCGATGAAGTGCGCCGCCTTGAGCGCCGATTCGGAATAGAGCACCCCATTGTTGGCGACGATGCCGACCGGGTAGCCGTGGATGCGGGCGAAGCCGGTCACCAGCGTCGTGCCATAGCGGGCCTTGAATTCGTCGAGATCGCTGTCGTCGATCAGGCGGGCAATCACTTCGCGCACGTCGTAGGGCTTCCGGATGTCGGCATTGATGACGCCGTAGAGCTCTACGGCGGCGTAGCGCGGCGGACGCGGCTCCGTCACCTCGCCGCCCGCGGGGTTGGCCCGGTTGAGGTTGGCGACGATGCGCCGGGCGATGGCGAGCGCGTGGTGATCGTTGTGCGCGTAGTGGTCGGCCACGCCGGAGATCCGCGTGTGCACGTCGGCGCCGCCCAGCTCTTCGGCAGTCACCGCCTCGCCGGTCGCCGCCTTCACGAGCGGCGGGCCCCCCAGGAAGATCGTGCCCTGCTCGCGGACGATGATCGACTCGTCGGCCATCGCCGGCACGTAGGCCCCGCCGGCGGTGCACGACCCCATCACCACCGCGATCTGCGGAATGCCTTGCGCGGAGAGCGTGGCCTGGTTGTAGAAGATGCGGCCGAAATGCTCGCGGTCGGGGAAGACCTCCGTCTGGTTGGGCAGGTTCGCCCCGCCCGAGTCGACGAGGTAGATGCAGGGCAGCCGGTTCTCGCGCGCGATCTCCTGCGCCCGCAAGTGCTTCTTCACCGTCATCGGATAGTAGCTTCCGCCCTTGACCGTGGCGTCGTTGCAGACGACCACGCATTCGCGGCCGGAGACGCGCCCCACGCCGGTGATGATGCCCGCCGCGGCGATGGTGTCGTCGTACATGCCGTAGGCTGCGAGCTGGGAGAGCTCCAGGAACGGAGAGCCGGGATCGAGCAGCGTGCGCACGCGCTCGCGCGGCAGGAGCTTTCCGCGCCCGGCGTGCCGTGCGCGGGCGGCCTCGCCGCCTCCCGCTTCGACCCCCGCGATCTTCGCCTTGAGATCGGCCACCAAAGCGGCCAGCGCGTCCCGGTTGTGCGCGAACGTCGCCTCCCGCGGATCGAGCTTCGACTCGATGACGGCCACCTCACCAGCCTCCGTTGCTAAGCCAGCGCTCGATCTGGTCGAAGCGATCCACGCCCCAGAACGGCTCGCCGTCGACGATCGCGAACGGCGAGCCGAAGACGCCCGCGGCCATCGCCCGCTCGTTCTCGGCCTTGAGCGCTTCCTTGATCTGCGGATCGTCGATTGCCGCGCGCGCCGCGACCCGATCCACGCCGGCCCTTGCCGCAGCATCCGCCGCGACGTCGGGTTGCGAGATGTCCGCGTCGTCGCGGAAGAACGCGCGGTAGAGCGCGTGCACCACCGCGGCGGTGCGGGCCGGATCGTGAGCCTTGGTCCAGAGCACGATCCGCGCCGCCGCCTGGGTCGGGATCGGAAACCGCGACGGCATGCGCAAACCCTCGACGCCGTGGAATTTCGCGCTGCGCGCGAAATCGCGGCGCGAATACGCGCCCTTGAGCGGCACTTCGGTCAGCGGCATTGCGCCGGTTTGCCGGAACACCACACCGAGCAGAATCGGGTGCCAATCCACCGTGCGCCCGTGCCGGCCAGCGAGCGCCTCGATCTTCTCGGAGCCGAGAAAGCCGTACGGCGAGGAGAAATCGAAGTAGAAGTCGATGGGTGCGCTCATGTTCGTTCGCCTCGATTCGTCAGCCCGCGAGCGCGCGGGCGATGACGAGCCGCTGGATGTCGCTCGTGCCTTCGTAGATCTGGCAGACGCGCACGTCGCGATAGATGCGCTCGACGGGAAAGTCGGCGACGTAGCCGTAGCCGCCGTGGACCTGGATCGCCGCCGAGCATACGCGCTCGGCCATCTCCGAGGCGAAGAGCTTGGCCATGGAGGCCTCCTTGAGACAGGGCTCGCCGGCATCGCGCAACGACGCGGCGTGCCATACCATCTGTCGCGCGACTTCGATCTCGGTCGCCATGTCGGCAAGCCGGAAAGCGACGGCCTGATGCTCGGCGAGCGGCTTGCCGAACGCCTGTCGCTCGCCGGCGTAGGTAAGCGCAGCCTCGAACGCGCCGCGCGCCATGCCCACGCTCTGCGCCGCGATGCCGATGCGACCCGCCTCGAGATTGGCGAGCGCGATCCGGTAGCCTTCGCCTTCCCGGCCCAACCGGTTGGCAGCCGGCACGCGGCAGCGCTCGAACGCGATCTGCGCGGTGTCGGAGGCGCGCTGCCCGAGCTTGTCCTCGACCCGGGCGACCGTGTAGCCCGGCGTGTCGGTGTCGACGATGAACGCCGAGATGCCTTTCTTGCCTGCCGCCTTGTCGGTCACCGCGAACACGAGAGCGACATCGGCCTCCTTGCCCGAGGTGATGAACTGCTTCACGCCGTCGATCACGTAGTCGTCGCCCTCGCGGCGCGCCCGCGTGGCGATGGCCGCAGCATCGGAGCCCGCCTGCGGCTCGGTCAGGCAGAAGCAGCCGAGCTTCTCTCCCGAGGCGAGCGGCACGAGGTAGCGCTGCTTCTGCGCCTCGTCGCCGAAGGCCAGGATCGGCCCGCAGACCACCGAGTTCTGCACGCTGACGATGGTCGAGGTCGCGCCGTCGCCCGCGGCGATCTCCTCCAGCGCCACGGCGAGCGAAACGTAGTCGAGCCCTGCCCCGCCGTAGCGCTCGGGGACGACGATGCCGTACGTGCCGAGCCGCCCCAGCTCGCGAAGAGCTTCGCGCGGGAACGCGTGCATGCGGTCCCATTCGGCGGCGAACGGCGCCAGCCGCTCGCGCGCGAGCGCCCGCAGCGTGTCCCGGAGCAGGCGCTGCGACTCGTTCAGCTGCATCGAGGTGCCGACTCCAGAGTCGCCGGTGCGCGCGCCATCGCTGCGTAGCTCATCGACGCGACTCGAAAGCGAGCTTCAGCGCGATCCCCGCGAACACCCCGCCGAGGATCCAGCGCTGCATCGCCGACCACAGCGGCCGGCGGGCGAGCCACGCGGCGATGCGGGCCGCCGCCAGCACGAAACACAGATCACTCGCGATGCCGATCGCGATCTGCACCAGGCCGAACACGACGCTCTGCGCGAACACATTGGCGCGCGAGGCGTCGACGAACTGCGGCAGCAGCGCGAGATAGAAGAGCGCGATCTTGGGGTTGAGGATGCTGGTGAGAAGCCCTACTCGAAACAGCCGGCCGGCCGATTCCTCGGGAAGCGACCGCGGCGCGAACAGCGTCGTCCCGCGTTGCCTGACCGCGCCCCACGCGAGCCACAGCAGGTACGCGGCGCCGGCGTAGCGCAGCAGGTCGTAGAGCAACGGCACGGCGAGAAAGATCGCGGAGAGTCCCAGCGCAGCCGCGAGCACGTGGAACACGAAGCCGAGCGAGGTCCCCGCCAGCGAAACGACGCCGGCCCGCCGGCCCTGGCAGATGGTGCGGGAGACGAGGTACAGCAGGTTGGGGCCAGGCGTGAGCGCCAGCAGCACGCTGGCCACCGCGAACAGCGCCAGATTGTCCAGCGAAGGCGTCACGAGCGCACGGCGATCAGGCGGCGTACCCCAGCTCGCGCACCAGCGGCCCGGCGGCATCCTCGAGCGCCCGGCGCTCGTCGGGGCTCATCTCCCGGCGCCAGACCTCGAGGCGCTCGGCGTCCGGCGCACGGATCAGGTTGGCATGGATGCGCGTGCGCTGCTCGCGCTCGATCATCGGTCCGAGCGCGTGCCGCCGTCCCCGCAGCCGCTCGAGGCGTGCAGCACCGCGCGTACCGTAATCCAGCATCGCCGGATCCCAGGGAAGCGACACGAACGCACACACGCGCTTGAGTGTTTCTTCCGTACGCCGAATCAGATCCTCGAAGCGGATCTCGAGGTAGCGCCGTACCAGGGTCGAGCCTCGTCTTCCCGCATCGACGCGCCTTCGCCATTGTGCGCCAAGCACGCGCAAATCCTGGCTGGGCGCGAACCAGGTCTTGCGCCACGACAGTGCCGTGTCGCCCGGATCGCGGATCACGTGGATGAAGTGCGCCTCCGGGAGGAGGGCCGCGATTTCCGGCATGAAGAACACGTAATCGGGCGTCTTTTCGCCATAGCGCGGCTTGCCTTCGCCCTCGGCGTACATGGCGTAAAAGGCCCGCAGACCTTCGGAAACCGTAAAGGGTTCGATCGTCTCGAGCCGCCGCCGCAGCGAGTCCTTGTCGAGGCCGAAGTCGGACCAGTTGGACACAGCGATCCGGTCCGCGGTGACGATATCGAGGAAGCTCTGCCGGACGGCCGCGGGTGTCCCCGAGAGACGGGCCACGAGGCCGACGAACGCGGTTTCCGGGGGCACGGCCAGGTCCGGATGACTGTCGAGCATCACGGCCAGCAGCGAGGTGCCGGAGCGCGGACAGCCGACGACGACCGGGAGCGGCGGAGGACGCCGCGGGGCAGCGCTCGCCGCTCCATCGTGACTCGCCGAGCCGGACAGCGGCACCGCGGGCGACTCGGACACGACCCTCGACATCGCGATTCTAGAGGCGCTCGATCGCCATGGCAGTCGCCTCTCCGCCGCCGATGCACAGGCTCGCCACGCCGCGCTTGCCCCCGGCCTTGCGCAGCGCCCCGAGCAGCGTCACCACGATGCGCGCCCCGGAGGCGCCAATGGGATGCCCGAGCGCGCACGCCCCGCCGTGCACGTTCACCTTCTCGGCGGGAAGCCCGAATTCCTTCATCGCCGCCATCGTGACCACGGCGAACGCTTCGTTGATCTCGTAGCGATCGACGTCCGCAGGCTTCCACCCCAGCTTGGCGAAGAGCTTCCGCATCGCGCCCACCGGTGCGGTGGTGAACCAGCCGGGTTCCTGCGCATGAGTGGCGTGATCGAGGATGACGGCCAGCGGCTTCAGTCCGCGCCGTTCGGCGGCCGAGCGCGGCATCAGCACCAGCGCGGCGGCTCCGTCCGAGATCGAGCTCGAGTTGGCGGCGGTCACCGTTCCGTCCTTGCGGAAGGCCGGCTTGAGGGTGGGGATCTTGTCCGGGTTGGCCTTGGCGGGCTGCTCGTCGCGCTCGATGACCACGTCGCCCTTGCGCCCCGGAACGACGACCGGCGCGATCTCCCAGGCGAAGGTGCCATCCTCGTTCGCGGCGCGGGCGCGGTTGAGCGAGCGCAGCGCGAACTCGTCCTGCGCCTCGCGGCTGAAGCCGTATTTCTCGGCGCAGGTCTCGGCGAAGGCTCCCATGAGCTTGCCCTTGTCGTAGGCGTCTTCCAGTCCGTCGAGAAACATGTGGTCGTAGACCGTGCCGTGGCCCATACGCATGCCGCCGCGCGCCTTGGGCAGCAGATACGGCGCGTTGGTCATGCTCTCCATGCCGCCGGCGACGATGATCTCCGCGCTGCCGGCGAGCAGCCGATCGTGCGCCAGCATCGCCGCTTCCATCGCCGAGCCGCACATCTTGTTCACCGTGGTGCACGGAGTGGAGAGCGGCAGGCCAGCCTTCAGCGCGGCCTGCCGCGCCGGCGCCTGGCCCTGACCGGCGGGAAGCACGCAGCCCATGATGACCTGGTCGACGGCCGGGGGCTCGATGCCGGCACGGGTCACCGCCGCCCGAATGGCCACCGCGCCGAGGTCGCTCGCCGCAAGCGCCGCAAAATCGCCTTGCAGGCCACCCATGGGGGTGCGGGCTGCGCCGACGATGACGACGGGATCGTTGTGCATATCGGTGTTGTCTCCGGTGTTGTCTCGCTTCAGATGGAAGTGCGCCTACCCGGCGCCGGGCGTCGCCGCCTGGCGCGGACGCCGGGGCCGACGGACCAGCTCGCCGCCGCAATTCGGGCACGTGCCGTTGAGAGCGTTGGCACAGGTGGCGCAGAACGTGCACTCGTAGCTGCAGATGTACGCCGAATCGTCCTCCGGCGCGAGCGGCCAGCTGCAGCGCTCGCAGGTCTCACGCATCTCCAGCGCCATGCGTTTGTCTCCCTATTTGGACTCGTTGAAGAGCTCGCGCCCGATCAGCATGCGCCTGATCTCCGAAGTCCCCGCGCCGATCTCGTAGAGCTTGGCGTCGCGCCACAGCCGGCCCGTCGGAAACTCGTTGCTGTAGCCGTTGCCACCCAGCGCCTGGATCGCCTCGCCGGCCATCCATGTCGCCTTTTCGGCGGCGTAGAGGATGGCGCCCGCGGCATCCTTGCGCGTCGTCTCGCCTCGATCGCACGCGCTTCCGACCGCATAGACGTACGCGCGGCAGGCGTTGAGCGTCGTGTACATGTCGGCGAGCTTCCCCTGCATCAGCTGGAACTCGCCGATCGGCTGCCCGAACTGCTGCCGCTCGTGCACGTAGGGCAGCACGACATCCAGGCATGCCGCCATGATCCCGAGCGGGCCGCCCGCGAGCACGGCGCGCTCGTAGTCGAGCCCGCTCATGAGTACGTTGACGCCCTGCCCTTCCGCGGAGAGTACGTTCTCCGCCGGAACCGCGCAATCCTCGAACACGAGCTCGCAGGTATTGGAGCCGCGCATGCCGAGCTTGTCCAGCTTCTGCGCCGTGGAGAAGCCTTTCATGCCCTTCTCCACGATGAAGGCGGTGATGCCGCGGGGCCCGGCCGCGACGTCGGTCTTGGCGTAGACGACCAGCGTGTTCGCGTCGGGCCCGTTGGTGATCCACATCTTGCTGCCGTTGAGCACGTAGTGACGGTCCTTGAGGTCGGCGCGCAGCCGCATCGACACGACGTCGGATCCTGAGCCCGTTTCGCTCATCGCGAGGGCGCCTACGTGCTCGCCGGAGATGAGACGCGGCAGGTACCGGCGCTTCTGCGCCTCGCTGCCGTTGCGCCGGATCTGGTTGACGCAGAGATTCGAGTGCGCACCGTAGGACAATCCCACCGAGCCGGAAGCTCGACTGATCTCCTCCATGGCCACGATGTGCGCGAGGTAGCCCATGCCGCTGCCGCCGTAGGTCTCCTCGACGGTGATCCCGAGGAGTCCGAGGGCTCCCATCTTGCGCCACAGGTCCATCGGGAACTGGTTGCTGCGGTCGATCTCAGCCGCGCGTGGGGCGACCTCGGCCGCGGCGAACGCCCGCACCGCGTCGCGCAGCATGTCGACGGTCTCGCCGAGGCGGAAATCGAGGCTCGGAAACGCTGGCATGGTGGCATTCTCCCTCAGGCGTCCGGCTTGCCCGCAAGCACGATCAGCGTCTGCTGCATGAGCGCGCACAGCGTGCGTCTGCCGCCGGCCTCGGCGTAGACCTCGCCCCGGGTTACGGCGAGCGTCCGTCCCGGCTTGACGACTCGGCCCTCGGCGACCAGCCGCTCGCCCGCCGCCGGGGCAAGCAGATTGAGCTTGTATTCGACTGTCAGCACGCTCGCATCGCCGGGAAACAGCGTGAATCCGGCGTATCCGCCGGCGGAATCGGCGATCGCGCTGACGATGCCGGCATGGATGTAGCCGTGCTGCTGCGTGAGATCCTCGCGACAAGGCAGCTCGATCGCGCAAAAGCCGGGACTGAGCGCGAGCAGACGCGCTCCCAGCAAACGCATGGCACCCTGGCGGGCAAAGCTCGCGCGCACCCGTTCCTCATAGTCGGGATCGACCGGCGCGAAGTCCGTCGCTTCGGAGTCCTGGCCGCGCGGCGGCATCGAGGTCGAAAGCATGTCCGGAAACCGGACAGTTTATTTGACGTTTACGTAAACGTCAACTAGCGACGCATCCGTCACCGCGATGACGCGGTGTGCTCCCCGGGCCCGTTGCCGACCTGGCGCAGCCGCTTGCGACACTGCCGCTCCAAGGCATCGATTTCGGCGAGCACGATGGCGATGTCCTCCTGCTGCTGCTTGAGCCGGGCCCGGCGCTCGGCCAGCACCTGCAGGAATTTGGCGAGCTGCGGCCGTTCGCTCTGCGCGGTCTCGTACAGGTCGAGCAACTCCCGGATCTCGGAAAGCGACAGTCCCAGCCGCTTGCCGCGAAGGACCAGCTTGATGCGCACCCGCTCGCGCTCCCCGTAAATCCGGCTCCGCCCGCTTCGTCGTGGGGCAATCAGCCCCTCGTCCTCATAAAACCGGATCGCGCGGGTGGTCAGAGCGAACTCGCGAGCGAGGTCGGAGATCGTATAGGTTGCCGGATCGGACCGGGACGGCATGCGAGTCAGGCGAGGACGATCGGCCGACGATACCACAAGCGTCGGTCGCAGCTCGGAGCGCGAGACCCGTTGCACCCGTTCGCGACCCAGAGCGCGCCCGAGCGCCGGCTGGCTTGACACGCCGAGGCGATTCGATGAGGATGCCGCGTCGCAACATGCTGCCGTCGCAGCGTCCGAGCCCGGCCCTGGCAGAAGGCCGATGAACGCTTCGCTTCCCGCCGCAGTTCATTCCCTCTCCTATCCCTGGTCCGCCGCACCGGCCTCGGGCAGCGCGCAGGAGGTCGTCCGCGGGGTCTGGTGGCTGAAGATGCCGCTGCCGTTCGCGCTCGACCACGTCAACCTGTGGCCGTGCCAAGATCGCGACGGCTGGGTGCAGATCGACACGGGCTTGGGGAACGCGGCCACGCGGGCGCTCTGGGAGAAGCATTTCCGCACGACGCTCCACGGTCGCCCCCTGCATCGCGTCATCGCGACCCATTACCATCCCGACCACGCCGGCAACGCCGCCTGGCTCGCGGGCCGCTGGGCATGCCCGGTGGCCATGGCCGAAGCGGAATACCTGACCGCGCACGCGGTGGCCGAGGAGCGCGCCGGCTACGGCACCGAGGCGACCTGTGCGCTCTTTCGCAGCCACGGGCTCGAAGATTCCGATCTCGAGGCGCTCGCGGCCCGAGGCAACGGCTACCGGCGCCACGTCCCGGAGCTGCCGCTTCGCCACGAGCGGCTGCTCGCCGACGACGAAATCGACATCGGCGAGCATCGCTGGCGCGTGTTGCCCGGTCACGGGCACTCTCCCGAGCACGCGGCGCTGTATTGCGCCGAACTCGGTGTTCTCATTTCCGGTGACATGCTGTTGCCCAAGATCAGCACCAACGTGAGCGTTTGGCCGAGCGATCCCGACGGCGATCCGTTGCGCCTGTTCCTCGCCTCGCTGGAGCGGTTCGAGCGCTTGCCGGCCCACACGCTGGTGCTTCCATCTCATGGCCTGCCCTTCGTCGGCATTCGTCCGCGAGTCGAGGCGCTGCGCGCGCATCACGCTGCCCGTCTCGCCGAGGTGGAAGCCGCCGCGGACCAAGCGCCGGTCACCGCCAGGGATATCCTCCCGCTGCTGTTCCGCCGTCCGCTGGATGCGCAGCAACAGCTCTTCGCGATGGGGGAAGCCATCGCCCACCTTAATCATCTATGGCACGCCGGGCACTTGGAACGCGACGCGCTCGCCGGCATATTTCACTTTAGACGCGCTTAGGAGCGAAGCGTCAGCACGGGGGATCGGGGAGAACGGCAACATGGGCAGCGTCGACACAGCCAAGGCCAATCCGCCGCAACCGCAATACGATCCGGTTGCGCTGGCTCAATCGTTCGCCGCAGCGGCAGACAAGAGCGCCAAGCTGCTCGGCGAATTCGCCGCCCGGCAGGCCGCTGCCGGGCATGCGCTCGCGAGCGACGAATTCGGCCTTACTCAGGCGTTTCTTGAGCTGGCCGCGAAGATGCTATCCAACCCGTATCGCCTGGCCGAGGCGCAGCTCAACCTCCTCTGGGAGTATTCGGCGCTGTGGCAATCGTCGCTGCTGAAGCTCCTCGGACAGCCGGCGACGCCGGTCGCCGAGCCAGACTCGGGGGACAAGCGCTTCCGCCACGAGGACTGGCAGCAGCATTTCCTTTTCGACTACGTCAAGCAGTCGTACCTCATCACTGCCCGGTGGCTGCACGACGCCGTGGCCAGCGTCGAGGGCCTCGAGGAGCACACGCGCAAGAAGGTCGACTTCTTCACCCGCCAGTACATCGACGCGCTGGCGCCGTCGAACTTCGCGCTCACCAACCCGGAGGTCTTCCGCGAGACCATCGCCTCCGGCGGACAGAACCTGGTGAAGGGCCTCAACAACCTGCTCGACGACATCGAGCGGGGCAACGGCCAGCTCAGGATCTCGATGACCGACAGCAAGGCGTTCGAGCTCGGCGTGAACATCGCCACGACGCCGGGCCAGGTCGTGTTCCAGAACGACCTTATGCAGCTGATCCAGTACCAGCCGGCGACGCCGAAGGTCGCGAAGCCGCCGCTGCTCGTCATCCCGCCATGGATCAACAAGTACTACATCCTCGACCTGCGCGAAAAGAACTCCTTCGTCAAATGGTGCGTGGAGCAGGGCCTGACGGTGTTCGTGATCTCCTGGGTCAACCCCGACGAGCGCCACGCGGGCAAAGACTTCGAGGACTACCTGCTGGAAGGACCGATCGCCGCGCTCGACGCCGTCGAGAAAGCCACCGGGGAGAAGAGCTGCAACGTGCTCGGCTACTGCCTCGGTGGCACGCTGCTCGCCGCCACGCTGGCCTATCTCGCGGCGAAGAACGACCAGCGGATCGCGTCCGCGACGTTCATGACCGCGCTCATCGACTTCGCCGGCGCCGGCGAGCTGGAAGTCTTCATCGACGAGGACCAGGTGAGCTCGCTCGAGCGCAAGATGAACGAGCGCGGCTATCTCGAAGGTTCCGAGATGGCTAACACGTTCAACATGCTCAGGAGCAACGACCTGATCTGGTCGTTCGTCATCAACAACTATCTGCTTGGGCGCGATCCGTTCCCCTTCGACCTGCTGCACTGGAACCAGGACTCCACAAGGATGCCGGCGAAGATGCACAGCTTCTATCTGCGCAACATGTACATGGGCAACAAGCTCCGCGAGCCGGGCGGCATCACGCTCGCCGGCGTCGCCATCGACGTGACCCGCGTCACCACCCCCTCGTATTTCGTCTCGGCGATGGAGGACCACATCGCGCCGTGGAAGACGACGTACGCCGGAGCCCAGCTGCTCGCCGGCGAGCGGCGCTTCGTGCTTTCGGGATCCGGCCACATCGCCGGCATGATCAACCCGCCGGCGGCGAAGAAATACGGCTACTGGACCAGCGACAGGCTGCCCAAGACGCCCGAAGCGTGGCTCGAACGCGCGAAGCAGCACGAAGGCTCCTGGTGGACGGACTGGATCGGCTGGTTGCGGCCTTATGCCGGCGCGCAGGTCGCCGCCCGCGAGATCGGCAAGGGACGCGGGAAGAGCCGGCTGCGGGCGATCGAGCCAGCGCCCGGCGGCTACGCCCGGCAGCGCGCCGACGCCCACTAAGCGGTATAGTCGCCGGAGGGCGAATCCCGCGGAGGCATGCGATGCGACTACTGTTGATCTCGGCCTTGCTTTTCGCCACTGCGGCCACGGCGCAGCCCCTGCCGGGGACGCCGGCGGCGCCTGCCCCGAGCGCCTGCACGACCTGCGGCGTCGTAACGTCCGTTCAATACGTCGAGAAGAAGGGTGAGGGTTCCGGTGTGGGACTCGTGGCCGGCGGCATCGTCGGCGGCGTGCTGGGTCACCAGATCGGCTCCGGCCGAGGCAACACGGCAGCGACGATCATCGGCGCCGGCGCCGGCGCGTACGCCGGGAATCAGGTCGAGAAGAACGCCAGAAAGAAGAGCTACTGGGTCGTATCCGTGAAGCTCGACGACGGCTCGAAGCGCTCGATCACGGAGAGCGCGAAGCCGGTCTTCAAGAAGGGCGACCGCGTCAAGATCGTGGATGGCAACCGGCTCGCGTTGCTGTCGAACTGAAGAACAACGCGGCGTCGGCAGACGTCGCGTCTCGGATAGTCCTTCGGCGCTGTCGTCGCCCCGTGTCGCATTTCGGCAGCCGAATCGCGCCACTTGGCACCGCGATCCCTTTCTGCGCCGGCCAGGGAGCCGGGTCTTGTTGTCGTACAATGCCGCGAACGAATTCGCTCGAACGGGGAGAAGGATCATGCGCAGAATGAAGAAAACGGCGCTGGCGGCGGCGCTGTTCGCGGTTCTCGGCCTCAATCATCACGACGCCGCCGCTCAGTTCAGCGGCGTGTTCTTCTTCGGCGACAGCCTGTCCGACGCCGGCTCCTTCAAGCCGCTGCTGCCGCCGGGCACCGGCAAGTTCACGACCAATCCAGGGCCGATCTGGGCGGAAGTCATCGGTCAGCGCTATGGATTCATCGTGACGCCGGCGAACCAGGGCGGCACCGATTATGCGGAGGGCGGCGCGCGGGTCACCGATTTGCCCGGCGTCCCGGCGACGCCACCGACGGGCACTGCCACGCCGGTCGCGACGCAGGTGTCGAACCTGCTCGCCAAAGGTCCCCTCAATCCGGGCGCGCTGTACTCGGTAGGGGCGGGCGGGAATGACCTGTTCTTCCAACTGGGCCTGGCGAGCGCGGGGTTGGCCACGGCGGCAGACGTCCAGGCGAACCTGGCGACCGCGGCCACGCAAGTCGTGCAGCAGGTCGCCCGTCTCAACGCGGCCGGCGCTCGCTACATCATCGTCTGGAACCTGCCCGACGTCGGCAAGACGCCTTTCGGCGTGGGCTCGGGCCAGTCGGCGAGCATCACCCAGCTGTCGAGCTTCTTCAACAGTACGCTTTCCGCCGGGCTCGACGCGCTGCACGTCGACGTCATCCGTCTCAACGATTTCCTCCTGCTCAACGAAGCGATCGCCAATCCGGCGGCGTTCGGCCTCACCAACGTCACGACGCCTGCCTGCACGGTCCCGACCTCGCTGCTCTGCACCTCGGCGACGCTGGTCGCGCCCAACGCTGCGCAGACGTTTCTGTTCGCCGACAGCGTGCATCCCACGACGGCCGGGCATCAGATCCTCGCCGATTACGCCGCCTCCGTGATCGAAGCGCCGCAGAAGATCGCACTGCTCGCCGAGACGCCGCTGCAGGTCGAGCAGGCGACATTCCGGGCGCTGGACGAGCGCATGATGTCGGAAATCGGCGCCGCGCGCGCGCAAGGCAAGTTCCAGGCGTACGCGATCTACGACTTCGGCAACTACGATCGCAGCAACGACTTCGGCGGCGGCGACAGCCAGTCGAACACCGTGGTCCTCGGCGGCGACGCGAAGCTCACGGACCGCTGGCTCGCGGGTGTGGCCTTCGGCTACACCGAGGACAAGGCATCGCTCGGCGACAACGGCGGCGGTTTCAAGCTCAACGAGCCGACGCTGACGGGATACACCACCTACGCCGACGGTCCGTGGTACGTCGGCGCCAGCGTCGGCGCCGGAGATCTCGACTTCCGCGATATCCATCGCAACATCCCGCTCGGCGCGGGAGGCCGCACCGAGAGCGGCAGCACGCGCGGCACGCACGTCATGGCGCGCGCGTTCGGCGGCTGGTGGTTCAACTACGCGGGTTGGAGCCACGGACCGTTCGCCCGGCTCACCTACGAAGAGGCGAAGGTCTACGCGTGGTCCGAGACGGGGACGAGCAGCACCGCGATGTCCTTCGGACACCAGAAGCGCGACGCGTTGATCTCCAGCCTGGGCTGGCAGGCCGTGGGCAGCATCGGCATGGTCCGGCCCTACGCCCGCGTGACGTGGGAGAAGGACTACAACAGCGACGATCGGACGGTTCGCGCCGGACTGGTCTCCACCGGCGGCGTGAGCTTCGGCTTTCCGGCGCCCAAGCCCGACAGCGACTACGTTCTGTTCGATGTCGGCGCGGCCGCGGAGCTCGGCAGCGTGGGCGTGAGCAGGGTCACCGGGTTCGTCAGCGTCAACGCGACGGCGAGCAAGCACGACGGCAACTATCAGGCGGTTACGGTCGGCATTCGCGCCGCGCTCTGAACGTCGCCGCAAGCGCGAAGCGGGTCGCGCCCTAGCCGCTGGCGCGGGGCTTGCGCTTCGCGCGCGCGAACAGGCGATCGTAGAGCGGTCGCGGCAGCGCCGAGAACAGGCGTCCCAGCCAGCCCATCGGCCAGGGCAGCACGTAGAAAGGCTTGCGGCGCGCGATGGCGCCCACGATCAACCGCGCCGCCTTGCCCGCCGGAAGCAGGAAAGGCATGCGATACGGGTTGCGCGCGGTCATCGGCGTGGCGACGTAACCCGGACAAACCGTGACCACGGCCACGCCGGAGCCCCGTAGCTCCACGCGCAGGCTCTCGAGGTAGCGTATGGCCGCGGCCTTCGAGGCGCTGTAGGCACCCGCTCCGGGGAGTCCCCGGAAGCCGGCGATGCTGGCGATGCCGACCAGCGTGCCCGCGTGCGCCTTGCGCATCGCCGAAAGAAACGGCTGGAACGTGTAGAGCACGCCCAGCACGTTGGTGGCCATGATCGCCTCGAAGGTCGCGTTGTCCTCTTCGTGGTCGGAGAGCGTTCCGTGCGAGATGCCGGCATTGGCGATCACCACGTCGGGAACGCCAAAGCGCGCGATGAAGTCCGCCGCCGCCGCGGCCAGCGCCTGACGATCCCGGACATCGCCGGGATAGACGGTGGATGCGGTGCCCAGCGCAGCGGCCAGCTCGGTCAGCGCCTCGGCACGGCGGGCGAACAGCCCGATCTGCGCGCCTCGCCGCGCGTATTCGCGAGCGATCGCGGCGCCGATCCCCGATGAGGCGCCGGTAATGAAGACCTTCACCGGCGCCGATGCTGCGATCAGCCGGCCGACAGACTCCGGATTCCCGTCACGCCTTGCCGCGCTCGGCGCGGGCCTTGGCGATCAAGGCATCGATGACCGGCGGGAGCGCGGCGTGGGTGCCGACGCGATCGGAAGACGTCACGTACTTGCCGTCGACGACGACCGTGGGCACCGACTGGATGTTGTAATCCTGAGCGAGGACCTTCGCGCGGTTGAACTTGCTGTTGACGGCGAACGAGTTGTAGACGTCCTGGACCTTGGCGCGATCGAGGCCGTGCGCGGCGGCCCAGTCGAAGAAGGCCTTGTCCTGGTAGAGCGGCAGGCCCGCGCTGTGGATCGCCTTGAACACCTCCGGCGACAGCTTGGCTTCCACGCCCATGGCATCGAGCGTGTAATAGATCTTGGCAAGCGGTTCCCAGCGCTGCTGGAAGACCACCGGGACGCGCCG
This sequence comes from Casimicrobiaceae bacterium, assembly GCA_035515295.1. Lineage (GTDB taxonomy): Bacteria > Pseudomonadota > Gammaproteobacteria > Burkholderiales > Casimicrobiaceae > PALSA-1003. Next base: position 279,042 of record DATJBM010000021.1, on the reverse strand, counting down.
GAATTCCACGTCCGGCGGCAGCTTGGCGAGCCAGGCGTCGAGGATGGGCTCGAGATCGTTGCAATGGGGACAGCCGTAGGAGAAGAACTCGATCACCTCGATCTTCTTGCCGCTCTCCACAGGCTGCGGGTTCTTGAGCCGCACGTAGTTCTTGCCTTCGACGAGGTCGACGGCGCCGGCGGCGCCGACCGCCAGACACGCGGTTGCGGCGAGCAGACAGACCAACAATCGCTTCATTAGGGTGGCTCCTCTGGCATCGTGTCCGGATTGGGCTGGCCGCCCGCCGGCAAAGTTCAACTTGCGCCTCACGGATTCTTGACCACGGCGACGTCGAAGCCGTGGCTGCCGAGCTCCTTCTTCACGCGATTGAGCTCGTCGGTGTTGTCGTACGGCCCGAGGCGAACGCGATAGCGCTGTGTCTTGTCGGACATTGCGACCGGCTGGACCGCGGCCTCCCATCCCGACAGCGCGAGCCTTGCCTTCAGGTCCTCGGCATCGGCCGCGTTGGAGAAAGCGCCAGCCTGCAGCCAGAAGCGATCATTCGGCCGGACCGTCGCGGGCTCCGGCGCCGGGCTCGGCTCGGCAAGCTTCTCGCCCGGACGCTCCACGGCCTTGTCCACGGCGCGCCTGTCCGGCGCAGCCTTCGGCTCTTCGCCGCCCGGAAGGATCTTGTAGAAGTCGAAGCGAGGCTTTTCCGCCGCCGGACTGGCCGTACCGAGCTCCGGCCGCACACCGCGGGCGGGCTCCTTCGTGCCGGTCCCGGGCGATATCGGCGTGGTAAGACCGCTGCGGCCGAGGAAATAGGCGACGGCCGCGGCGATCGCGAGCCCGAGCACGAGCCCGATGAAGATGCCGAGCAGCGTGCCGCCGCGGCCTCCGGCTTTCGATCGCGGCATGGCGCGTAAACGGCTGGGTCTGCGGTTCACGGATTCCTATTCACATCTTCCGCGGCGCGCTCACGCCGAGCGTGGCCAGACCGTTGCGCAGCACCTGGCCCGTGGCGACCGCCAGCGCCAGTCGCGCCTGCCTCACCCGCGGATCGTCGACGAGAAATTGCTCGGCATTATAGTAGCTGTGAAATTGCGCCGCCAATTCCCTCAGGTAGAACGTGACCAGATGCGGCGACAATTCGCGTGCGGCGACCGCGATCTCGTCGGGAAAGTCGGCGAGCCGGCGCAGCAGGGCCTGCTCGTAGTCGCTCGTCAGCGCGGTCAGGTCGGCATCCTTGAGCCAGGCCGGTGCCGCCGCGTGGGCGATGCCCGCCTTGTCGAGCACGCTGCAGATGCGGGCGTGCGCATATTGCACGTAATACACGGGGTTCTCCTCGCTCTGCGCGCGCGCGAGGTCGAGGTCGAACACGAGCTGCGAGTCGGCCTTGCGCAGCAGGAAGAAGAACCGCACCGCGTCCCGTCCGGCCTCGTCGATCAAGTCGCGGACGGTGACATAGTCGCCGGCGCGCTTGCTGATCTTCATCTCCTCTCCGGATTTCATCACCGTGACCATCTGGTGCAGGACATAGTCCGGATAGCCTTCGGGAATGCCCATTTCCAGCGCCTGCAGCCCGGCGCGCACGCGCACCACCGTGCTGTGGTGATCGGCGCCCTGCTCGTTGACTACGCGGCGGAAGCCTCTCTCCCACTTGGTGACGTGGTAGGCGATGTCGGGAACGAAATAGGTGTAGCTGCCGTCCGAGCGGCGCATCACCCGATCCTTGTCGTCACCGTACTGCGTGGTCTTGAGCCAAAGCGCGCCGTCCTGCTCATAGGTCTTGCCGCCGGCGACGAGGCGATCGACGATCGCCTGCACGCGGCCGTCGGTGTACAGCGACGACTCGAGGTAATAGTGATCGAAGCGCACGCCGAACGCCGCGAGGTCGGCATCCTGCTCTCGCCGGAGCTCGCCGACCGCGAAGCGGCGGATCGCTTCGAGGTCGGCGGCCGAGCGATCGTCCGGATGCGCGGCGCAATAAGCGGCGGCGATGTCGCGGATGTACTCGCCGCGATAGCCGTCGTCGGGAAACGGCGCCGCCGGATCGTAGGTCTGGCGCACCCTCGCCTGTACCGACAGGGCTAGGTTCGCGATCTGGGCACCGGCGTCGTTGTAGTAGAACTCGCGATGGACCGAGGCGCCCTGCCATTCGAGCAGCGACGCGATCGCGTCGCCCACCGCCGCGCCGCGACCGTGGCCGACGTGCAGGGGGCCGGTGGGGTTCGCCGACACGAATTCGACCATCACGCGGGTGCCGGCAAGGGTGGGCGAGCGGCCGTAGCGTTCACCTTCGTGAAGCACCCGCGCGACCACGGCGCTTCGCGCTTCCGGAGTCAGGTACACGTTGATGAAGCCGGCGCCGGCGATCTCCACGCGGTCGATCAGCGGCGAAGTCCCAAGCGCGGCGACGACGGCAGTGGCAAGCTCGCGCGGGTTGCGCCGGCGCTCCTTGGCGAGCTGCAGCGCGACATTGGTCGAATAGTCGCCGTGCTCGGGCTGCTTCGGGCGCACCAGCGAAGGCGCGCGAGGCGCTTCGCCGGGAAGCACGCGGTCCAGCGCCGCGGCCAGAAGGTCGGCGAGATGGCTGCGCGGATCGATCAAGGCGAAGCAGCGAAGATTCGCGCCCGTGGCAGCAAAAGTCGCGAATTATAGCCTGTCGGACCGAGGCGACGCCCTAGGCGAAGCTCAGCGGATCGACATCGATTCTCCAGCGCACACGGCGCGGGCCGACGCGCTCGAGCTCCGTTCGCCACAGCGGCAGAAACTCGCGCAGGGGCGCGCGTCGCCGGCTCTGGACGAGCAGCTGTGCGCGTTCCAGTCCCGCCCGCCTGGGGAGCAGCGCCGCAATGGGCGGATAGACCTCGCAGCGCAGGGCTCGCGCGGCGACGATGGCCTGCCCGTGCTCGAACGCGCGGTGAAGAAAGAGCTCGACCGGAGCGCGCTTGTGCGCCTCTGCCGAGAGCAGTGCGAGATGCGAGAAGGGCGGCAGGCCGAGGGTCTCGCGCTCGCGCAGCAGAGCCTTCGCCAGCCGGTCGTAGTCGTGCCCGGTGAGAGCGGCGTACACGGGATGATCGGGGAAGTCCGTCTGCACCATCACCGTGCCCGGAGCGGCGCCGCGTCCGGCGCGTCCCGCGACCTGCTCGAGCAGCGCGAACAACCGCTCGGTGGCGCGAAAGTCGGCGCTGTAGAGCGCGTTGTCGGCGCCGAGCACGCCCACCAGAGTGAGCTGCGGGAAGTCGTGTCCCTTGGCCAGCATCTGGGTCCCGACCAGGATGTCGACCTCGCCGGCGAGGATCGCCCGGCGCATCGTCGCGAAGGCATCCTTGCGCCGCGTGCTGTCGCGGTCGATGCGCAGGATGCTCGCCTGCGGAAAGGCTTCCGCCAGCGCCCGCTCGAGGCGCTGGGTGCCGAAGCCGAGCGGCACGAGATCCTGGTTTCCGCAGTTGGGGCATGCGGCGGGGATGCGCCGGGCGTGCCCGCAGTGATGGCACCGGATTTCGCTCTCCGCGCGATGCACGACCAGCCGCGCCGCGCAGCGCGCACATTCGGCCTTCCAGCCGCACGCCGAGCACAGGAGCGACGGGGCGAAGCCGCGACGATTGATGAAGATCAGGCTCTGCTCGCGTCGCCGCAGGCGCTCCGCGATTTCGGCGCGCAGCGGCGCGCCCAGTCCCTCGCGGCTGTCGGCCGCACGGTTCGGGATCAGGCGGACCTCCGGCAGCGCGCTTTGGGTGCCTGCGCGGCGCTTGAGGTGCAGGGCGCGATAACGCCCGCGGACCGCCGCGGCGTAGGTCTCCAGGGCAGGCGTAGCGCTACCCAGCAGGATCGGCACGGCACGCAGCCGCGCGCGATACACGGCGACGTCGCGCGCGTGATAGCGCACGCCGTCCTGTTGCTTGAACGACACGTCGTGCTCCTCGTCGACGACGATCAGCCCCAGCCGCGGCAGCGGGGCGAACACGGCGAGCCGCGTGCCCACGACGAGATCGACTTCGCCGCGCGCCGCCGCCACCCAGCCCTCCTGCCGTTCGCCATCCGACAGAGCGCTGTGCAGCACGGTGGCTCGCGCGCCGGGGAGCCCCCGGGCGATGCGTTGCTGCAGCTGAGGCGTCAGATTGATTTCGGGCACGAGCAACAGCGCCTGTCGCCCTGAGGCGATGATCCGCTGCGCCACCGCGAAGTAGACCTCCGTTTTGCCGCTGCCCGTCACACCTTGAACCAGCCACGGTGCGAATCGGTCGGTCGCCTCGAGCACGGCGTCGCGCGCCGCCTGCTGCTCGGTGTTGAGCAGCGCGTGGACGGAGGTCGCATCCGCTGCATCTCCCGGCTCCGCGCCCGCAGCCTCCTTGCAGTGTCCGGCGACCTTGCCGGCCCGACGCCTCGCCATCAACGGGGGCAGCATCTGCGCGAAACACTGTCCGAGCGGCTGCTGGTAATACTCGGCCACGAAGCGCGCCAGCGCGCACAGGTCCGTCGGCAGCGCCGGGATTTGCGTCACCACCTCGTCGATCGGTGCGAGGCGCTCCGGAGCGATCTCGCTCTCCTGGCCGACTTCCAGCGCGACGCCGAGGAGCCGACGTCGTCCGAGCCTGACGCGCAGCACCGAGCCGGCGCGAACATCCAGTCCGGCGGGAAGCCAGTAATCGAAGAGCCGGTCGACGCTCACTGGAAGCGCGACGCGGGCGATCGCCATCGGGAGAGCGCGGATCCCGGCTTACGTTGCGGACGAGTTGTAGTGTTCCGAATCGTCCGTCCAGCAGCGACCGCCTTTTGCCAAGTCTTTCATTTTACAGTATTTCGCCGTCGAGGCCCGAACGTGCTGTGGATAATGCTGTGCGTAAGTGCCGAGACGCCGGCCTCGGCATATCGATTGCTTGGAGCCCTGTATGCCCGAAGCATCGGCTGATGCAAAAATACTACAACGGCTTCATCGACTTAGGCATCCGGCGCCGATCCGATCCGTTTTCAGGCGGTTCGCGGGCTGCTGAAACGCCCCTTGTGCATAAGTAGCATGCGGGAGAGCAGCTTTTCGGTTTTTGTCAAGAGCCCGTAAACCGAGGCTCCATGCGGTTTTCCGCCGTTTTCCCCTCTGCGAGCCGACGCGATTCCGCGTGCACGAACTCGACCAGCGACCCCACGTGCTCAGGCGGGGTTTCGGGGACAACGCCGTGCCCGAGATTGAAGACGAAGCCCGGACCGGAACCGGCGGCACGGAGGATCGCCGCAGCTGCACCCTCGATCGCCCGCGGAGTCGACAGCAACGCCTGTGGATCGAGATTGCCTTGGAGGGCCACGCGACTGCCCACGCTTGCGCGCGCCGCAGCGACATTGGTCGTCCAGTCCAGGCCGATCGCGTCGCAACCCGAATCGGCGATCGTCTCCAGCCACTGACCGCCCCCGCGGGTAAAGACGATGGTCGGAACCGACGGAGCCTCGTCGCGCAGGCGCGCGAGCACGCGTCGCATGTAGGCGAGCGAAAACGTCGCGTATCCGTCCGCTGTCAGCAGGCCGCCCCACGTATCGAAGAGCATTAGCGCGTCCGCGCCGTGCCGCGCCTGCTCGACTAGGTAGCCTGCGACGGCGTCGGCGTTGACCGCGAGGACGTGATGAAGCAGATCGGGTCGCGCGTAGAGCAGCCGCCGGACGCGCGCGAAGTCAGCGCTGCCGCGGCCTTCGATCATGTAGCAGGCGAGCGTGAACGGGCTGCCCGCGAACCCGATCAGCGGAACGCTGCCGGCGAGCGCACGCTTGATCGCCGCAACGGCGTCGAACACGTACGCGAGCCGCGACAGATCGGGCGCCTCCAGACGGCTGATCGCCGCCTCGTCCCCGAGCGGCCGCTCGAAGCGCGGACCGTCGCCTTCCGCGAACGCGAGCCCGAGTCCCATCGCGTCGGGAACCGTAAGGATGTCGGAGAACACGATCGCCGCATCGAGCGCGAACCGGGAGAGCGGCTGCAGCGTCACCTCGGTCGCGAGCGTGGGATCCCGGCACAGGCGCATGAAGCTGCCCGCCCGCGCACGCGTGGCGTTGTATTCCGGCAGATAGCGCCCGGCCTGGCGCATCAGCCATACCGGAACGTATTCGGTTCGCTGACGGCGCAGCGCGCGCAGCAGCGTATCGTTGTTCGGTCGCATGCCGCCGCGGGCCGTTGGCTCGGCGAATCCCCGCGCGTCAGGCTCGGTGGACTTCAATGCGCCGCAAGCAGACGCCGACCGGCAAGGCGCTCGAGGACAGCGAGCGGCGAGCGCTCGGGCTCGTAGAGCGCGGCGGGTGGCACGTGAATGGTCTGCTCCAGCATATGCTGCCCCGACACCGCTGCGTGCATCACCTGATCGGAGAAGCAGAGCCATGTCGTCCCGGGCGCGAAGCGGACGACCTGTTGCTCGCAGCGGCGCTGGTAGTCGAGATCGGCCTTGGCGCGGTCATGGAGCCCGAGCATCAGGTGATCGTACTCGCTGCGCACGCGTTTGGTCACGTGCAGCAGCGACAGCAGCGCTGGTAGGCCGGGAAGCGGCGGCCGCACGCGCGGCAGGAACGTGCGCGCCATCGTCGAGAACTCCTCCCCGACCCGCCATACCCGATCTTCCTCGCGGTTAACGTTCGAGAACACCCGCAGAATGCGCTCACCGTGATTGGGCCGCGACGGAAAGGCGTCGACGTGCAGACGCGCGTCGTCCTTGCGCCACGACACCGCGCGGCCGACCGCCGGCTGCGGCCGGAAGCTCGTGCGCGCGCGCTTCACGTACGGCGCGTAGCGCGGAAACAGCGCGGAGACGAGCTCGCCCGCGCACGTCGCGAAGCGCCCGATCATCGCGGCCAGCGCGGCCAGATCCGAAGCTCCGCCCCGCGCTCCCTTGAGCGATCCGCCCTCGAAGCTGATGTTCTTCGACCGCCCGTCCGACCAGTCGGGCGAGAGAAAGCGCAGCTCTTCCGCCGTGAGCTCGAACCTGAGCCGCGGCAGGACCAGCACGCCGCCGCCTTCGAGCGTCCGTACAGCCGTCCGCTGCAGCTCCGAGCCCACCGCCGGACACCAGTCGGCGACGTCCAGCGAAACGATGTCCGTCATCGCCAGCGGTCAGCGTGGGAGCTCCGATGCTCCCATGAGGAATTCGTCGATCGCCCGCGCGCACTGACGGCCCTCGCGGATAGCCCACACGACGAGCGACTGGCCGCGACGCGAATCGCCGGCCGCGAACACCTTCGGCACGGAGGTCCGGTAGGTCTCGGTGTCCGCGGCGATGTTGCCGCGCGCGTCGTACTTCGCCCCCAGTGCGTCGAGCATCCCTTCGTGTACCGGGTGGAGATAGCCCATCGCGAGGAGCACGAGCTCGGCTTTGATCTCGAACTCGCTTCCCGCTACCTCGTGCAGCTTGCCGTCCTTCCACTCCACGCGCACCGCGACCAGAGCCTTGAGTTTGCCCCCCTCGCCGCGGAACGCCTTGGTCTGGACAGCCCAGTCGCGCTCGCAGCCCTCCTCGTGCGAGGTGGAGGTCCGCAGCTTGATGGGCCAGTACGGCCACACCAGCGGCTTGTTCTCCTGCTCCGGAGGCTGCGGCAGCAGCTCGAACTGAACGATCGAGGCCGCGCCTTGCCGGTTCGACGTGCCGACGCAGTCCGATCCGGTGTCCCCGCCGCCGATCACCACGACGCGCTTGCCGTGAGCGGACAGCGAAGGCACGTAGGCGTCGCCGGCCACGCGCCGGTTCTGCAGCGGCAGAAAATCCATCGCGAAATGGACGCCGTCGAGCTCGCGCCCCGGGACCTCGAGGTCCCGGGGATGCTCCGATCCCGCGGTGATCGCGACCGCGTCGAACGAGTCGACGAGCTCTCGCACCGGCAGCGAGTGACCGTTGCTCGCGCCGATGTGCACGCCGGTGCGGAACTCCACGCCCTCGGCGCTCATCTGCGCCATGCGCCGCTCGATGTGGTGCTTCTCGAGCTTGAAATCGGGAATGCCGTAGCGCAGAAGGCCGCCGATCCGGTCGTTCTTCTCGAACAGCACCACGTCATGGCCCGCCCGCGCGAGCTGCTGCGCACAGGCCATGCCGGCGGGTCCGGATCCCACGACCGCAACGCGCTTTCCGGTCCTGGAAGCCGGCGGCTGCGGCGCGACCCAGCCCTCGGACCAACCGCGGTCGATGATGAAGTGCTCGATCGATTTGATCCCCACCGGGTCGTCGTTGATGTTGAGCGTGCACGCTGCCTCGCACGGCGCGGGACAGACCCGTCCGGTGAACTCCGGGAAATTGTTGGTCGAGTGCAGCACGTCGAGCGCCTGGCGCCATTCGTGCCGGTACACCAGATCGTTCCAGTCGGGGACGATGTTGTTGATGGGACAGCCCGATTGGCAGAACGGGATGCCGCAGTCCATGCAGCGCGCACCCTGGCTCGCCGCGGACTCGTCGTCGAGCGTCAGGATGAACTCGCGATAGTGGCGAACGCGCTCCTCGACGGGCTCGACCGCTTCGCGGATGCGCTGGAGCTCCATGAATCCCGTGATCTTGCCCATCGCCCAACCTACGCGGCGGCTCTCTGCCTGCCGGCGGCCGCCTTGTCGACGACGAGCCGCGTGGCGTACTGCTCGCCGAGCGCGCGCCGGTACTCATGGGGGAACACCTTGATGAATCTGTTTAGCGCGCTATTCCAGTCATCGATAATCGCCAGAGCCAGCGTGCTGCCGGTGAACCGGAGGTGGCGCTCGACGAGCGAGCGCACGAGCGCTTCGTCGCTCACTCCCGCGTGCAGCATGCGGCCCTTGCCGGCCGCGGCCAATTCGCTCTCGGCGCGCAGCTGATCGGCTTCGGGCAGCAAGGGTTCGAGACTGACCATCGACGGGTTGCAGCGCTGCGCGAAGGTGCCGTCGTCGTCGAACACATAGGCGATGCCGCCGCTCATTCCGGCGGCGAAGTTGCGTCCCGTCTTTCCCAGCACCACGACGGTGCCGCCGGTCATGTATTCGCAGCCGTGATCGCCGGTTCCCTCGACGACTGCGATCGCGCCCGAGTTGCGCACGCAGAAGCGCTCGCCGGCGACGCCGCGGTAGTATGCCTCGCCGTCGATCGCGCCGTACATGACGGTATTGCCGATCACGATGTTCTCTTCCGGTCGTGCCGGCGACTCCGGATCCGGGTAGACCACGATCCGTCCGCCGGAGAGGCCCTTGCCGACGTAGTCGTTGGTCGCGCCCTGCAACTCGAAGGTCACGCCGCGGGCCAGGAACGCGCCGAAGCTCTGCCCCGCGATGCCGGTGAAGGCCACGTGCAGCGTGTCCTCCGGCAGCCCCGCGTGGCCGTAGCGGCGGGCGATCGTGCCGGAAAGCATCGCGCCCACCGACCGGTGCGCGTTGCGAATGCGATATTCGAGCCGGACCGGCTTGCCCTCCTCGATCGCCGGCGCGCCGTCGGCGATGAGCTGGTGATCGAGCGCGCGGGCGAGACCGTGGTCCTGCACTTCGCAGTTGTGGCGCGCCACGCTCGCCGGCATTGGCGGCTGATAGAAGATCTTCGAGAAATCGAGGCCTCGCGCCTTCCAATGCTCGATGCCCGTCTTCATGTCGAGCAGGTCGGCTCGCCCCACGAGCTCGTTGAAGGTGCGCAGCCCGAGCCTCGCCATGATCTCGCGCACTTCCTCGGCGACGAAGAAGAAGTAGTTGACGACGTGCTCGGGCTGACCGGTGAACTTCTTGCGCAGCTCCGGATCCTGGGTCGCGATGCCGACCGGGCAGGTGTTCAGGTGGCACTTGCGCATCATGATGCAGCCTTCGACGACCAGCGGTGCCGTCGCGAAGCCGAACTCGTCGGCGCCGAGCATCGCTCCGATCGTCACGTCGCGCCCGGTCTTCATCTGGCCGTCGACCTGAACTGCGATGCGGCCGCGGAGCCGATTGAGCACCAGCGTCTGCTGCGTCTCCGCTAAGCCCAGCTCCCACGGCGTGCCCGCGTGCTTGATCGACGACACGGGCGAGGCGCCCGTGCCGCCGTCGTGGCCGGCGATGGTGACGTGATCGGCTTTCGCCTTCGCCACGCCGGCGGCGACCGTGCCCACGCCGACTTCCGACACCAGCTTCACCGACACCGAGGCAAGCGGATTGGCGCTCTTCAGATCGTGGATGAGCTGCGCCAGGTCCTCGATCGAGTAGATGTCGTGGTGCGGCGGCGGCGAGATCAATCCGACCCCCGGCACCGAATAGCGGATCTGTGCGATGTATTGCGAAACCTTGTGCCCGGGGAGCTGCCCGCCTTCGCCGGGCTTTGCGCCCTGCGCCATCTTGATCTGCAGCTGGTCGGCGTTGACGAGGTATTCCGCCGTCACGCCGAAGCGGCCCGAGGCGACCTGCTTGATCTTCGAGCGCAGCGAGTCGCCTTCCTTGAGCGCGACGTCGACGACCACGCCGTCGAGGCGCGAGGCGAGCGTTTCGCCCTCGCTGATGGGGACGTAGCGCCGCGCGTCCTCGCCGCCTTCGCCTGTGTTGGACTTGCCGCCGATGCGGTTCATCGCCACGGCGAGCGTGGTGTGCGCCTCGGTGGAAATCGACCCCAGGCTCATCGCGCCGGTGGAGAAGCGCTTGACGATCTCCGCCGCCGGCTCGACCTCGTCGAGCGGAACGCCTTGCGCCGGGAGCCGGAATTCGAACAGGCCCCGCAGCGTCATCAGCCGCCTGCCCTGGTCGTTGACCATCTTCGCGAACTCGCGATAGGTCGCGAAGCTGTTGGCGCGCGCGGCATGCTGCAGCTTGGCGATCGAGTCCGGCGTCCACATGTGCTCCTCGCCGCGGACCCGGTACATGTAGTCGCCGCCGGCGTCGAGCGCGCCGCGCAGCAGCGGGCTGTCGCCGAAGGCCAGCTCGTGCAGCCGATAGGCTTCCTCGGCCACCTCGAACAGGCCGATGCCCTCGATGTTGCTCGCCGTCCCGGTGAAGTACTTGTCCACGAACGACGAGTTCAGACCGACCGCCTCGAAGATCTGCGCGCCGCAATACGACTGATAGGTCGAGATGCCCATCTTGGACATGACCTTGTACAAGCCCTTGCAGATCGCCTTGATGAAGCGCTTGGCGGACTCCTCGGCCGAGACCTGCGGCACGTATTCGTGGAGCTGGCCGATCGTTTGCAGCGCCAGATAGGGATGGATCGCTTCGGCGCCGTAGCCGGCCAGGAGCGCGAAATGGTGGACTTCGCGCACGGAGCCGCTCTCCACGACCAGGCCTGTGCTGGTGCGCAGGCCCTTGCGCACCAGATGCTGATGCACGGCCGCAGTGGCGAGCAGCGCCGGAATCGCCATCAGCTGCGCGGAAACCTTCCGATCGGACACGATCAGGATGTTGTAGCCGAGCTTGATCGCGTCCTCGGCATGGGCGCAGAGGCTCGCGAGCGCGGCCTCCATCCCGGACGCGCCCCATTCCGCGAGATAGCAGATGTCGAGCTCGAGCGAGCGGAACGCGCCGCCGGTGAAGAGCTCGATGTGCCGGATCTTCTCCATCTCGTCGGCGGTGAGGATCGGCCGCTGGGCCTCGAGCCGCATCGGCGGATCGGTCTCGCGGATCCCGAGCAGGTTCGGTCGGGGACCGATGAAGGTCACGAGCGACATCACCAGCTCTTCGCGGATCGGATCGATCGGCGGATTGGTGACCTGCGCGAAGAGCTGCTTGAAGTAGCTGTAGAGGATCTTCGGGCGGTTGGAGAGCACGGGCAGCGCGGCGTCGTTGCCCATGGAACCCACCGCCTCCTCGCTCGTTTCGATCATCGGCGCGAGCAGGATCTTCACGTCCTCCTGGGTGTAGCCGAACGCCTGCTGCCGGTCGAGCAGCGCCACGGCGGACTTCTGCGGTGGCGCCGGGTCGGGAAGCGATTCGAGCGCGATGCGCGACTTGTCGATCCAGGCGCGATACGGCTTGGCCGCGGCCAATGTGCGCTTCAATTCCTCGTCGTCGATGATGCGTCCCTGCTCGGTGTCGACGAGCAGCATCTTGCCGGGCTGCAGGCGCCACTTCTTGACGATCTTGCGCTCTGGAATGTCGAGCACTCCGACTTCTGAGGCCATGATCACGTAGTTGTCGTCGGTAACGACGTAGCGGGCGGGACGCAGCCCGTTGCGGTCGAGCGTGGCGCCGATCTGGCGGCCGTCGGTGAAGGCCATCGCCGCGGGGCCGTCCCAGGGCTCCATCAGCGCCGCGTGATATTCGTAGAACGCGCGCCGGTCCTCGTCCATCAGCGGATTGCCCGCCCATGCCTCGGGGATCATGAGCATCATGGCGTGCGCGAGCGGATATCCGCCCATGAGCAGCAGCTCGAGCGCATTGTCGAACGACGCCGAGTCCGATTGGCCGTCGTAGATCAGCGGCCAGACCTTGTCCAGATCGGCGCCCAGCACTGGGCTCGCGATTCCGTGCTGCCGGGCGCGAATCCAGTTCACGTTGCCGCGCAGCGTGTTGATCTCGCCGTTGTGGCACACCAGGCGGAACGGGTGCGCGAGGTCCCAGGTCGGGAACGTATTGGTCGAGAAGCGCTGATGCACCATCGCCAGCGCCGAGACCATCGTGGGATCGCGCAAATCGCGGTAGTACTCGCCCACCTGATGCGCGAGCAGCATCCCTTTGTAGACCAGGGTGCGCGTGGACATCGACGGCACGTAGAATTCCTTGCCGTGGCGCAGCTTCAGCGCCTGGATGGCGTGCCCGGAACGCTTGCGAATGATGTAGAGCTTGCGCTCGAGCGCGTCCTGATCGAGATCGTTCGAGCCGCGGGCGATGAACACCTGGCGAATGACCGGCTCGACTTCCTTCGTCCGCACGGAAAGGCCCGAGTTGTCCGTCGGCACGTCGCGCCAGCCGAGCAGCATCTGTCCCTCGGCGGCCACCGCGCGGTCGATCTCCTGCACGCAGGCCATGCGCGAGGCGGGCTCCTTGGGCAGGAACACCATTCCCACGCCGTACTGACCGATCGCGGGCAGGGTCAATCCCTGCCGACCGCAGACCCGGCGCAGGAAAGCGTCCGGAAGCTGGACCAGGATGCCCGCACCGTCGCCCTGGAGCGGATCGGCGCCGGTCGCGCCCCGGTGCGTCAGGTGCTTGAGGATCTGCAGCGCCTGACTGACGATCTCGTGATTCTTCTGGCCCTTGATGTGGGCGATGAACCCCAGTCCGCAGGCGTCGTGCTCGTTGCGCGGGTCATAGAGACCCTGCTTCCGAGCTGGAAAGGACACCGGGCGCATCGCCATCAGGTTCCTCGTTATCGGTTCGCCGTCCGAAAGGCGGCTATTCCCCCAAGTTTGAGCCGGTTTCCGTCGCAAAAGTAGTTAGCGATGGAAACTTCTTCATGTTAGCCAGAATGTTGCATCGCGGCAACCAGAGTCTGGTTCGGCACCGGGCGGACGGGTTCGGCCGACGAAACTACTTGCGTAGCGGTGGGACTTGCGCTTTAATCTGAAGAAAATGCCCTATATGCTTGTCACAGCATTCAAAACGGGCCGCGAGAACTGGATCTTTAGGACAATATCATTCAGGGAAGGGCTCATGGCGCCAAACCGTGTAATCGCATCTTGGCCGCGGCTTGTCCTTGCCACGCTGGCATTCGGCGCAGTGGCGCTGATGGGCGGCTGCGGCGGCGGCAGTGGGGCGCCGAATAACCCGTTCGCTCCCGGCCCGGTGGCGCCCGGCCCCCTCTCGATCCTGCCTGCTGCGCCGACCGTCTATGCCAACACGCCGGCGACCCTCACGATCACTGGCGGCATCCCGCCCTACGCGGTGTTTTCGGCGAATACGGCCGTCCTGCCGCTCAGCGCATCGGTCACGAACAGCACGGTGGTGCTTCTGCCCGCCAACGTCAGCGCCAACACCGCGGTCGTCATCACCGTGCAGGATTCCGTCGGTACCAAGACGCAGGCCACCGTCACGGTCAGCCCTGCGCCCATCTTCAATTCGCTCACCGTCACGCCGGCATCCAGCGCGTGCGGGGCAAACACGGTGTGCTCCGGTCAGACCGCGACCGCGAAGGTGACCGTCACCGGTCCCGGTGGGGTCGGCATTCCCGGTCGGCAGGTGAAGTTCGATGTCGTTTCAGGCGCGTTCGCGATTCAGACCACCGATCCGGCCAACCCGCTGGTGGCGACGCTCACCGTCGTTTCCGACCAGTTCGGCGTGGCCCAGGTCGTCCTGCAAGCGAGCGTCAGCGCGCCAACCCAGCCGGCGCTCTTGCGCGCCACGGAGCTCACCACGGGCAACCAGCAGACCGCGCAGTTCACGATCGTGCAGACGATCAACGGCTCGGCGGTGCTCTCGGTGGTTCCACCCACCGCGACGATCACCGGGCCCGACAATACCCAATGCTCGTCAGGCTTCAGAATCGACTACTTCATCTACGGCGGAACCCCGCCCTACCGCGTAACTTCGACGTTTCCGAACTCGGTCACGCTGATCAACTCAACGGTTCTGGCGAGCGGCCAGCCGTTCACCGCGATCACCAATGGGGCCTGCGTGAACCCGCTGGTCTTCTCGATCCTCGACGCGGTCGGGCTGCAGACCACGGCGACGCTGATCAACAACCCGGGAACGAGCACGCCGCCGACCGTGGTGGAGGCGCTGCAGGGCGTGCCGGGCAACCAGAATGTCTCTTGTGCGAACACGGCTAGCGTACTTATCACAGGCGGCACGCCGTCGTACAACATCACGGTCAAGGTACCACCTACCGCACCTTCCGGGTCATCCCCAACTATCAACCCCCAAGCACCGGCTACAGCCGGCTACGTGCTCATCAGCGCGTTCCCGGTCGCCGGAACGTATACCTTTTTCGTCGGGGACTCGGCTTCTCCTCAGCAGACAACCTCGTTCAATATTACTTGTAGCTGAAACGCGTCGCGTTGCAGGAACGTGGACGGCGCCCTTGGGCGCCGTCTTTCTTTGACCGTGGCGAGCACATCGCCGCGTCAGCGTGTTACAGCACCCTTCAATGCCGCGACGACGTGCTCGCTCGCGATGTCGTCACGCAGCAGCGCGCGGCCGAGGCGCTCGAGCACGACGAAGCGCATCGCGCCCCCCGTGACCTTCTTGTCCCGCGCCATCGACTCGAGCCACTCGGGGATAGCCAAGCGCGGCGGATTCACTGGAAGTCCGGCACGACGGACGAGGGCGACGAGCCGGTCGGCTTCGGCCTGCTGCAGTCCGCACACGAGCCCGGACAAACGCGCCGCCAGAACCATGCCGGCCGCGACCGCTTCTCCGTGCAGCCAGATCCCGTAGCCCGCAGCCGTCTCGATAGCGTGGCCGAAGGTATGACCGAAGTTGAGCAATGCCCGCTCGCCGCTCTCGCGCTCGTCGGCCGCGACGATCGCAGCCTTGATGCGACAACTCTCCACCACCGCGTGCGCCACGGCATCCGCATCGCGATCGACGAGCGCCTCGACGTTCGCCTCCAGCCATTGGAACAGGGCGACGTCGCGGATCGAGCCGTATTTGATGACCTCGGCGATACCGGCGCGGTATTCGCGATCGGGCAGCGTGCGCAGCACGCCGGTATCGCTGATCACGGCGCGCGGCTGATAGAACGCGCCGATCATATTCTTGCCCAGCGGATGATTCACCGCGGTCTTGCCGCCGACGGCGGAATCGACCTGAGCGAGCAGAGTCGTGGGCACCTGCACCAGAGGGATTCCGCGCTGGTAGGTAGCCGCCGCGAAGCCGGCCAGGTCGCCGACCACGCCGCCGCCGAGAGCGACCAGCGCGGTCGAGCGCTCTGCTCCCAGCTCGAGGAGCTGCGTGTGCACAGCGTATAGCGTATTCCAGTCCTTGTGCGCCTCACCGTCGGGCACGAGGATGACGTCGCTTTCGATGGCGGCCGCGGCGAGCGCACCACGCAGCGTTGCCAGATGGTGCTCGGCGACGATTGGGTTGGTGATCACGACGGCTCGCTGCGACACTAGAGGCGCAATGAGCCGGCCCGCCTCGGCGAGTACGCCTTTCCCGACGTGAATCGCGTAGCTACGATCGTCGAGATCGACGGTCAGCTTCTGCCGGATCACGCGCGCGCGGCGGACTTGAGCTGCTGCTCGAGACGGTGAGCAAGCCGGCTTACCTGCTCCCGGTCCGACTCCACGACGAAGTCCGCGACTTCGCGATAGAGCGCGTCGCGCAGCTCGTAGAGCTCGCGGATACGCGCCAGCGGGTCGGGCGCCTGAAGCAGCGGCCGGTGCTTGCTGCGGCGGGTGCGCTCCCACAGCGTCCCGGGAGGAGCGTGGAGGTAGAGCACGGTCCCGCCCTGCGATAGGCGCTCCCGATTCGCCGGCCTCAGAACGGCGCCCCCCCCGGTGGACAGCACAACGTTGGTGAGCGCGACGAGGTCGGCGAGCACCCTCTCCTCGCGATCACGAAAGCCCGGCTCGCCCTCCAGCTCGAAGATGAGCGGTATGGACACGCCGAGCCGCCGTTCCAATTCGCTGTCGGCGTCGCAGAAGCTCTTGTTCAGTCGCTTCGCCAGCAGGCGTCCGAGAGTGGACTTGCCGCACCCCGGCATGCCGACCAGAAATAGATTGCCCCGATGCAGCTGCATCGGCCGATTGTAGTGCAACGACGGTGCCGGTGCGAGGCGCTACCTGTGAACAAACGGTTCTGCCTACGGCGCAAAGCGCGAGGCGCGAGGCGGCTCGCAGCCAGCGCGTACAGTCCGCGACGAAAGAAGTGCGGATCTACCCCTGGCCGGGCACGCACGCGAACGTCTTCGTGATCCCGTTTCCTTCGAAACTCCAGCCGGCAACCAGCATCGCGTCGAGGATTTCCACCTTGGTCGTATAGCGATGATTCGGCGCGCCGCCCATGCCGTTGTTGTAGAGGCGGTACAACGGAGTCGTTCCGCTGGGGCAAAGACCGTTGACATCCGTCGCCAGCACGTGAAAGGCGACGCCCTCGTAGACCCAGGCCGGGTTCGCCTTGAGCGCCGTACATTCGCCAACGAGGTAGGTGTAGAAATGCGTGCTCTTGGGAGCGAAGACATCGCTGAAGAAACGGCACATGGGTGCGGAACCGGCAGGGGGCTCTGGCCAGACACTGAAAGTCTCGCCTGTGCGCTGCCAGGCGCCGTCGAAGGCACCGCCATCGAGAGCCTCGATCTCCGCCGGGAAGGCGGTGATGAAGTAGGTACCCCAGGGGGCGTTGTAATACTCGACGGCAACCCCAGTCGCCGTGGGAGGGGGCGCGGGAGGTGGCGGCGTCCCAATCGTCACTCCGCTCAGTTCGATAACCCAGTCCGCCGCCGTGAAGCCATCGTTCGTCGCGGCGCCGGTGAATTCGGTGAGGAAAAGGATGTACGACCAGACACCGTCAGGAGGAGTCCCCAATGGCAGCTTGGGGGACTCGATGTCGGCGAACTGCTGTCCCTGTCCCAAGGTACCGAGTGTGAGCTGCGCAAGCTTGAAGCCTTGGGGCACCGTGCCGATCACGGTAGCGGGGATCGGAGGGCTGGCGGCAGCCCACAGCTCCAGGCGCAGCGTCGCGCTGGTGGAGTTCGACGTGTTCTGAATGCCGGACACCAGGAAGGTGACCGTACCGCCGTTGACCTGGATCCTTGCCTCGCTGTCGCTCACGAATCCCACGCCCAAGTCAGCAGCATGCACCGCAGCGACAAGGCCCCACGCACAAGCAAGCCCGCATGCCAGGAACAACGCCATGGGGGTTCGCTGGCGCACATGCCGAGCATCCCTGCGCAAGACTCGTCGCGGTCTCACGTTCCTGCCCCCATGAAATGCCAGCGCCTCCAACGGCGAGCAGCGTCGTTGGTTCGGAGTCAGCGAACCGCCGTCACCGACTCCTTGATGATGCGCGGCGTAAGGAAGATGAGAAGCTCGGTCTTCTCGACCTCTTTGTCGGTATTCTTGAAGGCATAGCCGATGATCGGCAGGTCGCCGAGGAACGGCACCTTGGTCACGCCATTGGTGAGCGTCTCTTCGTAGATGCCGCCGATCACCGCCGTGTCGCCGTTGTTGACCGCGATGAGCGTGGTGACGTTCTTGGTGTCGATCGACGGATACTGGCTGCCGGCGATGTTGATGATCTGCCCGACCGAGTCCTTGTGGATCTCGACCGTCATGATGATCCGGTTGTCGGGCGTGATCTGCGGCGTGACGTCGAGCGAGAGAACCGCCTTCTTGAACTGCACCGTCGGCACGGTGTTGTTGGTGCCCTGGATGATGTACGGGATGTCCGTCCCCTGCTCGATGTGCGCCTTCTGGTTGTCGGCGGTCACCACGCGCGGGCTCGAGATCACTTTGCCGAGCGTGTCGGCCTCGAGCGCGGAGAGCTCGAGGTTGATCAGGTTGCCGCTACCGAGGTTGATGAGCGTCAGCGCCAACTGCCCCGCCGCCCCTGCGACCGGCAGGTTGACGTTGAGCTGCGGCGAGTCGGAGTAGCCGGCGTTGGCGATGCCGGATGCGAGCTCGTAGGGCGTCTGCGTCCGCGTCTCGCGGGTACAGGTCGTGCCCGTGCAGGTCACGACCGGCGTGGTCGAAAGCGACCCGCCGATACCGCCCGCGTAGCGCTTCTGCAGCGTGAAGCCGGTCTGCACGCCAAGACGCACCCCGAGCTGCCGGCTGAACTTGTCGCTGGCGATGACGATCCGGCTCTCGATCAGCACCTGGCGCACCGAGGTGTCGATCTGGCGGATGATCCGGCGCACTTCCTCGAGCTTCGCCGCCGTGTCGGTGACGAACAGGATGTTGGTGCGCGGATCGACGAACGCCGAGCCGCGGCGCGAGAGGAAGCGATCTCCCGTGCCCGCCGCGCCGCCACCGGCACCGCGGGCGCCAACGTTGATGATGTTGAGGATGTCGCTCGACTTGGCGTAGTTGAGCTGGAACATCTCGGTCTGGAGAGGCTCGAGCTCGCTGATCTGCTGCCGCGCCTCGAGCTGCTGCTTCTCCTTGACCGCCAGCTCCTCGCGCGGCGCGATGAGAACGACGTTGCCGTTCTTGCGCATGTCGAGGCCCTTGGTCTGCATGATGATGTCCAGCGCCTGGTCCCACGGAATATCCTTGAGCCGCAGCGTCAGGCTGCCGGTCACCGTGTCGCTGGTGATGATGTTGAGTCCCGTGAAGTCGGCGATCACCTGGAGCACCGCGCGTACTTCGACGTTCTGGAAGTTGAGCGAGAGCTTCTCGCCCTTGAATCCCTGGCGCGTCCCCTGCACCAGCTTGTTCGGGTCCTCCTGGATCGGCTTCACTTCGAGGATGAACTTGTTGTCGGCCTGGTATGCCGAGTGCTCCCAGAGCCCGTGGGGCTCGACGACGATGCGCGCGTTCTCGCCCTGCGCGAAGGTGTCGATGGTCGACACGGGGGTGGCGAAATCGGCGACGTCGAGACGGCGCTCGAGGTTGCGCGGCACCGCGGTCTTCAGGAAATCGACCACCAGCGTGCGACCCTGCTGGCGGATGTCGATGCCGGTGTTGTTGTCGGAGAGGTCGACGATGATGCGTCCCTCGCCGTTCTTGCCGCGCCGGAAGTCGACGTCGCGCAGCGCGTGGGTGGTCTCCCCGGGCCTGGCTTCGGCGAAGCGCGACACCACCGGAGGCTCGACGGTCGCGGCCGCCCCGGGCTGGTCGGCGAGCGTCACGACGACGGTGTTGCCCTCGACCTGGGTCTCGTAGGACTGCGGCTTGTTCAGGTTGAACACGACGCGGGTGCGGTTGCCCGCCTGCACCACGTTGACGCTGCGCAGCGCCGGATCGCCGACGTCCTGGACCGTCTTGCCCAGGCCGTTGGCGGTATCGGGAAAGTCCAGCGCGATGCGGGGCGGATTGGCGATCGCGAAGCCCGCCGGCGGATTCGGCAGCGGCGACTTGAGCGTGAACTTGACCACCGTGCGGCCGGAGCTGGCCTTGGACACCGACAGCGCGTCCAGACTGTTGGCGCTCTGCGCGAGTGCGCCGCCGGCGCCGAGCGCGATCAGACCCGCCACCAGCGCGAGGAGGCGCGCCGCCGCGGACCAGCGTAGGCGTCGTGGATCGGTTGATGGCAAGGGGCTCATCTTCTTCGCTCCTGTCTTTGATCCGCTTCCGCAAGCTGCAAAGTACTCGAGCGCTCGGTCCAGTCGCCTGTGCCGTCCTGGACCAACTCCTTCAACTTGATCTCGCTGTCGCTGATGCCGACGATGACGCCGTAGTTCTGTCCCATGTAGTTGCCGATCTTGACCTGGTAGATGTCCTTCTCGGTCGTGCGCACCAGGGCATAGGTCGACTTGCCCTTCTGCAGCGTGCCCACCATCTGCAGCGATTCCAGCGGGTAGGCCTCGAGTGGCTCCTTGCGGCGGGTCAGATCGGGCGCCAGGCTGCCACCGCTCTTAACCGGCTCGATCTTGCGCGGCTTGAACGGATCGGGCAGGTCGAACGCGTTGTAGGTGAATGGCTCGTAGGGCTTGACCTGCGGCAGCGGGTCGAGCTTGCCTTTCGCGCCCTTGCCCTGCTCCTGCATCCAGGCGCGCAGGTCCTGATGGCTTTCGCCACCGCAGCCGGCGACCAGCGCGCCGAGCGCGAGACCCAGCAGCAGCCGGGCTTTCATTTCTTGGCCTTCCCCTTGACGTCCTTGGCGGCGCGCTTCTGCTTCGCGATCTCGTCCTCGTCGAGATAGCGGAAGGTCTTCGCGACCGCGTCCATGACCAGCGTACCCTTGTCGTTGTTGATCGCCAGATCGTTGAGCGTCACGATGCGCGGCAGCTGCGCGACGTCGCTCGCGAAGGCGCCCATGTCGTGATAATTGCCGGTCACCTTCACGGCGATCGGCAGCTCGGCGTAGAAGTCGGCCATCTTTTCCTGGCTAGCCGGCTTGAACAGCTCGAACTGCAGGCCCCGGCCCAGCCCGGCCTGGTTGATGTCGGTCAGAAGCGCATCCATCTCCGACTTGTTCGGGAGCTGCTTCAGCAATGCCCCGAACGATTGCTCGATCTCGCGCTGCTGCTGCACATAGAGCTCGAGGTTGACGGCCTTGGCCTTCTTCGTCGCGTACGACTCCTTGAGCTTGACCTCCTGCGCCTGGGCGCGGTCGAGCGTGTCGAGCTGGTCGCGCCAGTCGAGCAGCGCGCCGACTACCACGATGAGCACGAAGATGAGCGTCAGCACCACCGCCTTGGGCAGGAGCGGCCAGCTGCCCGCCTCGCGAATATTGAGCCGCCGGATGTCGTCGAGCGTCATGACTGCGGTCCCCGAGCGGAAGCCGAAGCGGTCTTTCCGGGCGGGGCCTTGGCGGGCGCGCCGGCGGCGGGAGCCGCCTTGCCCGCCGGCGCCTTGCCCGCTTCCTGGGCGTTCAGCGCCGGAGCCTGGCGCTTCATCTGGAGCGCGAGCGTGAACTCGTTGACCTTCTGCTTGTCGAGGGCGACCGAGCGGATTTCGATCAGATTAGGCGAAGTGAGCCAGGGGGAGCTCTCGATGTTGCGCATCAGCGTGGAGACCCTAGCGTTGGACTGGGCGTAGCCCACGAGGGTCACGCGCGCCCCCTGCTGCTTGACCGACTTCAGGTACACGCCGTCGGGCAACTGCCGCACGAGCTGGTCGAGGAGATGGACGGCCTCGGTTCGGTTGGCCTGCAGCGTCTCGACCACCTGCTTCCGGGCGAGCAGCGCCTGAGTCTGGTCGCGCAGCCGGTCGATCTCCTTGATCTGCTCGTCGAGTTTGGCGATCTCCGTCTGCAGCAGCTTGTTGCGCCCGTTCTGATTCTCGATCCAGGCAGCGATCACGACGTGCCCCAGGCCGACAACCGCCACACCCAGGATGGCCAGGCCGATCGCCAGGGAAACGAACTGCCGCTGGCGGGCCTGGCGGCGCTGCTCGCGGTGGGGAAGGAGGTTGATCCGGACCATCAGTCAAAGCTCCGCAAGGCAAGTCCGCAGGCTATCAGCAGCAAAGGCGCTTCGGCGGCGAGCTGGCGAGGCCGGATCCGGTCGGAAACCGCCATGTTCGCGAAGGGGTTGCCGACGATGGCGTTGGCCCCGGCTCGCTTGGCAACGAGCTCGTCCAGGCCCGGGATGAGCGCGCAGCCGCCCGTCAGCACGATCTGGTCGACTTGGCTGTACGATGTCGAGGTAAAGAAGAACTGCAGCGCCCGCGTGACTTCCAGCGCCAGCGTCTCCATGAACGGTTGGAGGACGTCGACGTCATAGTTCTCGGGCAGGCCGGCGTTCTTCTTCGCCGATTCGGCCTCTTCCGGCGAGAGGTTGAACGCCCGCTGGATTTCGTGCGTGAGCTGATTGCCGCCGAATGCCTGATCGCGCGAGAACAGGATCTGATTGTTCCGCAGGACGTAGAAATGCATGACGTGCGCGCCGATGTCGACCAGCGCGATGTTCTGATCCCGGCCGTTCGCGGGCAGCGACGGCGCGACGAGCCTGAAGGCCTCTTCGGTGGCGTACGACTCGACGTCCATGACGCGGGCTTTGAGGCCAGCGGCGTCGGCAATGGCCACCCGGTCCTCGACCTTCTCCTTGCGCGAGGCCGCGATCAGCACCTCGACCTCCTCCGGGCTGTTCGGCGCCGGGCCGAGGGTCTGGAAATCGAGGTTCACCTCGTCCAGGGCGAAGGGAATGTACTGGTTCGCCTCGGTCTCGACCTGCAGCTCCAGCTCGTCCTCGGTCTGACCGGCCGGCACGATGATCTTCTTGGTGATGACCATGGCGGCGGGCAGCGCCAGCGCGATGTTCCGGTTGCGGCTTCCGAGGCGCTTGTGCGCCCGGCGCAGGGCGTCTGCGACCTGATCGAGGTTGGCGACGTTGCCGTCGCTCACCACGTCCTTGGGCAGCGGCTCGATGGCGTAGCGTTCGAGCCGGTACGCGCCCTTCCCGGCTTCCGAGAGTTCGACCAGCTTGAGGGCAGTCGAGGCAACGTCGACGCCGATCAGCGGGGGTGCGCTGGTGTCGAGAAACGAAAACGCGGAGTCGAATTTTTCCTTCAGCATGGGAAGCTTAGACCAAATACATATAAACTACATTAAATGCTAGCAGCAAGTATAAACCATAGCAATTTCTTTTTTTCAAGGCTTCTCGACCCCCCCTATAATCGGGGCGGGATCCGGCCTAAGGTAAGTTTCATTCACCCATGCTAAAGCGCTGGCTCATCTACCTCGGCTCGGTCCTGGCCGGGCTCGCGCTGGTTGGGGGGCTCCTGGCGGCCTTTGTTTTAGCGCTGCTTTATCCGACTTTACCAAGTTTGGAAGCGCTTACAGACTATCAGCCCAAGGTGCCTCTCCGAATCTATTCAGCCGATGACCAGCTGATCGGGGAATTCGGCGAAGAGCGCCGGGCCGTGGTCAAGATCAAGGACGTCCCGGAAGTCATGCGGGAGGCGATCCTGGCAGCCGAGGACGAGCGCTTCTACCAGCACGGCGGGGTGGACTACTTGTCGGTGCTGCGGGCTGCGCTCACCAACGTGACGAGCGGGACGCAACAGGGGGCCGGGACGATCACCATGCAGGTCGCGCGCAATTTCTTCCTGACCCGCGAGCGCACGCTGACCCGGAAGCTGCGCGAGGTGCTGCTGGCCTACAAGATCGAGGCGAACCTCACCAAGGACGAGATCCTGGAGCTCTACATCAATCAGATCTTCCTCGGTCAGCGGGCGTATGGGTTCGCCGCCGCCTCGCAGGTCTATTTCGGCAAGCCGCTGTCACAAGTCGACATCCCCGAGGCGGCGATGCTCGCCGGATTGCCCAAGGCGCCGTCGGCGTACAACCCGATCGCCAATCCGAAACGGGCGCGCGGCCGACAGCTCTACGTGCTGCGGCGGATGCATGAGCTGCACTTCATCAGCGACGCCCAATGGCAGCAGGCCACTGCAACGCCGCTCATCGTTCATCCGGTGCTGCGCGACGTGTCCGCGCACGCCGACTACGCGGCGGAGATGGTCCGGCAGACGATCTTCGACACTTACGGGGAAGAGAGCTACAGCCGCGGGCTCACGGTGGTCACCACCATCCGCAAGGCTGACCAGGAAGCGGCGTACAACGCCGTGCGGCGCGGCGTGATGGACTACGATCGCCGGCACGGCTATCGCGGGCCCGAGGGCTTCGTGAGCCTTCCCGGCGATCCGGCCGAGCTCGACAGCGCGCTCGATCGCGCGTTCCAGGATATCCCCGACAGCGACAACCTCGATGCGGCCGTCGTCCTCGCCGCCACGCCTGCCGAAGTGAAGGCAGTGCTGAGCGACGGCGAAACCGTGGTCGTGACGGGGGATGGGCTCAAATTCGCGGCCCGTTCGCTTTCGGACAAGGCCGCGGCAAGCGTGCGCATCCGGCCCGGCGCCGTCATTCGCGTTGCACGCGACGACAAGGGTCGCTGGCAGATCACCCAGCTGCCGCAGGTCGAATCGGCGCTGATCTCGGCCCGGCCCTCCGATGGAGCGATCCTGGCGCTCGTGGGCGGGTTCGATTTCGACCGCAACAAGTTCAACCATGCGACGCAGGCCTTCCGCCAGCCGGGCTCGTCGTTCAAGCCGTTCATCTATTCGGCGGCTCTGGAGAAGGGCTTCAGCCCCGCGACCGTGGTCAACGACGCGCCGCTGTACTTTGATGCTTCCGAGACGGGCAGCGAGCCTTGGGAGCCGAAGAACTACGACGGCAAGTTCGAAGGGCCCATGCGGCTGCGCACGGCACTCATGAAGTCGAAGAACCTGGTCACCGTGCGGGTCATGCGCGCGATCGGTCCGCAATACGCTCAAGACTACATCACCCGCTTCGGCTTCGATCCCAAGCTGCACCCGCCCTACCTGCCGATGGCGCTCGGCGCCGGCGCCGCGACGCCGCTGCAGATGCTGGCGGCGTACTCCGTGTTCGCCAACGGCGGCTATCGCGTCACGCCGTACCTGATCGACAAGGTTCTCGACAGCCATGGCAACGTGCTGTCGCAGGCTCATCCCGCGGTCGCCGATCAGGATGCGGAGCGGGCCATCGACGCGCGCAACGCCTTCATCATGACGACCATGATGCGCGACGTGGTCCGCGCCGGGACCGCGGCGCGGGCGATGCAGCTGGGCCGCCAGGATCTCGCGGGGAAGACTGGCACGACCAACGATAACGTCGACGCCTGGTTCTGCGGCTTCAACGCCTCGATGGTCGCCATCGCCTGGATCGGCTTCGATCAGCCGAAGACGCTCGGCACCAACGAGACCGGCGCGGTCGCGGCGCTGCCGATCTGGATGAACTTCATGGGCAAGGTCTTGAAGGGCGTTCCCGAGCTGCCGCTCACCCCGCCGGACGGCGTCCTGGTGGCGCACATCAATCCCGAGACCGGATTCCGCGAGCCCGACGATCGTTCCGGCATCGTCGAATACTTCTATTCGGAATTTCCGCCGAAGCTGCGCGAGGACGCTCTCGCGCCCGGAACCGCGAGGGTTCCCGGCGAAGTCCGCAACCAGCTCTTCTAGCCCGCTCAGGCGCCCTCGCCGTGGCTCGCTCCGACTCGCCCCGCGTGCTTCGCACTCGCACCCGCATCGCGCAGGCCGCCGCTCGCCTTATCGCCGAGCACGGTCTCACCGACTGGAGCTTGGCGAAACGCAAGGCGTGCCGCGAGCTGGGGCTGCCGGCGCAGGAGTCGCTTCCCGGCAACGAGGAGGTGGAGCAGGCGTTGCGCGATTACAACAGCCTGTTTCGCGGAACGACGCAGCCGGTGTCGCTGCGGGCTCAGCGCTCCGACGCCTTGCGCTGGATGGAGCGCCTTTCGCGCTGGGCGCCGGTGCTGACGGGAGCGGTCGCCGCTGGATGGGCCACCGAGCACAGCGAAGTACGGCTGGAGCTGGAAGCGGAGGACACCAAGGCCGTCGAGCTCGACTTGATCAACGCCGGCGTCGCCTACACGCAGATGCCGGCCCAAGGGTCGGAAAGCGTGCCGCAGCTCAGGATCGAATCCCCCGCGGCTACAGTGCGCCTGGTGATCCTGTCGCCGCAGCAGCGCCGAAACCGTCCCCGGCGCGAGCGCTCGGGCAGTACGGAAGAGCGCCTGACCGCAGCGCAGCTCAGGTCGCTGCTCGGATCGCCGTAGCCTACGCCCGCAGCCACTCCGCCGCCGACAGCGCGAAGTAGGTGAGGATCGCGTCGGCACCGGCGCGCTTGAACGCAGTCAGCGCTTCCAGAGCACAGGCACGCTCGTCGAGCCAGCCACGCTCGGCCGCCGCCTTGAGCATCGCGTATTCGCCGCTCACCTGATACACCGCGGTGGGCACGCCGAACGTATCCTTCACCCGGCGGACGATGTCGAGATACGGCAGCCCCGGCTTGACCATCACCATGTCAGCGCCTTCCTGCAGATCGAGATACACCTCCCACAGCGCTTCGTCCGAGTTGCCTGGATCCATCTGGTAGGTGTACTTATTGCCTCCGCCGAGATTGCCGGCCGAGCCGACCGCGTCGCGGAACGGCCCGTAGAAGTTGGATGCGTATTTCGCCGAATAGGCGAGAATGCGGGTGCGCTCCGCGCCCGCGTGGTTGAGCGCGGCGCGCAACGCACCGACCCGACCGTCCATCATGTCCGAGGGCGCGACCACGTCGGCCCCCGCGGCCGCGTGGCACAGCGCTTGCCGCGTCAGCGCAGCGACGGTGAGATCGTTGGCCACGTAGCCGGTGGTGTCGAGAAGCCCGTCCTGGCCGTGGCTGGTGTACGGATCGAGCGCCACATCGGTGACGACGCCCAGAGTGGGAAAGCGGTCCTTCAGCGCGCGCACGGCGCGCGGAACGAGCCCTTCCGGGTTCCACGCTTCGGCTGCATCGAGCGACTTCTGCTCGGTGCCGATCACGGGAAACAGCGCAAGCGCGGGCACACCGAACTCCAGGCACCGCTCGCCATCCACGAGCACCAGATCGATGCTCTTTCGCGCGATGCCGGGGAGCGACGGCACGGCATCTTGGCGCCGCGTTCCGCCCTGAACGAACACCGGATAGATCAGATCCTCAGCCGCGAGCCGGTGCTCGCGCATCAGCCGGCGCGAGAACTCGTCGCGTCGCATGCGCCGCGGCCGGCGCTCGGGAAATTTTCCGGTGAAGCGCATGAGCCGATCTTATCCCATGCTACCGGATCGACAAAGCACGGACGATGCAACGGAACTCGCTCGCCGAAGCGCGGTCCATCCCAACGGACGGTTGTAACGTCTCCCGCTTTCCTCCCTGAGCGGGTGCTCTGTGATTGTGGGTTTTCACCGATCGCGGAGCGTTTTCGGCCCCGTGTCACTCCCCTTGATGGCGGGGCCTTTCTTTATGCGCAGCCGCGATCGGCGCGTGGCCCTTCAAGCCACGCGCCGATCGCTTCTTCGGCCTCCGCGAGCCCCGATCCATCCACCGCGGAGAAGAGCTGAACTGCGACGCGCGCGCCTCGGGCGATGAAATCCCGCAGGAGAACCGACTCGACCTCGGCCAGCGTGGCTCGGCGTTCGGCAATAGCGAGCTTATCCGCCTTGGTGAGGAGCGCGTACACCGGGCGGCCCGTCGGCAAAAACCACTCGAGCATCCGCCGGTCGAGCGCCGTGAGCGGATGGCGCGCGTCCATGACCAGGACCAGTCCGACCAGCGATCGGCGCTCCGCCAGATATCGGCTAAGGAAGGCGCCCCACCGCCGCCGCTCGGTGGCGGAAACCGCGGCGTGCCCGTAACCGGGAAGGTCGGCGAGCAGCGCGCCGGACGGCAGACGAAAGAAGTTGATGTGCCGGGTGCGGCCTGGCGTACGGCTGACGTACGCCAGACGCTTGCGTCGGGTCAGGGCATTGATGGCCGATGACTTGCCGGCGTTCGAGCGTCCGGCAAACGCGATCTCCGGCGCGCCGCCGCGGGGCAGCCCGCTCCATTCCGCGGCGGTCGTCAGGAACTCCAGCCCATGCAGAGGATGCAACGTCATGCGCGCTCGGAGCCGATCGTTCGCCCTGGCGGGATAGTCGGTTTGGTAGAATACGCGCCTCGGAGGACCATCCGCTCGAGTAGCCGCGTTGCCGGCTCCTGGAAGCGAAAAAGCCGGTCCGACCAAGCGCCGGACGGCGCGACGGGAGCCCTGGGATGAAGACAACGTTGGTGCTGGTCGCGGCCTGCGTGGTCGGCGCGTCAGCCGGAGCGGCCGAAACGCCTGCGGCCAAGCCGGACCTCGCCAAGGCCAAGCAGATCGTCAGCACGGTCTGCGTCGCCTGCCACGGTGCGGACGGCAACAGCGCAAGCCCCGCCAACCCAAATCTCGCCGGCCAGCAAGCGGAATATATCAGTCGTCAGCTCGCCCACTTCAAGGACGGCACGCGGTCCAATCCGATCATGTCCGGGATGGCCGCCACCCTGACGCCCGAGGACATGCTCGCGCTGGGCGTGTACTTCTCGCAGCAGAAGCCGAAGGGGCTCGCGGCCAAAGAACCATCGCTGGTCTCCGCGGGCCAGAAGCTCTATCGCGGCGGTGACAGCGGCGAAGGGGTGCCGGCATGCGCGGCGTGCCATACGCCGACCGGCGTGGGTATTCCGGTGCGCTATCCGCGCCTCTCCGGCCAGTACGCGGAGTACACGCTGGCGCAGCTGCAGGCGTTCAAGTCCGGCCAGCGCGGCGCGGACAAGCAGGGCAAGGACGTCAACGGGCGCGTGATGGCCCAGATCGCGTCGCGGATGAGCGAAGACGAGATGCGCGCCGTCGCCGATTACGCGGCGGGACTGCACTAGACCTGACGCCTGGCTTTCAGCTCGAGGGCGCGCACATCACCGGCGCGTTCGGCGCCGCGCCGTAGCCTTCCTCGGTCCACTGCCCGACGTACGCCGAACAGTCGACATCCTTGTCGGAGGCGGGATTGGCGCCGTAGTACATGCAGTTGCGCACGTCGACTTCCGCCGTGTAGCGATGATGGATCTGGTTGCTCCGGTTCATGAAGCGATACACTGGGCGGGTGCCGGCCGGGCACGCGCCCGTCGTGCGGTCGGGTATCTGGATGTAGAACAGCGCCGCGCTCTCCTCCGCCCAGCTGCCGGCGAACTTCGCCGCCGTCGCGGCACATTCGACGGGATCGGCGGAATAGAAGTGCGAGTCGCCGTATTGCGGCAGCAGATAGAAGCGGCACACGGGCTGCGCCCCGGCCGGCGCGACGCCCGGATCGGAATAGGCGAGAAAGGTGAGGCCGGTCCGTACCCAGCCCGGGTGAGCGCCGCTGTCCAGCCCCTGGATCTCGTTCGGGTCCGCGGTGATGAAGTAGTCGTCGTAGCCGGCGTAGTAGTACTCCACCACCAGCGTCTTCTTGCTCGGATCGGGCTTCCCGGGCGTGAGATAGGAGGCGAGCAGCGGCAGCGCCTGATCGAGCCGCGAATACACGTCGATCCCGTCGGGTTGCGAGCACGAGCCGTTCCCCGCGAACAGGCCGCCGCGCAGCTCGTAGAATGCGCCGCCGGTCGCGAGCGTGAGCAGCCCCGCCCCGCTGCTGCCGGGCTCCGTCGATCCCATCGTGTAGCGCATGGAGCTGAAGCTCGTGCCGTCACTGAAAGAGTAAGGGCCGGGCTTCGTTCCCTCGCTCACCTTTTTCAGGTCCCCTGCAGGATGATGCGCCACCGTGACGCTCGTCCCGTCCGGCAGCGGGTCCGCGCGCCAGGCCGAGAACAAGGCATTCGCCGGCGGCGGACTGTTCAGCCGCACCAGCGCCCAATCGGCGTCGACGCTGCGCCCGAGGAGCTTCGCGCCACCCCCCACCGTGACGTACGGCGGCACCACCCGGCTGCCGCAGCTCACCGCGTCGAAGGCCCAGTAGGTGACGAGCGAGCTCGCGGCCTCCTGCGAATCCAGGCAATGGCTCGCCGTGTACAGATACGGCGTGTTCGAGGCCGTGGAATCGTTGACCAGCGTGCCGGTGCAGATGAAGGTACCCGTGGCGTCGGTGTACAGCAGCTTTGCCACCGACCGCGCCTGGCTGGCCAGCGCCGGCGTGGCGACGCAGGCGACGTCGACTTCGCAGAAGCCCGAGCGGCCGATGTCCTGTACGGGCTCGGACTTCGCGAGCAAGGCGATGGTCGTGACGAGATGCGAGATCTTCGACATCCGGAGATCGACCTGCCCGGGTGCGACGCCCGGTGGAAGATAGATCTCGAGCGTCGCGGAAGAGCCGTCGAGCACCGGCGACCAGTAGGTGCGCGGCTGCGCGACGCTCGCGGCAGAATAGGGGCCGTAGACCCGTGCGTCGTCGGCGAAGCGCAGCGTCACGCCGGCGATCGGCACCGCCATGTTCAAGCCCAGACGGATGGCCGCGGCTCCGGGCGAACGCACGATCACCTGCGCGGCCTTGCCGCCGTCGCCCATGGTCTGCCACGGCAATGCCGCCAGCGTGAGAGAACGTTGCCCGCCCGGCAGCCAGCGCGTGAAGCCGATCGCGCGCACCTGCCGCTTGGCGGAAAGCGCGGGACCGCCCGCGACGGCCGCCGCGCGATTCCGCAGCGATGCCTCCTCCGCGTCCGACGGCGGAGGCAGTTCGATCACGTACTGGGGAACTCCCGCGGGCAGGATGAGCGCGACATTCGCCGCCTTCGCCGGCGCCGCGCGATTGACCGCCGGCGGCACGGCCACGCCCTGCGCCCACGCGGTGGCTGCCCACAAGACGAATACCATCGCCCCCAGGCAACGGCTTCCCATTCGGACTCCCGGTCTCGATGCACGCGGCGACGATCGCGGCTCCGTCCGACCCCGGAACCCGCGGCGTGGTTCCCGCAATCGCAGCGCACGCACGCAGGGTGTCTCCGATCGACGACAGCTCATACGTCCGCCGACAGGCATTCCCGCAGCATCACGCGCCAGTCCGGAAGGCCGAAGCCGAAGGTGGTGGCGAACTTCGCGCCCGAGAGCACCGCGTACGCGGGCCGGCGCGCCGGCATAGGGTATTGCGCGGTCGTGATCGGCAGCACGCGGGGACGTTCGACCGCTCCGATGATGGCACGGGCGAAATCGAACCAGCTCGCCACGCCGGAGCCGCTCAGGTGATACAGGCCTCCGCGCTCGGCGAGATCGGGTTGTCCGCGCTCGACGAGGCGAGCCACGGCGAGCGCTACCGCGCGCGCCCAGTTGGGCACGCCGAATTGATCGGCGACCACCCTGAGCTCGTCGCGCTCCGCGGCGAGCCGCTGCATCGTCAGCAGGAAATTGCGACCGCGTCGCGCGTAGATCCAGCTCGTGCGCAAGGTGAGGCTCGCGCAGCCGCTGGCCGCGATGGCTCGCTCCCCGTCGAGCTTGCTTTGTCCATAGATGTTGAGCGGCGCGGCCGGCGCATCCTCCACGTACGGCTCGGACGCCGAGCCGTCGAAGACGTAATCGGTCGAGAAGTGCAGCAGCAGGCCGCCGAGCCGCTTCGTCTCCTCGGCGAGAATCTGGGGCGCGCGCGCGTTGACCGCGAAGGCGAGCTCGCGGTCGCTCTCCGCCTTGTCGACGGCGGTATACGCTGCGGCGTTGACGACGATCTGCGGCCGGGCCGCGCGCATCGTCGCGCAGACCGCATCCGCATCCGCGAGATCGAGCTGGGCGCGATCCAGCGCGATCAAGTCGCCGTGCGCCGGCAGGAGGCGCGCAAGCTCGTGCCCGATCTGGCCGCGCGCGCCGGTGAGCAGGATCGTCGGCCGCGTCACGGATACAGATCGGCCGCAGCCAGCGGCCGCCCCGTGGCGTCCTTCGGCGCGAGGCGTGGAGCGCCGGCGAGTGGCCAGTCGATGCCAAGCGCGGGATCGTTCCACAGCAGCGTGCGCTCGTGCTCGGGATACCAGTAGTCGGTAGTCTTGTAGAGAAACTCCGCCGCCTCGGAGAGCACGAGAAATCCGTGCGCGAACCCCGGCGGAATCCACAGCATGCGGCGATTCCGGGCGGAAAGATGGATGCCCACCCAGCGCCCGAACGACGGCGCGCTGCGGCGGATGTCGACCGCGACGTCGAACACTTCGCCTTCGCACACCCGCACCAGCTTGCCCTGCGCGTGCTCGATCTGGTAATGCAGCCCGCGCAGCACGCCGCGCAGCGAGCGGGAGTGATTGTCCTGCACGAAGGTCGCGTCGAGCCCCGCGTCGGCGAATGCGCGCCGGTTCCAGCTCTCGAAGAAGAAGCCGCGCTCGTCGCTGAAGACCCGCGGCTCGATCAACAGCACGTCGGGAAGCGCGGTGGGCGTTACGTTCACGATCTTGAGTCGACACGGCGCGGCTCGCGCCCGAAAGCCCTAGCGCACCAGCGGCTCCCGTAGGAGCGACAGCAGGTAGCGGCCGTAGGCGTTGTTGGCCATCGTAGCCCCGAGCTTCTCCAGTGCCGCCGCGTCGATGTAGCCGCGGCGATAGGCGATTTCCTCGGGACACGCGATCTTGAGCCCCTGCCGCCGCTCGATGGTCTCGATGTACTGGGAAGCCTCGAGCAGCGTCTCGTGCGTGCCGGTGTCGAGCCAGGCCATCCCCCGCCCCATGACTTCCACCACGAGTTGGCCGAGCCCCAGGTAGCGGCGATTGACGTCGGTGATCTCCAGCTCGCCGCGCGCCGAGGGCGCAAGCGAAGCCGCGATGTCGAGCACCTGGCTGTCGTAGAAGTACAGCCCCGTGACTGCGTAGCGCGATTTCGGTTGCTTGGGCTTCTCCTCGAGGCTCACGACGCGGCCGCCGCCGTCGAACTCGGCCACGCCGTAGCGCTCCGGATCCGCCACCGGATAGACGAAGACGGTCGCGCCGGAGGCCCGGCCGTTCGCCCGCTCGAGCAGCGGCTGCAGATCGTGGCCGTAGAAGATGTTGTCGCCGAGCACCAGCACCGAATCGCCGCCGCCGACGAAGCTGCGCCCGATGACGAACGCCTGCGCCAGCCCTTTCGGCGCCGGCTGCACCGCGTAGGAAAGGTTTATGCCCCAGCGCCTCCCGTCGCCGAGCAGCGCCGCGAAGCGCGGCGTGTCCTCGGGCGTGGAGATGAGCAGAATGTCGCGGATGCCGGCAAGCAGCAGCGTGGAGAGCGGATAGTAGATCATCGGCTTGTCGTAGACCGGCAGCAGCTGCTTGCTGATGACCTGCGTGACCGGGTACAGCCGCGTCCCGGAGCCGCCCGCGAGGATGATGCCCTTGCGCGCGCTCATGCCGACCGCCCTCCGGTGCTCATGCCGCGCTCGCCGCGTAGTTGAGCGTGATCCAGCGCTGGTATTCCTTGCTGGTCACCGCGCCGAGCCACGCGGTGTTGTCGAGATACCAGCGCACGGTTTTGGCGAGGCCCGACTCGAAGCTCTCCGCGGGCGACCAGCCGAGCTCGCGCCTCGCCTTGGTGGCGTCGATCGCGTAGCGCCGGTCGTGCCCCGCGCGGTCTTTGACGAAGCGGATCAGCGCGGCGTAGTCGGGACCCGGCGCGAGCCCACCCAGGATCCGGCAGAGGGTGCGCACGACCTCGAGGTTGGTCCTCTCGGCGTTGCCGCCGACGTTGTAGGTCTCGCCGGGACGACCGCGCTCCAGCACGGTTCGGATCGCGGCGCAGTGGTCACCGACGTAGAGCCAGTCGCGGACCTGCAGTCCGTCGCCGTAGAGCGGCAGCGGCTTGCCGGCGAGCGCATTGTGGATCACCAGCGGAATGAGCTTCTCGGGAAACTGCCGCGGGCCGTAGTTGTTGGAGCAGTTGGTGGTGAGCGTCGGCAGTCCGTAGGTGTGATGATAGGCGCGAACGAGATGATCGGATGCGGCCTTGGACGCCGCGTACGGGCTGTTCGGCGCGTAAGCGCTCGCCTCCGTGAACGGCGGATCATCGGCACGCAGCGACCCGTAGACCTCGTCGGTCGAAACGTGCAGGAAGCGGAAACGCGATCGTTCCGGTTCCGGCAGCGTGTTCCAGTACTCGCGCGCCGCTTCCAGCAGCTCGAACGTGCCCACCACGTTGGTGGCGATGAATTCCGCCGGGCCGTGGATGGAGCGGTCGACGTGGCTTTCCGCGGCGAAGTTGAGGATCGCGCGCGGCCGCGCCTCGCGCAGCAGCCCCTCGACAAGGGCGCGGTCGCCGATGTCGCCGCGCACGAAGCGATGCCGCGGATCGTCGCGCAGCGAGCCGAGATTGCCGAGGTTTCCGGCGTAGGTGAGCTTGTCCAGGTTCACCACCGCCTCGTCGCCGGTGGCGAGCCAGTCGAGCACGAAATTGGCGCCGATGAATCCCGCGCCTCCGGTCACCAGAATCATTCGCGCTGCTTAAAGCGAAGCTAGCAAAGGGCGCGCATTCTATCACGCGCCGCCGCGCTCTCCGCCGTAGTATGCACGATACCAGGCGACGAAGCGCTCCAGTCCCTCGCGCAGCGCCGTCTTGGGGACGAATCCCGTCGCCTCGCTGATCCGATCGATCGCCGCGTACGTCGCGCGCACGTCTCCCGGCTGCAACGGAAGATACTGCTTGACGGCGCGGCGTCCGAGAAGCCGCTCGAGCTCGGCGATGAACTCTTCCAGCCCCACCGCGCGGTGGTTGCCGATGTTGTAGAGGGCATGCGGCGCCCCGGTCGGCGGCGCAGGCCGCGGCGGCAGGGACAGCACCCGCGCCACGCCTTCGACGATGTCGTCGACGTAGGTGAAGTCGCGCTGCATGTCGCCATGGTTGAACACCTTGATCGGCTCGCCGGCGAGAATGGCTCGCGTGAAGATCATGGCCGCCATGTCGGGACGCCCCCACGGACCGTAGACGGTGAAGAAGCGCAGGCCCGTCGTCGGCAGCGCGTAGAGATGGCTGTAGCTGTGCGCCATCAGCTCGTCGGCCTTCTTGGTCGCCGCGTACAGGCTCACCGGATGATCGACGTTCTGGTCCTCGGAGAAGGGGAGCGCGTGATTGGCGCCGTAGACGCTGGAGCTCGAGGCGTACACCAGATGCGCCACGCGGGCATGGCGGCAGCCCTCGAGCACCGACCCGAAGGCGTCGATGTTGTTGCGCCAGTACGCCGCCGGGTCGATCAGCGAGTAGCGAACGCCGGGCTGAGCCGCGAGATGAGCGACATGGGTGAAGCCGTTCTTATCGATCAGCGCGCGCGCGGCCTCCATGTCGACGAGATCCATGGTCTCGCAGCGCACGCCCGCGGCGGCCAGCTCGCCGGCGCGGGCGCGCTTGAGCGCGACGTCGTAGTACGGCGAGAAATTGTCGACACCCGTCACGTCGGCGCCGTCGCGCTTGAGCCGCAGCGCCAGGTGCATGCCTATGAATCCGGCAGCGCCGGTGACGAGAACCTTCATCGCGCCGTCTTGCGGCAGGCCTTCACGGCGCGCGCTCCGCGCGCTCGAGCGCGCGGAGCTTCGCGTGCTTGGCGAAGCTGGCGAACGCGCCGATGGCGATGTGCACCAGCCCGGCGCTGCCGTCGAGAAACCCCGCGCGCAGCACGTAGAAACGCAGGAACCGCGCGAGCGGCGAGGCGACGAGGCGCAGCGAGGATGAGCGCTCGCCGCGGGCGTGCATCGCCTCCGCCTGGATAGTCGTGTAGCGGTTCTGCTTGGCGAGATAGCCGTCGAGCGACTCGGCGGAAACGTGCAGCAGGTCGCCGCGCAGGCGACCGATCGATCCATCGACCACAACGCGCTCGTGCACGACATCGTCGCTCCAGCGCGCGCGGCGGCGGTCGAACAGTCGCACGTTCCAGTCGGGATAGCCCTCGCCATGCTTGAGCCAGCGCCCGAGGAAGCGGTTGCGCCGCGGCATGGCATAGGCGGCGTTTCGCGGGGCGCGCATCGCCTCGCGGATGGACGTCTCGAGCTCGGGCGACACGCGCTCGTCGCAGTCCAGGCACAGCACCCAATCGTGCGCCGCCTGCGCCAGTGCGAAGTTCTTCTGCGGCCCATAGCCGAGCCACGGCTGCACGACGACGCGGGCGCCAAGGCGGCGGGCCGTTTCTACGGTATCATCGCGGCTGCCGGAATCGACGACGATCATCTCGGAGGCGAAGCGCGCCGAGGCGAGGCAATCGGCGAGCTCACGGCCGGCGTCGTACGCGACGACGACGAGCGAAAGGGCGAGTCGGGGAAGCGGGTCGGACATCGCGTGCACTCTCGCGCCAATCGCGGCCGCTCTTCTGCAGCGTCGGCGCCGCGGGCCGAGAGGCGCCGCCAATTCTACGTGCAAACCCATTCGCAAGCCATCGGGTCCGCGCCCAGCCTGCTGGTCGTACGTCCTTCGTCGCTGGGCGACATCGTACACGCGCTGCCGCTCGTGCACGACGTTCGCGAGCGTCATCCCGGCGCGGCGATCGACTGGGTGGCGGAGGAGAGCTTCGTCGATCTGGTGAGGATGAACCGCGGCGTGCGCCACGTGATACCGGTCGCGCTTCGGCGTTGGCGCCACGCGCTGCTCGAACGCTCGACCTGGCGGGAGTTCGCGCGTTTCCGGCACGACGTCGCGGCCGTGCGCTACGACGCGGTGCTCGATCTGCAGGAGCAGGTGAAGGGGGCGCTGGTGGCGGCGCTCGCGCGCGGCCCGGTGCACGGTCCCGATCGCAGGAGCGTGCGCGAGCCGATCGTCACGGCGCTCTACCGGCATCGCCATCGCGTGGATCCGGATCAGCACCTGATCGATCGCTGCCGCTGGCTCGCGGCCGCAGCGTTCGGATACGAACCGCGCGGCGCCCCGCATTTCGATCTCGCACCGCCGCTCGACGGCGATCCGCCCGATGCGCCGTACGTGGTGTTTCTGCATGCCACCAGCCGCCGCGACAAGCTGTGGCCCGAAGCGCACTGGCAGGCGCTCGCCGAGCACGTGCTCAACGCCGGTTTCGCGGTCGTTCTTCCGTGGGGAACCGCGGCGGAGAAGCTCACGAGCGAGCGCATCGCGCACGGCAGCGCATGCATCGTGCCCGGCGCGCGGCGCAGCCTGCCTGAGCTCGCGTCGCTGCTCGCCCGCGCCGTGTGGGTCGTCGGCGTCGACACGGGCCTCACCCATCTCGCCGCGGCGCTCGGCACGCCGACGGTCGCTCTGTTCACGGCGACCGATGCGCGGCTCGCGGGTGTCGCCCGCGCAAGTCCCGTCGCGCGCGACCTCGGGGGCGTCGGCATGGTGCCGCGGCCGGATCAGGTGATCGCGGCGACCGCGCCGCTCCTGCGCACCGTGCCGTCGTCATGATCGAGCCCGCCCGTGCGCTCTATACGGCGCTCGGCTCGGCGGCGCTGCCGCTGCTGCCTTTGCGGCTCTGGTGGCGCGGGCGGCACGAGCCCGGATACCGACGTCACATCGGCGAACGCTTCGGATTCTATCGGGGCAGCGTCACGGGGGTCGTGTACTGGATTCATGCCGTCTCGGTCGGCGAGACGCGCGCCGCCACGCCGCTGGTGCAGCGGCTGCGCATCGCCTATCCCGGCGCGACGCTGCTGCTTACCCACATGACGGCGACCGGCCGCGAAGCCGGGCAGATCCTCTTCGGCGATCAGGTGCGCCAGGCATGGCTGCCTTACGACGCGCCGTTCGCGGTGCGTCGTTTCTTCGCCCATTTCCGACCCGCGGCGGGCTTCATCCTCGAGACGGAGCTGTGGCCGAATCTTGTCGCCGGCGCGCAGGCGAGCGGCACGCCGCTGTTCCTGGTCAATGCGCGACTCTCGGAGCGCTCGGCGGGCGGCTATCGCCGGTTCGCGTGCCTGGCGCGACCGATGCTTGGTCGGCTCTCGGGCGTGGCCGCGCA
Source organism: Casimicrobiaceae bacterium (assembly GCA_035515295.1). Classification (GTDB taxonomy): domain Bacteria; phylum Pseudomonadota; class Gammaproteobacteria; order Burkholderiales; family Casimicrobiaceae; genus PALSA-1003. The sequence goes on along the minus strand of DATJBM010000021.1, from coordinate 241,491 downwards.
GTCGCCCGCGGACGCGGCGCGACTGGCCGAGCTGGGCGCACCGGAGCCCGTGGTGACCGGCAACCTCAAGTTCGACGTCACGATTCCGCCGGCGTTGCTCGAGCTCGGTGCAGGACTGCGCATCCGCCTCGGCGCGTCGCGGCCGGTGTGGCTGGCGGCGAGCACCCGCGACGGCGAGGAAGCACTGATCCTCGACGCGCTGGCGCGGCATCCGCTCCCCGGCACGCTGCTCGTCCTCGTGCCGCGGCATCCGCAGCGTTTCGCGACCGTGGCGGAGATGCTCTCGGCGCGCGGATTGCCGTTCGTGCGGCGCAGCGCCGGGGGCGCCGCCGTCCCCGGCGACGTGGCCGTCGTGCTCGGCGACTCGATGGGAGAGCTCGCGGCGTACTACGCCGCCGCCGACATCGCGTTCGTGGGCGGCAGCCTGCTGCCGTTCGGCGCACACAATCTGATCGAGCCGCTCGCGGTGGGAACGCCGGTGCTCGTCGGGCCGCACAGCTTCAATTTCGCCGAGGCCACGGCCGGCGCGATCGAGACCGGGGCGGCGCTTCGCGTCTCCGACGCCGATGCACTGGTCGCCGCGGTGGACGAGCTCTTCGCCGACCCGGCACGGCGACAGGCGATGGGACTCGCCGCCCGCGCCTTCCACGCCCAGCACCAGGGCGCCTCGGACCGGCTCTGGGAATGGCTCGAGCCGCAGCTTGCGGCAAGAGCCGCAAGCGCGCGAGCCTAGCCGCTCAGCGCGCGGTTGAGCTCCTCGATGTCGGTGTCGCTGAGCGTGCCGACCGCCTGCTTGAGCTTGAGCCGGTTGATGGCGAAGTTGTAATACGACTGCGCCAGGTTGAACCGGGTCTGGAACACCTGCTGCTGCTGGTTCAGCACGTCGAGATTGGTGCGCACGCCGACCTCGAGTCCGACGCGCGTCGACTCGTAGGAAACCTGCGCCGACTTGACCGCCTGCTCGAATGCCGTCACCTGCGCCACACTGCTGGTCACGCCGGTGAAGGCGGTCTGGGCGGAGAGCTGGGCGCTGCGCTTCGCCGCCTCGAGATCCTGGCGAGACTTGTCCAGGTTGGAGATGGCCTGGCGCACGCGCGACTCGATCGATCCGCCCAGATAAAGCGGCACGTTGAGCTGAACGCCGATCAATCCCTGGCGGGTATCGTTGGCGATCGACGAGAAGCTGCCGCCGACCGAGGGACTCGCCCCGGAGTAGGCCTGGCCGAAATTCGCCACCAGGTCGACGGTCGGATAATGCCCCGCCCGCTGTCGGTCGACCTCGAGCACCGCGATATCGTAGTTGGCCTGCGCGATGCGCACCTGCGGATTGTCGCGCACGGCGGCGTCGACCCAGGCGTCGAGATTGTTGGGCATGGGCTGCTGCGGCTGGTAGGTGCCGGCGAAGCGCTTGAGCTCGCCGGGCGAGCGGCCGATGATCGCGCGCAGCGCGGCGATCTTGTTGTCGAGGTCGTTGCGGGTCGCGATCTCCTGCGCGACGATCTGATCGTACTTGGCCTGGGCGTCGTTGGTGTCGGTGATCGTGGCGGTCCCCACCTCGAAGTTGCGCTTCGCCTGCGCCAGGTTCTCGCTCACCGCCGCTTTCTGGCTCTCGGTCAACTCGATGTTGAACCGCGCCAGCAGCACGTCGAAATAGGCTTGCGCCACGCGAACGATCAGGTCCTGCCGGGCGGAGGCCAACACGTAGTCGCTCTGGCTCACCGTCTGCTTCGCCTGGTCGAGCGCGACCAGGTTCTGCTTGCGATACAGCGGCTGGCTCGCCGAGAACGTGTAGTTGGCGGTGGGGAAGTTCTGCGTCGTCGACAGGCTGGGATCGGTGTGCAGCTTCTCGTAGAAATGCTCCCCGTTGGCGTTGCCCACCAGCGTGACCGACGGCAGCAGCCCCGCGCGCGCCTGGGGCACCACTTCCTGCGTGGCCTCCCAGTTCGCCCTGGCGGACGCGAGGACAGGATCGTTGGCCAGCGCCTCGCGGTAGATCTGGAGCAGGTCCTCGGCACCCGCGGGCGCGGAGCTTCCTGCGAGCGCAGCGGCCCAGGCGACGGCAAGCATGCGTTTGAGCATCATCGGTTTTCGTCCATCACGTCGGGTCGCCGGAGCGGCGCATCGAGCGATTCGGGGCGCTTCGGTCCCGCCGAGGCTCGCCCTGCCGGCTCATCGTCTAGAAGACGAAGCGTTCCGGCTGCGGCGCGTTCTTGAGCGGCGCGATAACCGTCTCGAACAGGTCCTCGTGCACGATCGCGCCGGGAGCGCTCCATCGGCTGAGCCGCGCGGTCATCACCGGCGCATCGCCAACGACCGCGAACAGCCGTCCGCCGGGCTTGAGCTGTTTCAGCCACGAATCGGACAGCACCGGCGTGGAGCCCGTGAGCACGATCGCGTCGTACGCGTCGCCGCCCCAGCCTCGCGCGCCGTCGCCGCGTTCGAGGCGCACGTTGCGCACGCCCGCGGCGTCGAGATGCGCCCGCGCCTCGGCCTGGAGCCGTGGATTGATCTCGACGCTCAGCACCTGGCGCGAGCGGGCGGCGAGCAACGCCGTGAGGTAGCCGCTCCCCGTGCCGATCTCGAGCACCGACTCGCCTTCCTTGAGGCCAAGCTCCTGCAGCACGCGCGCTTCCATCTTGGGCGTCCACATCCGCTCGCCGTCGCCGAGCGGGATCTCGAGATCGGCGAAGGCGAGCGCCCGGTACGCCGGCGGAACGAAGTCCTCGCGATGGATGGCGAAGAGCAGATCGAGAACCTGCTGGTCGAACACCGCCCAGGTTCGAACCTGCTGCTCGACCATGTTGTAGCGCGCCTGCTCGAAGTCCATCGGATCTCCCCGCGTCATCGCCGCCCGGCGGACGCGAGCGGTCCGGGCCGGGCCTCGCGGCGGATTATCTCACGTCAATCGCCCGGGGCAGGCGCGTCGCCCCGAGGCGCAGCCTTGGCGTGCCGGGCCTTGCGCGCGTGGCGCCATTCCCTTAAACCGTCGAGGTACGCATAGATGACCGGCACGACGACCAGCGTGAGCAGCGTCGAGGTGATGACACCGCCGATGATCGCCCGGCCCATGGGCGCCTGCGTCTCGCCGCTTTCTCCCAGGCCGAGCGCCAGCGGCAGCATGCCGAAGATCATCGCCGCCGTGGTCATGAGGATCGGACGCAGGCGGACCTGGCCGGCGGTGGTGAGCGCGTCGTGCAGGCTCGCGCCGCTGCGCCGGGCGCGATTGGCGAAGTCGACCAGCAGGATGCCGTTCTTAGTGACCAGACCCATCAGCATCACGAATCCGATCATCGACAGAATGTTGAGGGTCGTCCCGGTGAGGATGAGCGCGAGCAGCACCCCGATCAGCGTGAAAGGCAGCGAAGCCATGATGGCGATCGGCTGCGTGAAGCTCGAGAACTGGGAGGCGAGCACGAGGTAGATGAAGATCACCGCCATCGCCAGCGCGGAGGTGAGCGCCGCGGCGGATTCCTCTGTGTCTTCCTGCTGTCCGGCGATCACGAACCGGTAGCCCGGCGGCAGCCGCGTGGACTCGATGACCTTCTTCACGTCGTCGCCGACGTTGCCCGACGGGCGTCCTTCGGCGTTGGCGTAGAGCGCCACGCGGCGCTGCAGGTCCTGGCGCTTGATGATCTGCGGGCTCGTCGACTCCACGATCTCGGCCACCTGGCGAAGCGGCACCATGCGCAGCTCGCCATCAGGCCCGCGCTTGTTCGTCGCGAGGTACAGGTTGCCGAGATCCGAGGCGAGGCGCCGCCCTGACTTCGGCAGCTGCACGTTGACCTCGTAATTCTGGCCGTCGGGGCCGAGCCAGTACGTTACGGTCTCGCCCGCGAGCAGCGGACGCACCGTCGCGCCGACCTGCTGCACGCTGATCCCCAGATCCGCCGCCGCGTCGTTGTTGAGGCGGATCGACAGCGCCGGATTGAGCGCCTTCTCCGAGGTCTCCATGTCGGCGATGCCCGGCACCTTGGCGACCTTGGCCGCGAATTCGTTGATCAGCTGCTTGAGCGTATCGGAATCCGGGCCCAGCAGGTTCACCCAGATCGGCCGATCGTAGCCGAGCGCCAGCTCAATGCCGGGAACGGGCTTCAGCGCGGCGCGGATGGCACGCTCGATGTCCTTCTGCGAGCGCGAGCGCTGCTGCCGCGGCGTGAGATTGAGGTTCACCCGCGCATAGTTGCGGCCGTCCCAGGCGTTGCCCACGGTAGTCATAACGAGCTGGATCTCGGCGAATTGCTTGAGAACGTCTTCAACCTCGCGCACCTTGACGTCGGTGAATTCCAGGCTCGTACCCACGGGCGTGTTGAGCCGCAGCGAAATGAAGCTCTCGTCGACCTGGGGTTGGAATTCCTTGCCGATGAACGGCAGGAGCGCAAAGCTCGCGCCGAAGATCAAGAGCGCCATCCACAGCACCATGCCGCGGTTGGTGATCCTCGCCAGCCGCGGCCGCAGGTGGCGCACGTCGCCCGTCCGCAGCGCCTTCCACAGTCCCAGAGTCGGCACATAGAGCCGGCGCTTGTCTTCCGCAATGGCCCATTCGAGCAGCTTTCCGTAGATCGCGTGGATCCACTCCACCACCCTTTCGACCCGATCCATGAACCGCCCCAGCCAGGGCGCGCGCGAGAAGCGCGATTCGATCGGATCGTGCCAGAGCGACGAGAGCATCGGGTCGAGCGTGAAGCTCACGAACAGCGACACCAGCACCGCGACGGCGACGGTGAGCCCGAACTGGAAGAAGAACTGGCCGACGATGCCTCGCATGAAGGCTATCGGCACGAACACCGCGACGATGGCGAAGGTGGTCGCCATCACGGCGAGCCCGATCTCGTCGGTGCCCTCTCGCGCCGCAGCCGGGTGGCTTTTGCCCATCGAAAGGTGCCGGACGATGTTCTCACGCACGACGATCGCGTCGTCGATCAGGAGCCCGATGCACAGCGACAGGGCCATCAGCGTCATCATGTTGAGCGTGAAGCCGAACGCGTACAGCGCGATGAAGGTCGCGATGACGGAGATCGGCAACGTGAGCCCGGTGATGATCGTGCTGCGCCAGGAGTGGAGGAACAGGAAGACGATCAGCACGGTAAGGAGCGCGCCCTCTAGGATCGTCTCCTTGACGCGGTTGACGCTCGCCTCGACCTGGTCGGCTTGCGAGTACGTCACGCTGACGTCGACGTCCGCCGGCAGGCGGGCCTTGAGCGCCTTGAGCGCCTCGCGCACCCCGCGTCCGGTCTCGACGATGTTGGCGTCCTGCGCCTTGCGGATGTCGATGGTGATCGAAGGGCGGCCATTGATGCGCGAGATGGAGTCGAGCTCCTTCTCGCCGTCGATCACGTCGGCGATCTGGCTCAGGTAGACCGGGCCGCCGCCCTGCTGGGCGACGATGACGCGGCCGAACTCGGCCGGGTCCTTGATCTTGCCCTCGACCCGAACGATGGAGTCACTCTGGCCGCGGGTGATCCGGCCGGCGGGAACATCCTGGTTGGCGTTCTGTACGGCGGCCATCACCTGATCGATGCCGATGCCGAAGGCGGCGAGCGCGGAGGGCTTGATCTGGATGAGGATCTGCCGCGTCACCCGGCCGTTGACGTCCACTTGTGCCACGCCCGGGATGTTCTCCAGCGCTTTGACGATGGTCTGGTCGGTAAGAGAAGTCAGCTCGCGCAGGCCCACGGTGGGCGAGAGCACTGCGAGCGACATCGTCGGGCGGTTGTCCTCGGCGTCGACTCGCACGACCTGAGGATCCTTGACGTCGCGCGGGAAGTTGCCGCGGATGAGCGCGATCTTGTCGCGCGCGTCCTGGATCGCGCGCGTGATGTCGGTCCCCTGGCGGAACTCCACGAATACCTGGCTCTGCGCCTCGCGCGAGTTGGAGTAGACGCGCCTGACGCCCGAGACCGTGTTGACGGCGTACTCGATCGGCTTGCTGACATCGGTCTCGACCGCCTCCGGCGAAGCGCCGGGATAGACCGTGATGATGTTGCAGAACGGCAGGGTCACGTCCGGCATCTGCTCCACGCCGAGCCGAGCGTACGAGAAGATCCCGAGCACCACGATGCCGACCATGACCGTGGTCGCGAACACCGGGTTCTTGATCGAGACGCGGGTGACCCACATGAGCGTTCCCCCTCCGCTCTTCGGTGCCGGTGTCAGCCGGCGGAGCCGCTGCCCGCGGGCGTGGTCGCCCGGAGCACCGCGGGCAGGCCGACCGTAAGGTTGTCGAACGGGGCCGCCAGAATCGGCACGCCGGACGGAAGCGTGGTCCTGATCTCGACCCGGCCGGCGCTGTCGTCGCGGCGGCCGACGGTGACGATGCGGCGCGTGAGCTTGCCGTTCTCGATCGTCCAGACGAAATTCTGTCCCGCCTCGGTGCGCACGGCCACCGCGGGGAGCGTCGGCACCGACGCGCCCGCCGCCAGCGTGACCCGGCCGGTGCCGAACATTCCGCCGCGCAGGGCCCCGTCGGTATTCGGGATATGGACGAACACCAGGATCGCCCGCGTGCCGGCTTCCGTGGTCGGATTGATCCGCTCGATCGTCCCTGTGAAGCGCCGATCCCCGAAGCCGTCGATCGACAGGGTCACTTTCATGCCGATCGCGAGCTCCGGAATGTCGTTGGCCGGCACCATCGCCTGGAGCTCCATCTCCGTGAGGTCGACGATGGTGATCAGCGGTGCGTCGAAGGGGACTTTTTCCCCTGGCTCCACGTGGCGCTTGGCCACGATGCCCGAAAGCGGCGCGGCCACCAGCGCGTCGCGCAGCGCGATGCGGGCGAGCTGGACCTGCGCCTCATTGGACTTGAGCGTGCCCTGGGTCACCGAGAGATTGCTCTCCGCCGAGTCGTACGCTGTCTGGGAGATGAATTTCTGCTTGAGGAGCTGCCGATTCTGCTCGCGGGTCTTTTCGGCCAGCGCGAACTGGGCGCGACTCGCCTCCAACGCACCTATGCGCTCGGTGAGCTTGGCCTCGAGGTCGGCGGTGTCGAAGCGCACGATCGGCTGGCCGGCCTTGACCGCGTTGCCCTCGCGGACCGTGACCTGGCGGATCTCCCCGGAGACCTTGGCTTTGACGGTCGTCTGGTTGAGCGGGCGCAGCGTGCCGGAGACGGGAAGCCAGCGGGTGAGCGTGGCCGGCTCGACGAAGGCGAGATCCTCGGCCGAGAACTCGAGCGGCGCGGGGGCTTCGTGTGCCGCGGCGCCGCTGCGGCTCGCGCGCAGGATGACACTTCCGGCCAGCACGCCGGCGATCAACAGTCCCACCGTCCAGCCGACGGCGCGCCGCCGGCCTATCCTGCCTGACATGTGCAAAGGACTCCCGGAAGGGCCATTCCGCCGACGCGGCCCCGCGACGACACTTATATCCCGTTAGATGACCCGGGCTCCCGCACCGGATTCGAAAGGTGCGCGAGTGTAGGCCGCGGTCACCCCCGCGACAACCGCAAGCCGACGGAACGTCGGCGCGCGGCCCGAACTGCCTGAAATCGCCGACAGGGCGCGGATCGAGCCGCGGCCGGCCGGCGAATTTGACACTTTACCCCTGCCAGAGAATAATCGCCGCCTCCGGCTTTTCGCCCCATCCCATCACCGCTGCCTATCCTTTCCAGGGAGGACGATTACATGAGATTCAACCGCACGTTCGGGTTTTCGCTCGTCGCCGCCGCGCTGCTCGCGGTCTACGGTTGCGGCAAGGAAGAACCCAAGCAGCAGGCGGCCGCCCCGACCGCCGCCCCCGCCCCGCCGCCCGCGCCCGAAGTCGTTGTCAAGATCGGCCACGTGGGTCCCACCACGGGTCCGCAGGCGCACTTGGGCAAGGACAACGAGAACGGCGCGCGCTTGGCGATCGACGATGCGAACACCAAGGGCATCACCATCGACGGCAAGAAGATCAAGTTCGAGCTCGACGCGCAGGACGACCAGGCGGACCCGAAGCAGGGTACGATCGTGGCCCAGAAGCTGGTCGACGACAAGGTCGCCGGCGTCGTCGGTCACCTCAACTCGGGCACCTCGATCCCGGCCTCGAAGATCTACAACGACGCCGGCATCCCGATGATCTCGCCCTCGGCGACCAATCCGAAGCTCACGCTCCAGGGCTTCAAGGACGTCTTCCGAGTCATGGCCAACGACGTCCAGCAAGGCAGCGTCATCGGCAAGGCCGCGGTGGAGACCCTCGGCGGCAAGAAGATCGCGATCATCGACGACAAGACGGCATACGGCGCAGGTCTCGCGGACGAGACCGAGAAGGCAGCCAAGGCAGCCGGCGGGAGCATCGTCGCGCGCGAGTACACCAACGACAAGGCGACCGACTTCAAGGCGATCCTCACCAAGATCAAGGCGAAGCGGCCGGACGTCATCATGTACGGCGGAATGGACGCGCAGGGCGGCCCCATGGTCAAGCAGATGAAGGAGCTCGGCATCAAGGCCAAGTTCATCGCCGGCGACGGGGTGTGCTCGACCGAATGGCCCAAACTCGCCGGCGGCGCTGCGGAAGGCGAGTACTGCACGCAGGCCGGCCTGCCGCCCGACAAGATGCCGAACGCCGCCGACTTCGTGAAGCGCTTCACCGAGAAGTACGGCCCGATCCAAGTGTACGCCCCCTATGCCTACGACGCCGCCAACACGCTGATCGCGGCGATGCAGAAGGCCAATACCACTGATCCGACGAAGTACCTGCCCGCGCTCGCGTCGATCTCCTACGACGGCATCACCGCGAAGATCGAGTTCGACGAGCACGGCGATACCAAGAACGGGGCCATCACGCTCTACCAGGTGAAGGACGGCAAGCTCCAGCCGATGGCGATCAACGTCGGCGGCAAGACCGAGAAGGTCGAGGCCATGGCGGCGGCCGAGCCGAAGAAGGACGAGATGAAGGCCGGCGGCGAAATGAAGAAGGACGACATGAAGAAGACCGAGAAGAAGATGTAGCCGCTTCGAGGTGACTGTGGAAACGGCGCCCGCGGGCGCCGTTTCTTTGTGCGCGGCGAGCTGGCCGCGGACGCCGTGCCGGTGCCGGCTCGCGAACCCGGCCATGCGAAAGGGATTGCCGGGGCCGGCCGCTTGAGCGGAGAATCGGCCCCGGGTCAGCCGGCGCCGGAGACATCGCGTGGACATCTTTCTGCAGCAGCTGGTGAACGGGGTGACGCTCGGCAGCGTCTACGCGCTGGTCGCGCTCGGCTACACCATGGTCTACGGCATCATCGGGCTGATCAACTTCGCCCATGGCGAAGTGGTGATGATCGGCGCCATGGTGTCGCTGTCGGTCATCAACGCGCTGCTCGGGATGCACGCACCGCTGCCCACGGCGCTGGTGATCCTGATCGGCCTGACCGCGGCGATCGGCGTGTGCATGCTGGTGGCCTACGGCATGGAGAAGATCGCCTACCGGCCGTTGCGCAAGGCGCCGCGGCTGGCGCCGCTGATCACGGCGATCGGCATGTCGATCGTGCTGCAGAACGCCGCGCTGATGATCTGGGGCCGCAACTACCTCAACTTCCCCACCATCATCCATCCCACCCGCTACACCCTCTTCGGCGCCTCGATGACCGATCTGCAGATGGTCATCGTGATTCTGGCCGGCGTGCTCATGGCGGGCCTCGTCTTCGTCGTGCAGCAGACTCGGCTCGGCATGGCGATGCGTGCCACCGCCCAGAATCCGCAGGTCGCGGGCCTAATGGGCATCGACATCAACGTGGTGATCTCCGCGGCCTTCGTCATCGGCGCGGCGCTCGCTGCGGTGGCCGGCCTGATGGTGATGAGCTATTACGGCATCGCTCACTACTACATGGGCTTCCTGCTGGGACTGAAGGCATTCACGGCCGCCGTGCTCGGAGGCATCGGCAATCTCGCCGGCGCCATGCTCGGCGGGCTGCTGCTCGGGATCATCGAAGCCCTGGGCGCCGGCTACATCGGCGACGTCACGAACATCTGCGGACTGTCGTTCCTCTCGGAGTCGTTGCACCAGCGATGCGTAACCGAGGGAGCGGTGAGCCTCTTCGGCAGCAACTACCAGGACGTGTTCGCGTTCTTCGTGCTGATTCTGGTGCTCATCTTCCGGCCCTCCGGCCTGCTGGGCGAGCGCGTAGGCGATCGCGCATGATCGCGGAGGCCGCATGAGCGCCGGCGCCGGAATCAGGGCGCGCAGCGCGCGGGCTCCCGGGGGCACGGCTCCGCTCAGGGTCTGGGCCGGCGTGGTGCTGGCGGCGATCGCGCTCGCGGTCCTGCCTTTCGCCGCTGCATTCGTGGGTCAGGCCTGGGTGCGCATCCTGAACTTCGCGATGATCTACATCATGCTGGCGCTAGGCCTGAACATCGTCGTTGGGTTCGCGGGGCTGCTCGACCTGGGCTACATCGCCTTCTACGCGGTCGGAGCGTACATGTACGCCCTGCTCGCCTCGCCGCAATTCGGCGTGCACCTACCGTTCTGGGTGATCCTGCCCATGGGCGCCGGCCTCGCCTGCATCTTCGGGGTGCTGCTGGGCGCGCCGACGCTCAAGCTCCGCGGCGACTATCTGGCGATTGTGACTCTGGGCTTCGGCGAGATCATCCGCATCTTCCTCAACAACCTGAACGCGCCCATCAACATCACCAACGGCCCTCAGGGCGTCAATATCATCGATCCGTTCCGGATCGGCGGCTTCTCGTTCGCGAGTAACGAGGTCATCGCCGGGATCGCGTTCTCCGGCCCGCAGAAGTACTACTACGTCCTGCTGCTGATCACGATCGGGGTCATCGTGGTCAACATCCGGCTGCAGAATTCGCGCCTCGGACGCGCCTGGGAGGCGATCCGCGAGGACGAGATCGCGGCCAAGGCGATGGGCATCAACACCCGCAACGTCAAGCTCCTCGCCTTCGCGATGGGTGCCTCGTTCGGCGGCATCGCCGGCGGGATCTTCTCGGCAACCCAGCAGTTCGTCAGCCCCGAGAGCTTCGGTCTGTTCGAGTCGATCATTGTTTTGGCAATGGTCGTGCTCGGCGGCATGGGCAACATCCCCGGGGTGGTCCTTGGCGCGATCCTGCTCACGCTGCTGCCCGAGGTTCTGCGCTACACCATGGAGCCGCTGCAGATGGCGCTCTTCGGCCGGGTCATCCTCGACGCGGAGACCATCCGCCTGCTCGTCTTCGGCCTGGCGCTGGTGGCGATCATGCTCTATCGTCCGGCGGGCCTGTGGCCGTCCGCGGTGCGCAAGCGCGAGCTCGAGGTCGCCCGGGCGCCGGAGGCGGCCGAGTGAGTCATCTATCGCTGCTGGTCGCGAAGGATGTCTCCAAGCGCTTCGGCGGCGTGCAGGCGCTGGCGGAGGTTTCCTTCAGCATCGACCGCGGCGACATCTACGGGCTAATCGGTCCGAACGGCGCCGGCAAGACGTCGCTGTTCAACGTGCTCACCGGCATCTACGAGCCCGACGAAGGATCTTTCCTGTTCGATGGCGAGCCGCTCGACCGGCTCAAGCCGAACGAAGTGGCCGAGCGCGGCGTGGCGCGCACGTTTCAGAACATCCGCCTGTTCCAGAACCTCTCCGCGCTGGAGAACGTGATGATCGGCCGGCACGTGCGCACCAAGGCAGGAGTGCTGGGCGCCATCTTCCGCGACAAGAGGACGCGCGCGGAGGAAGCCGCGATCGAGCGGCGGGCCTACGAGCTCCTCGACTACGTCGGCGTCGCGAAGCGGGCCAACGATCTCGCCAAGCACCTCGCCTACGGCGATCAGCGGCGGCTCGAGATCGCCCGGGCGCTCGCCACCGAGCCCAAGCTCCTCGCCCTGGACGAGCCGGCCGCCGGCATGAACGCCACCGAAACGCAGGGCCTCAAGCGACTGCTCGAGGACATCCGCCGCGACGGCACGACCATCCTGCTCATCGAGCACGACATGAAATTGGTGATGAGTGTGTGCGATCGCGTGCTGGTGCTCGATTACGGCCGCAAGATCGCGGAGGACAGCGCCACGGTGGTGCAGAACGATCCCAGGGTGATCGCCGCGTACCTCGGCGGCGACATCGCGCTCAACGTCAAGCACTAGCGGATCGGATGAAGAAGGACCGGCCTCTGCTGGCGCTCAAGAAGCTGCGCGTCGCCTACGGCGGAATCCAGGCGGTCAAGGGCATCGACCTCGAAGTCGCGCCGGGCGAGCTCGTCTGCCTGATCGGCGCCAACGGCGCCGGCAAGACCACGACGCTCAAGGGCATCACGGGGTTGCAACCGATCAAGTCCGGCAGCATCCACTACGCGGGCGAAGACATCACCGGTGCTCCGGCGTTCCAGCTCGTGCGCAAGGGCCTCGCCATGGTGCCCGAAGGCCGGGGCGTGTTCGGCGCGCTGACCATCGAGGAGAACCTCGCGATGGGCGCGTATGCGCGCAACGACCGTGCCGCGATTCGCAGCGACGCCGAACGCGTGTTCGAGCTGTTTCCCCGCCTCAAGGAACGCCACCGGCAGACCGCCGGCACGCTCTCCGGCGGCGAGCAGCAGATGCTCGCCATGGCGCGGGCGCTGATGTCGCGGCCGAAACTGCTGCTTCTCGACGAGCCGTCGATGGGTCTCGCGCCGCTCATGGTGCAGAAGGTGTTCGAGACCGTGCTGACGATCTCCGGCGAGGGCGTCACGATCCTTCTCATCGAGCAGAACGCCAAGCTCGCTCTCGAGGTGGCGAGCCGAGGCTACGTGATGGAAAGCGGCGAGATCACGCTCACCGGCGAGGCGAAGACCCTGCTGTCCGATCCGAAGGTTCGCGCCGCCTATCTCGGCGAGGCGGCCTGAGGCAGCGCCACGATGGCGCTGGCCGGCCTGCCGTCGTTCCCGAGCCGGCGCAGGCGTTACTCGACCTTGTGATCCGTCCTCACTGCGATCGACAGTGGGACGGTGAGGCCGAGCTCGCGCGCGCTTGAAGTTGACGGCGAGAACCGTCGTGGAGAGCTGCTCGACCGGCAGGTCCGCGGGCTTGGCGCCCTTGAAGATCTTGTCGATGTAGCGCGCGGCCACGGGGCCCGCCGAGTCCCCGTCCGACGAATAGGAAATCAGCGCGCCCCAGGCGACCCACGCTTCCCGGTGCCCGACAACGGGCAGCCGCGCATCCTCGCTGAGCTTGATGATCAGCTTGGGGTGGTTGGTCTGGAGATGGGGCGAGGCGACGATCACCGCGTCGACCTCGCCGGGCTTCAGGCCAGCGAAGACCTGCTTGACTTCGGCCTCGGTGCCCGCGGCCCGCTCGACGAGCGTCAAATTCAGGGGCGTCGCCGCCTCACGCGCGAGCGACCGCTCACGGTCGGAGTAGCGATCGTTTTTGTCGTACAGCACGAGGATGTGCTTGACCTTCGGGTCGATCTCCTTCAGGAGCTGGAGCCGTTTGTCGATGAGCTTCAGGTTCGCGACGGGGCCGGTGGCGTTGCCGCCCGGCCGCGCAAGGGTCTGGATAAATCCCGCTGCCTGAGGATCGTAGATCTGGACGAACACGATCGGTATCGTCGACGTCACCGCCTTGGCCGCACTCACGCACTGATCTTCGAAGCCCACGATCAGGTCGACGGGGGCGGCGACCCACTCCTTCATCGTTCTGGCAGCCGCGGCTGCGTCTGCCTGGTTGCGCCAATCGAAGTTCAGATTCTCCCCGTCCACGTAGCCCATGTCGTTCAGGGCCTTGTGCAGCGTGTGCAGGCCGCACGGTTCGTGATCGAGGCCGACGTGACAGAGCCCGATGTGCCAGACCTTCGTCGCCTTCTGGGCGAAGGCCGACTGCGGCGGCGAGCAAAGGCACGAAGCCGCAACGAGCCCGAGGAGCCAAAGCCTCGCGACATTCATGGGAGCCTCCCTGAAGCGCCCGCGCTTGCGATCGCGCGCGTCCCGATGGAGCGGGATCAGCGCGGCGCCTGCTGCTCAACCCGCTCCCGCACGAGCCGCACCGCGCTGCCAATTCCACGTGGACCAGTGTACGCCAGCGCGCGCTCTCGCGGAGGGCTGCTTTCGCCGAATGCCAAAGGTCCCAAGAGGGTCGGTAGCGCATGTTCGTGAGCGTGGAGAGCTCACGCTCGCGTCGTTTCACCCGTCCGCGGGCGCTGCCATTTCCTGAACTTCTGCCTTCGGGGAGATGCGCGCGCCGCCCGCGCAGTGTCTGCTCCGCCTTGAATCCAGTCGTAGCCTGCGTCAGCTTGAGGCAGCGCGAACGTCAAGAAGTGGCCGGGAGTTCGCATTACGCGCCGCACCCGAAAGCTGCCGCTCGAATTTCGGGCCGGTGCGGCGATGTCAGGTTTGCGGGTCCTTGGCCGAACTGACGCTCCCGGCCAGGACCTGCCGCTCGCTATAACCGTAGAATCTTCCGGTGACCGGCCATTGACGAGACGACCGGCAGTGGAGCGCCTAGGCTCTACGTTGCTCCGGGCAAGTCAAGACATGCTAGGCTGCTCGCGATGACGCGTCGTGGCGTTGGATTTCCTATCCTTCCGGATGAAATGACCGCAACGGCAACCCTTGCCCGCCTGCGGTCGCTGCGCAATCGCTATGACGCAGTCGCGCTACGCGAGCAGCGCGGGCTGCTGCGCGCCCTCGATCGCTTGCCGCAGCGACGATGGCGCGAGGTCGAGGCGCTGCACGAAGATCTGCTCTTCCTCTGCGCGTTCGCAGGTTCGGCGGGGATCGCGCGCGAAGCGCGGGCAAGGCTCGCCTCGATCGGGTCGAGGTTGCGCGCGCTTCCGAAGCGCGAGCGCGGTCTCGGCGACGATACCGGCATCGCCGGCTCCGTCACGCGCCACGTCTTCCCGTTTCCGATTGCCCGCTGGCTCGCGAAGACCGAGGACCTCGCGATCGATTGGGGCGGCGTCGGAGACGAAACCGCGCTCGATAAGGTCGTGCGCATCAATCTCGCACCTGCCGCCGCCGAGGCGTTCGACGGCGGCGAGTACAGTACGCGCGAGTTCGTCGGTCTCGCGCGTCCCGCCTGGGCGCGCTCCGACGTGCAGTGGCTCACGAACGAATCGCGCGTCGCCGACGCCTGGGACCAGGCGGAGCCGACAGTAACCTGGCCGCTCGCGGGTTCGCGTTTTGCCGTCACCCACAACGCGCTGCGCTCCGTGCGACGCGTCGAGCGCCACGCCATGCGGCGGCCGGGCGACGACGTGGCCACCCGGATCGGCACGCCGCTGCAAAGCATCGAGCGCTTGCCGCGGCCACGCGCGTCGCAAGTGGTCGCCTGCGCTCGCGCTGCGCTCGCGGCGCGCTGTCGGGAAGTCGACGCGATCACCTACCCGAACCTCGAGGAGGTGTGGTGGTGCGATTTGGGCGACGGTGTCGCGCTCGCCGTAATCGGCATCGCGGACGAGCAGCGCCTGGCGCTTGAAACGAATACCGGCTACCTGCTCGTCGCCAACGGTGTGCCGATCGGCTACGGCGGGGTGACGCCGCTATTCCGGCAGGCCAACACCGGCATCAACGTCTTCGATCCGTTTCGCGGCAGCGAAGCGGCGTTTCTGTGGATCGAGATGCTGCGCGCGTTCCACACGCTTTACGCAAGCAGACGCTTCGTGATCAACGCCTATCAATTCGGCGAGGACAACGCCGAAGCGATCCAAAGCGGAGCCTTCTGGTTCTACTATCGGCTCGGCTTTCGCCCAGCGACGCTTGCCACACGCAGGCTCGCGGCGCGCGAAGCGCAGCGCATGGCCGGCGATCGGAAATATCGGAGCGACGCACGCACGTTACGGGCTCTCGCGTCGGGAGACTTGCATCTCGACTTGCCGGGCTTCGACCAGGCCGACTACTTCGACGAAGCGCTGTTGGCGAAAGCCGGTGCGCGGGCTGCGCAACGGGTGGCTCGGGAAAGCGCCGTGTCGCGCACGCGCGCGCAGCGCAACGTGGCAGTTGCGCTCGCGCGCGACCTCGGTGTGCACGACTTCGAGAACTGGCCGCCCGCGGAGCGCATGGGATTCACCCGGCTCGCGCCGATCTTCGCCGATCTGCCAAGGCTGTGCGATTGGCCCGACCCCGATCGCGACGCGCTCGCCTCGCTGCTTCGCGCTAAGGCGCTGCCGCAGGAACGGACGTTCGCGTTGCGCGCGACGCACGCCGTGCGGGCGTTCCGATCGCTTGCCGGAAACCTCACAGACATGTCGTCCCGGGGTCGCGGAATACCTGCCGGGAGATGGTCTTGCTCTGCGAGATGCCGTTGAGGGCGTAGCTGAACGTCGCGGTGTCGAGGGTCTGCTTCGGGGATCTTCGACTGGCTGGAACGGGTCGATAGGCCACTCGTCGCTACGACAAGCTGACGCCGGCGCGTGCTTCCTGGGTCCGCCAGGTTCGCCGTTCCCTGAACGTGTGCACCGGGGACTTCGGTCCGGTGTGTTTGCGACACCAACCACTGTCTGCTCCGCCTCGACTCCGGTCGTAGCCAGCGTCGGCTTCGGGGCGCCCGAACGTCAGGATCTGGCCCAGAAGCGGACATGCCAACACTAGCCGGGAGGTCGCCCCGTCGCCTTGACCCCGGCAGGCAACGACTGGCCCGATCGGCTGTCCAATCCACACGCGAACACCGGCCTGATGCAGCTTTGCGGCGCTCGTCCGGGTTGCGGTCCGACGCAGTCTGACGCCGCTCGAATGAAAAGAGGCTCGATCAGACCGAGATTCCAACGTGCTTACAATCTTGGCACACCCGATGCTCCGGGTGATTGGAAACCTTCTCTTTGTAACCTAATAGATCATGAAATCATCAATCGTAATTGCCATCGCCGCGATCGCACTACTCAGTGCATGCGGCCAAGGCGAGACGAGTCACGCATCCAGCGTCAATCCAGCATTTAGGGTCGCCGCGTCGGGCTTGGCCCCGCCCGCGCCCCCGGAACGCGGGCCGATACCGCCCAATGCGAACGCTGCGGCGCCGGGTACGAACGCCTCGAAAGCCTTCGCCAACGAGCACCTTGACCCGCTGCCAAAGCAGCCCCTCAAAGATGGCCCAGTCCAACACCTCTATGTCGAGGCGCAGGAGGCTGCGGCGAAGGCACCTGATACAGCATCCGCCGACGCTGCCAAGCGCGAGGTGCTGAAAGAAGGAACGAGCAAAGCCGCGTCCTAGAGCGGCGCGCTGCGACACGAGCATTCCGGCCTGCTCGAAGAGCCTGGACGTTCTGAATCGAACTACGGCAACTACGGACCCGACGCGGTGCGGCGCCCTGGCGACCTGATCCGGCACTTGGTCACTTCGCGATCGCGACAGCTAAACCGTCGGCACGATGTCGAAGCCGGCCGTTGCGTCGGCAGCCGGTTCCACAAGCACCTCGGTTACGTGCGCCGCCGGTGGCCCGCGACGCGACCAAGCGATGAGCGCCTCGACTTCGGCTTCCGGCCCGGCGACCAGCGCCTCCACGCTGCCGTCGCGCCGGTTGCGCACCCATCCGCTCAGCTCCCGCGCCCGCGCTTCATCGGCGAGCGCGTAGCGGAAGCCCACGCCCTGCACCCGGCCGCTGATGGTGAGCCGCCGCGCGATCATCCCGGTTGCGCGAGCCGTCGCGCGTAGAGCAGCAGCGCGGCCACGGTCTTCGCGTCCGTGATCTCGCCGCGATCGAGCGCCGCGAGCATTTCCTCGACGCTGATCGTCCCTACCTCGAGAAATTCTTCCTCGTCGAGCGCCGCGCCGACATGCTCGAGATCCTCGGCGATGTAAAACTCGATCGCCTCGGTGGAATAGCCGACGACCGAATGGATGGCGCCGAGACGCTGCCAGCGCGCCGCGCTGTAGCCCGCTTCTTCGCGCAGCTCCCGCGCGGCCGTGGCGAGCGGCGTCTCGCCGGGGTCGAGCTTGCCGGCGGGAAATTCGATCATCACGCGTCCGACCGGATAGCGGAATTGGCGAAGCATCACGAGCCGTCCGTCCGGCAGGACCGGGACCATGAGCACTGCGCCCGGGTGAACGATGTATTCGCGCGTGCCGAGTTTGCCGTCGGGCAGCCGCACCGTGTCGCGACGCACGTCGAGGAGCTTGCCCTTGAACACCACCTCGCCGTCGACGCGCGTTTCGACCAGATGCGAGTCGTCGCCCGGTCGCGAGCCGCTCTTCATGGCGCGAGCCAGTCCCGGGGCTTCAGGAAATCGGAGTACAGGCGCGCTTCTGGCGTGTCCGGCTCGGGACGCCAGTCGTAGCGCCACTTCACCACCGGCGGGAGCGACATCAGGATCGCTTCCGTCCGGCCATTCGACTGCAATCCGAACAGCGTACCGCGGTCGTACACGAGATTGAACTCGACGTAGCGCCCGCGCCGGTAAGCCTGGAAGTCGCGCTCGCGCTCGCCGTACGGTTGATTCTTGCGCCTGAGCAGGATCGGCTCGTACGCGGGCAGCAAGTGATCGCCGACGCTTCGCGTGAGCGCGAAGCAGTGCTCGAAGCCGCCCTCGTTCAAGTCGTCGTAGAAGACGCCGCCTACGCCGCGCGGCTCGTTGCGATGCCGCAGGAAGAAATACTCGTCGCACCAGCGCTTGAACCGCGGATGGTAGTCCGGGCCGAAGGGTCGGAGCGCTTCGGCACAGGTGCGATGGAAGTGCGTCGCGTCCTCCTCGAAGCCGTAGTACGGCGTGAGATCCATGCCGCCGCCGAACCACCATAGGTCTTCCTCGCCGGGCCGCGCCCGCGCGAGGAAAAACCGCACGTTCATGTGGACCGTCGGCGCATAGGGATTGCGCGGATGCAGCACCAGCGACACGCCCGTCACCTCGAAGCCGCGGCCGGCGAGCTGCGGCCGGCTCGCCATGGCGGACGCAGGCAGCCGATCGCCCCCGACCTGCGAGAAATTGACCCCGCCGCGCTCCCATACGTTCCCGTCCTCGATGAGGCAGCTCGTGCCTCCACCGCCTTCGGGCCGCTCCCACGCGTCGCGGCGGAAGGCGCGACCATCGATCGCTTCCAGACGCTCGACGATCCGCGCCTGGAGACCGACGAAGTAGTCGCGGACCGGGCCGAGGTCCATCGCGCTCTACCGGCGCCGCGGCGCGAGCGCGCGATGACCGATGTCGCGCCGGTACTGCATCCCGGCGAAATGGATCGATTCGACGCCCGCGTAGGCGGTGCGCTGCGCCTGGCGCACGGTCTCGCCGAGCGCGGTGACGCAGAGCACGCGTCCGCCGGCGGTCACCGGCTTGCCGTCGACGAGCGCCGTGCCGGCATGAAACACCTTGCATTCCTCGCTCGGCGGCGGCAGTCCCGTGATGGGATCGCCCTTGCGCGGCGTATCGGGGTAGCCCTCCGCCGCGAGAACAACGCCGAGCGCAGCGCGCCGATCCCACTCCGTGTCGAGCCGGTCGAGCCTTCCCTGCGTGGCGCCTTCGAGCAGCTCGAGCAGATCCGACTTGAGCCGCATCACGATCGGCTGCGTCTCCGGGTCGCCCAGGCGGCAGTTGAACTCGAGCGCGCGCGGCGCCCCGTCGGCGTCGATCATCACCCCTGCGTAGAGAAACCCGGTGTACGGCGCGCCTTCCCCCGCCATGCCCTGCACCGCCGGCACGACGATCTCGCGCATGATGCGCGCGTGCACGGCCGGTGTCACGACCGGCGCTGGCGAATACGCACCCATGCCGCCGGTATTGGGGCCGCGATCGCCGTCGCCGAGGCGCTTGTGGTCCTGCGACGAGGCGAGCGGCAGCACGTCGCGGCCGTCGCAGAGCACGATGAAGCTTGCCTCCTCGCCGGCGAGGCACTCCTCGATCACGACCCGGGCACCGGCTTCGTTGTGGGCGATCGCGAGCCGGTTCTCCCGCAGCATGACGTCGATCGCGGCGTGCGCTTCGTCCAGGCTCCGGGCGACGACCACACCCTTGCCCGCGGCGAGCCCATCGGCCTTCACGACGATCGGCGCGCCCGCGCCGTCTACGTACGCGTGCGCCGCATCGGCCTCGCCGAACGCGGCATACGCCGCCGTCGGGATGGCGTGACGCAGCATGAATCCCTTGGCGAACTCCTTGGAGCTTTCGAGCCGCGCGGCCTTGCGCGTCGGTCCCACGATGGCGAGCCCCGCGTCGCGGAACGCATCGACCACGCCCGCGGCGAGAGGCGCTTCCGGACCGACGACGGTCAGCCCGACCTGCTCGCGCCGCGCGAAATCGACCAGCGCCTCGCTCTCCGAGAGCGGCACGTTGACGAGATCGGGCTCCAGCGCGGTGCCGCCGTTGCCCGGCGCGACGAACACCCGCACGGCGCGCGGCGACTGCGCGATCTTCCACGCGAGCGCGTGCTCGCGCCCGCCCGAGCCGATGACCAGCACGTTCACTTGAGGTCGATCTTGCCGAAGAAATACAGCACGCTGCCGTGGTTGACGCCGCCGTTCAGCTTCGGAATATATGCGGTGAGCACCTCGACCTGCCCCGACCGCAGGGTCGCGAGCGGCAGCACCGCGGGAAAGGGCCAGCCACCGGCAATGTCCGGTCGCTGGATGATGAGCGCGGTATAGCCCAATCCCGCCTGCAGCACGGAGCGCTCTCCCCAGTAGGTTCGCCACGCGTAGCCGAGATTGAACTGGGCGTTCCTATGCGAGTCCTGGAACACCAGGAAGAAGACGTCCTCGGTGTTGCCGGCCGGCGTTTCGCGCGTGCGCGACCACCCGCCGCCCCACGCGTTCTCGTTCTCCTCGGCCCGGCGCTCCGGCGTCCAGTCGTAGGGAAGGTGCCACTGATAGCCCGACACCAGCAGCGCGTTGCCGCCGTCCTTGTAGGTGTCCACCACGTGGCGGCACCCCGTTTCGAGCCAGGAGCCCCAGTCGGCGCATTCGAGCGCGTGCGCAGGACCCGGCAACACGATCAACATCGCGGCAGCGAGCAGGAGTCGCTTCAAGGAGGGCTCCTTCGAACGTTGTCAGTGGCGAAAATGGCGGATGCCGGTGAAGACCATCGCGATGCCGCGCTCGTCGGCCGCCGCGATCACCTCATTGTCGCGCACGCTGCCGCCGGGCTGAATGACCGCCACCGCGCCCTGTTCGGCGACCACGTCGAGCCCGTCGCGGAACGGGAAGAACGCGTCGGAGGCCACGACCGAGCCGGCGAGCGAGAGTCCCGCGTTGTGCGCCTTCATGGCCGCGACGCGGGTCGAATCCACGCGGCTCATCTGTCCCGCGCCGATGCCCAGCGTGCGTCCGCCACCGCAATAGACGATGGCGTTCGACTTGACGAACCGCGCCACGCGCCAGGCGAAGAGGAGATCGGCGAGCTCGTCCGGCGTCGGCGCCTTGCGCGTCACCGTCTTGAGCTCGGCTGCGGCGACGTCGCGCGTGTCAGCGCTCTGCACCAGCATGCCGCCGCCGACGCGCTTCACGTCCCAGGCGTCGCGCGGCGCGGGCGCGGCCGCGACCGCGAGCACGCGCACGCCGGCCTTGCGGGCGATGGCCGCCCGGGCATCGTCGCTGAACCCGGACGCGATCAGCACCTCGAGGAACTGGCCGGCGACCGCCTCCACCGCCGCCGCGTCGACGTCGCGGTTGAACGCGACGATGCCGCCGAAGGCCGAAGTGGGATCGGTCGCGAACGCGCGCCGATACGCCTCCAGGGGCGTGGGCCCCAGCGCGGCGCCGCACGGGTTGGCGTGCTTGACGATGACGCACGCCGTCTCGCCGAAGGTCCTGACGCATTCCCAGGCCGCATCGGCGTCGGCGATGTTGTTGTAGGAGAGCTCCTTGCCTTGGAGCTGCCGGAAGCTCGCGATGCCGCCGGCGATCGGCGGATCGTCGCGGTAGAACGCCGCCGGCTGATGCGGGTTCTCCCCGTAGCGCAGATCCTCGACCTTGACGCCCTGCCAGTTCCAGCGCGCGGGAAAGCCGTGCGCCACGCCGCGCTCGTCGCGCGCCGTGAGGTAGTTGCTGATCGCGCCGTCGTAGGCGGCGGTGTGGGAGAAGGCCTTCTGCGCGAGGCGGAAGCGGGTCGCTTCCAAGAGCGACTTGCCGCTCCGGCGAAGCTCTTCGAGCAGCGCCGGATAATCCGCCGGATCGACGACCACGCCGACGTGAGCGTAGTTCTTGGCCGCCGCCCGCACCATGGTGGGTCCGCCGATGTCGATGTTCTCGATCGCCTCTTCGAGGCTGCAGTCCGCCCGCGCCACCGTCTGGCGAAACGGATACAGGTTGACCACGACGAGATCGATCGGCGAGACGCCGTGCTCGGCGAGCGCAGCCCGGTGCGCGTCGATGTCGCGCCGCGCCAGGATGCCCGCGTGCACCTTGGGGTGCAGCGTCTTCACCCTGCCGTCGAGGATCTCGGGGAAGCCGGTGTAGGCGCCGATCTCGGTCGCCGCGAGCCCGGCTTGCGCGAGGGCGCGCGCCGTGCCGCCCGTCGACAGCAGCGCGATGCCCAGCGCCGAGAGGCCGCGCGCGAATTCGATCAGCCCGGTCTTGTCGGAGACCGACAGCAGGGCCAAGGCGATGGGCGCGCCGTTCAACGCGGTTCGCTAGCTAGCGGATACCGTACTTGGAAAGCTTGGTGCGCAGAGTATTGCGGTTCAACCCGAGCATATCCGCGGCGTGGGTCTGGTTGCCGCCGGCGCGATGCAGGATGGCGGCAAGCATCGAGCGCTCGACCGTGCCGATCACCATGTCGTAGATGCCGTGCGGCGCCTCCCCGTCCAGCTTGCGGAAGTACTCGTCGAGCGACTTCTCCACGCTCCGCCCGATTTCGTTGCTGCCGTTCAGACGCACAATCCTTTTCACGCTGCGAGGGCCTCCTCTACCCACGGAGCCGCGACGGGCGCGCCCGGCGCGAGTTCCGGCCGGTCGGCGAGTGCCGCGAGTCGATCGAAAAGCCGGTTCACCGCCGCGATCTGCGCCGCGGACGACTCCAGCCGGTTGACCTCGTGCCGGAACTCTGCGCCTCCGAAGAGACCGGTCGCGTACCATCCGAGATGCTTGCGGGCGATGCGTACGCCCGCGAATTCGCCATAGAACGCGTAGTGCTCCGCCAGATGATCGAGCACGATCCGCCGCATCTCCTCGGCGTCGGGCGCGGGCAGGCGCTCGCCGCGATCGAGATAATGACCGATCTCGCGGAAGATCCAGGGCCGGCCCTGTGCGGCGCGGCCGATCATCAAGCCGTCCGCGCCGGTGCGCTCGAGCACCTCGCGCGCCTTCTCCGGCGAATCGACGTCGCCATTGGCGATCACGGGCATCGCGACCGACTGCTTCACTTCGCGGATGGTGTCGTATTCCACCGCTCCCGTGAAGCCGCATTCCCGGGTTCGTCCGTGAATCGACAGCGCGGCCACGCCGGCGGCCTCGGCGATGCGCGCAATGCGCACCGCGTTGCGGTGCTCGCGGCTCCAGCCGGTGCGGATCTTGAGCGTCACGGGCACGTCGACCGCAGCGATCACCGCGGCCAGGATCGCGCCGACGAGCGGCTCGTTGGCAAGCAGCGCCGAGCCGGAGGCGAGGTTGCACACCTTCTTGGCGGGACAGCCCATGTTGATGTCGATCACCTGCGCGCCGTGCTCGACGTTGTAGCGCGCCGCGTCGGCCATCATCGCCGGTTCCGCGCCGACGATCTGGACGACGATCGGCTCGACCTCGCCCGCATGATCCATGCGGCGCTGCGACTTGGCCGTGTCACGCAGCTCCGGTCTGCAGCCGATCATCTCCGACACGGCCAGCCCCGCGCCGAGCCGCTTGCACAGCTGCCGGAAGGGCCTGTCCGTGACGCCCGCCATCGGCGCGACGACGAGAGGGTTGTCGATGCAATGCGGACCAATGCGCACGACGAAACGAACGAGGAAATGGACCAGAGCTTGCGACGGCGAGGGATGCGCATTATACCGGCTTTGTCGCGGCGTGTTTCATCCGCGTGAACGCACGCGCACGATTCGGACCCAGGATGCTGTCCTGCTTCGTGCCGCGCGAAGTCTTCGCGGGTCAGGAAACGAGCGTCCGCGTGCCGAACAGCATCGCGCGCGTGAAGGTGCGCTTCAGCGCGGGCAGGCAATCGAGCATAGTGAGCGCCAACCCGCGCGGCCATGAAACGATCGGCAGCGCGTTGCCGAACAATCCGAGCAACCCGTGCGTGAATGCGATGCCGGAAAGCCGATCGACCTGCCGACGCCGCGTATAGGCGGCCAGCGCGTCGCGAGAGCCGATCGCGTCGCGCGGCGTGTCAAGCAACTCCTGCGCCAGCTCGTAGGCATCGCGCAATCCGAGATTGAGACCCTGGCCCGCGATCGGATGCAGCGCCTGCGCCGCGTTGCCGAGTAGCACGCAGCGATCGCGAACGATGCGGGTCGCGTATTCGAGCCGCAGCGGAAAGCTGCGACGCTCGGCGATCCCGGCGAAGCCTCCGGGGATCGCGTCCCGCACCGCGCTCGCGCCGATGCGTTCGTCGAGCGCGGCCAGGAACTCGGTCGCGGGCCACGCGAGCAACGCCTCGGCCCGTTCCGGTGTTGTGGTCCACACCAGGCCGTAGCGATCGCCTTCGGGAAGCAGCGCGATCGGTCCCTCGGGCGTGAACCGCTCGAAGGCCACGCCGCGATGCGGCGCACGCAACCCGAGCTTGCCGATCACGGCGACCTGTCCGTAATCGTGATGCCGACGCGCACCTTCCGGAAGAAGCTCGCCGCCGCCGTCCGCCAGCGCGGCGAGTCGCGCCGAGAGCTCGATCGGCTCGCGGCCCTGGCGGGCCTCGATCGTCACGTAGGCCGGCGTCGCGGCGATGCGCGTGGCGGCGCAGTCGTAGCGCAGGCCCGCGCCGCGCCGCGCGAGCTCCGCGTCGAGCGCCGCCTGGAGCGCGCGATAGCCGACGATGTAGCCCAGCGCCGGAAGATCGTGCTCGGCGGCTTCCAGCCGTACGCGCCCGAAGCCACCGAACTGCGAGACGTCCACGGCTTGAATCGGCGTCACCGCGCCTGGCGCGGCGGCGACCGCGCCCCAGACGCCGAGCCGCTCGAACACGAGCCTCGATCCGTGCGAGAGCGCGAGCGAGCGATCGCCGCCCGCCGCCGCCCCGGCAGCGCGAGCGTCGAGGGCGACCACGTCGAGATCGGCATCGGCGAGCGCGAGCGAAAGCGTGGCCCCTACCGGTCCCGCACCGACGATCAGGACATCGCGCATCAACGAGGCGTCTCGACGGACCCGTTGGAGCGGATGCCGTGCCGCTTCGCCCGAGTCCTCATCGGGCGCATGCTCCCTCCACGTCGGCGACCGACTTCGGCGTGGCGCCGGTGAGGTTCTCGATCCCCCGCTCGGTGATCAGCACGTCGTCCTCGATGCGCACACCGATATCCCAGAACTCTTCCGGCACGTTGTCGGCCGGGCGGATGTAGCAGCCAGGCTCGACCGTGAGTACCATCCCCGGCTCGAGCGTGCGCGATTCGCCGCCGACGCGGTACAGCCCGACGTCGTGCACGTCGAGACCGAGCCAGTGGCCCGCCCGGTGCATGTAGAACTGCTTGTACGCGCCGGACTCGAGCACCGCATCGACGGGACCCGCGCAGAGCTTCAAATCGACGAGCCCCTGCGCCAGCACGCGCTCGGCCGTGCGGTGGTAGTCGTGAAACGGCTTGCCGGGGGCGAGTGTCTGGAGGCAGGCGAGCTGCGCGTTGAGCACCAGCTCGTAGACCGCCTTCTGCGCGCCGGCGAACCGGCCGCCCACAGGGAAGGTGCGCGTGATATCCGAAGCGTAGCCTTCGAACTCGCAGCCGGCGTCGATGAGCAGCAGATCGCTCGCCTGCATCTGGCGGTTGTTGTCGCGATAGTGCAGCACGCAGGCGTTCGGTCCCGAGGCGACGATCGACGGGTAGGCGACGGCCTGCGCACCCGAGCGCAGGAACTCGTGCGCGAGCTCCGCCTCGACCTGGTATTCGTACCAGCCGGGCCGCGTACGCGCCATGGCGCGGCGGTGCGCGGCGCTCGATATCTCCGCCGCCCGACGCATGAACGCGAGCTCGTCGGGATCCTTGACGAGGCGCATCGCCGCGATCAGCGCGCGCACGTCGATCACGGCCTCGGGCGCGGCCACGCCGGTGCGCACGCGGCCGCGCACCTCGTTGAGCGTGGCGGTCACCGACTGGTCCCAGTCCGCGTACAGGCCGAGCGGCGTGTACAGCGCGGGCCGGTCGCACGTCCATTCGGCCAGGCGCGCCGCAAGCTCGGAGATGGAGTGCGCCTCGTCGAAGCCGAAGATCTCGCGAGCCGCATCCGGGCCGTAGCGAAAGCCGTCCCAGATCTCGCGTTCGGGATTCTTGTCGCGGCAGAACAGAATCTGGCGCGAATCGCCGGCTTCCTCGCCCGCGACCAGCACGATTACCGCCTCCGGTTCGGGAAAGCCCGCGAGGTAGTAGAAATGGCTGTCGGGCCGGTAGGGATAGTGCGTATCGGCGTTGCGGATCGCCTGCGGCGCGGTGGGAATCGCGGCCAGTCCGCCGCCGCTGTGCGAGCGCATGTCGGCGATCAGGCGCGCGCGGCGCTCGCGATGGTGATGATGCGCGTGTTTCATCGCGGGATTCGAGGCGGGAGGAACGGGAAGGCGTCATTATAGGCTGTGACTAGGCTGTGACGTCCCGGCACGCCTAGAAGTGAGCCTGCGTCGCGTGGTAGCATGAGCCGTCACCCCCGTCGCACGCATGGCCGAGCCGGCGGTCGCCGAACCGACCGGTGGCGTCCCCGGCACTCGCGCGGCGGCGCAGAACGAACAGCGAGGAACTTCCCATGGACATGCAGCCCGACATCGACCCGCAGGAAACGCGGGAATGGCTGGATGCGCTCGACGGCGTGATCGATCACGAAGGTCCGGATCGCGCCCACTTCCTGATCGAGCAGCTGATCGACAAGTCGCGGCGGCGCGGCGCCTATCTGCCATTCTCGGCCAACACGGCGTACATCAACACGATCCCGGCCGACCGGCAGCCGAAGATGCCCGGCAACCCGACGATCGAAGAGAAGATCCGCAACTACGCGCGCTGGAACGCGATGGCGATGGTGGTGCGCGCGAACAAGCACACCAACGTCGGCGGCCACATCGCGAGCTACGCCTCGGCGGCCACGCTCTACGACGTCGGCTTCAATCACTTCTGGCACCCGGCTTCGGAGCAGCACGGCGGCGATCTGGTGCTGATCCAGGGGCATTCCTCGCCGGGGATCTACGCCCGCATGTACATGCTGGGCCGCTTCACGGAAGAGCAGATGGACAACTTCCGGCAGGAGGTCGACGGCAAGGGCATCTCGTCGTATCCGCACCCGTGGCTGATGCCGGACGTGTGGCAGTTCCCGACCGTATCGATGGGCCTAGGGCCGCTGATGGCGATCTACCAGGCGCGGTTCATGAAGTATCTGCAGGACCGCGGCCTCGCCCGGACCGAAGGCCGCAAGGTGTGGTGCTTCTGCGGCGACGGCGAGATGGACGAGCCGGAGTCGATGGGCGCGATCAGCATGGCCGGCCGCGAGATGCTCGACAACCTCATTTTCGTGGTCAACTGCAACCTGCAGCGCCTGGACGGCCCGGTGCGCGGCAACGGCAAGATCATCCAGGAACTCGAGAGCGATTTCCGCGGCGCCGGCTGGAACGTCGTCAAGGTGATCTGGGGCACGCGCTGGGACGCGCTCTTCGCCCGGGACAAGAAAGGGATCCTGGCGCGGCGGATGATGGAGTGCGTCGACGGCGAGTACCAGACCTTCAAGTCCAAGGACGGCGCCTACGTGCGGGAATACTTCTTCAACACGCCGGAGCTGAAGGAGCTGGTCGCCGACTGGACCGACGAGGACATCTGGCACTTGAATCGCGGCGGGCTCGACCCGTTCAAGGTCTACGCCGCCTATCACGCGGCCGTCAACCACCGAGGCGAGCCCACGGTAATCCTCGCCAAGACGATCAAGGGCTACGGCATGGGCGAGGCCGGCGAAGCGCAGAACATCACCCACCAGCAGAAGAAGATGTCGGTCGAGTCGATCCGGACGATGCGGGACCGGTTCGGCATCCCGGTGCCGGATGCGGCGCTCGAGAAGCTACCGTACGTCAACTTTCCGCCCGGATCGCCCGAAGCCGAATACATGAAAGCACGGCGGATGGAGCTGGGCGGCTTCCTGCCCACGCGGCGGCGCAAGGCCGAAGCGCTCACCGTGCCGGCGCTCTCCGCCTTCGAGCGTTTCCTCAAGAGCACCGACGAGCGCGAGATCTCGACCACCATGGCGTTCGTGCAGGTGCTGCATACGCTGATCCGCGACAAGAACATCGGCAAGCGCGTCGTGCCGATCGTCCCCGACGAATCGCGCACCTTCGGCATGGAGGGCATGTTCCGCCAGCTCGGCATCTGGAACCAGCTCGGCCAGCTCTACACGCCGCAGGACGCCGACCAGCTCATGTTCTACAAGGAGAGCAAGGACGGGCAGATCCTGCAGGAAGGCATCAACGAGGCGGGCGCGATGTGCGACTGGATGGCCGCGGCGACTGCGTATTCGACGCACGGCGTGCCGATGATCCCGTTCTATATCTTCTACTCGATGTTCGGCTTCCAGCGCGTGGGCGACCTCGCCTGGGCGGCCGGCGACATGCGCTGCCGCGGGTTCCTCCTCGGCGGCACCGCCGGACGCACGACGCTCAACGGCGAAGGGCTGCAGCACGAGGACGGACACTCGCACGTGATCTCCGCGACGGTCCCGAACTGCATCTCCCACGATCCGACGTTCTCGTACGAAGTGGCGGTGATCGTCCAGGACGGCTTGCGCCGCATGTACGCCGAGCAGCACGACGTGTACTACTACATCACCCTGATGAACGAGAACTACGCGCATCCGGCGATGCCCGAGGGCGCGGCGCCGAACATCATCAAGGGAATGTACCTCCTCAAGTCCGGTCCGACGAAGTCCAAGGCGCCGCGCGTGCAGCTCCTGGGCTCCGGCACGATCCTGCGCGAAGTGATGGCGGCGGCGGAGCTGCTCGCCCGGGATTGGGGCGTAGAAGCGGATCTCTGGGGCTGCCCGAGCTTCACCGAGCTGGCGCGCGACGGTCATGCGGCCACACGCTGGAATCTGCTCCATCCCACCGAGGCGCCGCACCTGGCGCATGTGCACGCGTGCCTCAAGGATACCGCCGGTCCGGTGATCGCAGCCACCGATTACGTGCGCGCCTTCGCCGAGCAGATCCGGGCGTTCGTCCCCCGCCACTATGTCGTTCTCGGCACGGACGGGTTCGGGCGCTCGGACACGCGCGAGAAGCTACGCCGCTTCTTCGAGGTCGACCGGCATTACGTCGTGGTCGCGGCGCTCAAGGCGCTCGCCGACGACGGCACGCTCGCCGCGAGCCAGGCCGCGGAGGCGATTCGCAAGTACGGCATCGATCCCGCCAAGGCTCCGCCTTGGACGGTGTGACGAGAATCTCTCGCGAAGCCCGACAAAGAGGCACCGAGCCACAGAGAACTGCGACCGCC
The DNA here is from genome assembly GCA_035515295.1 of Casimicrobiaceae bacterium. Taxonomy (GTDB): domain Bacteria; phylum Pseudomonadota; class Gammaproteobacteria; order Burkholderiales; family Casimicrobiaceae; genus PALSA-1003. Next base: position 212,157 of record DATJBM010000021.1, on the reverse strand, counting down.
AACGCCGAGCCGACGAGCGCGGCGCTTCTCCCGCCTCTGTGACCCTGTGAAATAATAAAAAAGCCCATGAGCACGATCGAGGTCAAGGTCCCCGACATCGGCGATTTCAAGGACGTGCCGATCATCGAGGTGTTCGTCAAGCCGGGCGACTCGGTGGAGGCCGAGGACTCGCTCATCACGCTCGAATCGGACAAGGCGACGATGGACGTTCCCGCTCCGGCCGCGGGGACGGTCAGCGATCTTCGGGTGAAGCTCGGCGACAAGGTGAGCGAAGGCACCGTGATCCTGGCGCTCGAGACGGGCGAGGCCGGCGCTTCGAAACCCGCAGCGGCGCCATCACCATCCGCACCCGCGCAGCAGACGAAGGAGCGTGCTCCATCGTCGCCGTCCGCACCGCCCCACCCGCCGCTACGGAAAGAGACCCCGCCGACTCCGGCGCGCGCGCCGGGACCGCGATCTTCCGCGGCCGGCGGACCGGCGCTCACCGTCGTGCGCGTTCCCGACATCGGCGACTTTAAGGACGTCCCGGTCATCGAGGTATTCGTGAAGCCCGGCGACGAGGTCGAGGCCGAGGATGCGCTGGTCACGCTCGAATCCGACAAGGCGACCATGGACGTGCCTGCGCCGTCGGCCGGCATGGTGAGGGAGCTCAAGGTCAAGCTCGGCGACAAGGTGAGCGAAGGCAGCGAGCTGCTGACCCTCGAGACGGCGCAGCCCGCGGCGCAGGCGAGACCGGCGACCGCGACCTCGGCCGAGGCGCCCCAGCCTGCGCGCGCTGCCGAGGCGCCATCCGCGCGCGCCGCCACATCGCCGCCGCGGCCACCCGAGCCGCGTCCGGCGCCATCCGCGCCGCCCCCGGCGCCGCGCGTCGATGCGGAACAGTTCAAGGCGGCGCACGCCTCGCCGTCGGTGCGCAAGTTCGCCCGCGAGCTGGGTGTGGATCTCGCCCAAGTGACCGGCACGGGGCCGAAGGAGCGCATCCGGCACGAGGACGTGCAGTCTTACGTCAAGCAGGTTCTCTCAGGCGCCGCGCCAGCGGGGCCCGCGGCTCCGGCAGGCGCGCTTCCCGGGCTCGCGCCGTGGCCGCAGGTCGACTTCGCGAAGTTCGGCGAGATCGAAAAGAAACCGCTGTCGCGCATCAAGAAGATCTCCGGCGCGAACCTGCACCGCAACTGGGTGATGATTCCGCACGTCACCAACTGCGAGGACGCGGACATCACCGAGCTGGAAGCGTTCCGCGTGCAGCTCAACCGCGAGAACGAGAAGTCGGGCGTGAAGCTCACGCTGCTCGCCTTCCTGATCAAGGCCTGCGTGGCGGCGCTGAAGAAATTCCCCGACTTCAACGCCTCTCTGGACGGCGACAGCCTCGTCTACAAGAAGTATTTCCACATCGGCTTCGCCGCCGACACACCGAATGGCCTGGTCGTGCCGGTGGTGAAGAACGCCGATCAGAAGGGCGTCCTGGCGATCGCGTCCGAGACCTCGGAGCTTGCCGCCAAGGCCCGGGAAGGCAAGCTGGCGCCGATCGACATGCAGGGCGGTTGCTTTTCGATCTCGAGCCTCGGGGGCTTGGGCGGGACGTATTTCACCCCGATCATCAACGCGCCCGAGGTCGCGATCCTGGGCGTGTGCCGTTCCAGCACGCGTCCGGTCTGGGATGGCAAGGCGTTCGCGCCGCGCCTGATCCTGCCGCTGTCGCTCTCCTACGACCACCGCGTCATCGACGGCGCGGCGGCGGCGCGCTTCAACACTTTCCTCGCGGGGCTCCTCGGCGACATGCGGAGGGCCGTGCTCTGAGGCACCTGCTCGTCGGCTTGCTGTTGATGGTCGCGGCAGGCGGCGTGCGCGCGGCGCAGGAGCTTGTCACCGTTTCCACTCGGGACGGGGTGACCGAGTCGTATCTGTTCGTGCGCAATCCGTCCGCCTCGCCCGGCATCGTGGTGATCGCCTTCGTCGGCCAACCCGGCGTGATCGGTCTCGCCGGCAGGCAAGTGCCGATGGGCTTCGGGCCGATGACGAATTTCTTGATCCGTCTGCGCAACGATCTGGTCGATCGCCAATTCGCCGAGGTACTCGTCGAGGCGCCGTCGGACAAGCTGCCGCAAGGTATGAGCGACGATTTCCGCCTCGGTCCGGAGCACTTGACCGACATCCGCGCCGTCGTGGCCGACGTGAAGAAGCGCTTTCCCGAGGCGAAGCTCTATCTCGCAGGCCACAGCCGCGGAACGGTTTCCGCGGCCGCTCTCGCCGCGAAGCTCGGGGACACCGTGCAAGGCGTGATCTTGATGGCGACGATCACCAAGGGCGACCGGTACGGCCCAGGTCTGTCGACCTTCGACTTCTCGAGCCTGAAGATCCCGGTGCTGCTCGTTCACCACCGCAACGACGGCTGCCCCGCCAATCCCTATTACGGCGCCGAGCGCCTGGCGAAGAGCTTTCCGCTGCTGAGCGTTTCCGGTGGCGATCCGCCGCAGTCGGGACCATGCGACTCCCAATCGGCGCACGGCTTCTACGGCAGGGACGCCGCGGTCGCCGCGGCGATCAAGGCGTGGATGCTCCGCCAGGACTTTCCCCGGGAAATTCAATGAGCCCCGCGCTGCGGCCTTCGAGGAGCCCGTCGTGAGCGTGATCGAAGTCAAGGTGCCCGACATCGGCGACTTCAAGGACGTGCCGATCATCGAGGTGTTCGTCAAGCCGGGCGACACGGTCAAGGCCGAGGATCCGCTGGTCACGCTCGAATCGGACAAGGCGACCATGGACGTGCCGGCGCCGCACGCCGGCACGGTGCGCGAGCTTCGGGCCAAGGTCGGCGACAAGGTGAGCGAAGGCAGCGTCATTCTGAGCCTGGAGACCGCGGAGGCGGCAACGCCGCGAAAGGAGCCGCCGCAGCCCTCTCCCGCGCCAGCGAAATCCGGGTCGGCGCCAACGCCTCAGGCCGCACCTTCGGGCGGCCAAGCGCGTACAGCACCCGCGCCCGCGGCGACATATTCCGGAAAGGCCGATCTCGAATGCGAGATGCTCGTGCTCGGCTCGGGCCCGGGCGGTTACAGCGCGGCGTTCCGCAGCGCCGACCTGGGGATGAAAACCGTGCTGGTCGAGCGCTATCCCACGCTCGGCGGCGTGTGCCTCAACGTCGGCTGCATTCCGTCGAAGGCGCTGCTGCACATCGCCGGCGTCATGGACGAGGTCAAGCTTCTCGGCGAGCACGGCATCGGCTTCGACGCGCCGCGGATCGATGTCGGGAAACTGCGCGGCTGGAAGAATAAGGTCGTCGCCAAGCTCACCGGCGGGATCACCGGCATGGCGAAGATCCGCAAGGTCGAGGTCGTGCGCGGCATCGGCGCATTCATCGATCCGCACCATGTCGAGGTGGAGCTCACGGAAGGCTCCGGACAGGCGAAGATTGGAGCGAAGAAGGTGGTACGCTTCGAGAAGGCCATCATCGCTGCAGGCTCGCAGGCCGTGCGCCTGCCGTTCATGCCGGCGGACCCGCGCATCGTCGATTCCACCGGGGCGCTCGAGCTGCCCCGCCTGCCGAAGCGCATGCTGGTCGTGGGCGGCGGCATCATAGGGCTCGAGATGGGCACCGTGTACTCGACGCTGGGCGCGCGCCTCGACGTAGTGGAGATGCTCGACGGGCTGATGCTCGGCGCCGACCGCGACCTGGTCAAGGTCTGGGAGCGCATGAACAAGCCGCGCTTCGATCGGGTGATGCTCAAGACCAAGACGGTCGCGGCCGAGGCGAAGAAGGACGCGATCCACGTCCGTTTCGAGGGCGAGCAGGCGCCCGACGGTCCGCAACCCTACGATCTCGTGCTGCTCTCGGTCGGCCGCAGCCCCAACGGCAAGCGCATCGGCGCCGAGAAGGCCGGCGTGACGGTGAGCGATCGGGGCTTCGTTCCCGCCGACGGCCAGATGCGCACCAACGTGCCGCATATCTATGCCATCGGCGACATCGTCGGCCAGCCGATGCTCGCGCACAAGGCGGTGCACGAAGGCCACGTGGCGGCGGAAGCCGCGGCCGGCGAGAAGTCGTTCTTCGATGCCCGGGTGATCCCGTCCGTGGCTTACACCGACCCCGAGATCGCCTGGGTAGGGCTCACCGAAGACGAAGCCAAAGCGAAGGGCGTCAGCATTGGGAAGGCGGTCTTTCCCTGGTCTGCGATGGGACGGGCTATCGCCAATGGGCGCGACCACGGCTTCACTAAGCTCATCTTCGACGACGCAACGCACCGCGTGGTCGGCGGCGGCATCGTGGGCACTAGCGCCGGCGACCTCATCGCCGAGATCGCGCTGGCGATCGAAATGGGCGCCGACGCGGTCGACATCGGCCGCACCATCCATCCTCACCCGACCCTGTCGGAGTCGGTCGGCTTCGCCGCGGAGCTCTTCGAAGGCGTCTGCACCGATCTGCCTCCCCCGCGGAAGAAATCGTGACCCAGGACGAGCAGAAGCAGGCGGTCGCCCGGGAGGCGGTGAAGTACGTGGTCGAGGATGCGTACCTCGGCGTGGGCAGCGGCAGCACCGTAAATTTCTTCATCGACGAGCTGGCGAAGGCGCGCAAGAACATCCGCGGCGCGGTCGCGAGCTCGGTGCGCACCGCCGAGAGGCTCGGGAGCCATGGCATTCCGGTCGTCGAGCTGGCGATGGCCGACGAGGTACCGGTTTACATCGACGGCGCCGACGAGGTGACCGCGCACGGCGCGATGATCAAGGGCGGCGGCGGCGCGCTCACGCGCGAGAAGATCATCGCCGCGGTGGCGCGCAAGTTCGTCTGCATCGTCGATCAGTCGAAGCTCGTGAGCGTGCTTGGGCGCTTTCCGCTGCCGGTGGAGGTGATTCCGATGGCGCGCAGCCATGTCGCCCGCGAACTCGTGAAGCTTGGTGGATCGCCGCAGCTGCGCGAGCACTTCGTCACCGACAACGGCAACATCATCCTCGACGTCGAGGACCTGCGGATACTGGATCCGGCCGACCTCGAGGCCAGGATCAATCACATCGCCGGCGTGGTGACCAACGGCCTGTTCGCGCGCCGCGGCGCCGATCTGATCCTCGTCGCCTCCGACGAGGGCGTTAAGGCGCTCGACGCGCACAAGTTCACGTAGGTCGGGATTCATCCCGACAGGTGCGAATGAATTCGCGCCTACGGCACGTCTGGCGCGATGGGCTACAATGGACGCATGACCAATATGAGCGTCCCGGCCCTCGAACTCCCCGCGTACATGCGCGAGCTGGGCGAACGCGCGCGCGCGTCGGCGCAGCTCCTCGCGCGCGCCGGCACCGGCGCTAAGAACGCGGCGCTGGAGGGGATCGCACGGGCGATCGAGCGCGACAGCGAGCGGCTGCTCGCGGCGAACGCCCGGGACGTCGCCGGCGCGCGCGCGACCGGCAACGATGCCGCGTTCGTGGATCGGCTCATGCTCAAGGAAGCGGCGCTGCGCGCGATGGCGGACGGCGTGCGCCAGGTCGAGGCGCTGGCGGATCCGGTCGGCGAGATCGACGAGCTGAAATACCGGCCGACGGGCATCCGGGTGGGACGCATGCGCGTGCCGCTCGGCGTGGTGGCGATCGTCTACGAGTCGCGGCCCAACGTCACCGTGGACGCCGCAGCGCTGTGCCTGAAGTCGGGCAACGCTTGCATCCTGCGCGGCGGCTCCGAGGCGCTGCATTCGAACCAAGCGATCGCAGCCTGCGTGCACGAGGGCCTGCGTCACGCCGGACTACCCGAGCACGCGGTGCAGCTCGTCGGCACCACCGATCGCGCCGCCGTAGGCCTGCTCGCCACCATGGACAAGTACGTCGACGTGCTCGTGCCGCGCGGGGGAAAGAGCCTGATCCGGCGGGTGAGCGAGGAAGCGACGGTGCCGCTGATCAAGCACCTCGACGGAGTGTGCCACGTGTTCATCGACGAGCACGCCGAGCTGGAGATGGCGATCGGCATCGCCGACAACGCCAAGACGCAGCGCTACAGTCCGTGCAACACCATGGAGACCCTGCTCGTCCACGCGCGGATCGCGGCCCACGTCCTGCCGCCGCTCGCCAGGATCTACTTGGACAAGGGCGTCGAGCTGCGCGGCGACGCGGCCGCCCGCGCCATCGTGCCGCGCATGAGCCTCGCCAGCGAGCAGGACTGGTACACCGAATACCTGGCGCCGATCCTCGCCGTTCGCGTGGTGCCTTCGCTCGAGGCGGCCATCGACCACATCGCGACCTACGGCTCGCAGCACACCGACGCCATCGTCACTCAGAGCTACGAGAACGCGATGCGCTTCCTGCGCGAGGTCGACTCGAGCTCGGTGATGGTCAACGCCTCCACGCGCTTCGCCGACGGCTTCGAGTACGGCCTCGGAGCGGAGCTCGGCATCTCGACCTCCAAGCTGCACGCGCGCGGCCCCGTCGGCCTGGAAGGCCTCACCAGTCGCAAGTGGGTCGTCTTCGGCTCCGGGCAGATTCGCACGTAGCGGGTCGCTTGTCGTCTTCGGTTTCCGTTTCCATCGTCACCAACACCGCGATCGCCGGATCGAAGGCCTTCGGCTGGTTCGTCACGGGGTCACCGACGCTGTTCGCCGAGATGGTTCACTCGTTCGGCGACGTCGCGAACCAGGTGCTGCTCAGGATCGGCGAGGTGCGCGGCCGTCCCGGGCCCGACGCGGCTCATCCGTTCGGCCGGGGCCAGGAGAAATTCTTCTGGGCCCTGGTCTCCGCGGTGAGCGTCTTCTTCGTCGGCTTCGGGGTGAACGTCTACCACGGCCTGCATGCCCTGCTGTCGAATGCGCCGGTCGAGCCCTTTACGCCCCTGGTGCTGGGTCTGCTGCTCTTCGCCATGGCGCTCGAGTCCTACACCCTCGTCGTGGCGGTGCGAGAGATCGGTGGGCTCAAGGGCGTTTTCAGGAACCGCCATCGCACCACCGTGCTGGCCGTCGTGCTCGAGGACGTCGTCGCGCTCGTCGGCATCCTGCTCACGCTGCTGGTCGCGGGCGTCTCCTTCTGGCTCGGACCGAGGCCGGTGTTCGATGCCATCGTCGCCATCATCGTCGGGCTGATGCTCGGCGTGATGGCGCTATTCCTGGCGGCGCTGAACCGGCGGCTGCTGATCGACACCGCCGATGCCGAGCTCGATCGCGCCGCCGCGAAGTTCCTCTCGGACCGCGGCGTGCACGCCGATGTGACCTCGATCATCGTCGACGACGACAGCGGCGTTCTGTTCGTGAGCGCCAAGGCTCCCGTCGACTCGCACGCGCTTGGCGAGGCGTTGAAGAAGCACGTACGCTCGCGCGGCAAGATGGTCGAGCAGGTCTACTGGCAGTTCCCCGCGGAGGCGGAGCAGCGCAGCCGCGGCTGAGCGAAGAAGCCGCGATTGCCGCCCCGCCTCGCGTTCCGAGTCGCGCGGAAGCGCGGTGGTCCGCGACTACACCGCGCCCGCCGCTCGCAGAGCTTGGATCTCGTCCTGCCCGTAACCCAGCTCGCCCAGGATGGCATCGGTGTGCTCGCCCAGCGCGGGAATGGGGTCCATGCGGTAGTCGAACGCGTCGCTCGCTCCGGGCGGGACGAGCGCCGGAATCGGTCCGACCGGGCTGCGCACCGAAGCCCAGCGGCGGCGCGAGGCCAGCTGCGCATGCGCCCAGAGCTCCGCCATCGTGTTGACCCGCGCATTGGCGATCTGCGCCGCATCGAGGCGGCCCACGACCTCGGGCGCGGTCAGCGTGCGAAACTCCTCGACGATGATCGCGGCCAGTGCCTCGCGATTCGCGTGGCGCCGCGCGTTGGCGTCGAAGCGCGGATCGTTCGCGAGCTCGGGGCGGCGCAGGACTTGCGCGCAGAAGACGACCCATTCGCGCTCGTTCTGCAGCCCGAGCATCACCACCTTGCCGTCGCCGGCCTCGAACGGTCCGTAAGGATAGATCGTCGCGTGCGCCGCGCCGGAGCGCCCGGGCGCGCTCGCGCCCTCGAACGCGTAGTAGAGCGGATAGCTCATCCATTCGGAGAGCGCTTCCAGCATGGAGACGTCGATGCGCGCCCCTTCGCCGGTCTTCTGCCGCTGCAGGAGCGCCGCCAGTATGCCCGTGTAGGCGTACATCCCGGCGGCGATGTCGGCGATGGAGCAACCGGCTTTCGCGGGCTCCGCGTCCGACCCGGTGACCGACAGAAAGCCGGCCTCGCTCTGGATTAAGAGATCGTAGGCCTTCTTGTCGCGGTACGGACCGTCGGCGCCGTAGCCCGAGATGTCGCAGACGATCAGACGGGGGTTTTCGGGGCGCAGGTTCCGCGCGTCGAGACCCAGCCGGGCGGCAGCGCCCGGAGCCAGGTTCTGCACCAGCACATCCGCCCGCGCGAGCAGCGCCCGAAGCACCTTGGCGGCCTCGGGCTGCTTCACGTCGAGCGTCAGGCTTTCTTTCGAGCGATTCACCCACACGAAGTGCGACGACATGCCCCGCACCCGCTCGTCGTAGGCGCGCGCGAAGTCGCCCACGCCGGGGCGCTCGATCTTGATCACGCGTGCCCCGAGATCGGCGAGCTGGCGCGTGCAGAACGGCGCCGCGATGGCGTGCTCGAGCGAGACGACCAGGATGCCGTCGAGGGGACGCATCATGCGAGCGTGGCCGCAGCGCGCATCGCCAGCGCGCCGTCGATCGCTTGCGCCCAAAGCGCGACCGCGCCCGTGTTCTCCGGGCGCCCGCACACGTCGAACGGCGCGATGTCGAACAGCGGCGCCAGCGCGCGGAATTCGAAGCGCTTGAGCACCGTATCCGGCCGGTTGCGACGCAGCAGATCCACGAGGAGCGTGGCGAGCAGCGGACCATGCACCACCAGGCCCGGGTAGCCTTCCACTTCCGTGACGTAGCGGCGGTCGTAGTGGATGCGATGGCTGTTGAAGGTGAGCGCCGAGTAGCGGAAGAGCAGCACGTCGTCGGGCACGATGCGCCGCGTCCACGCCGCGGGCTCCGTTGCGTCCGCCGTGGCGACGCCGGACCGTGCGTCCGACGGCTGCAGCGCGCGATAGACGATGTCGTGCTCTTCGCTGAGCGCGAGCTCCGTCCCGCGCGAGATTTCGTGCCGCACCACCACGAACACCAGCGCGCCGCTGCGCCCGCTCTTCGGCGTCACGGACACGACGCGCGATTCGCGCGAGACCTCGTCGCCGACGACGAGCGGTCGATGCCACTCGATCCGGCTTCCCCCCCACATCCGCCGCGGCAGCGGCACCGGCGGCAGGAATCCGCCGCGCGTGGCGTGCCCGTCGGGCCCTACCTCGGACTGCCGAAACACAGGGAGGAAGTACAGCCAGTGCCACAGTGGCGGCAGAACGTCGCCACGGCGAGGCGGAGGGTCGTCGCGGTCGAGCGTCGCGGACAGGAGCGCCACCGGCCGCGCGTCGATCACGTCGGAGCGGATCTCGCGCCGGCCGACCCAGCGTTGCAGCGCCTCGGTGTCGAGGGCATGCGTCGCCATCGAGGATCCTACGCCTTGCTCCGCGCTACGGCGCCGGCGCGCCTGCGCACGGCCGCGAGCCACAGCGCGGCGGTCGCCACCGTGGCGACGAACGGCAGCGCCACCGCGTTCATCCGCTCCCATCCCGCCGCGTCGACCAGCGCGCCGGAGGAGAACGAGGACACACCCATGACGGTGAAGACGATGAAGTCGTTGAGCCCCTGGGTCCTCGCCCTGTCCTGCGGCGTGTAGGCTTCGGTCAGCAGCGTCGTGCCGCCGGTATACATCAGGTTCCAGCCTACGCCGAGCAGCACCAGCGCCGTCCAGAAGTGGCCGATCGCGTTGCCGCTGACCGCGATGCCGATCGACGTTGCGACTAGCGCCGTTCCGGCCACGATTACCCGCAGCACGCCGTAGCGCTGGATCAGCCCGCCGGTGAAGAATCCCGGCGCGTACATGCCGACCACGTGCCATTCGATGACGAACGCCGCGGCCGAATACGGATGGCTGCAGAAGCTCATCGCCAGCGGTGTGGCCGTCATGAGCAGATTCATCACCCCGTAGCCGAGCGCGGCAGAGAGGGCGGCGACGGCGAAGACCGGCTGCGACGCGATAGCGGCGAGCGGCCTGCCGCCCGCGCCCGCCGCGATCGCCGGCTTCGGTACGCGCACCCGCGACTGCACGCCGAGCGCGAGGAGCGCGAAAGCGCTCATCAGCAGAAACGATCCTAGGAACGGCACGGACAGCAGCTCGCGTCCCCAGCGGCTCGCCTCGGGGCCCAGGAAGCCGCCGGCAATGCCGCCGGCAAGCACCAGCGAGATCGCCTTCGCCTTGAACTCGGGCGCGGCGACCTCGGCCGCGGCGAACCGGTATTGCAGCCCGAAAGCCGTGTACACGCCGATGATGGCGGTGCCAAGGCAGTAGAGCGCGAAGCTCGACACCGCCAGCGCGAGCGAGCACGTCACGCTGCCCACGATCGCGACCAGAGAACCGGTCATGAAGCCGCGGCGGCGGCCGACCTTCGCCATCCACAGCGCCGCCGGCATGGCCGCGGCCGCCGATCCGAGCACGAACGTGGTCGCGCCGGCCGTGGCCAGCGCTTTCGCCGGCGCGAGCGCGTAGCCGACGAGTCCGTTCATCGAGATGAGCGCTGCGTTGTTGACCAGCAGCAGCGCCTGACAGCAGGCGAGCAGGAAGATATCCCGGTAGGAGGTCCGCATCGGCGTCGCGTAAGGTGGCGCCGGAAGCGCGGGCTTGCGTCGCGGCAGCCGGTGCACTATATCAGCGATTCGCCGGCCGCGGCGAGCGGCTGCCCAACGCCACAATGCACGACGCGATCCTCGACTTCTGGTTCGGACGGCCCGGAACCGCCGAGTACGGGACGACCCGCGATTTCTGGTTCCGCAAGGACCCGGCCTTCGATGCGGAATTGCGCGCGCGCTTCGGCGCAGCGGTCGAGAACGCGCTCGCCGGCGACTTCGAAGACTGGTCGGCGCCACGGCCCGAGCTCGCGCGCATCGTGCTTCTCGATCAGCTCACGCGCAACATCTTTCGCGACACGTCGCGCGCATTCGCCGGCGACGCGCTGGCGCTTCGCCTCGCCCGCGAGGCGACCGAGCGCGGCGACGACCGTGCCCTGATCGCCGTGGAGCGCTGGTTCGCTTACATGCCGTTCGTGCACGCGGAATCGACGGTCGCGCAGGAACGCTCCGTCGAGCTCTTCCGCCGCCTGCGCGACGAAACCGGCCTCGCGGAACCGCTCAAATGGGCGCAGAAGCACGCCGAAGTGGTGCGCCGCTTCGGTCGCTTCCCTCACCGCAACGCGAGCCTCGGGCGCGCGTCGACCGCGGAGGAGCTCGCCTTTCTCGCGGCGCCGGGCTCGCGCTTCTGACGGAAAGACTCGAGTGAGCCGAACGCTTCGCGCGCTCGCCGTCCTCGGCGGCACCTTCGACCCGATTCACTACGGGCACCTGCGCCTCGCCGCCGACGTGCGAGCGGCGCTCGGTCTTGCGGAAGTGCGCCTCGTCCCCGCAGGCGTTCCGCCGCATCGCCCGCCTCCGGTCGCCTCCGCGGAGGATCGGTTCGCGATGACGGTCCTCGGCTGCGAGGAATTCGCCGGCCTCGCCGCGGACCGCGTGGAGATCGACCGCCCGGGGCCCAGCTACACCGTCGCCACGCTCGAAGCGCTGCACCGGCGCGATCCGAGCAGGCCGCTCGCGCTGGTCGTCGGCAGCGACGCGTTCGCCGGCCTCGCGCAGTGGTGGCGCTGGGAGCGGCTCTTCACGCTCGCGCATTTCATCGTGGTCGAGCGGCCCGGCGCGCCGACTATCGAGCGCGCGCTCGTCGACCCGGTACGCGCCGAGTGGCGGAGCCGCCTCGTCGCCGATGCCTCGCAGCTCGAGCGCGCGTCCGCGGGGTCGATCGTGCGCATTGCCGTGACGCCGCAGCCGATCGCGGCGAGGGTCATCCGCGCCGAGCTCGCGAAAGGGGACGTCGATCGCGTCCGCGGTTTGCTTCCCGCGAGCGTTCTGGACTATATTGACCGCAATCGTCTCTATCGCCCTTGAAGGATCGGATGCGTCTGAAGAAGATCGAAAAGATCGCCGTCGCCGCTCTCGAAGACATCAAAGCCCGCGACATCACCGTCATCGACGTCCGCAAGCTCACCACTCTCTACGACACGCTGGTCATCGCCACAGCCGAATCGGCCCGGCAGGTGAAGGCGCTGTCGCAGCACGTGCGCGAGGCGCTGAAAGCGGCGGGGGCGACGATCCTCGGCGTCGAAGGCGAGCAAACCGGCGAGTGGGTGCTCGTCGATGCCGGCGACATCGTCGTGCACATCATGCTTCCCGCCGCGCGCGCGTACTACAAGCTCGAGGAGCTGTGGACGCCGCCGAAGCCGCAGCGACGCAAGACCACGGTGCCGGCGTAGCAGCGCGAGCGTCTCGTGCGCCGCAGTCATGGGAGTGCGAATGGGTTCGCACCTGCGGCGAATGCGCGCGAATGAATTCGCACCTAGATGAAGATCCGCATCGTCGCGCTGGGAACGCGTATGCCTGCCTGGGTCGATGCCGCGGTGGAGGACTATCTCAAGCGTCTCCCGCGAGAACTCGCCGCGCAGCTCGTCGAGATCAAGCCGGAGGCCCGCGATCGCGGGCGCACCGTCCAGCAGACGCTCGCGCGCGAGGCGGAGCGCATCGCCGCGGCCACGCAAGGCTGGCGAACCATCGCGCTGGACGAGCGCGGCGAGCCGTGGACGACCGCGCGCCTCGCGCAGCGGCTCCGCGAGGCGCGCGATCGGGGCCGGAACCTGGCCTTCGTCATCGGCAGCGCCGACGGACTGGACCCGCACGTCAAGCGCGATGCCGATGTCATAGTGAGCCTTTCCGCGCTAACATTGGCGCACGGCGTCGCACGGGTCATGCTCGCCGAACAGCTGTATCGCGCGGCAAGCATGCTCGCGGGGCATCCCTACCATCGAGCATGAGCGAACCGTTCGTTCTCGCCGAGCGTCCCTCGGTGTATCTGGCGTCGAAGAGCCCGCGGCGGCAGGAGCTGTTGCGCCAGCTCGGCGTCGAGTACGCCGAGCTCAGGCTGCGCGAAGCCGCGGGGCGGGAGCCCGACGTCGTCGAAGGGCCGCGCGAAGGCGAGGCGCCGATCGAGTACGTCAAGCGCGTGGCGCGGCTCAAGGCCTCGGTCGCGTGGCATCGCATGACGCGGCGCGGCCTCGCGCCTAAACCAGTCCTCGCCGCGGACACTGAAGTCGCACTCGAAGGCAGAGTGCTGGGAAAACCGCAGGATGCCCAGGATGCTATCGCCATGCTCACCGCGCTGTCCGATCGCACGCACGAAGTGCTGACCGCGGTGGCCGTGCGGTGGGAAGCGCAGCTCGCGCTGGGCGTGAGCGCCTCGCGCGTGAGCTTCCGCGCGCTCGCGAGGGATGAGATCGAGCGCTACGTCGCCACCGGCGAGCCGTTCGACAAGGCGGGCGCCTACGCCATACAAGGGCGGGCTGCCGCATTCGTCCGGCATCTCGACGGCAGCTATTCCGGCGTGATGGGTCTGCCGCTGTTCGAGACCGCCGAGATCCTCACCAAGATCGGCTACCAGGTGCTGTGAGCACGACGTCTCTCAACCCCGGAGCTCCGGCCGCGACTGCTGCGGCAGGAGGCGTCGTCCGCGTCATTGCCGGGCCACCGGGGGCGAGCAACGAGATCCTGATCAACGTCACGCCGCAGGAGACGCGGGTCGCCGTCCTCGAGCAGGGCGTGGTGCAGGAGCTGCACATCGAGCGCGCGTCGGCGCGGGGACTCGTGGGGAATATCTACGTCGGGCGTGTCGCGCGCGTCCTTCCCGGCATGCAGTCCGCGTTCGTCGAGATCGGCCTCGAGCGCGCCGCATTCCTGCACATCGCCGACATCTGGGAGCATCGCCAGAACGGGCACGAGAGCAAGCCCATCGAGCGCATCCTGCACGAAGGCCAGTCGTTGCCGGTGCAGGTGATCAAGGACCCGATCGGCACCAAGGGCGCGCGTTTGTCGACCCAGGTGAGCCTCGCGGGGCGGCTGCTGGTGTATCTCCCGCAGGATTCGCACATCGGCATCTCGCAACGCATCGAGGATGAGGCCGAGCGCGAGAGCCTGCGCGAGAAGCTCCAGCAGCTGCTTCCGGAAGGCCTCGCCGGCGGGTTCATCATCCGCACGATGGCGGAGACGGCCACCGAGCGCGAGCTCGAGAACGACATCCGCTATCTCACCCAGCTGTGGTCCGACCTCACCGCGAGGTCCGGCACGCTCCCCGTGCCCTCGCCGATCTACCAGGACTTGAACCTGAGCCAGCGCGTGCTGCGCGACATGGCGACCGAGGAGACTTCGCGCATCCTCGTCGATTCGCGCGAGACGCACCAGCGGATGCAGGAGTTCGCGCAGCAGTACACGCGCGGCATCCTCGATCGGATCATCCACTACGGCGGCGAGCGGCCGTTGTTCGATCTGAACGGCGTCGAGGACGAGATCGAGAAGGCGCTCGCGCGCCGCGTCGATCTCAAGTCCGGAGGCTACCTCATCATCGACCAGACCGAGGCGATGACCACCATCGATGTCAACACCGGCGGGTTCGTCGGCGGCCGCAGCTTCGACGACACCATCTTCAAGACCAACCTCGAAGCGGCGCAGGTCATCGCCCGGCAGCTGCGTCTGCGCAACCTCGGCGGCATCATCATCATCGACTTCATCGACATGGAGAACGCCGATCATCGCGCCGCGGTGCTGACCGAATTCAACAAGGCGCTCGAGCGCGACCGGACGCGGCTCACCGTGAACGGCTTCACCCAGCTCGGCCTGGTCGAGATGACGCGCAAGCGCACACGCGAGAGTCTCGCGCACGTGCTGTGCGAGCCGTGCGAGACCTGCACCGGCCGTGGCGAGATCAAGACCGCCCGGACCGTGTGCTACGAGATCCTGCGCGAGGTCGTTCGGGAGTCGAAGCAGTTCACCGCCCGGGAGTTCCGCATTCTCGCCTCGCAGTCGGTTATCGATCTGTTCCTGGACGAGGAGTCGCAGAGCCTCGCTCAGCTCGGCGACTTCATCGGCAAGCCGATCTCGCTGCAGGTCGAGACGCTGTACACGCAGGAGCAGTACGACGTGATCCTGATGTAGGTGCGAATTCATTCGCACACGCACCTACGACGATGGCCGGTCCGGCTTCGCAAAACGCTTCGCTCTGGACGCGCCTGCGCGGCCTCTTCGCGCGGCTCTTCCGTCGCGGGCCTCCGCCGCCGGGCCGCTTCGAGCGCGGCAGCAAGTACTCCTGGCGGGGCTGGATCGGCACCGCGCCGTGGACGTGGCCGGCGCGCGATTACCTGGTATACGTTCCGCGCGGCCACGCCGGCTGGCGCCGCCGGCCGCTCGTCGTGCTGCTCCACGGTTGTCGCCAGACGCCGGAGGAGATCGCGGCGGGAACGCGGATTACCCGGCTCGCCGACGAGCGCGGGTGGCTGGTGCTGCTGCCGCGCCAGACGACGCAGGCCAACGCCTGGGGCTGCTGGAACTGGTTCGATCGGCGGACGGTCGCCGGCAAGGGCGAAGCCGCGATCGTCGCCGCGCAGGTCCGGGCCGCGCGCCGGCTCTATCGCGGCCATCCGCGCCGGATTTTTCTCCTCGGCATGTCGGCCGGCGCATGTCTCGGCGCGGTTCTCGCTTTGCGCTCGGCGAAGCTCTTCGCCGCGGTGGGCCTGCATTCGGGCGTGCCGTGCGGCGCGGCCATCGGCGCCGCTGCGGCCTTGCAGGCGATGGCGAACGGTCCGCGCGGCGACGTCGATGCGGTCGCCCGGGCGGCGCGCGCCGAGACCCCGCCGCGCGCGCTGCCGCTGCCCGTGTGCATTCTTCACGGCGAGCGCGACAACGTCGTCGCGGAAGCGAATTCGATCGCGCTGCTGCGCCAGTTCCTGGTGTTCAACGGCCGGCCGCCCGAGGCCGAAGCGCTGCCCGAGGCGGACGCGAGATCGGTCACGCAGGATCGGAGCGGCCGGACGGTCACGACCGAGGACTATCGTCTCGGTGCGCAACTCGTCGCCCGGCGCATCCGCGTAGACGCGCTCGGACATGCCTGGAGCGGCGGCGACGGGGCTTTTGCGTACAATGATTCCGAAGGGCCGGAGGCCACCGCGCTGTTCGGCGGCTTCTTCGCGGCGCAGCTCGGAGGCCGCCGCGGTGGATCGGGCACGGCCCAGGACAAGCCATTCGGAGGCGAGTGATGACCATCCAGGGGATAAACCACTTCACGATCCTCACCGACGACGTGCCGGCGACCGTCGCCTTCTACGGCGATGTGCTGGGCCTCGCCGCCGGCGCACGCCCGAACTTCGCCTTTCCCGGCGCCTGGCTCTACGCCAACGACGCCCCGATCCTGCACGTGATCGGCGGCCGCGCGAAGAACGAGCTCCGCGCCGGCGTGATCGATCACATGGCTTTCACCGGCCGCGAGTTGGCGAGCCTGCTTGCCAAGCTCGAGGCGCGAGGCATCGAGCACGACTGCCGCCGTCAGGCCGGTTCGGGCGTGTGGCAGGTCTTCTTCTTCGATCCCAACGGCGCGCGAGTGGAAGTCGATTTTGCCGCCGAGGAGACGGCGTCGGGCAGGACGTGAGCGCCACGTTCGACCATCTCGTCGTCGCCGCCGCGACGCTCGAGCAGGGCGAGAACCACGTCGAAGCGACGCTGGGCGTGCGCCCGTCGCGCGGCGGCAAGCATGTCGCGATGGGTACGCACAACAGCCTGCTCAAGCTCGGGCCCAAGAGCTTCCTGGAAGTGATCGCGATCGACCCCGACGGTGCGGCCCCGGCGGGGCCGCGCTGGTTCGAGCTCGACAGCGCTGAACTGCGCAACGCGCTGCGCGCCGGGCCGCGGCTCATTCACTGGGTCGCCCGGAGCCGGGACATCGACGCGTTGCGCCGCACCTCGCCGATCGACTTCGGGCGCGTGCACCCGATGGAGCGCGGAACGTTCCGGTGGCGGATCACGATTCCCGACGACGGGCACCTGCCGGGGGACGGCTTGGTGCCAACGCTGATCCAGTGGTCGGACGAACGCCATCCCGCCGACGGGCTCGCCGATTCCGGCGTGGCCTTGACCGCGCTCGCCGGCGCGCATCCGGAGCCGGCGGCGATCCGCGCGGCGCTCGGCGCGCTGGGCCTGGGCGATACGCTCAAGGTGACGTTCTCGGCCAGGCCGCGGTTGGCGGCCTTCCTGCGCACGCCGCGAGGCGCCGGCACGCTGTAGGTGCGAATTCATTCGCACCACGGCGCGGCGACCGTACCCGTCGGGATGAATCCCCACCCGTCGGTATGAGTCCCGACCTACTTCGCGAGCTGACCGTAGACGACGCGGGCGACGGCCAGCAGCTGGCCACGATCGAGGCGGCCCGAGATCGCATAGCCGCAGTCGTCGTCGATCCAGTAGAACACGCCCACGCCGTCCTCGACGGCGTAGCGGAACGCGGTCTCGCCGGAAGCCGAGCTGTCCTTGCGCACGAGCAGCGAGATGCGCTGGTGGTCCGCGTTCTCGTACATGAAGAGCGCTGCCGGCTGCTCGTTGCCGGCGACGAGCCGTCCTCCGACCAGAGCGAAGCCGATGCCGTTCAGGTCGGGAGCGCGCAGCGCGAACCCCAGGCGCTTCGAGAGCCAGGTGACGAGGCGTTGCTCCTCGCTCGCCCAGATCTCCACCGGTCGGTTGGCATCCGCCGCGTAGATGGCATGCGTGAGCGCCGCCTCCCGCGGGAAGCTCACCGGCGTGCCGCCGAGCTCGAGCACTTCGCCGCGCCCGTACCAGCCGGCGGCGACCCCGATCAGGAGCGAAGCGGCGATCGCGACGCTCGCCGGGAGCCAGCGCGGGATGCGCCGCGGCGGACGGCGCGCAGCCGCCGCCAGAAGATGCTGCGGTAGAGGTTCGGTCAGCCACGGGTCGAAGGCGTCGCGCAGCAGCGCATTCTGGCGCCGGATCTCGGCCACCCGCAGCGCCAGCGCGGGGTCGCGGGCGATGGCCGCGGCGATCGCTTGCGAGCGCGCGGTCGGAAGCTGCTCGTCCGCGTAGGCGTGCAGCTCTTCGTCGGGAATGGCGGATGGGCCGCTCATCGGATCGCTCTAGCGCACGACCTTCAGCGGCGACGGCGTCTCCGCGGTCATCCGCCGCAGCTTGTCGCGGGCGCGCGACAGGCGCGACATCACGGTCCCGATCGGCACGCCCAGTACCGCGCCGATCTCCTCGTAGCGCAGCTCCTCGACGGCCGCGAGCAGCAACACCTCGCGCTGCTCGACGGGCAGCCTCCGGACCTGCGCCAGCACTTCGCTGAGCTCGACGCGGGCAGCCTGATTCGGACGCACCGGAATCTCCCATCCCGCCGCGGGCCCTTCCTCCGCGTCGAGCGAAGCGAGCGCGTATTCGCGCTGGCGCGCGGCGTACTGGTTGACGTGAACGTTGTGCATGATCGTGAACAGCCAGGCGCGCAAGTCGCTGCCGGCGCGCCACAACTGCCGCTTTTCCCACGCCCGCGCGAGCGTGTCCTGCACGAGGTCATCGGCACGATGGGTGTCGCCCGTCAGCACCCGCGCGTAGCGGCGAAGCCGTGGCAGCGCCGCAACGAGCTCGGGATTGGGCAATGTCTCCGGCAAAGCTTCTACCCCGTTGAATCGAGCCGCTCCCCGGGCGACCGAGAGCACCATCGTAGGTGAAACAGCCGGGTCTGGACCCTTATTCCCATCCTCGTCCACGCGGCGCCGCTCGAGCTCCGGGCGGGCCGTCGCCGACCAGGCGCCGCTGTACTCGGCATCGAAAGCGGCCATGCTGCCCGACAACCCTCGTTACGGCAACTCGGCCGCCGGCATCCGCGCGCGCACGATTGCGATCTTGCGGGCGAGCCCCGGAGCGCCGGGGTGCCGCTCGTAGTAGCGCGGGTTGGGCGCCATCGCCGCGAGCCGCGCCGCTTGGCCAGCGTCGAGCGCCGCCGCCGGCACGCCGAAGTAGCGCCACGCCGCCGCTTCGCAACCGAACACGCCGTTGCCCCATTCGATCACGTTGAGATAGAGCTCGAGGATCCGGCGCTTGTCGAGTATGGCCTCGAGCATGACCGTCAGGATGGCCTCCTCGCCCTTGCGCCAGTAGCTGCGCTCCGGCGACAGGAACAGATTCTTCGCCAGCTGCTGGCTGATGGTCGAGCCTCCGGCCACGACGCGCCCCTTGCGCAGGTTCTTGTCGAGCGCCAGCTCGATCTCTTCCCAGTCGAAGCCCTCGTGGTCGACGAACTTCGCGTCCTCGGCGGCGATCATCGCCCGCTTGAGGTCGACCGAGATGCGCTGGTACGGAATCCAGCGATAGGCGAGACGGGCGTCGGGACGGCGCTCGCGGAGCTCGGCCAGACGCTCCGCCATGAAAGCCGTCTCTCGCGGCGCATGGTCGCGCCACCACCAGATGTGTAATGCGTACCAGGCCTGGAGCAGCGCGAACGCCGTGACGAGCAGCGCCGCAGCCCATGCGAGCCATCGGATCACGAGGCGCATCGAAGCGACGGAGCGATCCGGCGGCCTTCGCGTCGCGCGTGCGAGGCCGGACCGGCGGGCCTTGCCCCGCGGCGGGCGAACCCCTCGCTCACTCGGAAGTCAGCGAGTCGCCCGGCGCGAACGTCCAGGTGCGGGTGATGTAGAGGATGTCGGTATCGCGCCGGATGTCCGCCGGGAACGGCGCAAACGGAGCCGCCATCTCGACGATCCTGCGCGCGGCGAGGTCTAGGATCTTCACCCCCGACGGACGGTCGATCATGATGCTCTCGAGGCTCCCGTCGGCGCGAACGCCTACGGTGAGGAGCAGGCTCCCGTAGAGCTTCTTCGCGCGCGCGGCTTCCGGATAGTTGAGGTTGCCGATGCGCTCGACCTTCATGCGCCAGTCCTCGACGTAGCGCGCGAAGCGGTATTCCTCGGCGCGGGCGCCCACGAAGCGGCGCTTCGGCCGCTTGGCGTACGCGTCCATCTCCTTGGCGATCTGCGCCTCCAGCCGCACGGCGTCGAGTGTGCGCTGCAGCATCTCGGTCGCGCTCGGGAGCTCGGCAGCCTCGGGGGCCTCGTTGGGCGTGGGAGCGGGAGCGGCCACCGACGCTGAGGATTTGAGTTGCGTCATCATCTCCTTCGCGTGCCGCTCGAGCGCTTCGACCCTCTGCGTGGCCACCGCCAGCTCGGTGGTCGTGCTCTCGTGAGGTAGCACGGGCAGCGGCGTCCTGGCGCGCCGGTCGGCATCGGTGTTGCCGCCGCCGTCGAGCCGATGCTGCGCCAGGATCTCCGCCTTGGTCGGCTTGGTCTTGGACTTCGCGTTGACCAACGCGACCTCCAGCGGCGGACCGTTGCGGTCGTACAGCGTGAGATCGAAGGGACTGAAGCGGATCGCCAGCACGATCGCGTGCAGCACGATCGAGGCCCCGAGCGCCGTTCCCAGCAGCCGGTCGCGCAGCGGGCGGTCCTCGCCGGCGATGAACGGCAGCGACATGGTCCGCGCTTCCGGAATGGGAACCGCGGCCGCGGGTCGCGCCGCGCGCTTGCGCGGTGCGACCACGCGAAGCTCGGGCGCGGTCCGCTTGCTCGCGGTCTTGGCGGGCATTTGGGCCGCAAGTATATCCCTGCCGCCGACCGGGAGACGGCTCGGGGGACCTGGGCGGTCTGTTTTGCCGTCCGTGCGGCGCCCGAAGGCCGCTCAGAACCTCAAGCGGGACCGCCGTAACGGGCCTCCAGTGCGAGCTCCAGCAGGTCGATGCGCCCGATGACCAGCCGCACGCGGGACTCGAGAGCGAGCGCCGGCAGATCGGCGACCCGCAGCGTCAGCGGCAGCGCATCGAAGCGGACCAGATTCTCGCGGATCACCGCGGCGGTGGTCTCCGTGATCCGTTCCTGGATCAGCCAGCGCAGGCACCAGTAGTGCTCCATCCGGTTCTGAAACTCGGCGTACTGCGCGTACGTCACCTCGAAATCCGCCGCTGCGGCGAAGAGCTCCGCGTCCCCCGGCGCGTACGGAGGCTTATCCCCGCGCACCACCGCCAGAAGCTGACGCTGGTTCACCAGATCGCTGTAACGGCGCAGCGGCGAGCTCGCCCAGAGGTACTGCGCCACGCCCAGCCCCTGGTGCGCCTCCGGCGTGGTGCTCATCTTCACTTTGCCCGCGGACTGGGTGCGGTAGAGTCCGGGCGCGCCCGCGTCAGCGAGCAGCTTTCCCCACGTGCCGTTGACGCAGATCATCAGCTCAGCGACCAGCTTGTCGAGCGGCGAGCCGCGGGCGCGCGGCACGATGGTCACCCGCCCGTCCGGGGCCGCATCCCAGTCGATGTGGAAGCTGTAGTCGACGCGCGGAATCTCCGCCTTGCCGCGCGCGGCCTCGAGCTTCTGGGCGACGCGCCACAGCGCGCGCAGCTCGTCGGTCCATTCGGGCTCGTCCGCTTCGGCCGGACCGGCGAAGCGCTCGCCGATCGCGTCGAGGCGCAGGTTTGCCGCGATGGGTACGCGCTCCACCCGCGTGGCGGAGGTGAGCGGCGTGCCGTCTTGCGCCGTCTCGACGTAGAGCGAAAGCGCCGGCGGCGTCGTCGCCGCGGCGAGCGTGAAGCGCTCGATCGCCGCGTCGGGCAGCATCGTGATCTTGCGTCCCGGCATGTACACCGTGGACAGCCGCGCGCGCGCGATCTCGTCCAGGCGAGTCCCGCGCGCAATCGCCAGCGCCGGCCCGGCGATGTGGATGCCGATCTCGAGCCGGCCGTTGGGCAGCGCCCGCACCGAAAAGGCGTCGTCGATCTCGGTGGTCGATGCGTCGTCGATGGAGAAGGCGCGCACCGGCGCGAGCGGCAGATCCGGCACGTCGAGTGCGTCGGCGAGCGGCGGGAACGCGGTGCCGCGGGGAAACGTCTCGAAGAGGAAGCGCTGGAAGTGGTATTCGTGCGTGGAGGGAATCGCGCCGCACGCGGCGAGGAGCGCCAGCGGGCTCGTCTGCAGCGCTTCGCACGCGGCGACGAGCGCGCGCGTCTCGAGCGCGAGCTTATCGGGCTTGTAGAGCAGCATCGGGAGCTTCGTCCGCAGCGCGTCCGGGAGCCGCCCGGTCTTGAGCTCGTCGGCCCAGGCCGACACCTGCTCGGCTTCGCGGCGCTTGCGCTCGCTGCCCGCGAGGGCGGCCTTGAGCGCGTCCTCGGGAGCCGCCCGATAGCGTCCCTTGCCCTTGCGATAGAAATGCATCGGCGAGCGGTGCAGGCAGATCGCAAGCGCCGCGGCTTCCGCGGGCTTCGGCGCGCGGCCGAAGTATTCCCCGGCGAGATCCGCGAAGGCGAACTCGCGGTCGCGGCTCACTTCCCACAGGAAGTTCGGGTCCAGATCGGCGGCGAGCGTCTGCGCGTCAGCAAGCAGCGCGGAGGGCGAAGGCTGGGCGAAGCGCAGCAGCACGTTGGCGGCTTTCACCTTGAGCCGCTTGCCCGAGACGGCCTCGACCTGCAGCGACGTGTCGTTGTCGGCGAGGACGGTACCGGCCTTGAACGCGCCGTCGTCCTCGAAAAAGACGTGCATGGATTGGGAGCGCGGCCTTCGGACGAGGGCCGCTTGCCGTCGAGTCGGGAACGCGAATTATACCGTGCGCGGTGCGGGCCTCCGCGTCGCGCTACCGGTTGTGCTGCTTCACGCGACCGAAAAAGGGATATTGCGGATCGCTGTACCCCGGCGTTGACGGATGGCCCGGCGGAACCAGCGCGTCGACGAGCCGATCGTCCTCGTCGGTCCACGGCGTGCCGACCGCCTCGACGTAGGGCTTCCACTGCTCGAGCGTACGCGGGCCGGCGATCACGCTGGCGACAATGCGATTCGACCACAGCCAGGCCAGAGCGAATTGGGTCAGCGTGCGCCCGCTCGCCGCCGCGTGAGCCCCGAGCTTCTGCGCGATCGCGAGCGATTCCTCCCGGAACTCGGTCTCCAGCATGCGCTTGTCTCTGCGCGCTACGCGCGAGCCCTCCGGCGCGGCGCCGCCGGGGGCGTACTTTCCCGTGAGAACGCCACGGGCGATCGGCGAGTACGGGGCCACGCCCAGCCCGTAGTAGTCGCACGCTGGCAGGATCTCGACCTCGGGTGTGCGATTGAGGAGGTTGTAGTACGGTTGGCTGACGACGGGCTTCGGCACGCCGAGCCGCCCACACCAGCGCATCACCTCGGCGATGCGCCAGCCGCGATAGTTGGACACGCCGAAGTACCGGATCTTGCCGGCGCGGATCAGGTCGCCGATCGCGCCGATCGTCTCCGCGATCGGCGTGCGTACGTCGTCCTTGTGCAGGTAGTAGATGTCGATCCAGTCGGTCGCGAGCCGGGCGAGGCTCGCGTCGCACGCCTGCACGAGCCAGCGGCGGGAAAGCCCGCCGGTGTGCGGCGCCGCGGCGATCGTCGGCAGCACGTTGCCCGCCTTGGTGGCGATGATCCAGCGGTCGCGGTGCGCGCGCACCGCCTGACCGACCATTCGCTCGGACGCGCCGTCGGCGTACGCGTCGGCCGTGTCGATGAAGTTGACGCCGGCGTCGAACGCATGCGCGACGATCTCCTTCGCCACGGCGGCGTCGGTGCGATCGCCGAACAGCATCGTGCCGAGGCAGACGATCGAAACTTCGAGGCCGCTGCTCCCGAGGCGCCGGAACGGCATGGTCGTGGGAGCGCTCATCCTCGCCTCATTCGCTCGAGATTGGGCACCGGCAGCGCGCGGCGCAGCACGGTTTCGCCCAGCCAGTCGGAAGCCCGGCGTGCCCGCTCGGCGACCGCCTCGGCTGGCATCTGCAGATAGTCGTCGTTGTACACGTCGAAGCTGTAGTCGCCTCGATAGCCGATGCGGTCGAGCCGCGTGACGAGCTCCGCGAGCCCCTCGCTGTGCGCCCCTTCCCCGGGAAAGACGCGGAAGTGCGTGGCGGTCGCGTTCTGCTCGGCCGTCGAGCGAAGCGCATTCCACATGAAGTCGGAGAGCTGGACGAGGAAGATCTGCTCGGGAGCGATGGCATCGAGCTCGTCGAGCGGCGTGCGCGCCACCAGCAGGTCGAAGGAGTCGATGGCGATCCCGAGGTTCGGACACTCGGCGCGGAAGACGATGTCGGACGCGGTCGCCAGATCGGGCGCGGTGCGGCTGCCGAGCCGAGGCTTGAGCGCAATGCGCACCGCCAGGGGAATCGCCAGCAGCGCGAGCTTGCGCAGATCGCGCGCGCTGCGCTCGGCGTCCGAGGCCGCGTGGGTGGAGGTAGTAGCCTCGACGATCAGCAGCTTGCCGCCGACCTCGCGGCAGAGCGAGAGCATCGACTTGGCGACGTCGACCTTGTACTTGTGGAGCTGGCCGTCCAGCCCCTCGAAATCGCGCAGCATCTCGAACCCGGTCACGCGCAAGCCGCTCGCGCGCACGGCGCGCGCGCCGCCCGCGGTGCCCTGCGGGTGCCCCACGATATCCGCCGCCGAGATCATCGCCTGGCCGAAGCCCGCCGCGCAGATCGCCTCCAGCCGGCGCTCGAGCGGCCCGGCGAGCGACGCGGTGTCCATGCCGAAATCGGCGAAGTTCATCACTCGGGCGGGTGCGATTCGCTGTGCACCAGCTCGAACATCACGCTGCCCAGGTAGGCTTTGGTGAGCGCGCCGCGGTCGCTCGGATGCACGGCCTCCGAGGCGAGGAACTCCGCGCCGCGGCGCTCGAGCTGGGCGACCGCTCCGGGCACGTCCGGGGTGCCCACACCCACGCGCTGCAGGTGCTCTTCCAATTCCACGTACGAGGCGGGAGTCTCGGGCTCGATCAACTGCAGATAGAAGCTGCGGCACGGGCTCTCGAGCAGCAAGCCCTTGGGCAGGATGCCGAAGCGGACGCGGTCGGGCAGCGGCTTGAAGCCGAAGAGCTGCGAATAGAACTCCACCCAGTCGGTCGTGCGGTCGCCGCCGATGTACTGGACGAGGCCGAAGAAGTGCAGCCCCGCGATCGCGGGGGGATGGGGATCGACGGTCGGGATCGGCCGGAAATCGATATCGTAGATCGAGAACTCGCGATAGCGGTCGACGAAGTAGATGAGACTCTCGCCGACGCCGTGGATAGCCGGAATGTTGAGCTCCATGGCTCGGGCGCGCACCGGGATCTCCCAGCCGCCGAGTTCCAGCGCGCGCCGGAACGCGTAGTCGGCGTCGCGCACGCGCACGGCGAAGGCGCTGATCACCGGGCGCTCGACCGGCTGCACGGTGCGTGGAATGTCGGCAGCCTGCGCGTTGACCACCAGATTCATCGATCCCTGCCGGTAGAGCTCCACTTCGCGCGAGCGATGGCGCGCCACCGGCTGGAAGCCCATGATCTCGAGCACGCCGCCGAGCGCCTGGGGCCGCGAGGTCGCGAACTCGATGAACTCGATGCCGTCGACGCCGAGCGGATTGGCGGCTTCGGAGACGGCTTCGCGCTCCATGGCGTTCTTCATACGGTTCTCTTCGAAGCGTCGATGCGGGGTCGCCCCGCATCATAGCGCCTGTCGGCCGCGCGAACGAGACTGAAGGCTTTCAGGCGAGGAGCAGCGAGCCCAGCTCCATCGCCGCCTCGTGCAGCGGCCGGTAGAACTGCGCCGCCATGTCGGCCGCCGACAGGAGCCGCCCCTGCAGGATCACGTTGATCCCGGCGACGTAGTGGCCGGCGACGTCGCGCACCGGCACGGCCAGCGTGCACAGGCGCAGCTCCATCTGCTGGCTCGCGAAGGCGAAACCCTGCGAGCGCACCGCGGCGATCGCCTCGCGCAGCCGCTGCGCCGTGGTGAACGTGTACTCCGTGTAGCGCACGAAGCGCGCTCGGCGGAGGTAGTCCTGCAGCTCCGCTTCGGGCAGGTGCGCGAGCAGCACCTGGCCGATCGATGTGCAGTAGGCGGGAAGCCGCCGGCCGACGTTGAGCGTCGGCGACATGATCCGCGACGACGACGATCGGGCGAGATAGACGATCTCGTCGCCGTCCAGGATCGCGAGCGAGCACGCTTCGCGCAGATTCTCGCCCAGCCGGTCCAGGATAGGCTGCGCCAGCACCGCGATCGGCGACGAGGAGAGATAGGCGTGGCTGATCGACAGCACCCGCGGGCGCAAGTAGAAATGATTCGCTTCGTCGGCAGCGACGAAGCCGAGCTTCTCCAGCGTGTGAAGGCTGCGCCGCGCGGTCGCGCGCGCGATGCCCGTGCGATGGCTTACCTGCGCAATCGACATCCTGCGCCTCTTGTCCGAAAGGGCGAGCAGCACGGCGAGTCCGCGGGCGAGCGCCGTGACGAAATCGGAATCGTCAGCGAAGCGGGCGATCGTCTCCGCGGACACCAGATCGGGATCGAACAGCGTCCTCGGGGTGGTGGGCGTCAGGGGGGCCGCGGCCGCTCCGCTGCTCGGAACCTCCTTGGTAGCCACGGCACGGCGGGTCATCGCGAAATCCCCTGGGTACTTGTAGGGTCGCATATGGGGCGCTCAGGATCGCTAGGCGCACGAACGCTCCAAATCGCCGTTGGATCGTATCTTCTTTGTCCGCAGTATGCAAATAATGGGCGTCTATCGCCCATAAAATCGTCTGGCGCCCTTGACGTCCACCATGGCGCCGCCTATCGTCGCACTCAAATCAGTCGACAAGCGCAATGCCGGTGGGGCAGCCGTTCGGCCCGGCGGCAGGGCACGGTAAGGGAGTCGAGGAGGATGACGAAGGCGAAACCCATCACCTTGCACGGCAAGCCGGTTGCCGCCGGCGTGATGCCGGTGATTTGTACGCCTCTCGTCGGACGCGATCGCGAGGCGGTGCTCGCCGAGGCGGCGACAGTGCTCCCCAAGCGCCCCGACGTCCTGGAGTGGCGCGTCGACTTCTTCGACCGGCTCGAGGACACCGGGCTCGTAATCGACACGGCCCGCGCACTCAAAGCGACCGCGAGGCACGTGCCCCTGCTTTTCACCCGCCGGGCCCACGAGGAAGGCGGCCAGCGCGTCGCGCTGTCCGAGCCGCGGGTCGTCCAGCTGTATGAGGCCGTGTGCGCAGCGCGCTGCGTCGATCTCATCGACTACGAGCTTTCGCATCCCGGCGAGGCCTTCGCGCGGCTGCGCGAGGCCTCGCGCCGGCACGAGATCGCCATGGTCGGGTCGTATCACAACTTCCAGGCCACGCCGCCGGCCCCGGCGATGGTGGCGACGTTTCGCGACGCTCAATCCCGCGGCGCCGACGTCGGCAAGGTGGCGGTCATGCCCGGTTCGCCGAGCGATGTCTTGGCGCTGCTGGCCGCGACGTTCGAAGCGAGCAACACGCTCGAGATCCCGCTCATCAGCATGTCGATGGGTCCGGTCGGATCGGTGTCGCGGATGGTCGGCGGGGTGTTCGGCTCCGCGCTGACCTTCGCGGTGGGCAAGGCGAGCTCGGCCCCCGGCCAGGTCCCCATCGAGGATCTCCGCGCGGTGCTCGCGGCGGTGCATCGCGCGACCGGCATGTGAAGCGGAGCGATACGCGGTCGGCAGGTGCGCGCGGGCGCGCCTCCGGAAGGCGCAACGGATCAACACAGGAAGAGGCATTGCATGGCTAGCGCAACCGAACCGAGGAAGGGCATCACCGAGGAGCAGCAGCAGGAGCTCGATCAGGCATTTCAGCGCGCAACGAAGGCGCTCGCCGTCATCGAGACCTACGACCAGGCGCGCGTCGACCGGCTGTGCCAGGCGGTCGCATGGGCGGTCGCCAACAAGCGGACGTTCACGCGGCTGGTCGAGATGGGGATCGAGGAGAGCGGTCTCGGCGATGCCGTCTCCCGCATGGGCAAGCGCATGAAGATCCGAGGCGTGCTGCGCGATGCGCTGCGGCAGAAGAGCGTGGGCGTGGTCGAAGAGCTGCCCGACAGGGGCATCGTGAAATACGGCAAGCCGGCCGGGATTATCGCCTGCATCGTGCCGACCACGAACCCCGACCTGACGCCGGCGGGCAATGCGATCTACGCGATCAAGGCGCGCGACGTGGTCATCTTCTCGCCGCATCCGCGCTCGAAGAAGACCTCGTTCGAGACGGTGCGACTGATGCGCGAGGCGCTCGAGCGCGAAGGCGCGCCGGCAGACATCCTGCAGTGCCTCACCAAGGTCAACATTCCGATGTCGCAGGCGCTGATGGCGCGCGCCGACCTCGTGATCGCCACCGGCGGCCAGCCGATGGTGCGCGCGGCGTACAGCTCCGGGACGCCCGCGTACGGCGTGGGCGCCGGCAACTCGACGATGATCATCGACGAGACGGCGAACATCGAGGAAGCGGCACGCAACACGCGGCTCTCCAAGACCTCCGACTTCGGCTCCGGTTGCTCGGCGGACGGCAACCTGATTATCGAGGCGTCGGTCTTCGAAAAGATGCTCAAGCAACTGCAGGCCGAGGGCGGGTACCTGGCGAACGAGGAGGAGAAGGCGGCGCTCAAACGCGCGATGTGGGACGCCGAAGGTCACCGCACGCCGAACACGGTCGCCATCGCGCCGCAGCAGCTCGCGAAGATCGCCGGGTTCTCCATCGCCGCCGATCGCAAGTTCATCATCGTCCGCGGCGACGGAATCGGCAAGGAGCACCTGTTCTCCAGCGAGAAGCTGACCACGCTGCTCGCCATCTACAAGTACCAGGGCTTCGACCAGGCGCTGGAGATGATGCGCGGCATCTACGAAGTCGGCGGCAAGGGGCACTCGTGCGGCATCTACTCCTTCGATCCGGATCACATCGATCGCCTCGCGCTCGCGGCGCCGGTGTCGCGGATCATGGTGCGGCAGCCCCAGTCGAAGGCGAACGCCGGCGCATTCAACAACGGCATGCCGATGACTTCGAGCCTCGGCTGCGGCACGTGGGGCGGCAACGTCGTCTCCGAGAACGTGCACTTGAAGCACTACATGAACACGACGTGGGTCTCGGTCCCGATCAAGGAAGACAAGCCTTCGGACGAAGAGCTCTTCGGCCCGTTCTACGATCCCGCGCTCGAAGAGGAATTCGAGACCATCACGACCTGACAGCGGCCGCACCGCGGACTCCGAGGCCTGCCATGACGACCAAGACGCCCGAGGAGCTGCTCGCCGATGCGAGCGCCTGGTGGGACACCTCCATCATCGACATCCATCCCGGCAAGATCGCGATTCGCGGCTATCCGATCGAGCAGCTGATCGGCCGGGTCGGCTTCGTCGAGATGATCTGGCTCATGCTGCGCGGCGAGCTGCCGACGAGGGCGCAGGCCGATCTGCTCGAAGCCGCGCTCGTTCCCGGTGTGGATCACGGTCCGCACGCCCCGTCGATCGCGATCTCGTGCATGGCTGTAAGCTGCGGCCTGCCAGTCAACGGCGCGATGGCCTCGGCGATCAACGTGCTCGACGACGTCCATGGCGGGGCGGGCCAGCAGTGCATGGAGCTGTACCGGGAGATCGACGCGATCGCGGGCGACGACGGCGACCTCGTGCAAGCGGCCGCCTCGGTGATCGAGCGCGAGCGGCAGGCGGGCCGCAGGATCGTGCCGGGATTCGGTCACCGTTTCCACCCGGTCGACCCGCGTTGCGCGCCACTCTTCGAGCTGGTCGCGAAGGCGGTCGCTGCGGGCGCGGTGAGCGGCCGGTACGCCGAGATCGGGCGTGCAGTCGAGATCGCGATCGATCGCATCACCAAGCGTCACATCCCGATGAACATCGACGGCATCACCGCCGTCGTGTTCTGCGAGCTGGGATTCGAACCGGAGCTCGGGCGCGGGTTGTTCATCCTGTCGCGCTCGGTCGGCATCCTCGCGCACGCATGGGAGCAAAAGCAGCGCGGCCGGCGGATGATGGGACCGATGCCGAGGGAGATTCCTTACCGGTACAGCGGGCCGGCGCGACGCGACCTGCCGCTGCACGACGCGCGCGTCGAGCCCGGGGCGCCGGTCGCCGCGGCTGCGTCGGCGCAACGATGACATAGCGGCGCCGCGAGGCTGCCGCGAAGTGGAGGCTAGAGCAAATGAAGGATCTGATCTCACGTCAACTGGTGAAGTACCTCGAGGCGCGCGGCATCGAGCACGTGTTCGGGCTGTGCGGCCACACCAACATCGCGGTGCTCGCCGAGCTCGCGAAGAGCCGGATCAAGTTCGTCAACGTGCGCCACGAGCAGATCGCCGCGCACATGGCCGACGGCTACGCACGGGCGAAGCGACAGACCGCCGTCGTGCTCTCGCACCTCGGTCCCGGTCTCACCAACGCGGCCACCGGAGTGGCCAACGCCGCGCTCGACTCGACTCCGCTGGTCGTCATCGCCGGCGACGTGCCGACGCACTACCACGGCAAGCACCCGCACCAGGAGGTGAACCTCCACGCGGACGCATCGCAGTACGAGATCTACCGGCCGTTCGTCAAGCGCGCCTGGCGCGTCGACCAGCCGCACCTGTTCCCCGAGGTCGTCGAGAAGGCATTCACGCTGGCGGAGAGCGGCCGCCCCGGGCCGGTGCTGATCGACGTGCCGATGGACATCTTCAGCAAGGAGATCGACGTCGCGCTCTTCGAGCGGATCTCGCACAACGCGAAGAGCCTGCGCCGGCCGTCGCTCGACGACGAGACGGCCTCCGAGATCGCGAAGAGGCTCGTCTCCGCCAAGCGGCCGGTCCTCTACGTCGGCGGCGGCGTGCTGCTCGCCGACGCCGCGGCAGAGCTGCGCCGGTTCGTCGATCACCTCCAGATTCCCGTCGCGCACACCCTGATGGGCAAGGGCGCGCTGCCCGACGACCATCCCTTCGTTCTGGGCATGACCGGATTCTGGGGAACGAAGTTCATCAACGAGCAGTGCCGGAATGCCGACTGGATCCTCGCGCTCGGCACCCGGTTCAGCGAAGCCGACTGCTCCTCGTGGGAGCGCGAATACACCTTCAGCATCCCTCCCACCAGGCTCATACAGATCGACATCGATCCGGCGGAGATCGGCCGCAATTACCCTGTCGAGCTCGGCGCCGTCGCCGATCTCAAGCCCGCTCTTGCCGCGCTCGATCGCGCGGCGCGCAAGCTCGTTCCCGAAGGCATCCGCCGGCCCGCGCTGGCGAGCGAGATCGCCGCGGTGCGCGCGGCGTTCGTCGAAGGCAATCGCAGACACGCCGAGAGCGACGCCTACCCGATGCGGCCCGAGCGCATCCTCGCCGACGTGCGTGCGGCGCTTCCGCGCGACGCACTGATCACCACCGATGTGGGCTGGAACAAGAATGGCGTCGGCCAGCAGTTTCCGATCCTCCAGCCCGGGACGATCTTCACGCCTGGCGGCTACGCCACGATGGGCTTCGGGGCGCCGGCGGCACTCGGCGCGAAGCTCGCGCGGCCCGACCGCGTGGTCGTCGCCCTGGTCGGCGACGGCGGCTTCGGGCAGAACCCGGCGTTGCTCGCCACCGCGTTCGAGCAGGACATCGCGGTCGTCTGGGTGATCATGAACAACTTCGCGTTCGGCACGATCGCCGGGCTCGAGAAGGCGCACTACGGCACGACCTACGGCACGGTCTTCGAGAAAAGCGGCCAGCCGTACTCGCCGGACTACGCGCGGATCGCAAAGGCCTACGGCGTCGACGGCGTGAAGATCGATTCGGCCGCCGAGTTCAGGCCCGCACTCGAGCGCGCCATCGCCTCCAAGCGGCCCTGCGTCATCGACGTCGTGATGCAGAACGAGCCAGTGCCAACCGCGGGGCACTGGAACATCATGGACATCTACTCGCCGGGCAAGAAGGTCGACCACGTGGCGACCGGCGGAGCGGTGCATGCGTGACCGCACGCCGGCAGGAGGAAACGACATGAGACACGAGTTCTCGCTGGCCCATCTGACGGTGCTCGGCTGCCCCACGCCGGAGATGGTCTACATCGCCGCGCGAGCAGGTTACGACTACGTCAGTCCGCGGCTGATCTACATGGGACTGCCGGGCGAACCCAACTACTCTCTCGCCGACAACGCGCAGATGCTGCGGCAGACGAAAAGGGCCTTACTCTCGACCGGCATGAGGGTGCACGACATCGAGCTCGCGCGCATCATCGACGGCGTCGACCCGAAGAGCTACGTGCCCGCGCTCGAAGTCGGAGCCGAGCTCGGCGCTCGGGCGGTGCTGTCGAGCATCTGGACGCCTGACCGCGCGTTCTACCTCGACAAGTTCGCCGAGCTGTGCGATCTCGCCCGGCCGTTCGGCATGACCGTCGACCTCGAATACGTGCCGATCGCGAGCGTGCGCAACCTGGCCGAGGCCGTCGAGGTGCTGAAGACGATCCAGCGCGACAACGCCGGCCTGATGATCGACATGCACCATTTCCATCGCGCGCGCGACAATCCCGGCGCTCTCGATCGGCTTCCCCGGGCCTGGTTTCATTTCGCGCACCTTTGCGATGCTCCGGCCGCGATCCCGCCCGATCGCGACGAGATGATCCGCATCCTGCGCGAGGCGCGGCTCGATACCGGCACCGGCGGCATCGACATCGCCGAGATCCTGAGCCACATGCCGCCCGTGCTGTTCTCCATCGAGCAGCCCAATCTGGAGCGCGCGAAAGAGATGGGCTATGCCGAGCACGCGTGCCGCTGCCTGGCGGCGGCGAAGCGCTACCTCGCCGCCCACGCGACGGCGGAGTCCGGTGCGGCGAAGACGCCCGCCGACGCGGTCGCGTGACGTGCGCGCGGCGCAGCTTTCGCACCTGCCGCTGAAGGCCGCTCGCTCGAGGAGCGTATCGCCGTGAGCCGCATCGCCGACGCGCTGTTCTTCCTGATCAAGGTCGCAGCCGCGCTCTGCCTCGCGCTGATGATCGTGCTGGTGTTTGGCAACGTGGTGCTGCGTTACGCCGCGAGCGAAGGCATCGCGTCGGCCGAGGAGCTCTCCGGGTGGTGCCTGGTCTGGATCACCTATCTCGCCGGGCTGATCGCCCTGCGCGAGCACGGCCATCTCGGATTCGATTCGTTCGTGAAGGCGCTGCCGCCGGCGGGGCGCAAGGCCTGCGTGGTACTGGCGCAACTGCTGATGATCGTACTCACCGCCCTTTTTCTGATCGGCGGGTGGGAGCAGACGAGAATCAATCTCGAGACCCGAGCCTCGGCCTTCGACGCGTCCCTCGGGTGGGTCTACGGCATGAGCATCCTGTTCGGAGTTGTCGGGATCCTCATCCTGCTCAACGACCTCTACCGCACGCTGACCGGGAAGCTCTCTGTCAACGAGCTGGTGATGGTCGAATCCGAAGGCGGAGAGGCGCTGGGTGCCGCCGAGGCGCACGCGATCAAGATGCGCGACCACGCGCCGCCCGGGCCGCGCTCCGGACGCTCCTAGATGACCATCGTCGTCTTTCTCGTCGCTCTCCTCGGCGGCATGCTGATCGGCATGCCCATCGCCTTCGCGCTGCTGCTCTCCGCCGTGGCGATGATGTTCCAGCTCGACCAGTTCCAGCCGCAGGTGATCGCGCTGCGGCTGATCAACGGCGTCAATTCGTTCACGCTGCTCGCAGTCCCGTTCTTCCTGCTCGCCGGGGAAGTGATGAACGTCGGCGGCCTTTCGAAGCGCATCGTCAAGGTGGCAATGGCGCTGGTCGGCCACAAGCGCGGCGGTCTTGGCTACGTCACGATCGTCGCTTCGTGTCTGCTCGCTAGCCTTTCGGGATCGGCGGTCGCCGATGCCGCGGCGCTCGCCACGCTGCTGGTGCCCATGATGGCGGCCGCCGGCCACGATCGCAGCCGATCGCTCGGACTGGTGGGCGCGGGCGGCATCATCGGCCCCGTCATCCCGCCCAGCATCCCGTTCGTGCTCTTCGGCGTGGCCGGCGGCGTATCGATCTCGAAGCTCTTCCTCGCCGGCATCGCGCCGGGAATCCTGATGGGCGTGGGATTGGCGGTGACCTGGTGGTGGCTGGCCCGCACCGAGGACCACGCCATCCACGAGAAGCAGACCTGGAGCGACGTGGGCAAGGCGTTCTCCGAGGGCATCTGGGCACTGTTCCTGCCGGCCATCATCATCCTGGGGTTGAAGTTCGGCATCTTCACGCCGACCGAGGCGGCCGTGGTGGCTGCGGTGTATTCGCTGTTCGTCGCGCTTGTCATATATCGCGAGCTCAAGGTCTCGCAATTGTTCGAGGTGTTCGTCGCTGCGGCCAAGAGCACCGGCGTGGTCATGTTCCTGGTGGCCGCGGCGCTCGTGTCGGCTTACTTCATCACCATCGCCGACCTGCCCGGTCAGGTCGTCGAGCTGCTCAAACCGCTGATGGGCGACCGGACGCTGCTGCTGCTCGCGATCATGGTGATCCTGTTCGCCATCGGCTGCGCCATGGATTTGACGCCGATCGTGCTGATCCTCACTCCGGTGCTGATGCCGGTGGTCAAGCAGGCCGGCATCGACCCGGTGTACTTCGGCGTGCTGTTCGTCGTCTGCGGCTCGATCGGGCTGATCACGCCGCCGGTCGGAACGGTGCTCAACGTGGTGGCGGGCGCGACCCACACCTCGATGGGCCAGGTGGTGAAGGGAATCCTGCCGTTCCTGCTGGCGCACACGATCGTGCTGCTGCTGCTGGTCTTTTTTCCCTGGCTCGTCACCGTTCCCGCGAAGTGGTTCACCGGATAGCCGGAGCCGGGGGTTGCAATTTCATCGAAGCGCTTAACTACGTGACGCAGAGGAGAGCAAAGTGAAGATGAAAACACTGCTGGGCGTGACATTGGCGGCCTGCGGCCTGGCGATCGCGGTCAGCGCGCAGGCGCAGATCAAGGAAAGGACATTGCGGTTCGCGACGGTGAATCCGCCGGGGCACCCGATCGTCGCCGGCATGGAGAAGTTCGCCGCAGTCGTCAACCAGAAGAGCGGCGGCAAGATCACCGTGAAGCTCTTCCCGGGCTCGCAGCTCGGCGGCGACGTGGAGGTCCTTGCCTCGGTGCAGGGCGGCACGATCGATATCACTTCCATGAACTCCGGCATCCTGCAGAATCAGGTGAAGGAGTTCGCGATCGTGGACTTCCCGTTCCTCTTCGACAACGGCAAGGAAGCCGACGCGGTCATGGACGGCCCCGTCGGCAAGGAGCTCGCCGAGAAGCTGCCGGCCAAGGGCCTCGTCAACCTCGCCTACTGGGAGCTCGGGTTCCGCGATCTCACGGACAGCAAGCGTCCGGTCACCAAGCTCTCGGACATCGAGGGGCTGAAGCTGCGCGTGATCCAGTCGCCGATCTACGTCGACACGTGGAAAGCGCTCGGCGCGAACCCGGTGCCGATGGCGTTCCCCGAGGTCTACTCCGGTCTCGAGCAGAAAACGATCGACGGTCAGGAAAATCCGGTCACCGTGATCCTGGCCAACAAGTTCAACGAGGTCCAGAAGTATCTTGCGCTGACTCACCACGTCTACAACCCGCAGTCGGTGCTGATGAGCAAGAAGACCTGGGACAGCCTGTCGAAGCAGGAGCAGGACATCATCACCGCCGCAGCCAAGGAGGCCACCGCTTACCAGCGCGAGTTCTCGCGCGAAGCCAGCGGTAAGGCGCTCGCCGAGCTCAAGAAGACGATGACGGTCACGGAGATCGCGCCGACCGAGATGGCGAAGATACGCGCCGCGGTGAAGCCGGTGGTCGACAAGTACACCGCCGACGTCGGTCCGGCGCTGGTGAAGCAGCTCTACGCCGAGATCGACAAGGCCCGCGGCAAGTAACCGAAGCTCTGATGCGGCGGGCCGACCGCCCGCCGCGCGGTTTGCGTCGTGCCCGGGCTCGCAGCGGCCCGCGCGACGGCCGTCGTCCGGATGCAAGAACCATGATCAGCGGCAAAACGAAGCTCATCGCCCACCTCGGCTATCCGACCGAGGCGTTCAAGGCGCCTCTGATCTACAACCCGTGGTTCGAGGCGCAGGGCATCGATGCCGTCGTCGTGCCGATGGGAGTCAAGGCGGAGGACTATCCGGCCGCGCTCAAGGCCATCTTCCGCATGAGCAACGTCCACGGCGCGCTGGTGACGATGCCGCACAAAGTCACCACCGTCGCGCTGGTCGACGAGACGACCACTACGGTGAAGATCGCCGGCTCGTGCAACGCGATCCTGAAGCGCCCCGACGGGACGCTGCTGGGCGACATGTTCGACGGCGCGGGGTTCGTGCGCGGCTTGAGGCGCAAA
Organism: Casimicrobiaceae bacterium; assembly: GCA_035515295.1. GTDB lineage: Bacteria > Pseudomonadota > Gammaproteobacteria > Burkholderiales > Casimicrobiaceae > PALSA-1003. The sequence goes on along the minus strand of DATJBM010000021.1, from coordinate 176,130 downwards.
GATTTCCGCCTTGCCGGCGCTCGCTGCCTCGTCGTCGGCGCCGGTGGCGTCGGCTCCGCCATCGCGGCCTCGCTGGCGGAAGCGGGCGTGGCGGGCATCGCGCTGTCCGACGTCTCGCCGGCCGCCGAGGAGGCGCTCGCGGAACGGCTGCGGCGGTATTATCCGGCGATCGACGTGCAGATTCGCTCGAGCGATCCCGCGCGCTACGATCTGGTGGTCAATGCCACGCCTCTCGGCATGAAGGAAGGCGATCCGCTGCCCTTCGAGGTCGGTCAGCTTGCGTCGACCACGTTTGTGGGCGAGGTCGTCATGAAACAGGAGATCACGCCGCTGCTTGCCGAGGCCCGGGCGCGAGGTTGCCGAATCCAGGTCGGCACCGACATGCTCTTCGAGATGATTCCTGCATATCTCGAGTTCTTTGGCTTCGGCACGACTACACCCGAAGAGTTGCGAGCTGTGGCGAAGATCGCGTATTGATTCCCGAGACTGCGAATCCGATCGGATTCGACGGCTTGGACTTCATGGAGAAAAGGAGGCGTTATGGATTCGCGATTCGACCGTCGGTCATTTCTCGTTGCGAGCGGCTCGTTGCTGGCAGCCGGCGTCTTGCCAGCCGCCCATGCCCAGGCGAAGACCAAGCTGCGGTTTTCGTGCGCGTTCACGGAGCAGGATCCGCGAGCGGATGCCTACAAGGCGTTTGCGGCGTCCATCAAGGACAGCTTCGATTTCGAGCCGTACTGGGGCAACACGCTGTTCAAGCAGGGAACGGAGCTGGTCGCGCTGCAGCGCGGCAACCTCGAGGTCTGCAACCTCGCCCCGCAGGACATTTCCAAGCAGCTTCCCGCGTGGTCGCTGATGACCTCGGCCTACCTCTTTCGCGACGTCGACCACCTGCGGAAGACGTTCAAGAGCGACGTTGGCCGCGAATTTATCAAAATGGCTCGCGACCAGCTGGAAATTCAGATCGTGACGCCGGTCTATTTCGGGTCCCGTCACGTCAACCTCAAGCCTGAGAAAACCATTCGCACGCCCGCCGATCTCGCGGGGATCAAGCTGCGTATGCCACCGGGCGAGTTCTGGCAGTTCTTGGGCGAGTCGATCGGCGCGAACCCGACGCCCGTCGCCTTCGCGGAGGTTTACACGGCCCTGCAGACGGGCGTCATCGACGGCCAGGACAACCCCCTGGTCACCACCAAAGTCATGAAGTTCTACGAGGTGACAACCCAGTTCGTGCTCACCGGCCACGTGGTCGGTTACGACGTGATGGCCGTGTCGAAGAAGGTCTGGGACGCGATGGCTCCCGCGCAGCAAGCCCAGTTCCAGGCCGCGGCCGAGAAAGCGATGGACGACTATACGGCCAAGTACATCGGTCTGGAGAAGGACGTCGTCGAATTCATGAAAGGGCAGGGCAAGAAGGTCTACACGCCCGACTTGAACGCGTTCCGAACCTATGCGCAGAAGAAGTACGTCGACAAGTACGGGCAGGACTGGCCCAAGGGCGCGCTCGAGCGGATCAACGCCCTGTAATCGCCTTCGCCGCTGTTGTCATAGCGCACCGTGGGTGCGATCGGCGCGCGCGCCGCGACCGAAGCTGCTGACGCCGTGCTGAAGCGCGGCGTCAGCGCTCGAGCGCGCCGGGGCGTTCGGATCAGGTGATCCGCATGCGCGGCCCCGCCTTCCCGCGGCTGCTCCGGTCGCTGATGGACAACGTCGCCGTAGTGCTGATGGCGACCATGTTCGTCTGCTTCCTGCTGCAGATCTTCTTCCGCTACGTGCTGAACCGGCCGCTGGGGTGGACGGAGGAGGTGACCGTGCTCTGCTGGGTCTGGGTAGTGCTGTGGAGCGCCGCATTCCTGCTTTCCGACGCGGAAGAGGTCCGCTTCGACATCGTTTACTCGGCGGTGCCGCGAAAGGTTCGACGTGTCTTCGTGGTCGTCTCCAGCGTTGCGCTCGTCGTGCTTCTCGCGATATCCGTCCCCGCGACCTGGCGCTACATAGCGTTCATGAAGCGCGAGCACTCAGCTTATCTTCACATACGCTTCGACATCCTGTATTCGATCTACCTGCTTTTCGTTGCCGTTGTGATCGTCAAGCACGTCCGTCTGGTGGTGCTTGCGCTGCGCCGCCCGCGGGAAGCGGAAAAGGAACTGAAGCCGCAGGAGCCCCGGGCATGACGCCTTTCACCATGTGCATCGTCGTACTGGTGCTGCTGGCGGTGCTCGGACTGCCTATCGGCCTTTCGATGCTCGCGGCGTCCTTGTTCTATCTCAGCTTCGCGGGTCTCGATCTGGGTACTGCCGCAGAGCAGATCCTCAACGGTTTATACAACAGCTATGTCCTGCTCGCCGTGCCGTTGTTCATCCTCGCGGCCGATCTAATGAACACCGGCAGCCTGACGGACCGGCTGCTCAAGTTCTGCCTTGTGCTGGTCGGACGTTTCCGAGGCGGCCTCGGCCACGTCAACGTGGTCTCGAACGTGATCTTCGCCGGCATGTCGGGTTCGGCGATCGCCGACGCGGTGGGCATCGGCCGGGTCATCATCGGCATGATGACGCGCGAGGGACGATATCCCGTGGCGTATGCAGCCGCGATCACGGCATCGTCTGCCATCATAGGGCCTATTATCCCGCCATCGATCCCGATGGTGATCTATGCCCTCGTGGCGGACGCGTCGATCGGATACCTGTTCCTCGGCGGCGTGATTCCCGGCCTGATGCTCGGGATCGCATTCATGATCATGAACACGGTGATTGCCCGCCGGCGCAATTATCCGGTCGAGCCGCCGGTTCCCCTGCGCGACATCCCGAAGGTTACCGTCTCCGCATTCCCGGCGTTGCTGCTCCCGGTCATCCTGCTCTTCGGCATCTACGGCGGGGCCATGACGCCGACCGAGGGCGCGGCAGCCGCTGCCGCATACGCCCTGCTGGCTGCAGCCCTGATCTATCGCGCAATGACGCTCCGCCAGCTCTACGACGTCCTTCTTTCGAGCGCGAAGGCGACCACCTCCGTTGGCATGCTGATCGCGGGCGCTCTGGTGTTCAACTATGTGGTCACGATCGAGAACATTCCCGCATCGGTGGCCCAGTTCATGAGCGGATACCACCTTTCGGCGACGGGTTACCTGCTGCTCGTCAACGCCATCCTGCTCGTGCTCGGCTGCCTGCTGGAAGGCACGACGATCCTGCTGGTCATCGTGCCCATCATGGTTCCGACCGCGAAGGCTGTGGGAATCGACCTCGTTCACTTCGGCGTCGTCGTCGTGATCAATATCATGATCGGACTTCTGACGCCGCCGTTCGGCCTGCTGCTGTTCGTCGTGGCGAACATGACGAAGCAGCCGCTGGCCGTCATCGTCCGCGAATGCGCCCCATTCATCATTGCGGCGGTCGTCGTGCTGGCGATCTGTACCTTCGTACCCGACACCATCCTCTGGCTTCCCAGGATGCTCGGGTACAAGGGGTGACGGGTTGCCGCACGACGCGCTTTCGACCGGACTGCCGGCAGGGCGACTCAGCGCGCGGAACCTTCGGAGAGCTGGGCGCCAGCGCCCTTGTCGAGGCGCAACGACCAGAGCACGCTCACGGCCATAAGACCTGCCGCGACAAACAGCGAACGCTGGAAATCCTCAAGGACGAGTTGCGACCCGCCTCGCTGTAGTTGGAACAAGCCGAGAGACAACGTTGCGATCGCGACGGCAATTGCGCCCGCCGCTTGCTGCGCGATGGCAGCAAGTGTCGTGGCGCTCGCGCGTAACGGTTCGGGAACATCGGCGAACGCGAGCGTATTGGTCGACGTGAAATTCATCGAGCGGGTCATGCCGGCGAGGAACAGCACCGCACAAGCCACGACGAGAGGCACCCCACGTGATAAGAGTCCGCACGTCAGCAGAGTCACCGTGCACAGCACGCCATTCAGCAGAATGACCCGCCGGAAGGCGAACCGATGCAGAATCGGGGTCGTCGTGCTCTTCATTGCCAGATTTCCCGCCATGTAGACCAGCAGCATGAGGCCCGCTTCGAAGGCGCTCGCACCCAAGCCGATCTGGAACATCAACGGCAGCAGAAACGGCGTCATGCTGATCGCAATGCGGGCGAGCAGGCCGGCGGTGATGGAGCTAAGGGCAAATGTCGGGATCCTGATGGCGGCGAGATCGAGTAGCGGCGCCGGATGGTAACGGGCGCGATGCAATGCGGCGAAGCCGCAGGCGATCGCGATCGCGACGAAAGTGCTGGATGTCAGCGGCGTGCCCGTTCGGGAGAACAGCGTCAGTCCATAGATCAGCGTAGCAAGCGACACACTCGTCAATCCAAAGCCGACGGCATCGAATCGTGCCTGCCGCACGGACGGTTGGCGCGGCACGAAACGCAAGACGAGAGAGACACCCAGCAGGCCAAGGGGAAGATTGAGCAGGAATATCCATCGCCAGCTCGCATAGGTCGTGATGAAGCCGCCAAGCGGCGGCCCAATCACCGGGGCGACAAGGGCCGGCCAAACGATAAGGCCGATTGCGTCGATGATCCTCTGCTTCGGAGCGTCGCGCAGCACAATCAGCCGCCCAACGGGAGACATGAATGCGGCTGCCGAGCCCTGCACCGCGCGAGCGGCGATAAGCGCCGCAAGTGAATGGGTCATGCCGCATGCGAGCGACGCTGCCGTAAAGCAGGCGATGGCTGCCGCGAAGACATTGCGCGCGCCGAAGCGATCGCTCGCCCAGGCGGCGGCCGGCAGGAATACGGTCACCGCAATGAGGTAGACGGTGATGCTGTCGGCGAGCGCTAGCGCGGATGCATGGAGGTCCTGCGCCATCGCCGGCAGTGCCGTTGCGACGATCGTGCCATCCAGGGTCTCCATGAAGAAGGCCGCGGCAACGATCAGCGGAACACGCCGCGAGAACGGCGCCAGTTGTGTCTGATCGCTACCTGGGGTATTGGCGCGGTCCATCAGCTGTATGGGTCGAAAGTTCGAGTTCGCGACTAGTGACGATTGCCGCGCGAGGTTGCCACAGTCTCTCGCGTCGAGATAGCACAGACATACTGTTCGAGACGATCCAGGCGTGTCTGGAGTTCTTCGGCTTCGGCACGGCCGCGCCACAGGAGCTCCGCGCGCCATCGCGACGATCGCTTACTGAAGCGAGCCCTCGAAGCTTTCTACGCCCGCCGGACGCTGTCTGCCGACGGAACGACGGACACGACAGCCGACGCCTGCCGCGGACGATAGATCACGTAGTAGACCAGCGCCACCAGCACGCTGCCGCCGACGATGTTGCCCAGGATCACCGGGACGAGGTTGCGCACTAGCCCCAGCCAATTCACCGCCTGACCCGCCGACGCCTGCAGCATCATGCCCAGCGTGAGCAGGTACATGTTGGCGACCGAGTGCTCGAAGCCCGCGGCGACGAATGCGGCCACCGGCAGGAGGACCGCGAAGAACTTGTCGACCACGCTGCGGCCGGCGAGCGTCATCCAGACCGCTATGCACACCAGCGCGTTACAGAGCACGCCGCGGAAAAACGCCGTCCAGAACGGCAGCGACATCTTGGCCGCGGCGATCTGCAGATAAGTGCGCCCCACCGCGCCGTTGTTCATGTCGGCGTGGCCGGACAGGAAGACAATGGCCGCCAGCCCCGCGGCGCCGACGAAGTTCGCCGCGCACACCACAATCCAGTTGTGGAGGACTTCGCGGGTCGTGATGCAGCCGTGCGCCCAGCCCATCGCCAGCAGGTTGTTGCCGGTGAAGAGCTCGGCCCCGGCGACCACCACCAGCAGCAGTCCCATCGAGAACACGGCGCCTCCGAGGACCCGAGAGGCGGCGAAGCCGAGGTTGGCGTCGCTGAAGACGATCACGCTGAACAGCCCGCCGAGGCCGATGAAGCCGCCGGCGAGCATGCCGAGCATGACGAGCGACAAGAGCGGCGTCTTCGCCTTGGCGACGCACACCAGCGCCAGGCGCTCGGCGATCTCCTTCGGCGCGTAGGCGTCGAAGCCGAGCTTGGGTTCCATGCGCACAGTATCGGCCCGCGCGACCGCGGCGGCTTGATCGAAGTCAACCCGCCGCGCCGACGGGGCGCTGGGTGGGCGACGACCGAGCCGCCGACGTTACGGGTTGGCGATGCCGTGCGGCACGTGGCCGGCGGCGACGTGCTTCAGCGCCGACTCGACGTGCGTTCGCTGGTCGTCAAAATAGAAGTCCGCCCCGAACGCGCGCAGGAACTCGCCCTTGTCCAGTCCGCCGAGGAACAGCGCCTCGTCGATCCGGACGTTCCAGGCGCGCAGCGTCCGGATCACGCGCTCGTGCGCCGGCGCGCCGCGGGCGGTCACGAGCGCCGTGCGGATCGGGCTCCTGTCCTCGGCATAGTCCGACTGGATCTGGTGCAGCGCCGCGAGGAACTTCTTGAACGGGCCGCCGGGGAGCGGGTTGCGCGCGGCTTCCGTCTCGCTCTTCGCGAAGGCGTCGAGGCCGCGCGCCTGGTACACCCGCTCGGCCTCGTCGGAGAAGATGACCGCGTCGCCGTCGAAGGCGATCCGCAGCTCGTCGGTCTCGTTCTTGTAGATCGAGGGAAAGATCGTCGCCGCCGCGTAGCCGTCGTCGAGCGCGCGCTTGACGTCTTCGGTGTCCGCGGAGAGGAACAGATGCGAGCCGAAGGCCGGGACGTAACGCGAGGTGGGCTCCCCCTTGGTGAAAGCGGCCCGGCTGATGTCGAGCCCGTAGTGCTTGATCGAGTTGAACACGCGCAGCCCCGTGTCGGCCGAGTTGCGCGAGAGCAGGATCACCTCGACGTACTGCTTGTCGGGACGGTTGAGACGCAGGAGCTTCTTCACCAGCGTGAACGCCGGACCGGGGGCGAGCAGCTCGTCCTCGTGCGCGATCTGGTAGCGCTGGTAGGCCTCCACGCCCTGCTCGGTGAAAATGCGGTGGCTCTCCGAAAGATCGAACAGCGCGCGCGAGCTGATCGCCACCACCAGCTTGTCGGCGAGCGTCGGCTTGGCCATGCGCCATCTTAGCAGGCGTGAACCGGCGCGTCGCTCTCGCCAGACCGTGCACGTGCGAATGAATGCGCACCTACGACGGCGCGCAGAACACCGGTCCTTCCTCCTGCCAGCCGGCGGCCGAGCGCATGGCTTGCGCCTCCGCCGGGTCGACGACGTAGCGGTGACGCACCTGAGTGACATCGCTCCCCGGGCGGAAGAAGCGGAGCACCGGCGAGGTACCCTGCGCGCACACTCCGGCGTTGGGAACGAGCGTGCGGAAGGCCGTTCCCTCATAGAGCCAGTAGGGATTGGCCGCGACGATCGCGCACTCCTGCGCGTCGGCGGTGAAAAAGTGCGAATTCGGACCGATGTTCGGCGTTCCGGTGAAGCGGCACACCGGCAGCGTTCCCGGTGCATCGTCGGCGGCCAACCAGGCGTGGAAATGGAATCCCGTGCGCTGCCACAGGCCGCTCGCGTCGAGCGCCGCCGCCTCGTCCGGCGAAGCGGTCAGGAAATAATGCTCGGCCGGCGGATAGACGAATTCGACGACGTCGGCGTCCGCGGGCGGCAGCGCAGCGCTCGCCGCACCGGAGCCGACGATCGACAGGATCGCGAGATCGGCGAGCTGCGGCGCATCGACGACGAGGTTCGCGGGACGGCTCCCGAGCCCTCCTGGCGTGAAGAAGAACGTGAGCGTGCAGGGGGCGCCGGGCTCGATCGGCTTGTCGACGCGACATGTGCCCGTCGCCCTGTAGTCGTAGGCGGCAGGACCGTTCAGTACCAGAGCGCTGGGGATGAGCGTCTCGGGTCCGGCGTTGATCAGCGACACCGTAATGCCCGGCGATGACGTGCCGACCGGCTGCGGCGGAAACGCGAGCGGCGCGGGCGCGAAGGAGAGCGACGCCGTTCCGGCTTCGGCGTCGACGCCACGCCCGTAGAAGGCGATCAGCACTTGCGGATCCTCGCTGGTGTTGGAGAGCCACACGCCGCCCGACGTCTGCCCCGTCGAAAGCGGCGCAAAGGTCACGGTGAGGCCGCAGGCGGCTCCCGGCGCAAGTGTGAGGCCCGCGGCGCACCCCGTCGCGATCCGCCACGCCGCGCTCGTGGCCGGATCGATCGACACGGCGGTGAACGACCACGGCGCGTTGCCGCAGTTGCTGATCGCGACCTCCGCCAACGTGCTGCTGCCGACGGAGCGATTGCCGAAGAGAAGCGTCTGCTCGCTCGCGCACAATCGACCCTGCGCCGCCGCACCGCAGGTCCAGGCCGCGAGAGCAAAAAGGACGAGGCAGCGTTTCGTCGTTCTAAGCCTCGGTGGGCGCCCGCTCAGGCGGCGCGCCGCATGCCCTCGCCCAGCTCCGCGAAGACCGCGCGCACCTGCTCGACCGCCCAGTCGATCTCCGGTTGCGCGATCGTGAGCGGCGGGGCAAACCGCACCACCGTCCCGTGCGTGTCCTTCGACACGAGTCCACGCGCGAGCAACCGGTCGACCACGGCGCGCGCGGTCGTCCGACGCGCATCGACCTCGAGCCCGACGAACAGTCCCTTGCCGCGGATGTCGCGAATGAGCGGGCTCTTCACCGTGCGCAACTGACGCAGCAGGTCGTCGCCCATCTGGGCCGAGCGCTCGATGAGCCCCTCGTCGAAAAGCACGTCCAGCGCTTCGAGGCCAACGGCCGCGGCGAGCGGATTGCCGCCGAAGGTGCTGCCGTGATCGCCGGGCCCGAACACCTGCATCAGCTCGTCGGTTGCGACGAACGCGGAAACGGGCAGCATGCCGCCGCCGAGCGCCTTGCCCAGCATGAGCCCGTCGGGACGCACCTGCTCGTGCTCGCAGGCGAGGAACCGGCCGGTGCGGCCCATGCCGGTCTGGATCTCGTCAACCAGCAGAAGCACACCCCGGCTGCGGCAGATGCGCGCCGCTTCCGCGAGATAACCCTCCGGCGGCACGACGATCCCGCCCTCGCCCTGGATCGGCTCGACGAGGAACGCAGCCGTGCTCGGGGTTATCGCCGCTTCGAGCGCCGCCGCATCGCCGAAGGGCACGAGCCTGAACCCGGGCGCGAATGGTCCGAAGCCGTCGCTATACTGGGGATCGGACGAGAAGCCGACGATGGTGATCGAGCGGCCGTGGAAGTTGTTCTCGCAGGCGATGATCTCCGCCCGGCCTTCGGCGATGCCCTTGACCCGATAGCCCCATTTGCGCGCGGCCTTGAGGCCGGTTTCCACCGCCTCGAGCCCGGTGTTGACCGGTAGCGCGCGATCGAGACCCGTCAGCCGGGTCAGTCGCTCGAGGAAAGCGGGAAGCCGGTCGGTGTGCACGGCGCGCGAGGTCACGGCAAGCCGCTGCGCCTGCGCGATCAGCGCCTGCACGACGCGCGGGTGGGCATGCCCGTGGCTCACCGCCGAATAGGCGGAGAGCATGTCCAGGTAGCGGCGCCCGTGCTCGTCCCACAGCCATACGCCTTCGCCGTGCGACATCACGACGGGCAGCGGCTCGTAATTGAACGCGCCATGGCGACGCTCGCTGTCGATCAAAGGCGACGCGGTCCCGCGCAGGCCCAGCGGTGCGTCGACGGCCGCGCGGTTGGAACGAATTCTGATCTTCATGCTGACCTCCTTCGACCGACGTGTGCCCGGCCTTCAAGCCATGGGAGCTTCTAGCGCCGCGCTCCTCGTGAGAGCGCAACGACGATCGCAATTAACCGGATGGCGAAACGACCGAAGCGGGATCCCGATGGCGCGGGACGCCACGCCAGTCAGATGCGAAGCGGGAATCTACTTCGCCACGACATGAGTTTCATTTTACTCCGCGCCGCGAAGCGATGGTGTTGCAGTGCAAAACGGACGCTGTACTCGACAGGGCCAACCGGTCGCCGCTATTGCACCTTCCGTCTATTCCACTTTGCGTCGATCTACTGCACGTTCCATCTTGCGCCGATACGCTCGATGATGCCCTCACCGCGGAGCTTCGCGAGCGCATCATCGATCGTCGCGAGCAGCGTCGCGTCGCCCTTGCGCATCGCGATGGCGACTTCGGCGGTGAGCTGCGGCACGTAGGTTGGGACGAGACGGGCCCGCAGGCTCGTGCTCCGTAAGAGCTGATAGGCAAAGACCGGTGCGTCGCCGAGCGCGGCTCCGAGCCGGCCCTCGCTCACCGCGCGCAGCAGCTCGGCAATCGAAGGATAGAGCTTCGGTTCCGAATCCGCGGCGCGCTGCGCGAACTCGGCGTACACCGTGCCAGCCTGCGCGCCGAGAACTTTGCCCTTGAGTTCGGCGAGCGAGCGGTACGGCGTCGCGTCGTCGATGCCGACGACCAGCCCCTCGCGATAGGCGAACACCGGATCGCTGAAGTCCACCAGCGCGCGGCGCGGCGCCGTGATGAGCATGGCGGCACCGATGAGATCGATGCGCTGGTCCGAGAGCATCGGAATCAACGAGCCGAACGCCGCTGGCTCGAAGCTCACCGCGAATCCCGCTTGGGCGCCGATGAAGCGCACGACGTCGGCCATCGCGCCCTGAATCGTATGACTCTCGGGATCCAGGTAGGTGAACGGGATGCCAGTAGGCGTCACGCCGACTTTGTACGTCGGCGTCTCGCCGCGCGCAGGCAGCACGACGCCGAGCGTGGCACCGCAAATAAGACCGATCGAACGCCTGCGATTCATCGTCTCTCGCGAGGGCCGCCGCTTCCGAGACGGCGCATCATACCGGGCGCCGCCGCCTCGGGGAAGCGGCTCGTACCCAACATGGTCCCTAACGGACGCCGGCGAAGCGCACCACAGCGCGAATCCGAAGCGGATGGAAATCCAACACCGCTCCGCAAGCGCTGCGCGTCAGGCGGCCAGCGCAAGTGCCGCGACTGATTTCGTGCCGGAAGAAGTTTGGCGCGCTGGAATCGCGAGTCCCGCGGTGGCGGCGCGTCATCAGCGAGGCGGGCCGGTGCCGCGATCGGATACGGGTCGCTCGAGCGAGTCCCGTTGCACGGCGACGACGCCGTCGATCGATAGGAGGTCAGCGATCCGGTTCGCCGGCAGGGTCATCGCCACGCCTCCGTAGATCGTGCGAAAAGATTCGCGCACGCTCGCCTCCGGGATGCGGTGCCTCACGCGGTCGAGCACCTTGGCCTCGTAGATGGCGGCGTAGCGGTTGTAGGCGTTGACCGCCGCCTGGTTTTGCGCGAGCTTCACTCCGGTCTTCTCAGGGCTCGTCGCCGCCAATCCGGGAACGTCGCCCTGGTAGTTCATCACCGGGTCGTAGTCGAGCTTGACGAGGACCTGGACTGGCGTGGAGTCCGTCCTGCCGAGGAGAGCAGGGTCGGAGTGTGCGGCCGAGCCCGGGTGCGATCTCTCCATCTTCATCGCGAAGCTGCTGCTCTGCTCGGGCTGTGTCGGTGCGAGGACGAGACTTGTCGCGCCCAGGCCTGCGACGGGAAGGCACAGCGCGGCGGCGACAAGAGGGCGCACAGCGCCAATGTAACGCAACCGGAAGCGGAATGAAAAAGGGGCCGCCTTGCGGCGGCCCCGATTCGTCATGACGAGGACAGGCCTACTTGGTGACCGTGAGCGTCTGCGTGACTTCGGTCACGCCTGGCGTCACGTCGGACGTCATGCCGGCCACGGACTTGTACGTGCCCGCCTTCTTGCTCGAGGCGTCGAAGGTGATGGTCTGCGACCCGCCTGGGGTCGGCGGGGCGGTCGTGACGCGGAACTCGCTGCCGTTCGCCGGGCCGGGTCCCGGGATGTTCAAGCCGCTCGTCCCGTCGCGATTCTCCGCGCCCCAGTTGATCCCCGAACCGGGGTCACCGGCGCCCGAGTTGGCCGTACCGTACGAGAGCGTGATCTGCTCGCTCGAAGGACCCGTTCCCGCAGCGCCACCGGAGAGCTGCAACCAGATCTCACCGGTATGGGTGTTCGTATCGCTGAAGTTCTTGACTTGCTCGTAGTCGATGACCAGCCAGTTGTTCGACCCGTCTCCAAGTACGCCGATGCGCATCGCGCCGCCCGCAGGCGGATTCATGTCGTTCCAGAACAGCGCGATCACGTTGTTGGGCCGGGCCGGGTTCGGGAAGGTCTGCGGGACGTAGACGATATCGGTCGCGTCGCCGCCCCCGATGACGACATAGCCGTTCGACACGACCCCGATCCTCGAATACGCTTCTCCCCCGAAGTAGAACGTCGGCACGTTGAAGTTCGTGATCGTGTCATCGCCCACGCCCGCGATTGGAGTAATGCTCGGAAACAGCGAGAGCGGCAGATATCCCCCGGCCGGCCCTCCGCCCGTGATGTCCGTGATCGATGCGATCGTGGGTGCGAGCGCCGGCGTAAGCGCGCCGCTCCACTCGACGCCGTTGTTGTTCTTGATCGCCGATGCCGGCGCCGAGATGTTCGTGAAGTTGAGCGCGTTCGTATTCTGGCCCGTGACCGTCAGATCGACGTTGGCCGCGACGCTCGCGAGGTTGGTCACCGTGGCCGCACAGTGCGACACCCCGCCCTTGGCCGAGAACGTCGTCGGCGCGCAGGTGTGCACCAGCGTCACGACGCCCTGCTGCTTGAAGAACGCGACCGGGATCGTCACCGGGTTGAAGCCTGCTTTTTTCGGATCGAGCGTGATCCGCCCGAAGTACTGCCCATCGGGAAGATCGGGGGCGCTGATCGTGATCCAGATGTCGGTGGTCCCCTTCTTTGAGAGGCTGATCTTGTTGTCCGTGCTCGGGCCCTTGTTGCTGGGATCCTTGTCGGAGACGAAGATGGTCGCTCCGTCCGGTGCGACCGTCGACACGGTGAGGGTCTGGTCCTTGCCGCTGACGTTGATCGCCGTCCGCTTGGTCGTAATCTGGCCGGTCATCGTCGGCGCGTTCACGCTGGCGATGTTGAGGTCGATCCGGTGCAGCGGATCGTTCATGGACGCGAAGAAGTCATCGTAGCTCTCGTCGAACACCAGCGTCGGATTCACCGCCAGGTCGGCGCGGATCGAGCCCGAGCCGGCGTCGAACGGATCGAACGGCGTGGCGCCATCCTCCTTGACCACGTCCTGTACCGCCGAGGTCATCAACGCGGACTTGATCATCGCGGGCGTCCACGTCGGGTGCGCCGCCTTGATCAGCGCCGAGATGCCAGCCGCGTGCGGGCCCGACATCGACGTGCCGGCGATCGCCTGGAAGAAGAGACCGGAAGGGCCGTTCGTCGGCGTCGTCTGGTCGGGCTGCGGCGTCATGCCCTCGAGCACCTGGATGCCCGGCGCGGTGATGTCCGGCTTGATGAAGTCGTCTTGCGGGCCGCGCGACGAGAACGCGGCCATCACGTCGCCCTGCGTGACGCTCGGCGTACCCTGCGCCCAGCTGGCTTTCACGTTGGTGTGCGAGTTGACGAAGGCGAGCAGAGCGTCCGACGGGCCGTTGACGTGCACCGCGGGCAGCCAGTGGTTGTCGGTCTCGACGTCCATGTTGATCGGGTTGTAGAGAACCATTCCCGCCGCGCCGCCTGCGGCGACGTTGAAGCCCTTGTCGACGCGGGCGTTCGTGCCGCGCTGGCAGAGAACGACCTTGCCGGTCGCCGTGCTCGGGGCGAGCTCCGTTTGGCAGAGGGCGTCCTCGCCGGGAAGGCTCTGCGCGAGCGCGACCGGGGTCGAGCCGATGCCGTTGGTGATGGTCACGCCGGGCATGTCGAAGGTCGCGCCGCCGTCGGCGGTGAGATGCAGTGTCGTCGTGAAGAAGCGGTTCGAGGTCGACGCCCCGACGGTCGTCACCCACGGACCGCCGTGATCCGTGGTGCCCGGGCCCGGGCCGCTGTTGCCGGCGGAGGCGTTGACCGAGATCCCCGCGTGGAACGCGTCGAGAAACGCGAGCTCGACGGGATCGGTGTAGGGGTTCCTTCCGCCGGAGATCGAGAAGTTGATCACGTCGACGTCGTCGAGGATGGCCTGCTGCACGGCGGCGACGGAGTCGGAATTGAAGCAGCCTTGCGACAAGCAGACGCGGTACATGATGACCCGCGCGCCGGGCGCCATGCCGCTGATCGGACCGCGATCGACGCCGTAGAGCGGGGCCGAATTGACGCGGTCCCCGGCCGCGATCGACGAGGTGTGCGTGCCGTGCCCCTCGGGGTCCCGCGGCGAGCAGATCCCCGTCGTGTCATTGCAGAATTCCTGTCCGTCGGAGCCTATGACTGCCATGTAGGTCTGCGTAAACGCGTACGCACCGACCAGCTTCCGGTTGCAGGCGAACGTCGGACCGAGGTGCGCGACGTCGCTGCCGTCGCCGAACTGGCAGCCGTACGGGCCGCCCGGAGGCGGGGGCAAGCCGTTGTTCGCGAACAGCGGATGCTCGGGCCAGATGCCCGTGTCGATCACGCCGATGACCACACCCGATGCAGCCTGGTCCTCCCCGCCGAGCGATGGCCAGACGTTTGCGGCGCCGGTGAATATCGGCTCGGCACCGGTCAACGGCGCGGCGCTCGGTTGCTCGAGGCTGTCCTGCTGGACGGCGGCGACCCCCGGGATGCCAAGCAACGTCGCTACCCTGTTGGCGGGGATCTGCGCCTTCACGCCGCCATACGCGGTCGTGAACGCCTGACCGATCTTCGCGTTCGGCACGGCGGATTTCACCGCTGCGCTGATCTTGTTCGACACCGCGGCCGCATACTGCTCGTACGCGCTCACGGCGGGCTTGTTGTCCTTGAGCTTCTTGCCGGTGACCGAGGGATTCGTCGCGGCCAATCCCTTGACGTTGCCGGCGTACGAAGCGGTCGGATCGTAGTCGTACTTGAGCAGAACGTTGACGGGCGTCGAATCCGTCCGGCCCAACAGTGCCGGATCGGTTTGCGCGAGCGCGCCCGACGTAGACTTCGGTCGGGAGTATGTCGAGTCCGGCGTAAGCGGCGTCGCGGTAAGCGGGCCCGCTTCGACCGCCGGTGCGATTCCCAGCAGCGACGCGAGCAGCGCCGCTACCGACTTGGTTAGCCTCATGGTTTTCCTCCCTTTCCCCAGGATAGCGAGCGCCGCCGGCCACGAGCAGGAAGCCGATAGACGAGCGCCCGCCGGGGCCGATATTAGTGGCATTCGCGGAATTCTTGCAAATTCCTGTCATTAGGGCTGCGGCTCCGTGTCGCCCGGGACGGCGCCGGGTTGATATCGCCGCGTTGCCGCTCGTCGGTCATGGCAACGCCGAACCCTGCGGCCGCGAATTCTGCGATGTCTGCGCCGTAGGGGAGCTGCCACAAACCGGCGTAGGAGTTACGGCGTCTCGGCTTCGGCAGCCGGGATCGTGTCCTGACCCACGCCGGCGAAGCGCAGCACGGCGGATATCTGCGCGGGGAAATCCTGGAACCCGTGATCGCCGCCGCCCTGGACGGATTGCCATGCGCCGGCATAGAAACGGACCGCCTCGCGATAGTCGAGGATCTCGTCGCCGGTCTGCACGAGCAGAAAGTAACGGCCCGGGTCCGCGAGGCGCCCGACGCGAAAGCGCGCGAGCTCGGCGATGTCGGCCGCGTGCAACTCGTACTCCTCGCCCGTGTAGAGGTTGCGCTGCCAGCCGACGTAGCGCGCGAGATCCCGGTCGGGACGGATCGCCGGATTGATGATCACTGCCCGGGCCGCGAAGCGCTCCGCGAGCCAGGTCGCGTAGTAACCGCCGAGCGAACTGCCGACGAAAGTGAGCGAGCCGGCGTCTCCTGGCGGCGCGCGCTCCGCCCAAGTCGAGACCATGCGTATCGCCTCGCTCGGCCGATGCGCGAGACGCGGCAGGAAGTATTCCGGGCGATGCTCTTCGGGCAGAGCTTCGATCGCGCGCGCGAGGAGCTGCCCCTTGACGGACGCGGGAGCGCTGTTGAAGCCGTGCAGGTAGGCGATGCGCGTCCCCGGGCTCACGGCGTTAATCTCGGCTACGAAAGCGCACATCGATCATGCACACGTGCCAAGCCGCCGTCGGGCGCGCGCTCGTCGCGCGGCGCGTCATCCACCCCCGAAGCGCCCGAGCAGCTTGTCGTGGATGCCGCCGAAGCCGCCGTTGCTCATGACCAGCACGTGATCGCCCGGCCGCGCCGCGATGACGATCGCGTCGATCAGCTCGGCGAGATCGCCGGAGGTGCACGCGCGCTCGCCGAGCGGAGACAGCGCTTCGGCCGGATCCCAGCCCAGGTGCGGCGCGTAGCAGAACACGAGATCGGCCTGGGCGAGGCTTTCGGGCAGCGCCGCCTTCATGATGCCCAGCTTCATCGTGTTGGAGCGCGGCTCGAGCACCGCGAGGATGCGCGCCGGCCCGACTTCGCGGCGCAGCGCTCCGACGGTCGCGGCGATGGCCGTGGGATGGTGCGCGAAGTCGTCGTAGACGGTGATCCCACCGGCGGTTCCGCGGACTTCCAGCCGTCGCTTGACGCCGCGGAAGCCCGTGAGCGCCGCGATGGCCTGCCGCACCGCAACGCCCGCGTGACGCGCGGCGGCCACGGCCGCCAATGCGTTGAGGTGATTGTGCGCGCCGAGCAGCGGAAACGATGCGAGCGTACCCTGCGCCACGCCGGCGCGGCGGATCGCGCCGGCCGCCGAGACCGTCCAGGCGGCGGTCGCGCTGGTCTCCTCGGCGCCAAAGTGTTCGATCTCGCTCCAGACTCCGCGCGCCAGCACGCGCTCGAGCGCCGCGTCGGCCGCGTTGACGACGAGCCGTCCATGGCGCGGAATCGTGCGCACGAAATGGTGGAACTGGGTCTCGATCGCCGCCAGGTCGGGAAAGATGTCGGCGTGATCGTACTCGAGATTGTTCAATATCGCAGTGCGCGGCCGGTAGTGCAGGAACTTCGAGCGCTTGTCGCAGAACGCCGTGTCGTACTCGTCGGCCTCGATGACGAAGAACGGCGCGCCCGTGAGCCGCGCCGAGACGCCGAAGTCCACCGGCACGCCGCCGATCAGGAATCCCGGATCGAGACCGGCTCGATCGAGAATCCATGCGAGAAGCGCCGTGGTGGTGGTCTTGCCGTGCGTGCCGGCCACCGCCAGCACCCACTTGTCGCGCAGTACGTTTTCGGCGAGCCACTGCGGCCCGGAGGTGTACGGTCGTCCGCCGTCGAGGACCGCCTCGAGCAGCGCGTTGCCGCGCGAAATCGCGTTGCCGACCACGAACACGTCCGCGTCTCTCGCCACACCCTCGAGCTGCGCCGCGTCGTAGCCTTCGGTGAGCGCGATCCCCAGCGAACCGAGCTGGGTGCTCATCGGGGGATAGACGTTGGCGTCGCAACCGGTCACCGCGTGCCCGGCCGAGCGCGCGAGCGCGGCCAGCCCGCCCATGAACGTCCCGCAGATGCCGAGGATGTGCAGGCGCATGCGCCTTAGCCTGGCCTGAGCGCGACCGCGCGCTCGTATGCCGCCTCGAGCGAGCGCGCGTAGCGGTCGAGATCGGCCAATCCTGAAGCGGGCAGCTTTGCGGCGATCGCCGCCGCGACGCTCGCGCGCCAGGCGCGATCCTGCGCGAGGCGGCAGGCGATCGCGACGTAGTCCTCGTCGCTCCTCGCCGCGGTGTCGGTCACGCCGAGATGCGCGAGCAGGCTCCAGGTCATCCGCTCGGCGGCACGCTCGCCTACGCGGGTGACCACCGGCACCGCCATGTCGAGCGCCGCCGCCGTCGTGTCGCCGCCGCTGTACGGCAGCGTGTCGAGCACGACGTCGATGAGCGCGTAGCGCGCGCGATCGACCGCCTCGTCCATCGTCCAGGGAACGAACACGATGCGCGCGTGATCGATGCCGAAGCTTTCGAGCCGTCGCACGAACACGACGCGTGCCTCGTCCCCGCGCGGCGAGAACGCGAGCACGCTGCCCGGAACGCGCTCGAGGATCGCACGCCACAGGCCCAGGCAACGCGGCGAGAGCTTGGAGAGGCTCACGAACGTGCCGAAGACGACCGCCTCCGGAGCGATCCCCAGCGCCTCGCGCGTCGACGGCGGCGCGGCGGCGGGACGCACGCGCCGGACCGGGAGGACGCAGCCGTCGAGAGCGAGCGGCGTCTCGATTTGATACTGCGCTGCGTCGGGCAGATCGACTTCCGCATCGCCCAGCTTGAAGTCGACCTGCCTCAGACCGATCGCGCCGTGGGTGCCGAGATGAGTCACGATCACCGGCGCCGGCTTGTAGAGGAGGATTCCGGGCCGCGACGACCCCGAGTGCGCCATCAGGTCGACCAGGATGTCGAGCCCGTCGTCGGCGATCGCGCGCGCGGCGTCGCGATGATCGAGATCGTCGAGCCAGCGGAAGCTTGCGCACGCGCTCCGAAAGCGCTCGGTCACGGCGTCCTCAAGCTCGCGCGGCGCCAGCGAGTAGGCGTGCACCGCCACGCGCGCCGGGTCGTGGCGCACGATCACGTCGAGCATGAGCCGTCCCATGACGTGCTCCCGGAAATCCGCCGAGAGATAGCCGACGCGCAGCGGCCGGTGCGCCGACGGCGGCGACGCAAAATCGGCGAGTCCCGCGCGCTCGCCCTGGCGCAAGCGGTCGTAGGCGTCGTAGAGGCGCTTCAGCGCTGCGCGCGAGACGTCGAAGTACTGGGCATTGGCCACCGCGACGCCGGCGAACGAAGCCTCACCGGGTGCGTAAGGCCATTCGAGCGCGAGCGGCAAATACTTGTTCTCGTAGTCCGCGCCCGGGGCGATGCGCGCGGAGAGAAGCCCGGCCGCGACAATGCGCGCGGAGAGCTTCGCCCGTGGCTCGAAGGCGCGGAAATCCTGGAAGGCTTCCTCCTGCCGGTGGAACAGCAGCAGGTGACCGCGCAGCGCGAGCCAGATCTCCTCGTCGTCGGGTCGAAGCTCGCGCGCACGCCGCAGCAGCGGCAGCGCCTCGGGCCAGCGGTGCAGGCGATCGAGCGCGTTGGCCCGGAAGAGCAGCGCCTGCGCCGAATCCGGCGCGAGCGCCTCCGCGCGCGCGAAGGCGCGCTCCGCCTCCGCGAACTTGCCTTGGCGAAAAGCGATCCTGCCGAAATCGAGCTGCGCCTGCGGCCATTCGGGCCGGAGGCGCAGCGCCTCCTCGAGGCTCGCCTGCGTGCCGGCCAGATCGCCGCGTCTGAGCTTGAGCGCCGCGACGTTGTAATGGACCTCGGGCAATTCCGGCGCTTCGGCGAGCACAGCGGCATAGGCTTCGAGCGCCTCGTCGATTCTTCCGGAGGCGGCGCGCTTCGCCGCCTCGGCGAGGAGCTCCCGCAACCGCGACGAGAGCATCATCCGGGAGCGCTCGCGAGCGTCTCGACCACGGTGTGCCGGCGCCAACCCAGCGCGAACCAGCCATAGGCGATCACTTCCGCGACCACGATCAGGGCGAACGCCGCACGCAAGCCGCTTCCCAGATCGAGCCGGAACGCCGCGCGCGCCGCGTCGGCCATCGCCCCGATCCCCCACTGGACGGCGAAGGTGGTGGTGAACATGACCAGGTTGAGCGCGGTGGTGGCGCGCCCCGCGAGCTCGCGCGGGAAGCCTTCGGTGAGGAGCAAATAACCCAGGATGTTGATCGCGGCGCTGAGTCCATAGAGCGCCCACAGCAGATAGGTGAACCGCAGCGCCGAGGTGACGATGAGCGCGAGCATCGCCACCTGCAGGCCGTAGCCGCCGATGACGAGATGCCGCGGGCCGATGCCGATTCGTGCCAGCCGCGTGGAGGCGAGCGCCACGAAGGCATATCCGCCGAGGGTCGTGAGGCCCATCGCCAGCAGATGATCGGCGGCTTGCGCGCGCGTGAAGCCGTCGACCTCCATCATCCACGGCACCGACCAAAGTCCCTGGATCGCCATCAGCGAGCCGTTGCCCAGGGCGGTGAGCGGCGCGATCCACCACAGCCGCGCGTGCCCGTACACATGCCTCATGCCCCGCCATGCACCCTGCGCCGCCGCCGCGCGCAGCTCCCGCGGCGTGTCCGGCACGACGAGCGCGATGGCGATCGCCGCCCCGAGCGTGGCGATCGCGAGCACGACGAAGATCGCCCGCCACGACATCACGTCGAGCGCGGAGGCCAGCGGCGTGGTCGAGATGAGCGCGCCGACGCCGCCGGCGAACATCATCCATCCGCCGAGCGACGGCTGGCGCTCGCGCGGATACCATGTGGCGATCGCCTTGACCGGTGCCATGAGACACACGGCGACGCCGGCACCGATGAGGGCGCGGGCGGCGGTGAGCTCGCCGAGCGTATCGGATGCGGCGAACGCCACGGCGCCCGACGCCGCCGCGACCAGAAGCACCGGCTCGACGCGCCGCGGCCCGTAGCGATCGAGCAGGATCCCGCACGGGATCTGCATCGACGCGAAGGCGACGAAGTAAGCGCTGGTGAGCAGCCCCAGCGAGGAGGCCGAGATGCCGAGCGACGCGGTGAGGTCGGGAGAGATCACCGCATTCACCGTCCGATACGTGTAGGACAGCACGTAGGCGGCGGCGAAACAGGCGTAGAGCGGAAGGAAGCGAGGCGCGGTCACGGTCCGCCCTCAGCGCAGAGCCCGCACGCGCGGCAGTGTCGCGCTGACGGTGACGCCTTCGCCGTCGTCGCGGTTGGCGGCGACCGCGCGTCCGCCGTGAAACTCGGCGATGAGGCGCACGATATAGAGCCCCAGGCCGAGATGCGGACCGCCGCCGCCGCGGGGCTCCCGCACCGAGACCATCGAATCGAACAGCCGCCCCTGCATGGTCTCCGGCAACGCCCGGCCGCGATTGGTCACGGCGATACGGTAGCGGGTCTCGTCCTGCTGGAGCGCCACCACGATGGGCGTGCCCTCGATGGCGAACTCCACCGCGTTCTCGCACAGCTTGTCGAGCATCTGCGCGATCAGCTCCGGCGCCCCGAAGAACGGCGCCTCGCCGGAGGGCACGCGGAGCTCGAAGACCCGTCCGGGGTAGGCGGCCCGGTAGCCGTCGACGCAGCCAACGACGACCTTGGCGATGTCGAAGCGCTCGCGCTCGGCCTCGGCGAGCGTCTCCTCCAGGCGCGTAGCCTCGGTCATGCGGGTGATGATGTTGGCGAGCCTCGCCAATCCGTCCTGGGCGCGGGCGATGTACACGCGCAGCTCCGCCGACAGCGGATGCAGCGCCAGATTGTCCACCGAAGAGCGCACGACCGCGAGCGGCGTGCGCAGCTCGTGGGACAGCCGTCCCGCCATCGTCTCCTGGTAGTTCGCGTACTGGGTAAGGCGCGAGAGCGCGGCGCCGAAGCTGCGCGAGAGGTCGCCGATCTCGTCGCGCGCCGTCGATCCAGGCAGCTTGCCGCGCACGCGGCCACGGGCGTCGATCGCCGCTTCGGCGACGTCGCGCAGGCGCCGGATGCGGGTGGAAAGCCACGACGCATAGAGCGTGAGCGCGACCGAGCCTATCAGCAGCGCCGCCAGCACGATGTTGAAGAGCCGCGCGAACGCGCGATTGCGCTCGGCGAGCACCGCGTTGGTCGTCTCCTCGACAATCACCGCGCCTTTCACCTCGTCGCCGACCCAGATCGGGTGCGCGGCCGAGACGATCACTGCCTTGCCGTCCGTGGTCGGGCGCCGGTCGATCGTGAGAATGCCGGCGAGCGCGCCTTCGATGTCCTTGCCGCTCGCGACCGCGCCACTCGCGGGCTCGTCCTTGAAGTCCTCGGTCGGCTGCTGCAGGATGCGTGCGTACAGGGGCTGCAGCACGTCGCGCTCCACCCAGGCGCCGAGGCGCGAGAGGTAAGAACCGTCGGCGGCAGGCTCCCGCACCGCCCAGGGATGCTTTAGGCTTCCCGCGCGCGCGAGCACGTGCCGCTCGCGATCGACCACCCAGATGCGCGCGGTGGTGCGCGAGAGTCCGCGCAGGATCTGCGCGATCTCCGGCGAGTCGATCGCATCGACGTTCGCGTCGGCGCGCGCGGCATCGTCGGTTCCGCGCTCGGCGGTCAATGTGCCCATCGGGGCGGCGCCGGCCTCGAACAGCGGCACGCGGTCGTGCAGCGCGGTCGCGACCGCCTGCGCGGTGCCGGCGAGCGTGCGCTCCTGCGCGTCGCGCAGGAAACGCTCGAGCTCCTTGACGTACTCGAACCCCAGCCAGGGAACCGCGAGGAAGACGGTGAGGACGAGGAGGAGCTGCGCCCTGATGCCGAGCGCGACCCTCAGTCGGCGCTTGCGCGGCTCCGGCGCCGGACCGTCGAGTCCGCTCGGCTTCGGCGCGTCCGCGGAATTGAACGGCGTCTTGCGCACGGGCTCGAGCGCGGGCAGCGCTTCCGGATGGCTGCTCATCCGGCGAGGTTCCACCGGTAGCCCATGCCGTAGACCGTCTCGATGCAGTCGAAGCCGGTGTCGAGGGCGAGAAACTTCTTGCGGATGCGCTTGACGTGCGAGGTGATCGTGCTGTCGTCGACGACGATCTCGGCCTCGCGCATCAGCGCGTCGCGGTCCTTGACGTGACCGGGAAAGCGCGCCAGCGCGTGCACCATCCAGAACTCGGTCAGCGTGAGGTCCACGCGCATGCCCGCCCAGTGCGCGGTGAGCCGCTTCAGGTCGAGCGCGAGCCGCCCGCGCTCCAGGATCTCCTCCGCGGCGGGCGGCGAAGCGGAGAGCTCGCTCCGCCGGAAGAGCGCCGCGATGCGGGCCAGAAGCTGCGGCAGGCTCACATCCTTGGTGAGATAGTCGTCGGCGCCGAGACGCAGGCCGGCGACGATGTCGAAATCGGAATCGCGGGCCGAGAGGAAGATGATCGGCACGCTCGCGGAGAGCGCGCGCAGATCGCGGCAGAGCGCGAAGCCGCCGTCGATGTCGTCGCCCAGTCCGATGTCGACGATCGCCAGGTCCGGCAGCCGCGTGCGGAAAGCCGCCAGCGCATCCGTCCGGCGGGTGTAGGCAGCGACCTCGTAGCCGTGCCTGCGCAGGACGTCGGCGTAGTTCTCCCGGATCGCGGGCTCGTCTTCGACGATGGCGATGCGGCGGCTCATGCGGGCAATCGGGGCGGCGGGCAGGACAGCGGCCAGACTATAGCGCAGGCGGGGCCTGCGCGAGCGGCGCTACCGAGCTCGCGCTTTGGCGCCGGATCGTCGCGCCAGAATTTCGCCATCATTCTTCGCCGCTCCGCCCTCTTTGCCTACCGCGGCGTGCCACGGTGCCAGCGTCTAGTTCGGCTTGTATGGAAAGAGGAATCGCCATGGCGCATCGTACGCACGCCGCCGCGCTCGACCGCCGGGTCTGGCGCGACTTGACGCTGCTGGCCGCGAAAGGGCTCGCCGTCGGAATCGGCGTCAGTCTCGTTCTCGCGCTCGCCGTGTTCGCCGTGGCCTGACGCACGGATGCCGAGCGGGGAGGACCGTTCGGCCGGCCGTGGCGCGCCTCGCGACGCGCTTTCGAAAGGCATCCCGCCGGCCGAGTCTTCCCCGGTCGGCGTTGACCTACAGTGTCCTCGCGTAGTCGCCCTCGTCGAAGCCGATGAGCCGGGGCGTGCCGTCCTCGACCACGGGACGCTTGATGACCGTGGGCTTCTCGACCATCAGCGCGATCGCAGTCGGCTCGTCCTTGACCCTCGCCTGTACCGCGGGCGGTAGCAGCCGCCAGGTGGCGCCGCGGCGGTTCAGCACTTTTTCCCAACCGAACGCCTTGCACCAGCGCGCGAGGAGCTCCGGCGTGGGCGGAGTCTTCCTGAAATCCACGAAGTCGTAGGCGAGCTTGTGCGCGTCGAGCCAGGCGCGCGCCGCCTTGACGGTGCTGCAGTTGACGATGCCATAGACCTTCATCGCTGCCCTCCTCCGGCCGTTTGTTATTCTATCGCCGATGAACGACCGGTCCGTCGTCCTGCAGGCCCTGCACGCGCGCGGCGCGGTCCGCGGGCTGTTCGCATCGCAGATCCGGGAAGTCGCGAACGCCGCCCTGGGCGACGCCGACGTCCTGCCCTTCTGGTTCGGCGAGCCCGACGAAGTGACGCCGACGTACATCCGCGACGCGGCGGTCGCCTCGCTCGCCGCCGGCGAGACGTTCTACAGCCAGAACTTCGGCATCCCGGAGCTGCGCGCCGCGATCGCGGCGTATGTGTCCCGGCTGCGGCGCCCGATCGCGCCGGACAATGTGGCGGTGACCGCATCGGGCATGTCGGCGCTGATGCTCTGCGTCGAGGCGCTGATCGATCCCGGCGATCGCGTGGTCTGCGTCACGCCCCTCTGGCCGAATTTGACCGAGATCCCGAAGATCCTCGGCGCCGAGGTCGTCCGGCTGCCGCTCGAGTTCGGAGACGACGGCTGGCGGCTCGATCTGGATCGGCTCATCGCGGCGCTCGTTCCCGGCACGCGCGCGGTGATGATCAATTCGCCGAACAATCCGACCGGGTGGACGCTCGATCGGCAGGCGCGCGACGCGATCCTCGCCCATTGCAGGCGGCACGGGATCTGGATCGTCGCCGACGACGTCTACGAGCGGCTCTACTACGCCGAGCGCCGGGCAAGCGCCGCCCCGTCGTTCCTCGAGGCGGCCGAACCGGGCGACCGACTGGTCAGCACCAACAGCTTCTCCAAGGCGTGGCTGATGACGGGCTGGCGGCTCGGCTGGATCGTCGCGCCGGACGGGCTCATGTCCGATCTGGGCAAGTTGATCGAGTACAACACGTCGTGCTCGCCGGTGTTCGTGCAGCGCGCGGGCGTAGTAGCGATCGGCGAGGGCGAGGCGACCGTCCGGCACACGGTGGAGCGCTTCCGCGCCGCCCGCGACTTTGTGCTCGCAGCGCTCGGGCGCATCGGCGGCGTGCACGCCGCGCCGCCGGCGGGCGCGATGTATGCCTTCTTCCGCGTCGACGGCGTGGAGGACAGCCTCGCGTTCTGCAAGCGGCTGGTGCGCGAGGCGAAGCTCGGCCTCGCCCCGGGCAGCGCCTTCGGCCCCGAGGGCCACGGCTTCGTGCGCTGGTGCTTCGCCGCGCAGCAGGATCGGCTGGCCGAAGGCGTCCTTCGGCTACAGGCCTTTCTCGGCCGATGAACCATAGGCTGCGCAGCGGTGCTTGGCGTTTCGCGATCGCGCTGGCGACGGCGCTCGCGCCGGTCGTGCCGCTCGCTGCCGACATGACGAAGACGCTTCGCGTCGCCTTCAGCGTCGCAGAGAACGGCTTCGACCCGCAGGCCGTCTACGACTCGTACTCGTTCTACGTCTGCCACTCCATCTTCGATCCGCTCTACGGCTACGACTACTTCGCCCGTCCGGTGCGCCTCGTGCCGAACACCGCCGCCAGCCTGCCCCAGATCACCGACGGGGGCCGCACCTTCACCGTCAAGGTTAGACCGGGCATCTATTTCGCCGACGATCCGGCATTCAAGGGAAAGCGCCGCGAGCTCACCGCCGAGGACTACGTCTACAGCATCAAGCGCATCTTCGACCCCAAAGTGCGCTCGTACTGGCTGTATCTCTTCGATCAGCGGTTGGTCGGCCTCGACGAGGCGCTCGAGCGCGCGCGCAGGGACAACCGGTTCGACTACGACCGCAGGATCGACGGCCTGCAGACGCTAGACCGCTATACGCTGCGGATCCGATTCAAGGATCCGTACTACGCCTTCGCGCAGTGGCTTTCCTACGACGGGCTGGCCGCCGTGGCGCGCGAAGTCGTCGAGGCGTACAAGGACGATTCGAACCGGGTCATGGACCATCCCGTTGGCACGGGTCCGTACGGGCTCAAATCGTGGACCCGCGGCCAGAAGATCGTGCTCGAAGCCAACCGCGGCTATCGCGACGAGACCTATCCGGCGCCGGGCGAAGGCGGTGAGCCTGGCGACGCGGCGATCGCCAGGGCGAACGCGGGCAGGAAGCTGCCGATCGTCGGCCGCGTGGAGATCTCGATCATCGAGGAAGCGCTGCCGCAGCTGCTGGCCTTCAACAGCGGCCAACTCGACTACATCGAGCTGCCGCGGTCCATCTCGAACACCGTGCTCTCCGGCGGCAAGCTGCGGCCCGAGTACGCGAACCGGGGCGTGACGCTCCACCGCAAGATCGATCCTGCCCTGTCCTTCTGGTTCTTCAACTTGGACGATCCGGTGGTCGGTGGGTACACGCCGGATAAGATCGCGCTGCGGCGCGCGATCGCGCTGGGCTACGACCGTCAGGCGGAGATCGATCTGGTGCGCCAGGGCCAGGGCGTGCTCGCCTCGCAGCTCGTGCCGCCGGGCATTCCGGGCCACGACCCGACGCTCGTGGCGAAGAGCAACTACGATCCCGCGGCGGCGCGGGCGCTGCTCGACCGCTTCGGCTACAAGGACCGCGACGGCGACGGATATCGGGAGCTTCCCGACGGCAAGCCGCTCGCGATCGTCAAGGCCTCCACGCCCGAGGCCGTCGACCGCACGGCGAACGAGCTGTGGAAGAAGGACATGGATGCGATAGGCATCCGGATGAGCTTCTTCACCCAGAAGTGGCCCGAGCTCAACAAGATGTCCGAAGCGGGGCAGCTGCAGATGTGGGGGCTGTCATGGATCGCCTCGGTGCCTGAACCGGACGGATTCGCCACGCCGCTCTACAGCAAGACCATCGGCACCCAGAACGACGCGCGGTTCCGGCTGCCCGCGTTCGACCAGGCTTTCGAGGCCTCGCAGCTCCTTTCCGAGGGACCCGAGCGCACCGCGCTCTATCGCAGGATGACCGAGCTGGTGCAGAGCTACACGCCCTGGATCCTGGTGATGAACACCTACAGCAACGTGCTCGTGCAGCCCTGGCTCGAAGGCTACAAGCAGAACCCGTTCCAGGTGCACGAATGGAAATACTACGACGTGGCTCGGGAGCGCTCGAACCGATTCGCGCGTCCGCCGGGAAGCGCGGCCGAATAGATCCCGCCTGCGCGTAGGTGCGAATGCATTCGCACGTGATCGGCGGAGTGAATCCGGCCCTACGCCCCGTCCGACCGCTCAATGCCCGTGCATCGGCTCGCCTCGGGCGATGCCGAGATGATGCGCCTGATGGGTGCGCGCCGCTCACGATGATGCCGGCCAAGCCCAACGCGCGGAGGTGCTGAACCTCCTTCGGGCTGCTCGACGTCAACGTCAGGAGCACCCCATCGGACGCCGTGACGTGTTCGCGCTCCGGCCGTGGAGACCGTCGATCTCGGCGGCGTGCAT
The DNA here is from genome assembly GCA_035515295.1 of Casimicrobiaceae bacterium. Classification (GTDB taxonomy): domain Bacteria; phylum Pseudomonadota; class Gammaproteobacteria; order Burkholderiales; family Casimicrobiaceae; genus PALSA-1003. The sequence continues at coordinate 149,134 of DATJBM010000021.1, read as the reverse complement.
GGACGGCCTGCGCTGGATCGCGCCGAGCGGATGTCGCGGTCGGCGCGTCGGGGGCGCGTGTCGCCCTGGCGGAACAATCGCTCGCCGGCCGAAAGCTCTCTCACGCGCGAGCGCTCGCGCAGGCGCCTGGGAAGAGCCTCGGGCGCGCTCATGGCCGGGGCGGCTCGCGCAGGAATTCGCAGAGCAGCCGGTGGAAGTGGTGCGTGCCGCGCTCGCGCGGCGGCGAATAGCGTCCGCCACGATAGAAGCGCGAGCGCACGCCACGCTGCACGGCTTCGACCACCGCCTCGTCCTCGAGCTCGACCTCGTGCAGCGCCCCTTCGGCGCCGCGGTCCCGCTTGCTCTCGTCCCGGACATAGCTGCGGAATTCGACGCGGGTGCGGTCCATCGCTTCCGGGACGACATGGTTGAGCGATAGCCCCCACGGGTAGAAGTTGAGCATGAGGTTGGGGAAGATCCAGGCGTAGATCGCGGCCACTCGGCCTCGTCCCGCGCCGGTGATGCTCGCCACGTCGAACGCAGTGTCTCCTTCCTTCGCCAACGCGATCTGCAGACTCGAATAGCGGAACAGCTCATCGGTGTAGCTCGCGTAATCCACCGCGCGGCTCAAGGCCGGATGGACGAACGGGATGTGGAAGCCTTCGAGGTAGTTCTCGACGTACAGCGCCCAGTGCGCGCGCACGACGTAGTCGCGGCTCGAGGCGGGATCGCTTCGGAATTGCGGAAGCCGGAGCGCCGCGACGCGCGCAGCGATGTCGCCGATGAAGGCATCGAGCGGCGCGGCCGCATCGATCGCGGCGAAACCGTGATTCGCCCAGGCGGCGAACGCAACGACGGGAAGGTCATCCGCCGGCGATGGAAAGTGCTTCACCTCGCCGAACTCCGGCATGAAGGTCATGCGGCCCGCGAGATCGAAGCGCCGCGAGTGATAGCCGCAGCGGATGTCGCTCGCCCCGCTGCGAGCCTCGCGCACGAGCACGTTGCCTCGGTGCGTGCAGACGTTGGACAGGCAACGCAAGGTCCCCGCCGCGTCGCGCGAGAGCAGCAGCGGCTCGTCCAGCAAGCCGGGCAGGAGCGCGCGCGGCGAAAGCGAACGTGGCGCGGCGACGTCGGCGAGATCGCCGATCCACTGCCACGTCCGCGCGAAGATACGCTCGCGGGCGTCCGCAAAGGCCTCCTCGTCGCGGTAGAACGCCGCGTCGAGGGTGTGCGCGACGGTGATGTCCGGGTCGACGGCGTAGGCCACGGCCGAATGCTACCAGCGCCGGCCGGCGGCGGAGTACGCCCGCGCTAGCGCAGCGCGTACACGTTGCCGTCGGTGTTGCCGAAATACACCACATTGTCGACGACCACCGGCGAGGACAGCACCGATCCCAACGAGTACATGCGATCGAGGGCGACGATTACGCCGTCGAGCGTGTTGTCGGAATGGAGCGCGGCATAGTCGATCCTGCCCCCGGCGTCGATGTAGCGGACGGCGTTCGCCTTCGAACCGTCGGTCTGGAATTCCGCCTTCGTGCGCCCGGTGGCCGCATCGATCGCATGCAGCCAGCCATCGGAGGTGCCGTAGAAGATCGTGTCGCGCGCCATCGCCGGCGAGGAGAACGAGACCGCCTTGTTGCCGAAGTCGTAGACGGCCACCCCGATCGCCGCATCGAGCGCTTTGAACCGCTCGCCGTCGGACGTGGCGAAATACACCATGCCGCGGTCGACCGCGGGCGAGGCGATCACCCAGCCCTTGTGGTTGTCGTGCGCCCATTTCTTCGCCCCGGTGCGCGCGTCGAGCGCATAGAAATGCCCGTCGCGGCAACCGACGAAGATCGTTCCTGAAGCGATCGCCGCCGAGCCGGCGATGCCGACCTGGTTGCAGATGTCCGTGTCGTCGCCGGTCTCGAACTTCCACCGCAGTGCGCCGGTCGCCGCATCGAGCGCGTACAGATTGCGGTCCCGGGTGCCGATGTAGACAACGCCGTCCGCCACGGCGGGCGAAGTATGCACGACGTTGCCGGTCGCGAAGCTCCAGCGAAGCTCGCCCGATGCGGCGTCGAGCGCGTAGACGCGATGGTCGCCGCTGCCGAAGTACACGCTGCCGTCGACGACCACCGGCGAGGACAGGAACACGTCGAAGGGACCCGGCATCGTTTCGGTGCGCGGCACGGCGCCGCGGATGCCCGGCGCGGTGAAGCGCCGCTCGCCTCCGGTGGCGAACCTCCATTGCAGAGTGCCGTCGGCGGCACGAAGCGCGTAGAGGTATCCGCCGGCGCTCAAGACGAACACCGTGCCTCCGGACAGCGCGGGCGAAAAAATTCACGGCACCCTTCGTCTCGTAGCGCCATTTCAGGCTGCCGTCCGCCGCGTCCAGCGCGTAGACGCTGCGGTCCGCGCTGCCGGCGTAGACGACGCCGGCGACGACCGCGGGAGAAGACAGCACCTTGCCCTCGGTCTTGAATTTCCAGACGACGCGCGCGAGCGAAGGCGCTTCGGCGGTCGCGTAGACGCCGTTATGCGCCGGATTTCCCCGGAACGACGGCGCCTCGGCGGCTGCGCGCGACACGAGACAGAGCGCAGCGAAGAGAAACGCAGGCTAGACATGCGATGACGTGAGGAAGGCGGGCCGCCATCACGGTTTCCTCCAGAATGTAGGCGACCGATGGTACGGCGCCGCGACGACGGCGGCCGGCGAAGCGACGAAACGGGCCACCGCCGGTCAGAATGCGCTCCAGACGGGCGGAGCGCTCCCGCCGGGGCACGGCGAGCGAGTCGATCCCGCTACAGTGCGCTGTCGACCCTCATTTCTTGATCATCGGCGCCTTGGTCGCGAAGCGCTCGTCCTGAAGCTTCGCGGGCAATTCGCCGCGCTCGCGCGCGTGCCGGACCACGCGCCGCAAGAGCTCGAAGCCCATGGGCGCAAGCGCTCGTTCCCACAGCTCGCGGGCCGTCTCGCCGGGGAGCACGAAGCACCAGTCCTGCGCGGCTATGGCGCCGGCATCCATGGTATCGGCGAGGTGATAGACGGTTCCGCCGGCGATGGGATCCTTTTCAAGGATGGTCCATTCGACGGCGGCGATCCCGCGATGCCGCGGCAGCAACGACGGGTGGTAGCCGATGCCGCCCAGGCGCGAGCGCGCCAGCGCCTCGCGGCTCACGCGGGCGTGGGTATGCGCGGCGACGATCAGATCGGTCCCGGGGGGGATCGCCTCGCCGGGCACGATCTTCGGGTCGGCCAGCACGTGGACCGGCACCCCGGCCGCCTTCGCCGCCACGGCCAGCCGGTCGTCCTCGGCAGGCGCCACCACGGCGCCGATGTCGGTGCCATCGGCACGCAGAAGCTCGAAGACCTTGGCCCCGAAGTAGCGGGACCCGGCAAGCGTGCATTTCATGCGGAGTAGACTCACGGAACCGGGGCGAAGGATTGTAACCAAAAAAGAACCGGCCGACTGTCGAATCGGCAGCTTCCCGCTCGTCTATGGACAGGGCCCTCGCTTCACCGCGGGAGTCGCGAATCGATCGGATAAACCTTCACGAGGAACGACCATGCTGCAACTCGATACCTATCTTTTCTTCGACGGAACCTGCGCCGAGGCGATGCGCTTCTACGAGCGCACGCTGGGCGGAAAGCTCATGCTCATGACCAACGCCGAATCGCCGGCGGCTAGCCAGACGCCGCCCGCCGACGGCAAGCGCATCATGCACGCGCGGCTCTCGCTCGACGGCCGCACGCTGATGGCCTCGGACTGGCCGACTGACCGGCCGTACGAGGGAATGAGGGGCTTCTCGCTCTCGCTCATCTATCCCACGGTCGCGGAGGCGAAGCGCGTTTTCGACGCGCTCGGCGACGGCGGCAAGGTCACCATGCCGTTCGGCAAGACTTTCTGGGCCGAAGCCTTCGGGATGCTCGTCGACCGCTTCGGCACGCATTGGATGGTCAACGGGGGGCTTGCGAATTCGTGACCGAGACCGCCGAGCAGATCTCGATCGCGGTCGAAGGCGGGCCCATCTCCGCCTTGCTACAGGCGCCCGCCGGGGCGCACGCGACGCTCGTGCTTGCGCATGGCGCCGGCGCGGGAATGACGCATCCGTTCATGGCGGCGATCGGGCACGAGCTCGTGAAGCGGCGGATCGCAACCCTGCGCTACCAGTTTCCGTACATGGAGCAGGGCTCGAAGCGACCGGATCCGCCGCAGGTCGCGATGGCAGCGGCGCGCGCGGCCGTGGCGGAAGCCTCCCGGCGACTGCCGGAGCTTCCGCTCTTCGCCGGCGGCAAGTCGTTCGGCGGGCGCATGACTTCGCAGGCGCAGGCCGCGAAGCCGCTGGAAGGCGTGCGCGGACTCGTTTTCCTGGGCTTTCCGCTGCATCCGGCCGGAAGGCCCTCGAGCGAGCGCGCGGAGCACCTGTTCTCGGTGCGAATCCCGATGCTGTTCCTGCAGGGAACGCGCGACGCCCTGGCGGACATGGCGCTGCTCGAGCCCATCGTCGCCCGGCTGGGCGAGCGGGCGACGCTGTCGCTCTTCGGCGGCGCCGATCATTCGTTTCGCGCGCCGGCGCGAAACGCGGCAAAGACGTCCCTGCTGCCCGAGATCGCGCAGGCGACGGCGGAGTGGATCGAGCGAACGATCTCCGCCGGCGGCTAGTTCACCGCGCGGCGTTGCCGCTCAGCGCGCGATAGCGCGCCATGTGCTGGATCGCTTCCCGGCGCCGACCGAGCGACTCGCACAGCAGTCCGACGTTGTAATGGCAATCGGCAAAGCGGGCGTCGAGCGCGAGGGCTGCCTGATAGGCCTTGAGCGCCTCGCCGGGACGCTTCCGGTCCTCGAGCAGCACGCCAAGGTTGTAGAGCAGTACGGCGTCGCTCCCGCAAGCGACGAGCGCGTTTCGGTACACCTCTTCGGCTTGCGCGAGACGGCCGTTCTCGTGCAGCAGTCGGCCGAGGTTGATGCGGGCGTCGAGGAGAGCGGGATCGGTTGCGATGGCGCGTGCGTAGGCGGCGATCGCGACGTCGCTATCGCTCTTTTCGAGCGCGACACCGCGGTCGAACCAGGCTTGAGCATCGTGCAGCGGACGCGCCATGGCGGGAACCCCCGTGGCGGGAACCCGCTTCTCGGCCGGGGGCTCGGGAGAACGTTCGATCACCGACAGCGAGCCGCTGGCCGGATCGCCTTCGAACTCCAGGACGTACTGCCCGGAATCGGCTCGCCAGCGGGTGGCGCCTTCACGCACGACCACCTGGTCCGCCTCCGCCGAGATGGATAGCCCCGAGAGCGGCATCGATTCGGGAAGATGGCGCCGCAGTTCCCTCACCGAACGCGTGATGCGCCGGGCCGGGACGTTGGCGTCGGCGAGCGCCTGCGCGGTGCGCAGGACGATCAGATCCTGAAACGAGAAGCGCCACTCGCGGCGCGGCCCGCGGCCGGGCGTCACGAAACCCGCGGAGACCAGGGCCCTGAGGGTGCTGCGCGGCAGGCGAAGCAGCTTCTCGACGTCGCGGACGCCGTAGCGATGCATGAAGCTGGCGCTTCGAATCGAAGCTTAGGCTTTTTTGCGCGCGGTCTTGCGCGCAGGGGCTGCTGCCGGCTCGGGCACGGGCTCGGCACGCTTCGGCGGCTTGCGGGTCGATTCAGCCTTCGCCTTGGATGGCGCAGTCGCGCGCTTCTCCAGGCTCGCCCGCAGCGCGTCCATGAGGTCGATCACCTGCGCGCCGGCCTTGGGCTCCTCGGCCAGCGTGATTTGCTGGCCCTCGACCTTCTTCTGGATCGCCGCTTCGATGCGCTCGGTGACCTCGTCCTTGTAGGCGTCGGGGTCGAACGCGTCCGAGGCCTGCTGCTCGATCAGCTGCTTGGCGAGCTTGAGCTCCTGCGGCTTGACTTCGGTGTGGGGAATCTCGAGGTCCTTGATCGAGCGCACCTCCCGCGCGTAGAGCAGCTGCTGCATCACCAGCCCGTCCTCGATCGGTCGGATCATCACGATGTACTGCTTGCCGCGCGCGGCCCAACGCCCGATCGCGCAGCGGCCCGATTCGCGCAAGGCCTCGCCGAGCAGCGCGAAAGGCTTCGCGCCGCCCTTGTCGGGCGCGAGGTAGTAGGCCTTGTCGAAGTACACCGGATCGATCGCGTCGATGGGCACAAACTCGGTGATCTCCGCCATGTGCGTGCCGGCCTCCTCCATGGCTTTGAGCTCTTCGGGCGAGAAGATCACGTACTGGTCCTTCGTGAACTCGTAGCCCTTCACCATGTCGTCGCGCGACACGGGAACGTCTTCCTTGATGCAAAAGTACTGCTGCCTCAGCCGCGACCCGCAGGCCTTGTGCAGCAGATTGAACGAGATCGCGCGACTCGCTTCGGTGGCCGAATAGAGCTTCACCGGGATCGACACCAGCCCGAAGGACACCGTCAACGACGCAATCGATCGTGCGGCCATTGCCTACCTCCGATTCGGTTCCGCCCTGGTGCGTTCCAGGGCGCGCTCGAGGCTCTGCTTGCGCGTCAAGACGTCGCGCCAGCGATCGCCGCTTTCAGCCAGGCGCTGCGGGACGTTCATGATCCTGAAGTCCAGCGGGTGCGCGCCCGCGAGCTCTTCCCACGTGAGCGGCATCGACACCGGTGCGCCCAAAGCGCCGCGGGGCGAATAGGCGACGTTCAGCGTCTTGCCGCGGACGTTCATATTGTAATCCATGAAAATCTTGCCTGTCCGCTTCGGCACGCTCCACTCCAGGGTGATGTCCTTCGGGTGCAGGTGCAGCAAATGCCGACCGACCAGCTCGGAGACGTGCCGGGCAGCGTCGAAATCGATCGTGCGGCGGATCGGGACGAACACGTGGAGGCCCGTCTTGCCCGAGGTCTTGACGACCGGCTCGAGCGCCATGCCGTTCAAGAGGTCCTTCAACCAGAACGCGACCTCCTTGCCCTTCTCGAAGGCCACCGTGTTGAGCTCTGGCTCGGCCCTGGGCTTCTCGTTGCCCGAGTAGATGTACGGGTCGATGTCGAACACCACCCAGTCGGGGTAGTTGAGGACCGAGGCTTCGAGCGCCTCCAGCGACGAATCGTAGTCGGTGCTCTTCGAGCGCGCGTCGCGGGAGAGCTTCGCCCGGGAGTGCCAGATATGGAACTCGAGCGTCCCGGACTGGGCGAGCCAGAGCAGTGTGGGCAGGTTGTTGCATAAAAGATACTCGTGGCTCTCGTCCTTGCTGTCCGACCAGACATTGACGGTCTCGGCGAAGGGGGGCTTCTCCTGCTCCCAGTGCTTCTGGAAGAACCGCGGGCCGCCGATGCCGTCGGGCATGCGGATCATGGTGAGAGGCCGATCGGCCAGGTGCGCCAGGATGTAGGGCGAGACGAGCGCCAAATACGTGAGCAAATCACGCTTGGTCAGCGCCGGCTCGTTCAGCGCCGGGTCGGCGGGCCAGTAGACGCGATCGAGGTGCGTGACCTTGAGCCGATGCGGGCCCACGGCGATCACGGCGGAGGAGGCTTTCGCCGTTTCGAGTTGCGCGACCACGTCGGCGATGAGGCCAGCGGGGTGCGCGCGGCGGCTTGCGGGTGCGGATGAATCCGCACCCGCATTGCCCCGGCGCGCGCGGGCGGCGCGTAGGTCGGAATTCATTCCGACCAGGTGTGCGGATGAATCCGCACCTACGTCGCCCACGTCGGGACGCTGCACCGATTTGGGATCGATGTCGTCGCGCAACCGCTTGAACACCGGCGCGCGCAGCGCGCCGTCGCCGGTCCAGCTGTGGAACTCGACTTCCGCCACGAGCTTCGGCTCGACCCATGTCGTCGGCGCGTTGAGCTCGGGTCGTTCGACGAACGGACGCGTCGAGCGCCGCAACGGTTCGAGTCGCGCCTTGGCATCCGCGAGCGACGCCTCGTCGAATCCCGAGCCAACGTGCGAGGCGTAATGGAGCTTCTCCTTGTCCCAGTAGCCCACTAGCAGCGCGCCCAGCGGCTCGCGGGAGCCCTTGCCCCTGGTATAGCCACCGACCACGAAATCGGCCGTGGTCGTCGGCTTCACCTTGAGCCAGGCGCCGGAGCGCTTGCCCGGCTCGTAGCGGCTGTCCTTGCGCTTGGCGACCACGCCTTCGAAGCCGGCGGCGGGTGCCGCCTCGCGCAGCGCCTCGCCGTCCTCCGATGCGTACACGAGCTGCACCAGCGAAGAAGGCAGCAGGCATTGCGAGAGATAGCGGCGCCGATCCGCGTAGGGGAGGCGCATGAGATCGATGCCTCCGAAATGCAGCAGATCGAAGCAGAAATACGCGACCGGCACGCTTTGCTCCGCTTCGGCGATTTCCCGGGCGCTCTTGAGCTGGACCCGGTTCTGCAAGGCGTTGAACGATGGCCGGCCGCTCGCGTCGAAGGCGACGATTTCGCCGTCGAGGATCATCCCACCGCCATCCTGCCTGGCGAGCTCCGCGACGATGCCGGGAAAAGGACCCGTGAGATCGAGCCCGCGGCGCGACCGGAGCTTCACGCCGTCGGCACGGATGAAGGCGAGCGCGCGATAGCCGTCGAGCTTCGGCTCCCACATCCATCCGGAGCGCCTGAACGGCGGATGGTTCGTCGTCTCGGCCAGCATGGGCGCGAGCCTGTCGGGCATCGGCTGGACCTTGCCCGCGGGCACGAGCCGCGTGGCCGGCATCGGGTGCGCCGGCACTGCCTTCATCTCCTCGACCGTCGCGCCGGAGAGCACCGAGCGATCGCGCTCGGTGACGTCGGCCTTCGAGGCGAAGCGGTCCCGGTGCTTGATGAGAAGCCAGGTCTTCGCTTCCTTGGTGCGAACCAGCGCGAACGAACCCTTGATCTTCTCGCCGCGCAGAAGGATCGAAAGCTTGCCTTTGGCCAGCCCCTCGCGCACCACGCTTTCGGCGCGCCGGCGATCGTGGAACCAGGTCGCGTGGTCCTCGTCGGGCGAGTACACGCCGCAATCCCAGACGATCACTTCGCCGGCGCCGTACTGGCCGGGCGGGATCACGCCCTCGAACGAGGCGTAGTCGTACGGATGATCCTCGGTCTGAACGGCGAGCCGCTTCTCCTCGGGGTCGAGCGCCGGCGCCTTGGGCACCGCCCACGATTTGAGCACGCCGTCGCATTCGAGACGGAAGTCGTAGTGCATGCGCCGGGCCGAGTGCTGCTGGACCACGAAGAGCAGCGGGCCGGTCGTGGGCGCCCCGACCGCCGGCTTCGGCTCCGGCGTGGCCGCAAACTCACGTTTGGCGGCGTATTCTTGGAGCTCGCTTCTCGCCATGCGCTGATTCTAGGGCCTGGACAAGAGAAAGGAACGGCAACACGTGACGACGCGACTGCTCGCCGGCGCCAGCGGATACGCCTTCAAGGAATGGAAGGGCAGCTTCTATCCCGAGAAGATCAAGCCGGACGAGATGCTCTCCTACTACGCCGACCGACTTCCGACGGTCGAGATCAACAACACCTTCTATCGCATGCCCGGCGTGGACATGCTCAAGGCCTGGGTCGCCACGACGCCTACAGCGTTCCGCTTCGCGATCAAGGCCTCGCGCCGCATCACGCACATCGCCCGGCTCAAGGCCGATAGCGCCGCCGATTCCGTCGCCTTCCTTTACCGCAATCTCGCGGCGCTGGGCGACAAGCGAGGACCGGTGCTGTTCCAGCTGCCGCCCAACTTGAAGAAAGACCTGCCGCGGCTGGAAACGTTTCTTCGGCTGTTACCGGGCGATCATCGCGCCGCGTTCGAATTCCGCAATGAGACTTGGTTTTCCGAGGACGTGTACGCCGCGCTCAAGGCCTCCGGCGCGTCGCTATGCCTCTCCGAGCGCGAGGACAACGCCCCGCCGCCGCTGGTCGAGACCGCGCCGTGGGGCTACGTGCGGCTGCGCCTGGAGAGCTACTCAGACGACGACCTCCGGGCGTGGGCGCGACGTCTCGAGGCGTCCTCGTGGCGGCCCATCCACGTCTATTTCATGCACGAGCCGACCGCGCCGGCCTACGCGCGCACGCTGATGTCCTTCGCGGCCTAGGTCGGGATTTATCCCGACATCGCGCCGAATCGTGGCGCGCGTACGAATTCGCACCTACGGGCCAGGCCCCGTCCGAATGAATCCGCACCTAGGGGCCACGCGCGCCGTGCGAATGAATTCGCTACCGGGCAAGGAACCCCCGAATCGCCTCGCCAGCCTTGGCGATGGCGAGGAGCCCGTCAAGGTGGCCGCCGTCACCCTCGATGACGAAGACCTCCGCCGTGCCTCCTTGCGCGCGATAGCGCTCGGCCGCGCGGCGCGCCAGCTCGGGTGGAAACACCAGGTCGGACGACGCCGGCACGAACAGGATCTTCGCCTTCATGCCCTTCACTTCCTCGTCGGTCAGGTGATAGAGCTGATTGGCCTTCGACATGTAGATCATCGAGTTCGCGTCCACCGACTTGGCCCGCGCGACGCCGGCCTTGGCAAGCGCGTCCTCGATCGCGTAGAGATTGTCCACCGCGTCCGCGGGATTCTTCGCCGGGTCCGCCCATTTGTAGCCGAAGGTCTTCTCGGCCCAGGCGAAGCTGCGCGTGTCGATGGTCACGATCTCGAGCGCTTTCGCCACGCCCTCGAGCGGCTCCTCGCGGCCGTAGTAGTCGCCGCCGTTCCACTTCGGATCGACCCTGATCGGCGCCACCCAGATCGCCACTCTCTCCGCGATGAAGGGCTGGATGTCGAATCCCGGACCGATCACGTGGACGATGCGCTCGACAAAATCTGGGTAGAGCGCACCCCACTCCATCGCCTGCAGGGAGCCGCCCGACGCGCCGGCGACCGCCTTGAGCTTCTTCACGCCGAGCGAGTCGACCAGCGCTTTGTGCACGCGTACCGAGTCGCGGTACGACACGACGGGAAACGTCATGCCGTACGGCTTCCCGGTGGCCGGATCGACGCTCGCGGGGCCGGTCGTGACCACGCGCGGATCCTTCGTGTTCAGGTTGACGAGCGTATCGGCGCTCACCACGAAATACCTGTCGGTGTCGATCGGCTTGCCGCTGCCAATGATCGCGTCCCAGTAGCCGGGCGCGGCGTCCTTCGGATCGTACTTGCCGGCCGCATGCGACGTGCCGGAGTAGAAGTGCGGAATGAAGATAGCGTTGTCGCCGGCGGCATTGAGCGTGCCGTAGGTCTCGTAGCCCACGCGCACGTTCCTGATCGTCTTGCCGCCGGCCGTCGCATAGGAGGCAAGCGTGAACGTCTTCTTCTCCACGATACCGTCGTAGGCCGCCACCGCCGTGGCGGCGAGCGCCAGCGCAACGCCGGCGAGCGCGCCCCCGGTCCAACTCGAGACCCGCATGGATCCTCTCCCCGAAACCGCGGGCGCCGCCCGCGAAGAGCGCTGATTATAAGGGCTCGAGGCGCTTGATTCGTCGGGAAAACGCCCGGGCGGCCTACAACGCGCTAGGACGAATCCTACGCGGCCGAAGACGCTTCCTTCGTCGCAAATCAGACGCTACCGACGTACCGAAAGAGGCGCGCGCCGATACAAGCGCGCCGCGCCCGCGAGCAGACTTCGAGTCATGAAGAACGAACGGCTCGGCCCCAACGAACGACAAGCTCGCGGCGCCGGCAACGATCCCGCGTTCACGCCGTTCGTCACCGCCTCGATCGACGAGATCCGCTACGCGCAACGTCTCCGGGAGCGGCTCAGGGAGCGCTACCCCAACCGGCCCTCGCGGCGGACCGCCTGCTGGAGCGTCGGCGCCGACTAGACGCCCTGCGCTGCCTCGGCGAGCAGTGCCCCCAGCCAGATGTAACCGACCGTCCCGAGCGTGACGGCGAAGAGCGCGTGCTCGAAGCGCGCGCCGAAGCGGCGCGGTCTCCGCGAGTGCGCCGGTGCGGCGACCGCCCGGCACCCGCGTGGGGTACGCGCTGTTTCCTCTCCGCGGGGCCTGCTCGCGGCCGTCTGCGGGCGGCGCCCCATCATACCCGCCGTCGAAGCTTCCATTGCCGTACCTCCGTCTCCATAAGTGACGAAGGCGACGATATCTGAGACGATTGGTACTCCTTAAGCGCCAATAGTTGGCATTGTTATGGATCCAATCATCGGGCTGGACCTCGCACTCGACCTGCCTCGTCGAGGCTCGCGCCGGCTGGGCGCGGAGCTGCACCGCCAGTTGCGAGCGGGAATCGTCGAAGGACGCCTCCAGGCGGGGCTTCGGTTGCCGTCTACGCGCGAGCTGGCCGCGGCGCTTGGCGTGTCGCGCAACACGGTGATGACCGCGTACGACCTCCTACTTGCCGAAGGCTACGTCCGCACCGCCGGACGCGGCGGGACGCGAGTCGCGAGCGTGCTCTCGACGTCCCGCGCCAGTCCGCCCGCCGCGGCCGGCAGCTTCGACCGGCGACTCAATCCGGCCTGGCGCGCGCCTTATCGGCTGATCCCGATCGCGCCCACGCATGATCTACCCTACGACTTCACCGTCGGGATGCCGGATTCGACGCTGTTTCCGTATCCGCTGTGGCGGCGGCTCTCGGCGCGCGCCCTGCGCGCCGCGGCGCGAGCGCCCGCGGCGTACGCACAGCCCGAGGGCTTGCGCGCGCTCCGCGAAGCGATCGCGGGCCATGTTTCTTTCGCTCGCGCGATCGCCTGCGGCCCGGACGAGATCGTGGTCACCGCCGGCGCGCAGCAGGCGTTCGACCTGCTCTCCCGTATCCTGGTCACGCCCGGGAAGACCACCGTGGCGATCGAGCAGCCCGGCTATCCGCCGCTCACGAACGTTTTGGCCGCAGCCGGCGCGAAGATCGTCGGCGTGCCGGTCGACGAGGAGGGCCTGCGCGTCGACCATCTGCCGGTCGCCACCAAGCTCGTGTTCGTTACGCCCTCGCACCAGTTTCCTCTCGGCGTGCACCTGTCGCTCGCGCGGCGGCGGGCGCTGCTCGATTTCGCGCGCGCCCGGGGGGCGGTGATCGTCGAGGACGACTACGACGGGGAATTCCGCTATGGCGGCAAGCCCCTCGATGCCTTGCAGACGCTCGACCGCGAAGCTTGCGTGTTCTACGTGGGCACGTTCTCCAAGAGCCTGTTTCCGGCCTTGCGTCTGGGATTCGTGATCGCGCCGGCATGGGCGCGCCCTGCCCTCGTGGCGGCAAAGCAGACGGCCGACTGGCACGCGCCGGCGGCGGCGCAGCACACGCTGGCGGCGTTCATCGGCGAGGGGCATCTCGCGCGGCACGTGCGCAAGGTGCGCTCGGTCTACGGCGAGCGCCGGGCGATCCTCCAGGCGGCGCTCGAGCGCTTCGGCGCCGGTCGCTTCCGGCCGATCGGCATCGGCGCGGGACTGCACCTCGCGGCCTATCTCGATCGGTCGCTTTCCGCTTCCAGGCTGGCCGAGCAGGCGCGCAAGGCCGGCTTCGTCCTCGACCCCGTTGCGCGTCCCGGCGAGCGCCGCGGCGATGCCATCGCCTTCGGCTACGGCGCGATTCCCACCGAGCGCATCGCGGAAGCGATCCGCAAGCTCGCGGCGCTCGCCCGCGAAGGCTAGCGCCGCTTCTGGTACGTGCCGATCAGCGTCGACTGGGCGAGCACGTGGCCCTGCATCGCCTTCTCCAGTGCCGCCTTCGTCGGGCGCTGCAGATCGCCGAGCACCCTGTCGAGCGCGTAGAGCTTGAAGAAGTAACGGTGGCGCCCGATCGGCGGGCACGGTCCGCCGTAGCCGCTCTTCTTCCAGTCGTTGAGGCCTTCGCGAGTGCCGTCCGGCAGCGACTGCGGACGAGCCGCCTCGGCGAGCTTGCTCGCGGACGCCGGCAGGTCGTAGAGCACCCAGTGCACCCAGGTCAGCTTGGGCGCGGCCGGGTCCGGCGCATCGGGATCGTCGACGACCAGCGCGAAGCTTTGGGTTCCGCTGGGCGCGCCGTTCCAGGCGAGCGGCGGGGAGATGTCTTTGCCTTCGCAGGTGTACGCGTCCGGGATCTGGCCGCCGGCCGCGAAGGCGCTGGAGCTTAGCGTGAGACTCATGGGTCGGTTCTCCGCCAGAAGCGAGGAGGCGCTGCCGAGCAGCGCGAGCGCGGCCGCCGCCAGCCCGCGCTTCAGTCCCATTCCGAGCGCGCTTGGCCCGGCAGCGGCGGGAAACCGAAGAGGGCGCGCACGAACCCCACGGCCTCCTCGGAGAGGCGGCGCTGCGCTTCGAGCAACACGCGCTCGGCGTGATCCCGGTCGAGCTCGCCCTCGAAGCTCTCCGAGACCAGCCGGCCGTTCTCGTAGCAACCGCGCTTCGAACGCACGCGGGCCGTGGTACCGGCGGCGGAAATCTCGGTGAACGAATAGCGGAAGCTGATCCACGGGCCTCGAGCGTCACGATCGAGGCGATCCGGCTGCACCGCGCCGTCCGCGGTCTTGCGCACCGGAGGCTTGCCGGTTGCTACGGGGTATTTTTTCATGCGGTCCTCCAGCAAAGAGGCAGCCAAGGCGACGAACGAGCCCGCGGCGGACCGCCCTATTCTAGCGCGAAGGCGAACGCCGGCAGGCCGACGCGCTCGAGCATGGCGCGCCAGCGAGCGTCGCGGTGCAGCGATGCGAACGTCGGGTCGAGCACCATGCAGTGGGCGCCGTTGGCGCGGCTCTGAGCATGGCGCTCGAGGCAGGCGAGGGCGGCCGCGATATCGCGCCGCGCGACGTGGAGCATCGCCTCCTCGTACTCGCTGATCGAGCCGTCGTCGAAGCGGCGCCTCGCATCGCCGATGATCGCACCCGCCTCGGCGCTCCGGCCGAGCAGATAAAGCGCGCGCGCCTGGTAGACATAAGCGTTGGCAAAATCCGGAGCGAGCGCGGCGAGCTGCCGCGACGCCGCGAGGCTGTCCTCGGCGCGGTCGGACTGCGCGTAGGTGTCGGCGAGGAGGAGTTGCGCGTACACGTCGTGCGGGGTCATCTCGAGCGCCTGCGCGAGCAGCGTCTCGGCGCGATCGTAGCGACGCCAGTAGAAATACAGCGCGCCCTTGCTGCAGCGGATCGCGGGCTCGAGCGGGTCGAGCGCCTGGATGACGTCGTACTCGCGCAGCGATTCCTCGAACCGCGCGCTGTACATGAGGAAGCTCGCGAAGGCCGAGCGCACGCCAACGTCGCGCGGCGCGGCGGCGAGCGCGCGTCCGAACAGCGCTTCGGCGGCGGGCCAGTCGAACTCCGCGATGTAGGCCAGAGCCGCGAGGATGGCGTACGCCGAGCCTGCCTCCGGGTCGAGCGCGATGGCACGCTGCGCCGCGCGCTTCACCGGTCCGGGATCGCGCTCGGCGGCGTCGAACACCAGCTGCCGCCGCCGGACGTGGGCGCCGGCGAGCTCCGACCAGGCCGCGGCGAAGCCCGGATCGAGGCGAACGGCGCTCTCCAGGTGCTCGATCGCCTTGGAGACCAACGCCTGGTTGCGCTGCTTGAGCAGGTAGCGGGCGCGCTGATACAGATCGAAGGCGGCGAAATCGCCCGTGGGCAGGCGCGGGTCGATCGCGTCGCTCGCGCGCGATCCGAGCAGGGAGACGAAGCAGCGCAGCAGCGCGTTGCGCACATGCTGCATGACCGTGAGAGCGTCGGAGCCGTCGGCAACGATCCTCTGTGAGAGCACGGTGTCGCCACGAGCGGTGGCGACGACTTCGAGGATCAGCGCCCGCGGTGCGCCGGTCCAGCGGCCGCGCACGATCCACTGCACCTTCAGACGGTCTCGCGCATCGGTCGGCGAGATCGGCACTCCGGCCGCGCTCGAGGACTGCGGCCCGAGCACGCGCACTTGGGGCAGGCGGGCGAGCGCCTGCACGATCTCGTCGGTGAGCATTGCCGCCTGCTCGATATCGGCCGCTCCCGGGCCCGCCGGCTCGAGCGCCAGCACCGCCACCGAGGGCTGCGCCCCGATCGCAACGGAGGCGGGCGCGCGCACTCGGAACAACGGCGCGTAGCTTCCCTTGTCGAGCGAGATCTCGAACGGCGCGTCAATGCCCTCGTTGTGGTAATAGCGATCGAGCCGCTGGCGCAGGCGTCCCGCCTCGACGCGCACCACCGCGTCGAGCTTGGGATCGTAGGTGCTCGCGGGACGGCCGAAGAACTCGATGCCGAGCGCGATCTCACGCAGCGCCGCGAGCCGGCCCGCGACCTTGCAGCCAACCACGTGGCGAAGAAACTGCTGGTGGCGCAGCGAGTGGCGGAACGCCTGGCTTTCGCAGATGCGCTCGAGCTCCGTCGCGAGCGCCTCCGGCGTAATCCGATCCCCGGCGCCCATCTCTTCCCTGCAACCCTTTGGATACCCCGCGCCCTCTTCTCGGCGGAGACGACGATTCTAACAATGGCGCACGTCCCTCCGAAAGCTCGGGGACTCCGGCAGACACCATGAGCGCGCTCGATCGATCCTTCGAATCGCTCCCCTGCGCGCAGGCATGCCGGCGGGTCGACTTCGACCTGATCGAGGTGCGCGTGCCCGCGCACGGCGGACGCTGGCTGCTCGTCTCGGGCATCAAGCCGTGGGCCGACCTGCGCGTATCGCTCGAGCCGATGGCCTATCGGGAGCCGCCGGAGTTCTGGGTGATCGAGGTCGTTGGGCGGCTGGCCGCCTGGGGACTCCCCGCCATGGTCGACTTCTGCGTCGCGCTGCCGCTCGACAGCTTTCGGGGGCGGCGCGGCATCGAGGTCGTAGGCGCGACGAAATCGGAGCGGCGTGTCCTCGCCGCCTCGCGTGGGGAGGCCGTTCAGGATCAGGAATAATGCGCGCAGTGGCAGCGTATACAGGAAATCCATGGTCCGACGGCTCTTTGCCATCGCCTCGCGCGAGCGCCTCGCGATCGCGGCTGCGACGGTTCTGGCGCTGTGCCTCGCGGCGTGCGCGCCGCCTCCCGCGGTCGCACCCGAAGCGCTGCCGGCGGCGCCGTCCGGCTTTCCCGACGCGGACTACCGGCAACTCGCCGCTCAGGGCCGGCCGGTGTTTCGCGTCGAGTCCGCCCGGTCGCTCGTCACCCTCGAAGTACATCGCGCCGGCTCGCTCGCGCGCATCGGCCACGATCACGTGATCGCCGCGCGCGATGTGCACGGGTACGTCGCACCGGACGACAGCCGCGCGGATCTCTATCTCAGGCTCGACGCACTGACCGTGGACGAGTCGGAGCTTCGCGCGCAGGCGAAGCTCGACACGCATCCGACGCCGGAGGACATCGCCGGCACCCGGCGTAACATGCTCAACGGCTTCGAGGCCGACCGCCATCCTTTCGCGCAAGTGCGCATCCGCGGCGCCGCTACCAACGGCGGCGAAGCGCCCCTCGAGGTGGCCGTTTCGCTGCACGGCGCGACGCACTCGTTCGTGGTGCCTGTGCGAACAAGCCGGTCCGGCGACGAGCTCGTCGCGACGGGCGTGGTGACGCTGCGGCAGACCGACTTCGGCATCAAGCCGCTCTCGGTGCTCGGCGGCGCGCTGCAAGTGCAGGACGCGGTCGAGGTGCGCTTCTCGATCCGGGCGCGCCGCGTGCGGTAGGAGCCGGCAGGCCAGCCGCGGTATGATCCTCGGGTCAGGGCATCTCGCCCGACCCTTCTTCGGCAACCCGCGCGGGCCGCCAACACATGCACGAAGATCTCGCCTCCCGGTCCTGCACGCCGTGCCGCGGCGGCATTCCGCCGCTCTCCGCTCCGGAAGCGCAGAGCTATCTTGCCAACGCCCCGGGATGGACGCTCGCCGACGACGCGCGGCGGCTGGAGCGCGCGTTTCGTTTCCGCAACTTCCGCGAAGCGCTGGAATTCGTTGCGCGCCTGGGCGAACTCGCCGAGCGCGAGGGACATCACCCGGAGATCTCCTTCGGCTGGGGCTGGGCGAAGGTGTCCTGGCACACCAAGAAGATCAAAGGGCTGCACGAAAACGACTTCATCATGGCCGCCAAGACCGGCGCGCTCGCCGGCGCCGATTCCCCGGCCGCCTAGATTGATGGACGCGCTCAACTGCGCCGACGTGCTTGCCGGACGCGCGCCGGCGGATCGTCCGGTCACGCTCAAGGGATGGATTCGCACGCGGCGGGATTCCAAGGGCGCGGGCCTTTCGTTCCTGCACCTCTCCGACGGGTCGAGCTTTCATCCCGTACAAGTCGTGACACCGGGCGCGCTCCCGAACTACGCCGACGAGGTGCTCCATCTCACCACCGGTTGCGCCGTCGAGGCTACCGGGACGATCGTTCCCTCGCCGGCCAAAGGCCAGCCCTACGAGATGCAGGCCAGCGCCGTGAAGGTCGTCGGCTGGGTCGACGACCCGGACTCGTATCCCATCCAGCCGAAGCCGCACACGATGGAGTTCCTGCGCGAGGTCGCGCACCTCAGGCCCCGCACCAACGTCATCGGCGCGGTCGTCCGCGTGCGGCACACGATCGCGGAGTCGATCCACCGTTTCTTCGACGAACACGGGTTCGCGTGGATCGCCACGCCGATCATCACCTCGTCGGACGCGGAAGGCGCCGGCGAGCTCTTCCGCGTCTCCACGCTCGATCTCGCCAACCTCCCGCGCACGCCGGACGGCAAGGTCGACTTCGGGCAGGATTTCTTCGGGCGGGAGGCGTTCCTCACCGTCTCCGGACAGCTCAACGTCGAGTGCTTCTGCCTCGCGCTGTCCAAGGTGTACACGTTCGGTCCGACGTTCCGCGCCGAGAACTCCAACACCAGCCGGCATCTCGCCGAGTTCTGGATGATCGAGCCGGAGATTGCCTTCGCGACGCTCGATGACAATGCCGCGCTCGCGGAAGCGCTGCTGAAGCACGTCTTCCGCACCCTGCTCGAGGCGCGCCCCGACGACATGGCGTTCTTCGACGAACGCATCGAGAAGGGACTCATCGCCAAGCTCTCCGGCATCGTCGGATCGGAATTCGCGCGCATGGAGTACGGCGACGCGGTGAGGGTGCTCGGGAAGGCCAAGCAGAAGTTCGAGTTCCCTGTGCAATGGGGCATGGACCTGCAGTCGGAACACGAACGCTATTTGACCGAGCAGTACGCGAAGAAGCCGGTGATCGTCGTGAACTACCCCAAGGAGATCAAGGCGTTCTACATGCGCGCCAACGACGACGGCAAGACCGTCGCGGCGATGGACGTGCTCGCTCCCGGCATCGGCGAAATCATCGGCGGGAGCCAGCGCGAAGAGCGGCTCGAGGTGCTCGACGAGCGCATGGCGGCGGCGAAGCTCGACCCGCGGCACTACGGCTGGTACCGCGATCTGCGCCGCTACGGCACGGTGCCGCACGCCGGCTTCGGCCTCGGCTTGGAGCGCACGGTAGCGTACGCGACCGGGCTCGCCAACGTGCGCGACGTCATTCCGTTTCCGCGCACGCCGGGGAACGCGCGGTACTAATTTAGTCAGGTCGGAATCAATTCCGGCCCACGATTTCCGCGCGTCAGCCGAAGACGGTCGAAAGCAGACCGACGAGGCCGAGACCGAGCGCCGCCAAGGCGTCGCCGGCGATGAGCCCACCGCCGACCAGCGACGCCGTGCTCATGTCCTCGGGCAGCGCCGCGCCCGCCTTGGTCTTCTCCTTGCGCTTGAACGTGTTCATGAGGCTGGAGAGCACGCCGCCGGCGGCGAACCACGACGAGGTCGCGAGATTGAGGAAGCCGCCGAAGGACGACGCGTACGGCGAGGGCAGGATCACCGCATCGAGCAGGAAGTCGGTGGAGAAGCCGACGCGCCCCGAGGCGACGAAGCGCTTGTACGCCCCGTGCGACTTGATGATCTTGCGCAACAGCTCGGTGGCGAAACCGATCCCGAGACCCACCAGGATCGCCGTGCGCTGATACGGCTTGTCGTCGGTGAGGCTGCGCAGAATGCCGACGAACTTGTAGGTCATCGCGGACGCCCAGCGCTCGGGCTGCTTGTCCGCGGGGAGCGTCGTCTGGTCGAGCTGCAGCACCGGGTACGCGCTCATGAAAAGCTCGGCGAAGACCACCGCCATGATCGCCCCCATGATGATGCCGGCGACCTGGAACCGGAACTGGATGGTGCGGTTGGTGCCCAAGCGCCAGCCCGTCGAGCGGTCCTGCTGCATGTCGCAGGCCTCGCTGGTGGACACGAGCAGCACGGTCGCGGCGAGGAGTCCGACGATCGGATCCTTGAGCCCGATCGCCGCCATCAGAATCACGGTGACGACGAACGCCGACGAGATCGGATTGCTGTCGGTGATGCCCACCGAGATGCCGTTCACCATGGCAAACACGAACACCAGGACCACTGCGAAGGCGAGGTAGCCGACGGGCTCGTTCAGGATCTGCGATCCGGTGACGATCACGGCGATACCCCAGAAGACGACCCAGGCGATCAGGCGGCGGATGTTGGTGCGCTTCCAGTCCTCCTGCTCGACCGGCTTCCCGCCGCGCTGCCGGATGCGCTGCCAGGCGCGGTAGAGAATGAGCGAGACGTCGATCAGCGCCGCGCCCATGATCATGCCCAGCGCGATGAGGAACGTGATCTTGCGGAACGGATCGCCCTGCTGCAGCCAGCCGATGGAGGTGAAGTACGGAATGAGCGCCCAGCCGACGAGCCCGCCGACGATGGCCGGGACGCCGATGCGCGCGCCGACGATCATCCCGGCGCCGAAGGTCGAGGTGGAGAGATCGATCGCGCCGAGGAACGCCGTTTTCGCGGCGCCGACGCCGCCGATGATCCCGAGCGCCATGCCGCCGAAGAGCCGAGTGACCGAGCGGCGCAGCAACTCGACGTCGGTGAGCGCGCGCAGGATGTTGGCCACCGCGAGGCCCGACGGAAACTTGAGCTGCATGCGGTCGACCAGGATCGGCGTGTAGAGCATGCCCACGCCCACGCCGAACATGCCGATGCACAGCATGTAGAGGATGAGCTCCCACATCGGCGGCTTCGGCAAGCCCAGCCAGGTCATCGCCTGGATCACCACCGCCATCGCGCTCATGCCGGCCACCGACGCGGCGGTCGTCTGGATGAAGTTCGCGCCGTGCCGCCCTTGAGCGCCGTAGCCGAAGGTCACCGTCGAGCCGAGGATGCCGGCGAGCACCTGGCCGCCGACGAAGAAGCCGAGCGAGAAGTTCATGTACGACGCGGCCAACCCGCCCAGCGGGCCGAGCAGCAGGATGCCGATGGCCGCGAGCAGCGCGTAGTACTTCCAGCTGCCGATGCGCGGCAGCCAGCTCCAGCGCTGCGCGGCTTCTCTTCGTGGCAGAGGCGTCGAGGTCATGTTGTTCCTCCGGCTTCGACGGTGCGGCTCGCGGATCGCGCGATCCACGCCGATTCGTGAGACTTTAGGTCCCGGCGAGACCCGGGTCAAATCGGGTCCTGGCGTCCGGAGCGCTCATCCCGCGCCGCCGTAGCGCTCGGCGCGAACGATGCGCGGCGGAAGCCCCTCGGCGACCAGCGCGGCCGTCATCGCCTCGACAAAGGCGGTCGCGCCGCAGACGTAGACGTGCCGCGGCGAGCGCCGCCAGCCGGCGAGAATTTCGCGCAGCAGCGTGCGATCGAGCCGACGATCGAAATCCACCGGGCTCGAAAGCGGCTCGCGCGTCGTCGTCACGGCCAGCGCGAAGCCGGGCTCGCGCGCCTTGCGCTCGAAAAGCTCGTCGCGAAAGATGAGCTCCTCCCGAGTACGCGCCGAGTATACGAGCAGCGTCTCGACCTCCGGCGCGACGACGGCGCGATGGCGGGCGATCGCCATCAGCGGCACGACCCCGGAGCCGCCGCCGACGAGCAGCACCGGTCCGCCGTCGTCGGGTCGCCAGACGAAATGCCCACCGATCGGGCCACGCACCTCGAACGTGTCGCCGGGTCGAGCGATGTCGTGGAAATACGGCGAGACCTCGCCGTCGTCGAGCTTCTCGATCGCCAGCTCGAGCGCACCGCTGGCCGGCGCGGAGGCGACCGAATAGCTGCGCTGCGCCTGATAGCCGTCGGGCGCGCTGAGGCGCACGTCGACGTGCTGGCCGGCTTCGTGCCGCGGCAGCGAGGCGGAGACAAAGACGCTCACCACGCGCGGAGTCTGGCGCACCACGCGCTCGATCACCGCCTCGTGCCAGCGCGACGGCTCCGCGGCGGCGGCGCTCACGGATCGCCGGTGTAGCGCTGCTCGCGCCAGGGATCGCCGTAGAGGTGATAGCCGCGAAGCTCCCAGAAGCCCGCTTCGTTGCGCTCGGTGAAGCGCAGCCCCTTGACCCACTTCGCACTCTTCCAGAAATAGAGGTGCGGGACGAAAAGCCGCGCCGGTCCGCCGTGCTCGGCGGCGAGCGGAGCGCCGTCGTAGCGTGTGGCGATCATCGCCTTCCCGCCCGTCAGGTCCGCGACAGGCACGTTGGTGTCGTAGCCGTCGTACGACTCGGCCAGCAGATACTGCGTCGGGGGCACGACGCCCGCGGCCGCGAACAGATCGTCGATGGCTACGCCCTGCCAGGTGGTGTCGAACCTGGTCCATTTCGTGACGCAGTGGATGTCACCGCGCCAGACCGTACGCGGCAGCGCTTCGAATTCTTCCCAGCTCCAGCTCCGGAGCGGCCTCGGTCCGTGGTTCAGCGTGAAGCGCCACGCGGCGAGGTCGACCGATGGCGTGGGCCCCATCGAAAGCACGGGAAAATCGTGCGTCTGATACTGGCCCGGCGGCAGCCGCTTCGCCGCTTCGCTGCCCGGCCGCCGACCGGAGAATCCGCGGGTGACCACGAGGCAAATTGTAGCAGGCTGCCCTCGCGCTCAATTGCCCGCGCGCTGCGCGAGCCGACACCGAAGCGGCGCTCTCTCGTGTAAACTTTTGCATTCCGGGGGCCGAAGAGCGGGGGCACCTTGTCGATTCCGTACTGGCTGTGGGCCGCCATCGGTACGGCGCTGAGCGTCGGGCTGATCGGCACCATTATTCTCTGGGGCTCGGTGTGGATCCGCGTCGAGCACTGGATGCGCGTGGTTCCCACGCTGCGCCTCGGACAGCGTCTGGCCGCAGCCGAGCCTCCGGGCGGACGCGTGTGCGTGGTCGTACCCGCCTACAACGAGGCGCACGTCATCGAGGCACTGGTGCGATCGCTGCGCGCCGAGACCTACCCGCAGCTCTCGGTGGTCCTCGCTCTCGACCGCTGCCGCGACGCAACGGCCGCCATTGCCCGCACCGCCATCGGCAGCGACGAGCGGTTCGAAATCGTCGAGATCGACTCGTGCCCGCCGCACTGGGCCGGCAAGGTGCACGCCGTGCACGCCGGCGTCACGCGGTCGCGCGCCGCGGCGGAAGCCGATTATCTGCTCTTCGCCGACGCCGACACGGTGTTCGCGCCGGGGTGCATCGCCGCGGCGGTGGCGATGCTCCGGCATCGGAAGCTCGATCTCCTGAGCCTGCTCAGCACGCTTTCCCACGACACCTGGTTCGAGCGCGTGGTGCAGACCGCCGCGGTGTTCGAGCTGCTGCGCCAGTATCCGCTGACGCGCGCCAACGCGCGCGGCGAGCGGCGAGCCTTCGCCAACGGCCAGTTCATGCTATTCACCCGCGACGCGTACCGCTCGGTCGGTGGGCACGCGTCGGTGAAGCACGCGCTGCTCGAGGATCTCGCGCTGGCCCGGCTGATCGAGGAGCAGGGACGCAAGGCCGGCGTTTTCCTGGCGGAGGGACTGTTCCATTGCCGGATGTACGGAAGCTGGGCGGAGTTCCGCCGTGGCTGGAAGCGCATCTACATCGAAGCGGCGAACCGCAAGGCACGCAAGCTCGCGCAGTCCGCGTGGTGGAGCCGCTCGCTGGGCTCGATCTTCCCGGCGTGGATGCTCGGCGCCGGTCCGCTCGCTGCGCTCGTCATCGCCGGCGACGCGCACATCGGATGGACGCTGCTCGCGCTGTGGCCGATCGCCCTGCTGCTGTGGCTCGGCGCGCTGGTGCGCATCTCGTCGCTCGCGCACGCGCCGCGCTGGACGGCGCCGCTGCACATCGTCGGCGCCTGGCTCACGGCGAATCTGCTGAGCGAAGCGGCGCACGATCTTCGCTCACGCAAGCCCACGCGCTGGGGCGGGCGCGAATACGACATGCTCGCCCGCAAGGCCTGAGGCGATCGCCGAAGGCCTCGCCATGGAGCGCAGGAAAGCCGGCGACTTTCCGCCGGAGGTGCTGAAGCTCTTCGACGGCTACATCCACGGCGCGATCGCCAGGCGGGACTTTCTCGACCGGGCGGCGAGGTACGCGGTCGGCGGCTTCACCGCGGCCGCCATGCTCGAGAGCCTCACCCCGAACTACGCCTGGGCCGAGCAGATCGCGAAGAACGATCCGCACCTCAGGACCGAATACCTCACCTATCCCTCGCCGCAGGGCTCGGGAAGGATACGTGGATATTTCGCGCGACCGGCGAGCGCCGCCGGCAAGCTGCCCGGGGTGGTGGTAGTCCACGAGAACCGGGGCCTGAATCCCTACATCGAGGACGTCGCCCGCCGGCTTGCGATCGAGAACTTCGTCGCTTTCGCGCCCGACGCGCTCTCGCCCGTGGGCGGCTACCCGGGCGACGAAGAGAAGGCCGCTCAGCTCTTCTCCTCGCTCGATCCCGCCAAGCGCAACGAAGACCTGCTCGCCGCGGTGCCGTTTCTCAAGACACGGCCCGAGTGCAACGGCCGTGTTGGCGCGGTCGGATTCTGCTTCGGCGGTACGATGGTCAACCTCATGGCCGTGCGCTTTCCGGACCTCGCGGCGGCGGTCCCGTTCTACGGCGGACAGCCGAGTGCCGCCGACGCGGCGAAGATCAAGGCGGCGCTGCTGCTGCACTACGCCGGGCTCGACGAGCGCGTCAATGCCGGCCGGGCGGCCTTCGAGCGAGCGCTCAAGGCGCACGGCGTGAAGTATCAGATGTACATGTACCCGGGCACGAACCACGGCTTCCACAACGACACGACGCCGCGCTACGACGAGGCGGCGGCAAAGCTCGCCTGGTCGCGCACCATCGCCTTTCTCAACGAGAACCTCCGCGGCTGAGCGCCGGCATGGCGCGACGAAGCCGGATCGGCCCTGACATCGCTTGCTACGGCCGGACGGACCCCCGCTTGACCGTGCTGGCAGCGCCGCCGATACTCTGACGCGTAGGTCGTGCCGAAGGAGGCCCGCATGCGAACATCGATGGTTCTGCTCGCCTCAACGCTGCTTGCCGCCTGCGCCACCGCCCCGGCTCCGTCCGCTCCCGACGTCGGGTACCTGTTCCAGGACGCGCTGTTCGGACCGCCGTCGGACCGCACCACCCCCGAGGACGTCTTCGCGCTGTCGGACGAGATGCGTGGCTATCTCGGCTCCGAGATTCAGACGCTGGAGCGCACCCGCCGCCCGCAACGCGCGCTGCTCGACGCCCTGTACGACAAGGAGCGGGGCCAGCTCCGGCTCGACTACGACGCGGAGGTCACGCGTACCGCGGCGCAGACCTTCGCCGTGCGCGCCGGCAATTGCCTGTCACTCGCGATCATGACCGCCGCGTTCGCGCGCGAGATGGGCGTTCCGGTCCGCTATCAGATCGTGCTCGTGGAAGACTCGTGGAGCCGCAGTGGAGACCTCTATTTCTCGAGCTCCCACGTCGACCTGACCCTCGGCGGGTCGCAGTACGGAAGGATGCTCGACTACGCGGATGCTGCCACGACCGTGGACTTCCTGCCGCCGGGAGAGACACGCGGCAAGCGGGTGCGGGTGATCGGCGAGGACACCATCGTCGCCATGTTCATGAACAACCGCGCCGCGGAATCGCTCGCCGCCGGGCGCCTCGACGACGCCTACGCCTTCGCGCGCAGGGGAATCGCGAGCGATCCGAAATATCTCGGGTCCTACAACACCCTGGGCGTCGTCTACCGTCACCACCACAACCTGAAGGAGGCGGAGGCCACGCTGCGCTACGTGCTCGACGTCGAGCCCGCGAACACGGGCGCGATGTCCAATCTCGCGCTGGTGCTCAACGACGAAGGCCGACGAACGGAGGCCCAGGCGCTCGTGGCGAGGCTCAAGGAGCTCGAGCCCTATCCGCCGTTCTATTTCTTCAATCTCGGCATGGCCGCGATGAAGGAAGGCGACTACAAGACGGCCAGGGATCTGTTCGCCAGGGAGCTCGACCGGGACGCCTACTATCACGAGTTCCATTTCTGGATCGCCGCAGCGTATATCGGGCTGGGCGAGGTCGCCGAGGCCCGCAAGCATCTGGCGATCGCGATGGAGAACAGCCCAAGCCGCAAGGAGCACGCGATCTACGCCGCGAAGCTCGACCGGTTGAATTCCTCCCGCACCCAGTAGCTCGCCGTCGCCCAAGTCCGGCGCGGCCCGGGGCCTCTTCGGAAGCTCCGGCCTTCCCGCATGCAGCCCATCATCACCGTCGCCAAGCTCTCCAAGACCTACGCCTCGGGGTTCCGAGCGCTCAAGGACGTCGACCTCGAGATCCGCCGCGGCGAGATCTTCGCGCTGCTCGGCCCCAACGGTGCCGGCAAGACCACGCTCATCAGCATCGTCTGCGGCATCGTCAACCGCAGCAGCGGGTCGGTGCTCGTCGACGGGCACGACATCGTCGCCGACTACCGCCTCACCCGCTCGATGATCGGCCTGGTGCCGCAGGAGCTCACCACCGACGCCTTCGAGTCGGTGTGGAACACCGTGTCCTTCAGTCGCGGCCTTTTCGGCAAGGCGGCCGATCCGGCGCACATCGAGAACGTGCTTCGTTCGCTTTCGCTGTGGGAGCGCAGGAACAGCAAGGTCATGACGCTCTCCGGAGGCATGAAGCGGCGGCTCCTGATCGCGAAAGCGCTCTCGCACGAGCCCTCGATCCTGTTTCTGGACGAGCCGACGGCCGGGGTCGACGTGGAGCTGCGGCGCGAGATGTGGGCGCTGGTGCGCTCGCTGAAGAGCCGGGGCGTGACCATCATCCTCACCACGCACTACATCGACGAGGCGGAGGAGATGGCCGACCGCGTGGGCGTGATCAACAGGGGCGAGATCGTCCTGGTCGAGGACAAGGCCGAGCTCATGCGCAAGCTCGGCCGCAAGCAGCTCGCGCTCGAGCTACCGCAGCCGCTGCAAAGCGTCCCCGACGACCTCGCCGGCTACGGCCTCGAGCTCGCCGCCGATGGCAGGCAGCTCGTCTACACCTACGAGGTGCGCGGCGGCGACACCGGGATCCGTGCGCTGCTCGACGCGCTCGCCGCGGCGGGCATCGCCTTCCGCGACCTGCGGACGACGGAGTCCTCGCTCGAGGACATCTTCGTGAGCCTGGTGCGGGAGGAGAAGTGAATCTGCAGGCCGTCAAGGCGATCTACCGCTTCGAGATGGCGCGCACGCGCCGCACGCTCATGCAGAGCATCGTCTCGCCGGTGATCTCGACCTCGCTCTACTTCGTCGTGTTCGGCGCGGCGATCGGCTCGCGCATCCAGCACGTGGAGGGCGTGGCCTACGGCGCTTTCATCGTGCCGGGACTCATCATGCTCTCGCTGCTGACCCAGAGCATCTCCAATGCCTCGATCGGCATCTATTTCCCCCGCTTCGTCGGCACGATCTACGAGCTGC
Organism: Casimicrobiaceae bacterium; assembly: GCA_035515295.1. Classification (GTDB taxonomy): domain Bacteria; phylum Pseudomonadota; class Gammaproteobacteria; order Burkholderiales; family Casimicrobiaceae; genus PALSA-1003. The sequence goes on along the minus strand of DATJBM010000021.1, from coordinate 121,728 downwards.
TCTCGGCGCCTGTGTCGTACGTCGAGATCGTCCTCGCCTATGTCGGAGCGGCGGCCACCAAGTCGATCATCCTGGGCCTCGTCATTCTCGCCACCGCAGCGCTGTTCGTGCCGCTGTCGATCGCGCATCCGGCCTGGATGGCGCTGTTCCTGGTACTCACGTCGGTCACCTTCAGCCTGCTCGGCTTCGTGATCGGCATCTGGGCCGACGGCTTCGAGAAGCTGCAGCTCGTCCCTCTCTTGATCGTCACGCCGCTCACCTTCCTGGGCGGGAGCTTCTACTCGATCACCATGCTGCCGCCGGCATGGCAGACGATATCGCTCGCCAATCCTGTGGTGTACCTCGTGAGCGGCTTCCGCTGGAGCTTCTTCGGCCTGGCCGACGTGTCGGTGAGCGTGAGCCTGGGCATGACGCTCGTGTTCATGGCGCTCTTCATCGCCGTCGTCGCCTGGATCTTCCGCACCGGCTATCGGCTGAAGACTTGAGCTTCGCCGCGCTCCGCTCCGACGGCGGCGGAAATCCGATATTCCCGGTGGATTTCGGGGCGCGGTTGGGCTAATCTCGCCGGCTGGTCGGCTCGAGCGCCGACCATCAGGGAGTCCCATCGATGCGACCGAGATCCGCCTGCGCCGCGCTCATCGTGCTGGCCTCGTTCGCGTCGCTCCCCGTCCTGGCCGCGCAAGGCTTCAAGTTCGGCCAGGAGGAGGAGGCCGACCGCGCCGAGGAGCAGGCGCGCTCGGCACGGATCGCCGAACAGCTCTCCACGCCCTGCCGCTCGAGCCTCAAGGACAAGAAGATCATGGTCGTGATCGGCGTGCGCCAGTCCAACGGCTACATCGCCGCGCAGCAGCGTAACTACGGGCCCCACTTCCAGGCGATCAACGCGCGGCTTCGCGCGCTCGGGCTGCGGACCTACACTCCGGAGGAGATCCGCCGCCAGATCGCCCAGGCCGAGATCGACGCCTATTTCCGCAACGATCCCGACGCCATGCTCTCGGCGTCGAAGCGCCTTGGAGCCAGCTTCGTGCTGCGGGGGCTCATCTCGTCGGAGGCCACCCGCAATGCGATCATCAACGTCAATCAAGTGACTGTGAACATGACGTTCACCCTCTACGGAGCCGACGGACGCTTCATCTCCGACGCCGTGGCCAGCGACGGATCCTACGCGGGCGCGAACGTCGAAGGCATGGCCCTCACGCTCGTCAACGAGAAGGCCGACGAGGTGGTGCCCGCGCTTTACGCCGATTATTGCCGCAACGCCGGCGCCGGCCGCAAGCCGGCGGCGCACTAGCTTAGAAACAACTTTGCAAAGGAGGACACGCCATGAGACACGACGCTTCCATTGAACTTGCGCGGTGCCTGATCGGGGCGGCGCTTCTCGCGGTGACGTCGCTGGCGCTCGCGCAGCCCACGTTCGGCAACCCGTCGCCGACGGCGGGCCGCGAGACCTCGCAGAAAGCGAACGCCTCGGCCGACCAGGCGATGTACCAGCAGATAACCTATACGAACGCCGCGAAGAAGGGTCCGGCGGTGATCGTCATCCCCGGTGAGATCAAGAGCAACAACGCAACCTTCCTCCAGAAATTCACCGCCAACAACATCGCCGACTACGGCGAGCTCGAGATGTCCAACGCCAACTTCCCCGTGCTCGAGCGCTCGAACCTCGGGCCGCTCCTGCAGGAGTTCGAGCTCGCCTACAACCTGGGCGACCAGGACAAGGCGCGCAAGATGCTGCGCATGGGCAAGCTCAAGACGACCAAGTACGTCGTGAAATTCGACATCCTCAAGACCGAGCAGATCGCGGCCGCGCAGCAGGGCTTCAACGGACAAACGGTCGGCCACATGCTGGGAATCCTGGGCGCCTTCAGCGGCTCCCGTGGCGGCGCCGAGGCCGGCGCGCTCGGCGGCACGGCGGTTGGTTCGGTGCACAACGACGAAGCGACCAGCGTGTGGGTGATCGGCATGCGCTACAAGATCATCAACGCGGAGACGACTGAGCAGGTGGCTACGGGCTACACCGAGGAGAAGATGGAGGTCGGGGCGACGTCGTCCGGCGCCCTGGGCGTGCACCAGTCGCAGCAGGGCGGCGTGGGGCTCGATACGATGGTGCAGCGTCTGGTGCAGAAGTCGGTATGGGACATCGACGCGAAGTACAAGTGACCGCCTGATCGACCGAAGCAGGAAGCCGCATACGCGACGCCGGCCACGCGCCGGCGTCGCCGCTTGCGGGCGAGGAGAACGAGCGATGGCAGAAGGCAGCATCGGCAAGTACGAGATCCGGCGCGAGCTCGGGCGCGGGGCGATGGGCGTGGTCTACGAGGCGTTCGACCCGACGATCAAGCGCGTCGTCGCGCTCAAGACCATCCGCTCCGACCAGCTCTCCGGCGAGCGCGCCGAGACCGTCGTCGCCCGCTTCCGGCGCGAAGCGCAGGCCGCGGGCCGCCTCAACCACCCGAACATCGTCTCGATCTACGACTTCGGCGAGGACGCCGGCGTGTGGTTCATCGCCATGGAATTCGTGCGCGGGCGAGAGCTCAAGGCTTGCTTCGACGCCGACGAGCGGTTCCGCCTCGACGACGCGGTCCGGATCATGAGCCAGCTGCTCGCGGCACTCGACTATTCGCATAAGCGGGGCGTCATCCATCGCGACGTCAAGCCGGCGAACGTCTTCCTGCTCGACGATGGCTCGGTGAAGGTCGCGGACTTCGGCATCGCCCACATCGAATCGTCCAACCTCACCCAGGTCGGCACGGTGCTCGGCACGCCGAGCTATATGTCGCCGGAGCAGATCATGGGGCTGCCGGTCAACGGGCGGTCGGATCTGTTCTCCGCCGGCGTCATCCTCTACCAGTTCCTGACCGGAGAGCGTCCGTTCGCCGGATCGGCGACCACGACGATGCAGAAGATCCTGAAGGAGGAACCGCTGCCGCCCTCCACACTCAACGTCCAGCTTCCGCCCGCGCTCGACGCGGTCGTGCGCAAGGCGCTCGCCAAGCGCGCGGACGATCGGTTCGGTTCGGCTCAGGAATTCGCCACCGCGCTGCGCGCCGCGGCCGCGGCGTCGACGGCGCCCGCGCCGCCGCGCGACGCGACCATTCCCGATGCGCACGGCGACCCGACGGTGATCGATGGTCCGTCCGCACGACCACCGTCCGCGCCCCCGGGCGCATCCATCGCGAGCAGCGCTGCGCCGCGGAACTCGCGGATTCCCCTGCCGGCTGCGGCCGGCGCGCTCGGCGCCGTCGCACTGGCCGTGCTCGCGTGGTACTTCGTCCAACGGCCGGGGAACGTGACGACGAGCGCCGCAGCGCGGGCACCGCAACCGGTCCCCGCGAGCGCGTCCGCTCCGGCGCCGGCCGTCTCCGCACCCGAGCCCGGAACGGTGCGCGTGACCGCGCTCGGGCTCGCCGATCCCAGCGATGCGCGCTACCAGAACGACAAGGCGCTGCTCGCGAGCGATCTCAAGGCCGATTCGCGCGGCCAGGCCGTCGAGAAGGCTCTGGCGCTCTTGATCGACGAGCGATCGCTCTCGGCACACTACGATCTGCTCAAGGACCGGCTTCTCGCCCACAGCGCGAGCTACGTGAAGACCGTGCTGCGCGAGAGTGAGCCCCGGCTCGGCAAGGACGGTCTCGTGTCGATGACGACCGACGCCGTGGTGGACGTCAAGGCGCTGCAGAAGTCGCTCAACGAGATGTCGCACGACGAGCGCGTCGACCTGATCCGGGCCAACGGCGATCCGAAGATCTCGGTGCAGATCGCGGTGCGCGACGCCGACGCGCCGGGCGCGCCGCCGCTGCCCTCGCCGGTCGCGGAGAACATCCTCAAGGAGCGAATTCGCTCGTTCGGCTTCCGCACCTGGTCGGAAGGCGGCGGAGAGCCGGCCCAGCGCGCCGACGCGGCGGTGATCGGAGAAGCGCAGGTCAAGAGGCTGTCGATGCGCCTGCCGTCCTCCGGCCTGACGCTGACCAAGTACGCGCTCACCTCGTGGACGGTGAAATGCGTCGATCGCGAGACCGGCGAGGAGATCTACCACAACACCGCCCTGCCGAAGGGCGTGGGAAGCTGGGCGAGCGAGGAAGAGGCGCTCAATGCGATCGGCGGCGGGATCGCCGACGAATTCTCGCGCGACTTCTTCCTCCAGCACGCGAGCGTGACGAGCCGGCCGATCACGCTGGCCGTGAGCGGCTTGCCGGATGCCGCATCCGAGGAGCTACTCGCGCGCGAGCTGCTGGGGCTGCCCGAAGTGATCGCCGCGACGCCGCGTCCGCCCGCGGAGCCGCGCCTCTACGACCTGCGGATCGCGCCCTCGGGTGCGCCCGGGGATCGGGTCGCCGCCGACATTCTCAAGCCGCTCAACGCGAAGCTCGGACGCAGCTGCTTTACGCTCGGGCCGATCGAGGGCGACCGCGTCGCGGTAGCGTTCGATCCCGCGTGCGCGGATGCTTCGGTTCTGAATCGCTTCGAAACCTATCCGCCCGCTGGACTGTACGGCGCGCCGCCAGGACGTCCCAGGACGGTGATCCGCAATCCGGAGACGCTGCGCAAAATTATGATCTAGTGATAGACGCGAATGCGTTCGCGCGGGGAACAAAAAGGGCGGCCGTCGGCCGCCCTGCAATGTCTCCGCCAGGCGATCAATAACGATTGCTGTAGCGGTAGTCCATCCCGTCGGGCCCCAAGTAACCGTGGTAATGGTTGTGCGGGCCGTCGACCGACATCGACCAGGCGCATCCTCCGAGTGTGGCGAGCGCCAGCGAGAAGAGGACCTCTTGATCAACCTGCGCATCATGGGCGTTTCTCCTGTGTTTGCGTTCCCCATGACATCAGGCCCATGTTTCGGCACCAGGTCCCCGGGCCGCGTGTCGGACCACGACCTACGCCGTCTTCCGTTTCAGCGCTCGGGCACGCGCGCGCTCCAGACCGGCACCAGCCACCGCGCGTAGCCGCGCGGATCGCGGATGCTCGCCGCCATCTGATCGGAGTACGCGCGCGCGGACACACTCGAGATCGGCGTGAGCTCTCCGATCGCTTCCGCGTAGCCGCGCACCAGGCCTCGATGATCCGCGCGAAGGTCTCGCGCGGCGCGTGCAGCGGATCGACGACGACTACTCGACCGCGATGTCTTCGAGCCCGAGGGCGGCGAGAATGCCGTAGACATTGCGCCCGATGTGCAGATCCGTGCCGGTAGCCGCCTCGAACGCCGCCGGAGCCACGTGCCAGAACTCGGCCGGATCGAGCGTGCCGCGCTGGAAGTGCAGCATGCCGTAGTCTTCGGCGATGAGATGCAGCCAGCCGCCGCGACGGGTGACGCGGACGATCTCCGCTAGCACGCGGCCGGGATGCGGAATCGATTGCAGCACGTGCCGGCACACCGTGAGATGGAACGTCCCGTCGCCGGCAGGGAGCTCCTATACGCTCTGGCGCTCGAAGGTGGGGCGGGCGCGAGACGCTCGTAGCGCGACCGCGCGAGCGCCAGGTGCTCGTCGATGATGTCGATGCCGAGCACTAGCGCCTTGGGAAAGAGCCCGGCGAGCCGCGAGGCTATCTCTCCCGTGCCGCAGCCGGCGTCGAGGATGCGCGGGGATCGCGGCAGCGCGTAGCGCGCGTAGAGCGGCGCCTCCTGCGGCCAGATGGCTAAAGCCTGCGCCGCGAGGTTGCGCACCATCGACTCGTCCGCCATCTGGCGGCCCTGCGGATTGAGATCGGTCAAGGATCTTTCGCTGGGCGCTTCAGAATGCGAGCGCGATTTCGACGCGGCGGTTGCGTCGGCCTTCGTTGCGAATTCTGAGCACGCGGATGCCGCCGATCTCGGCGACGTTGCGCACGTGCGTGCCCCCGCACGGCTGAAGATCGATCCCCGGTATTCTCAGCAGCCGCACCCGACCGGCGCCGCGCGGCGGTTGCACGCTCATCGTCTTCACCAGCTCGGGATGCGCATCGAGCTCCGCGTCGGTGATCCACACGGTTTCGGTCTCGACGCCTCGGGCGATGAGCGCGTTGGTCTCCCGTTCGATCTTCGGCGCGTCGAGCAGGTTCATGTCGATGTCGAAGTCGAGGCGCGCCTTGTCCGGCGCGATGTTGCCGCCGGTGACCGGCGCAACCACCACGCACGACATGACGTGCAAGGCGGTGTGCAGGCGCATGAGCGCGTAGCGGCGGTCCCAGTCGATCTCGAGCGCGACCATCTCGCCGACCTGCGGCATCGGAGCCGACGGAGCGGGGACGTGCAGCACACTGTCGATCGCCTCGCCCTTGCGCGTGTCGGCAATGGCGATGCGCTCGCCGTTCGCGCGCACCAGCTCCCCTGTGTCGCCGGGCTGACCACCCCCGAGCGGATAGAAGATCGTGGCGTCGAGCTCGATGCCGCGCTCGCTCAAGCCGGTCACGCGAGCCTGCGCGGTCCGAAGATAGGCGTCGCCGCGAAAGAGCAGCTCGGTCGCCACGTCGTCAGCGTGCGGCCGAGGCCGTTACCACGAGGTCGCGGTGCTCCGGGTGCTTGGCGAACCAGCGCTGCACGTAGGGACACGTCGCGGCGACGCTCAAGCCTTCGGCCCGAGCATGGTCGATCGCAGCCTGCGCCAGGGCTTCGCCGACGCCGCGGCCGCGCAGCGCCGGTGCAACCTCGGTGTGCACCAGTTCGAGCATTCGCGGCCCAAGCCGCTTGTAGATAAGCTCGCCCTCTCCTTCGGGCAGCCGCACAAGGAAACGGCTGTGCGCGCTGTCATTTTCGACTTTCATACCCGCATTCTGCCTCAACCCGGGAAGCCGCGTGAAGCCTGCGCGGGCGATCCGCGAGCTACCTTCGGGTGACCGCCAGCGTGGCCGTCCTGGTCACGCCAGCGCAGCTGGCGGAAATCGTCACGGTGAGGCTCTTGCGCGGCCGCGTGGTGGTGATCGTGAAGCCCCTGCTCGTCGTGCCAGCCGCCACTACGACACTCTGGGGCACAGTTGCGATCGCGGCGTTCGAACTCGCGAGTGTGACGGTGACGCCGTTGGACGGGGCCGACGCGGTCAGGGTGACGTTGCCGTTGACCGAGCTTCCGCCTTTGACGCTTGTCGCGCTCAAGGACAATGCAGCGAGCGCCGCGGACGGCGCGGCGGGATTGACCGTGACGGTCGTCGTCTTGGTTGCTCCACCGTAGGTCGCCGAAACCGTCACCAGCGTCTGCGTGGCCACCGACGAGGTCGAGATGGCGAAGGTCGCGGAGGACGCGCCGCCGGCCACCGTGACGGTGGCCGGTACGTGCACGATGCCGCTCGCGCTCGAGAGCGAGACCGTCGCGCCGTTCCCGGGCGCGGCGGCGCTGAGCGTCACGGTGCCAATCGACGCATTGCCGCCGACGACCGGATTCGGACTTACCGCGACCGAAGCCACCGCAGCGGCAGCCGACGCCGGTTTCCAGCCGAGCTGAATGACCTCGAAATCGCTGGCGGAGAGCAGCGCGAAGGCGGGATTGAGGGTGCCGTTGTTCCAGCGTGTGTCGAACGTGCCGGTGATGTACATGTCCGAGCCGTTGTCGGCGACGATGAGGCCGTGCTTCTGCATCGCGCGGAAGATCTTCTGCACGTTCGGGTCGCTCGTGCGCAGCGCCGGATCCTGTCCGTTGACGGAAGCCTTGAGCCTCAGGCGCGCGCCCATCGGCAGCGCGCCGACGGCGCTGCCCGCGCGATGCGACGCCGGGTAGACGTAGCCGTTGGTCGCGCGGACGGTGACGCGGAAGGCGTGGCCGATGTCGGCAACACCCGGGTTCCACGCCTCGTCGTAGCGCACCAGGCCGGGCAGAATGGCGAGGCCCGCCGCATCGGCCGAGGTCCAGCCGTCCGGCCGACGGTTGTTGGTGTTCATGTCGAAGAACGCGCCCGAGCCCGCGAGCCACTTCGCGTGCGCGGCGTCGTAGAACAGGTTGTAGAGCTCGTAGAGATGCTTGTGCGTGCAATCGACGATGATGAGATGCCGATCCTCCTGGCTGCGCAGATCGACGCTTCCCGGGTCGCCGCCTTCGATCCAGTGCGGCTGCGCGATGGCTTCCGCCGGAATGGGGTAGAACGGCAAACCCTGTCCCGTCGCATAATCGACGCCGTCGCTCTCGTCCCAGTACTGGAACGTCACCGCCTGCTTGGGCTCGTTGCCGTCGACGACCGCATAGGGCATGCCGTAGATGTCGACGCCGCCGGGCGAGACTTCGCCGCCGAAGTCCGGATGCAGTCGCCGCGTGCCGCCGTTGTTGATGAACGCGATGTAGGCGGCCGAGTTGGGATCGACGGGCGCGGCCGATACATCGACGTTCCACCAGTTGTCCGCGGGAAACAGCGGCAGCGGTCCGGGAGGTGGCGCGCCCTCGACGGGCACCGACGGGGGGCATTGGGCGAGAACGCCCGCCGGCAGTGCGAGTAGAAGCGACAGGGCGAGCGTGGCAAGCAACGTACGCATGGCGGTCCTCTCGTGGGGCTCGTCCGGCGTCGCCCTGGCGCCCGAGCACTATGCCGTTGTCATAATACGCGGCAAAACCGGAGGATGCAACAATGGCGAGTTCCTTGGCCGAGGTCCGCGATCCATGGAAGGCATCAAGGCGCTGTTCTTCGACGTGTTCGGTACGCTGGTCGACTGGCGCGCGTCGATCGCGCGCGAAGCGCAGGTCATTCTCGCTCCGCGTGGCGTGCGCCTCGACTGGGAGGCATTCGCCGATGCCTGGCGCGCCGAATACCAGCCGGCGATGGAAGAGGTGCGCAGCAGGCGGCTGCCCTTTTCCAGGCTCGATCTCCTCCACCGGCGCAATCTCGATCGCGTGCTCGAGCGCCTCGCCCTTGGACACATCGACGAAGGCACGCGGGCGAAGCTCAATCAGGCATGGCACCGCCTCGACGCCTGGCCCGACGTCACGCCAGGACTCGCGCGGTTGCGCAGGCGTTTCCTGCTCGCGCCGTGCTCCAACGGCAATATCGCGATCATGGTCGATCTCGCGCGTCGCAACGGCTGGACCTGGGACGCGATCGCCGGCGCCGAGCTCGCGCGCGGCTACAAACCGGAGCCGACCGTCTACCTCTCGGCAATCGCCGCGTTCGACTGCGCGCCGCACGAGACCATGATGGTCGCCGCGCACTCCTACGATCTCGGCGCGGCGGCAAGCCATGGCATGCGCACGGCGTTCGTTGCGCGCCCCGACGAATTCGGCCCCGGCAAAGGCGAGATCCGCGCGGGCGTCCCGGTCGACTTCTCGGCCGAGAGCCTGGTCGAGCTCGCCGACCGCCTACACTGCGGCTCCGCGCCGTGAAATACGAGTTCACCCACCGCGCCAGTCACGGCAGCCGGCCCGCGCAGCAGGAGGGGGCGCGATCAGGCAAGCGCCGGCTCTGGCTTCGAGCGGCGCAGCAGGAATACGGCGATCGACACGTTGAGCAGGTTGAACCCGATGCCGTTCAGGAACGCGGCCCGGTACGAGCCGGTGAGGTCGTAGATCGCGCCGGAGAGCCAGCCGCCGAGCGCCATTCCGAAGAGCGTCGCGGTGATCACGGTCCCGACGCGCTCGCCGGCCTCGTGCGGCGCGAAGTACTCGCGCACGATGATGGCGTAGGAGGGCACGATGCCGCCCTGGAAAAGCCCGAACAGCGCCGAGATCACGTATAGCGACACCAACCCGTTGAACGGCAGGAACAGCAGCAGCGCGATCCCTTGCAGGCTCGAGCCGAGAAGAAGCGTGCGCAATCCGCCGATGCGGTCGGAGATGAAACCGAAGGACACCCGGCTCACGATGCCGCAGGCGAGCATGAGCGAGAGCATCTCCGCGCCGCGCGCCGGACCGTAACCGAGATCGCCGCAATAGGCGACCAGGTGCACCTGGGGCATCGACATCGCCACGCAGCAACACAGTCCGGCCACGATGAGCAGTCCCTGGAGCGCTCCGCCGGAGAGTCCCAGCGCGTGGGCGGCGCCGGGCGTGCGCCGCGGCGACCCCGACAGCGGCAGCTCGGTGACCGGCGGCCGCGTGCGGAGCAGCAGCGCGAGCGGGAGCATGGTGGCGGCGCAGAAGATCGCGATGCCGGAGTAGGTAGCGCGCCACCCCGCCGCGGCGATGAAATGCTGGACGATCGGAGGCCACACGGTGCCGGCGAGATAGTTTCCGCTGGCGAAGATTGCCACGGCGATGCCTCGCCGCCGCGTGAACCAGAGCGACACGTGCGCAAGCAGCGGCGCAAACGTCGCCGCGCTGCCGGTGCCGATGAGCAGGCCCTGCGCGACCGCGTACCAGGCGAGGCTGGTCGCTGACGACGCGGCGACGTACCCGGCGATGGTGGCGAGCGTTCCGGCGATCACGGGCACCATGATGCCGAAGCGGTCGGCGAGCCGGCCGAGCGCGACGCTCGAGAGCCCGAAGCCGATCATCGTCAGCGTGTACGGGAACGACGCCGCACCGCGCGCCGCGCTGAACTCGGCCTGCACCGCCGGTAGCGCCACGACTACCGACCACATGCCGACGCCGCCAATGGTCGAGAGCGCGAGGCTCACCACCAGGCGCAGCCAGGCATGGGGCGATTCGACGGCAGGCGAGCGCTCCACGGGGGATCTCGGCGGAGGCTCGATTGTGCCATGGACTTTGCTGCCGACCGAGGTGCGCGCCATGGACGGCAACGGCCGTTTGACCGCCTTTTCGGAATCATGGACACTTCCGCGGCTACCCGGTGCGTCGTGGAATGAGCAGCCCGCTTCCGATCCGCCCTCTGGCTACGCTGGACGACGATGCGTGGGACGACCTCCTCAGCTTCATCGAGGAGCGTCGCGTCATCCCGATCGTCGGTCCGGAGCTGCTGAAGGTCGAGACGGAATCCGGGCCGCGGCTGCTCTACGACTGGATCGCCGAGAAGCTCGCGGCCAGACTCAACGTCGACGCCCGGGAGCTTCCCCAGCCGTACAACCTCAACGACGTCGTGTGCTGGTTCCTCGCCTCGCGCGGCCGGCGGGAGGAAGCCTACACGCGGGTGCGCAGCATCCTGCGCGACGCGAGCTTCGCGCCCCCGCAGGAGCTCCGCCAGCTGGCGCAGATCACGGACTTCGACCTGTTCGTCACCACAACCTTCGATCCGCTGCTCGAGTCCGCGCTGAACGCTGAGCGCTTCGGCGGCGCGCAGTCGACCGAGGTGGTGTCCTACTCGCCGAACCGCGTGGCCGACCTGCCCACCGAGCGCGAGCGCCTTCAACGGCCGGTCGTCTACCATCTGTTCGGCCGGCTCTCCGCGTCGCCAACCTACGTGCTGTCCGACGAGGACATGCTCGAGTTCATCTGCGCGCTGCAGAGCGAGCACCTCACGCCCGAGAAGCTCTTCCACGAGCTCGAGCACAGTCACCTGCTGGTGATCGGCTCGAGCTTCACCAACTGGCTCGCGCAGCTCTTCCTGCGCATGGCGAAGCGCCATCGGCTTTCCGATCCGCGCGACGTGGGCGAAGTCCTCGCGGACAACCATTCCGACAGCGACGGCCGGCTGCTCTCGTTCCTGCAGCACGTGAGCGTGCGCACGCGCATCTATAGCGGCGCCGGCAAGTTCGTCGACGAGCTGCACCGGCGCTGGACCGCGCGTCGCAAGCCGGCCGATGTGGTTCAGCTCGCCGCACGCTTCCTTCCGCCCGAACGCGAGATGCCGGACAACGCGGTGTTCGTGAGCTATGCGCGCGAGGACCTCGCCGCCGTGCAGAAGCTCAAGGCCGGGCTCGATGCTGCCGGAGTGACGACGTGGTTCGACCTCGAGCGGCTGGAGAGCGGCGACGACTACGATCGCAAGATCCACCGCAACATCGGCCGCTGCTCGTATTTCATCCCGGTCGTCTCGGCCGGAACGGAGCGCCGGCTCGAAGCGTACTTCCGCCGCGAATGGAGCTACGCGCTCGACCGGGCGCGCAACATCGCCGAAGGGGCCCTGTTCATCCTCCCGGTCGTCGTCGACGACACCGACGCCGGCGCGGCGCAGGTGCCGGAACGGTTCAAGGCGCTGCACTTCACGCGCCTGCAGGGCGGCGAAGTGACGGAGGACTTCGCGCGCCGGCTGCGGGAGCTTCTGTCCGCGCGCCCAAGGTGAGCCCGGAGCAGAACCCCGTGTCCCCTCCCGAGAGCACCGCCGGCCCGCCTTCCGTCGACGCCCAGCATCCCTGGCTGGGCCTGGATTCGTTCACCGAGGAGACGCGCGCCTACTTCTACGGCCGCGACGACGAAGTCGCGGAGCTCGCTCGCCGCGTGCAGCGCAAGCTCCTCACGATCCTGTTCGGCCAATCCGGGCTGGGGAAGACGTCGATCCTGCGCGCCGGCATCGTGCCGCGCCTGCGCACGCAGGGCTATTGCCCCGTGTACGTACGCATCGACTATGGGGCGGAGTCGCCCGCGCCGTCCGAGCAGATCAAGCAGGCCATCTATCGGGCCACGCTCACTTCGGGCCGGTGGACGCAACCCGGCGTGGCGGTGGCCGGCGAATCGCTCTGGGAGTTCCTCCACCATCGCGACGACGTGCTGCGCGACGCCGACGGCAGGACGGTCATTCCGCTCCTCATCTTCGATCAGTTCGAGGAGATCTTCACGCTCGCGCAGAGCGACGACTTCGGGCGCAGGAGAGCCGCACAGTTCCTCGAGGATCTCGCCGACCTGGTCGAGAACCGTCCGCCCAAGGCGCTCGAGGAGAAGCTCGAGCAGGACGACGCGGCCGTCGAGCGCTTCGACTTCACCCGCGGCGACTACCGCATCCTGATCGCTTTGCGCGAGGACTATCTGGCGCATCTCGAAGGCGTGAAGACGATCATGCCTTCGATCACCCAGAACCGGATGCGGCTCGCCCGCATGACCGGCGAGCAGGCGCTCGATGCCGTGCTCAAGCCGGGCGGCTCGCTCGTCAACCAGGAGGTCGCCGAGTCGATCGTGCGCTTCATCGCCGGCGGCTCGGAGCTGCGCAATGCCGAAGTGGAGCCCTCGCTGCTCTCCCTCATCTGCCGGGAGCTCAACAACGCCCGCATCGCGCACCGGCGAAGCGAGATCTCCGCCGACCTCCTCGCCGGCTCGCGCGACACGATCCTCTCGGAGTTTTACGAGCGCGCGCTCGCCGATCAGCCGCAGGGCGTGCGCAAGTTCGTCGAGGACGAGATGCTCACGGAGTCGGGCTTCCGCGAAAGCCTCGCCGAGGAACGCGTGACCAAGGCGTTCGCCGCGGCGGGTGCGTCCCCCGACGCGCTCGCGCTGCTCGTCAACCGGCGGCTGCTGCGCGTCGAGGAGCGGCTCGACCTGCGCCGCGTGGAGCTGACGCACGACGTCCTGTGCAGCGTCGTGAAGGCGAGCCGCGAGGCCCGCCACGAGCGCGAGGCGCGCGACGAGGCCGAGCGACAGCTCCAGGCGCAGCGCGAACGAGAGCGCGCGACCCGCAAGGCGCTCGTCCGCGCGCGGCAGATCGCGGCGGTGTGCGCGGTGCTGGCGATCGGCGCGGTCGTCGGCGCCATCTTCGGCTACGTCGGCATGAAGCGCGCTCAGCAGGCGGAGCTCGAGGCGCGCACGACGCGAGCCATGGCCGAGAGCGCGCGCGGCGAATCCGAGAAGCTGATCGTTTATCTGCTGGACGATTTCTACCTGGAGCTCGAGCCCATCGGGCGGCTCGACATCGTCGCCGCACTGTCCAAGCGTGCGGTCGACTACTACGCGGCGCTGCCGCCGGAACTGCGCTCCAAGGAGACCGACCGCAATCGCGCGCTGGCGCTTGTGCGCTACGGCTCCGCGCTGCGCATCCAGTCGAAACTCGATGAGAGTCAGAAGGCATTGTCGGAAGCGGTCGATGTACTCGGCAAGCTGCGAGCGCAGGGGGACCAGTCGGAGGCAACGGATATCGGACTCGGCCTCGGGTTATGGGGCGAGGCCCGCGTCGCGGGAAGCCAGGGCCGACGACCGGAGGAACGCAAGCTCATCGACGAGGCGGTGGCGGTGCTGCAAGCCAGGGCTGCCGCCGCGAACGCGTCCATTCCGTTGCGCAGAGCCTACGGGACCGCGCTGACCTATCTCGGCTTCACGCAGATCAACAACAACCAGGAAGAGACGGCCGTCGGGACGCTGGAGCAGGCACGCGATACCTTCCGCAGTATCGACGGCCTCAAGCTCGACGACCTGCCGTCCGCCGTGGCCTACGCCGAGGCGTCGGCCTGGGAATTGAATGCGCTGCAGGCCCTTGGACGAATGGACGTGGCGAGAAAGGTCGGCGAGGACGCGTTGCAGGTGGCCGGACAGGTAATCGAAAAGCGTCCCGGCCATATGCTCGCTCTTCGTGCCCGCGCGCTGCTCGCCGACTCCTTGGGGGGGATCGAGGGCTTCGATCTGCACCTTCGCAAGGCGCTCGAGCTGGCCGATCAATCGGCCCGCGACTGGGAAGCCCTCATCAAGCTCGATCCAAGCAATCAGATCGCATGGAACAACGTCGCGGCTGCTCGGCAGAGCACGGCGTTCTGGTCCTGGGGTCTGGGTCGAATCAGCCAAAGCCTCGAGCAGTGGCGCCTCGGGATGTCGATCGAGCCTCACGTGAGGTCGGCCGGCATGATCGGGAATACGCTGGCTGTGAGCGCCGGCTATCTCGCGATGTTCGCGGCGGACGCGGGCAAGCGCCAAGTGGCGGAGTCCGCGCTCGCGGACAATCGCCGACTGATCGGGCTCGCGATCCGCGACCTTCCGGCGGATTCCTTCGGACGCGTCTTCGCTCCCGAATTTCTCGGGTTCTACGGCTTTCCGGGAACCGGTCTCGGTTTCGGCGGCTATGCGCTTCCGCTCGCGGCGGGCGACTACGAAACCGTGCGCAACCTCGCGCGGGCGTCCTTGAGGCGCATCGAGCAGCTCAAGGCTGCGGACCCGCAGCGCGAGCTCGATAAGAACCGCCTGCTGGCGATGGCGCACCGAACTGCGGCCGAGGCCTCCTACAGGTTGAAGGACTACGCGGCGGCCGACGCCGACATGCAGCGGGCGCTGGAGATCGGCAAGTCGATCCCCAAGCGCACGCTGTTCGACGAGCGCGAAGCGGCCGATGCGCTCATGCTCGCGGCGATGATCGCGGCGCGCCAGGGGCGCTATTCCGATGCACAGAAGCTCGTCGAACCCGCGCTCAAGCTCCATCAGGCGCTCTACGCGCGGAAGGACAACGAGGACCTCTCCCAGCGAGTTCAATACGCGAGCGCGCTGTACGCCTCCGCGCTCGCGGCTCCGGGGCAGAAGACTTCTCAGCTTGCCCAGGCTGCCGCGATCGTCGACGCACTGCCGCCGGAGATGCGGCGCCTCGCCAGCGTTACCGTCTGGCGCGAGCGCATCACCGAGGAACAGAAGAAGCGACACTGAGCGGCGCACTGCCGGCGACAGACCAGCCGTGGAGAGCAGCTCTTCCGCGTACGAAGCGTCGACCGACGCGATCGTCGCGCGCATCCGGAAGGCTCTCGAGCGGGGCGCACCGTGGGACGCCTGCGACGCGTTTCGCGAGGCCGGAACCGACATCCGCGACAGCGATCTGCTCTACTGGGGCGCGCTCGCCCACGCGCGCTCGGGCGCCATGCACGAAGCCCACGCGCTGCTCGATCGGGCCCAGGCGGCCGGTCCGTCGATCCACGAGTTGAGCGAGATCCGCAGCCTCCGCGGCCGCCTGTGGAAGGACGCCTATCACCGCGCGTCCGCAGCTCCCGGGGTATCGGCGCTCCTCGAGCGAGCTCGCGACGAATATCTCGCGGCCTACGCGCTCGAGCAGGACACCTTTCCCGGCATCAACGCGGCCACGCTCTCGCGCCTACTCGGCGATCGAGCCGGAGCCGAGCGAATCGCGCGCGAGGTCGCGACGCGCATCGCCGCGCGGCCGGCGCCGCGCGACTTCTGGGACTTCGCCACTGCCGGCGAGGCCGAGCTGCTCCTGGGGCGCTTCGATCGGGCGCGAGACGCCTATGCCGCCGCGTACGCCGGCGCGGCGGACGATGCGGGAAGCGTGGCGACGATGCGCCGGCAGATTTCACTGCTCGCGTCGACGCTACCCGAAGCGGTCGGCATCCTCGGGCTGCTTCCCGTGCCCGGCGTCGTCGCCTTCGCGGGTCACATGATCGATTCGCCGGACAGGCCCGAGCCCCGCTTTCCCGCGGCGCTCGCGCCGGCCGTCGAGGCGGCGGTCCGCGAGCGCGTCGCGCGCTTCCATCGCCCCATCGTCTACAGCTCCGCGGCTTGCGGTGCCGATTTGATCTTCATCGAGGTGGCGCTGTCGATGGGCGCAGAGCTGAACGTCGTGCTTCCGTTCGACCGCGACGACTTCGTCCGTACCAGCGTGGCCATCGGCGGCGAAGACTGGATCGGACGATTCGACGCCGCGCTGTCGCGCGCGACGCGAATCATCATGGCCACCGAGGAGAATCATCTAGGCGACGACGTGCTGTTCGACCACGCGGCCATGCTGCTCGAAGGCTTGACGTGCCTTCGCGCCGCGCAGCTCGAAACCGTGCCTTCGCTGCTGTGCGTAATGGACGCGGCGTCGGATGCGCGGATCGGCGGAACGCACGCGACGTTCAGGCGCTGGCAGCGGCATGTCGGCGCACCGCAGGTCGTCGACCTCTCCGCGCTGCGCCGGCGCGTCGCGCCGATGTCCGGCGCGGCGCGAGGCGACTCGTCTGCAGTGGCTCAGACGGCGACGGGTGCCGCTCGCCAGGGCGTACTCAGTTCGTCGTCAGCCGACGCCCGCCCACGCCGCACGCTCAAGACGCTGCTCTTCGGCGACTTCGCCGGCTTCAGTCGCCTGCACGACGCGATGGCCCCGCTGTTCCAGGAGCGCTTCTGGGCGATCGCGGCCGGCGAGATCGCCGCGTCCGCAAAGAAGCCGCTGCTGGCGACCACCTGGGGCGATGCGCTCTACGTCGTATTCGAGGCGCCGGGCGAAGGCGCCGATTTCGCGCTGCGCTTTCTCGAGCGCATGCGCCAAGCCGACTGGCCCGCCCTCGGGCTCCCGCAGTCGAGCCAGATCCGCATCGCGCTCCACGCCGGTCCGGTGTTCTGCGGCTTCGATCCGATCATGGCCCGGCACAACTATTTCGGCTCGAGCGTCACCAAAGCGGCCCGCATCGAGCCGGTGACGCCTCCCGGCGCCGTGTACGCGAGCGAGGCTTTCGCCGCCAGTGTCGTGGCGACCGGACGCAGCGACTACTTGCTGGAGTACGTCGGGCGCCTCACGCTCGCCAAGGGTTACGGCGAGTCGCGCATCTACCGCGTCGATCGACGCTAGTGGGACAGCCGGGCGAACGCCCGTCACGCGCCCTGGCGCCGCAACCGTGCACGCCTACCGGTGCCCGACGCGGCTACCCTCGCGCAAACATGCGCTCGGTCGCCGCGTCACGCGTCACGGCGCGCGCGGCTAACGGGCGCTTTGCCGGGCATTCGGCCCCGACCTTCTGCTCACGACGAGACGCGCCGCCGCGACAGCACGGGATCGGTGAACAGCGAATTGACCGTTACCCGCTCGATGTCGCGCTGATCCGGAAGCTCGTAGAGGATCGGCGTAATCAGCTCCTCGAAGATGCCGCGCAGGCTGCGCGCCCCGGTCTTGTACTCGAAAGCCACTTCGGCGATCTGATCGAACACCTTGGGCTCGATCGTGAGCTCGACCCCTTCGTTCTCGAAGATGTCGCGGAACTGATTGTAGATCGAGTCCTTGGGCTCGACCATGATGCGCACCAGCATCTTGCGCGTGAGGTCCTCGAAGTGGGCGACGATCGGCAGCCGGCCGGTGAATTCCGGGATGAGACCGAAGGTGAAGAGGTCGGTCGGCTTCACCCGCGAGTTCAGCCGGTCGAGGATCTTCTGGTTGTCCTCGCTCGAGATCGATACGAAGCCGTAACCGTGCGTCTGCGACATGATCTCGGCGAGGCCCACGAACGCGCCGCCACAGATGAACAGCACGTTCGTGGTGTCGATATACCGGCCATCGGCGAGCTTCACCGGCGCGCCTTCCATGATCTTCAGCAGCGCGTGCTGCACGCTCTCGCCCGAAGTCGCCCGCGGGCCGCCGTCGGCCTTCAGCTTGTCGATCTCGTCGATGTAGACGATACCGTGCTCGGCCTTCCCGACGTCGCCTGCGGCCTTGTCGAGCAGCCGCTGCAGGATCGCCTCGATCTCCTCGTTGACGTAGCGCGTCTGCGCGAGCGAGGTCGCCTCGGCGGTGACGAATGGAACGTCGAGCACGCGCGAAAGCGTGTCGCAGAGCAGGGTCTTTCCGGTGCCCGACGAGCCGATGAGCAGCACGTTGCTCTTGGTGATCCGGGTATGATCGCGCTCGGAGCGCGCGAGCTTGCGATAGTGCGAGTAGACCGCGACCGCGACGATCTTCTTCGCCTGATCCTGACCGATCACGTACTGGTCGAGGTAGGCGACGATGGAGCTCGGTTTGGCTTTGGAATCGAGCAAGCTGCTGCCCCGGCGGGCGTGAGGACCGGCTATTCTGTGAGGCTTGGAGCGTTTAGTAAAGAATGAGCCGCGGAGTGCGGTCGGCGGGCGAGCCGCGACCACGCCGCGCTTCGAGAGGGCTTCGTCAATTGCCGCCGTGCGAGCGCCGCGAATCCTCCGGCGCCTGGGCGCGTTCGTTCATGCCGTAGTCGCGGATCACGCTCGCCACCCGCAGCCGGTAGTCGGCGAAGATCGACTGCCGCCCCGCGGCCTGCATCCGCCGATGCTCCTCGAGGTTGCGCCAGCGCCGCACGGCATCTTCGTCGCGCCAGACCGACAGCGACAGGATCTTGCCCGGTGTCGTGAGGCTCTCGAAGCGCTCGACCGACACGAAGCCGTCGATCGCCTCGAGCGCCGGCTTGAGGCGCGCGGCGGCGTCGAGGTACGCCTCGCGCCGGTCCGGTCGAGGCTGGACTTCGAAGATCACGGCGATCACAGCGTCTCTCCCACGACTTCCAGGAAGGTGCGCCGCTCGCGCAGGATCAGTCGTGCCGATTGCGCGAACGCGAAGTTCTCGCGCGCTTCGGCATCGGCCTTCAGGCGCGAGCGATAGGCTTCGTACTGCGCCAAGTTGGCGGAAGCTATCACCCCCCAGGCGACGTCGTTGGTGCCCTCGTGCGGGAGGAAGTAGCCGATCAGATTGCCCCCGCAGCGCGGGATGATCGAGCCCCAGTTCAGGGCGTAGGTGCGGAATCCCTCGCGCTGGGCGGGATCGATGTCGTAGCGAATGAAGCAGGCGATGGCCATGAGTTGGCTCCGGCGGTGGTGACTGACAAATCATAGCGCTCCGCGCGCCGGATATGGTTCGGCTGTCATCGAACCATGGGCTCTGTCGTCCGCGGGGTTGGCGAGCGACGGCACGCGGCTTCAGGGTCGGTCAGCAGGCCCTAGGCTAGGCGCGTCGCGACGATCACTTCGCCGTGCAGGGTCCGGTGCACCGGGCACCTGTCGGCGATCTCGAGGAGCTTCGCGCGCGCGGCCGCGTCGAGCGGTCCTTCGAGCTCGATCACCCGCTCGATGCGATCGACCCGACCCTCGCGCGTCTCGCATTCGCTGCAGTCTTCGGCGTGGATCTTCGCGTGGCGCAATTCCACGCCTACGCGCTCGAGCGGGAGCCCCTTCGCCTTGGCGTAGAGCCGCAGCGTCATCGCCGTGCACGCGCCGAGGGCGGCGCAGAGGAGATCGTAGGGCGACGGGCCCGAATCGTCGCCTCCGGCCGCGACCGGCTCGTCGGCGAGGAGCCGATGTGGGCCGACGCTGATTTCCTGCTGGAACGTCCCGGCGCCGGTTTCCCGCACCCGCACCGCGCCGCTCGGCGGCTGGGGCTCGCGGGCGTCGGCGCCGGTGGTCTTCAGATAGCGGCTCGCCCAGGCGGCCAGCACCGCGCCGACGTAACGCGCGTCGGCGCGCCGGGTGAGCAGGTGATCGGCGTCGTCCAGCGAGACGAAGCTCTTTGGATGCTTCGCGGCGAGAAAGATGCGCGACGCGTTGTCGATGCCGACGGTCGTGTCGCGCGGCGCATGGAACACCATGAGCGCCCGGTTCAGTTCGGCCACCGCCTGCGCGATCTTCTGCGCCGCCGCGTCCTCGAGGAATTCGCGCCGGATGCGAAACTTCCGGCCGGCGAGCTCCACTTCGGCTTCGCCCTGGGCGTCGATCTCTGCCCGGGCGTCCTGGAGAAGGCCGGCGACGTGCGAAGCATCCGCCGGCGCGTTGATGGTGGCCACCGCGACCGCCTCTGGAATCCGTCTCGCGGCTGCCAGCACGGCCGCGCCGCCGAGGCTGTGGCCGACGAGGATCGCCGGCGCGGCGCGCTCGCGCTCGAGCCATGCCGCCGCGGCGACGAGATCGCCCGCGTTCGACGAGAGCGTCGTGTTGGCGAACTCGCCCTCCGACCCACCCAGTCCGGTGAAGTCGAAGCGCAGCACCGCGATGCCCGCTTCGGCCAGCGCCTCGCTGATGAAGCTCGCAGCCTTGCTCTCCTTGGAACAGGTGAAGCAGTGCGCGAACAGGGCATAGGCGCGCGGTGGCGCACCGGACGGCGTGTCGAGCCGCGCGGCAAGCGCATGCCCGGTCGCGCCGGGAAAGCTCACGGCCTGGGTCGATAGCCTCATGGCATCCTCCGGGTTCGGTTTGGGCGCCGTCGCGGGCTCGCTGTCGCACTCCATCGGCGATCGCCAGCGGTATGATGGGGCCTCTCGGGGGGATCGTCACCATGCGGCTCAAAGGCTCGTGTCATTGCGGCGCGGTCAGGTTCTCGCTCAGGTCCACCACGCCGTATCCCTTCATGCGCTGCTATTGCTCGATCTGCCGCAAGACGGCGGGCGGCGGCGGGTACGCGATCAACATCATGGGCGAAGCCAAGTCGCTTAAGGTGCACGGCCAGGAAAATGTCAGCGTTTACCAGGCGCGCGTCGCCCAAGGAAAGAGCAAGCGCAAGAAGCTCTCCGAGGCTCGACGGCACTTCTGCTCCAAGTGCGGCAGCGCGCTTTGGGTGTCGGACCCGCGCTGGAAGGAATGGGTCTATCCGTTCGCGTCCGCGATCGATACGCCGCTGCCGATGCCCATGGAGGAGGTCGAGATCATGGTGGATTACGCCGCGCCATGGGTCGAGGTCCCGCAGGGTCCCGAGCACACGCACTTCGCGCAATATCCCCGCGAGAGCATCGCCGACTGGCACCGCAAGCGGCTGCTGGAAGTGCCCTGACACGGGTGAATGCGCGGCCTTCGCGCCGCTGTCGGCGTTTCTCCGACATCGTCATTTGATCTCGCGCAAGATCGGGCGCACCTCGCGCGTCGAAATCGCGGGATAATGATCGTCCTGTTCCCGGAGATCCATCATGAGCGACAGAGAAGTTGTCATCCTCAGTGGCGTGCGCACCGCGATCGGCGACTACGGCGGCAGCTTGAAGGACATTCCTCCCACCGAGCTCGCCGCTCGCTGCGTGCGCGAGGCGGTGGCTCGCGCCAAGGTCGACCCCAAGGAGATCGGCCAGTGTGTGTTCGGCAACGTGATCCATACCGAAGCGAAGGACATGTACCTGTCGCGGGTTGCGGCGCTGAAGGGCGGGCTAGCCCCGGAGTCCGGCGCGCTCACGCTCAACCGGCTGTGCGGCAGCGGCCTGCAGGCGATCGTCAGCGCGTCGCAGTACATCCTGCTCGGCGACGTCGACGCGGCGGTCGCGGGCGGAGCGGAGAGCATGAGCCGGGCAGCGTACGCCAACGTCACGCAGCGCTGGGGCGCGCGCATGGGCGACGCCAAGGACATCGACATGATGGTCGGCGCGCTCACCGATCCGTTCGATACCGTGCACATGGGCGTGACCGCCGAGAACGTCGCGACCCAGTGCCATATCTCGCGCCAGGATCAGGACGCATTCGCCGTCGAGAGCCATCAGCGTGCGGCTAACGCGATCGCCAAGGGCTATTTCAAGGATCAGGTCCTCGGCATCGAGCTGAAGAGCAAGAAGGGACCCGTCCAGTTCGACACCGACGAGCACGTGCGGAGCGACGCCAGCCTGGAAGGCATGGCCAAGCTCAAGGCCGTGTTCCAGAAGGAGAACGGCACCGTCACCGCCGGTAACGCGTCGGGCATCAACGATGCCGCGGCGGCGGTCGTGCTGATGGAGAAGTCGATCGCAGCCCGGCGGGGTCTGAAGCCGATGGCGCGCCTGGTCTCCTACGGGCACGCCGGCATAGATCCGAAGATCATGGGTCTCGGACCCGTGTCGGCCGTGAAGAGCGCACTCGCCAAGGCCGAACTCAAGCTCGAGCAGATGGACGTTATCGAGTCCAACGAGGCGTTCGCCGCGCAAGCGATCGGCGTGTGCCGGGAGCTCAAGATGAACATCGCCAAGGTCAACCCGAACGGCGGTGCCGTGGCGCTGGGCCATCCGATTGGCGCGACGGGCTGCATCCTGACCGTGAAGGCGATGTACGAGCTTGCCCGCACCGGCGGACGCTACGGCCTCATCACCATGTGCATCGGCGGCGGGCAGGGCATCGCCGCCGTAATCGAGCGCGTGTAGAGCCGCTGCGCCATACCGCGACACCAAACCCCCGCGGTGGATCCGCGGGGGTTTTTGTTCGCCGAGGCGGGAGCGGCGCGCTAGTGCCCGTGGCCGGGCGGTCCAGACACCGCTGCGATGATTGAGCCGTACAGGCCCTCCGACTCGGCGTTCGGTCCGGCGGTGAAGAACAAGGTGGTGGTCGGCTGGTCGAGGAGGCCGTTGCCGAACTGGATGCCCCACAGGCCATCGATCGCGAGCACGCTGTTGTTGGTGTCGCGCAGCTGGCCGAGCGGCGTTCCCTTCACGAGATCGTAGCCTTGGAGTTTGCCGTCGCCGAAGTTGCCGACGATGAGCGCGTTGCTGAACTTGCCGAATCCGTCCGGCGCGAGGGCCATGCCCCACGGCGCGTTCAGCGTGCCGCGCGACGCCACGCGGCCGAGCAGCACGCCGTTGGGGTCGTAGGCGTCGATGAAACCGAGCCCCTGCCCGGTCACGTCGTCGCCGGCCGCTTCCTTCACCGCGTAGGCGACGTAGAGCGTGCCGTTGATGTTCATGATGTTGAACGGACCGTACTCGGGCGGGATGCCCGGGTCGTTGAATCCGCCGAAGAAGGGGAGTGCTGCGAAAGTGCTATCGAACACCTCGACGAAGTCGGCGGCGTAGAGGAAGTGCGGTGTGTCGTTGCCGGCCAGCGCCACGGCCTTGTACACCGCGCCGGTGGGGTTCATGTTCCCCGGCGGATACATCTTGACCGCGGCGGGCCCGCTCGCCCAGGCCGCGATGACGCCGTCCTCGGTCGCAAAGATGGACTTTGCGGGCACGCCGGCGGTGATCACGAAATCCGCGCTGCTGTTGAAGGTGAGGCCGGTCGGCACGCCCTGGCCGCTGCCGTCGACGCTCGGGATGGTGACGACGAGGGGCGACCCCGCAGGGAAGCCGTTGCCGTTTCCCTCGTCGAGCGTCGACGTCCCGGTGGTGTTGTTCGCGACCCAGACGGGTCCGTTCGGATTGAAAAAGACGCCCCAGTCGTTCAGACGCCCCAGTCGTTCTTGAGGTTCATGTCCTGGTGGTCGGCGATGCCGGGCAAGGTCCGACACGAGGTTGTGCTGCACGTAGGTATTGCCGCCGTTGTTGCCGGGATTGCCGTGGCCGTTGTCCATGCCGTTGCCGGAACGGTCGGCGTACGTGGGCGTGCTCGACGTAAAGCCGAACGCGACGACGGCCACGGGCAAAGCGGCGCAGGAAAGTGACAGGCACGATCATGGGAGACTCCACCGGAGGTTGTGAGCCGGAGGCGGCGGGCATCCAGCGCCGCGCCGACCGCGGCTGCCCGCGGCGCCTGTCTTCGCCACCCCTTCGCCGGTACAAGCACCAACAGCGACAGCCTGCCGGCTATTCCGCCGTCATGGCGGCCCGCGGGCAGGCGCAATTCCAAGCCGCCCGTTGTAAAGTAGCGCTCTCGCCATGGTCCAAGCCACGCCGCTCAGGCGCACCTCGGGCTTGCCGATCCGCGCATGACCTGGTCGATCGTCGCACGCGACGCCAGCGGCGCGCTCGGCGTCATTGTCGCCAGCCGCTTTTTCGCGGTCGGCGCGCTCTGCCCTCACGCCCACAGTGGCGTCGGCGCTCTCTCCACGCAGGCGCTGGTCAATCCGCT
Source organism: Casimicrobiaceae bacterium (assembly GCA_035515295.1). Classification (GTDB taxonomy): domain Bacteria; phylum Pseudomonadota; class Gammaproteobacteria; order Burkholderiales; family Casimicrobiaceae; genus PALSA-1003. The sequence goes on along the minus strand of DATJBM010000021.1, from coordinate 97,600 downwards.
GTACGGTCCGCGCGGGCTGGCGCTCCTCGCCAAAGGCACAGCGCCGTCCGACGTCGTGCGAACGCTCACCTTTGCCGACGCCGGCCGAGACCACCGCCAGCTGCACGTGATCGACAGCGAAGGCAACCTCGCCGCCCACACCGGTGTCGAGTGCGTCGACTGGTGCGGCCACATCGCCGGCGACGGATTTTCCGTGGCCGGCAACATGCTGGCCGGGCCGCAGGTGATCGAGGATACGGCTCAGGTCTTCGAGGCGGGGCGCGAGCTTCCGTTCGCCGAGCGACTGATCGCGGCGATGGAGGCCGGCGAGGCGGCGGGTGGCGACAAGCGCGGCAAGCAGTCGGTCGCGCTGCTCGTCTGCACGACCGAAGCGTATCCGGTGCTCGACCTGCGCGTCGACGATCATGAGAATCCGCTCGAGGAGCTCAATCGGCTGTACGTGAAGAGCCTCGAGCGCTTCCAGCCGTTCGTCGCCTGCCTGCCGAGCCGGGCGCATCCGGCGGGCATCACCGATCGCGCCACGATCGAAGGGGAGATCCAGCGCTTTCAGGCGGCACGGACGCGGCACGAGCAATGAGCGCCGAGGCGTTGCGAGGCGCAAACGTCCGCGCAGCGTCCGGGGAGGCACGCAGCGCGTCGCCGTCCCGCGCGCTGCTGGAGGTCCGGGGGCTCCGCACCAGCTTCGTCGTGGAGCGACGCGAGCTCGTCGCCGTCGACGCCGTGTCGTTCGACCTCGAGCCGGGGCGCACGCTCGCCATCGTCGGCGAGTCCGGCTGCGGTAAGAGCGTCACGGCGCTCTCCATCATGGGACTGGTCGCCCCGCCGGGCCGGGTGCAGGGCGAGATCCTCCTCGAGGGTTCCGACCTCACGCGTTTGTCCTCCGCCGAGATGCGCGAGTTGCGCGGCAACCGGCTCTCCATGATCTTCCAGGAGCCGATGACCTCGCTCAATCCCGCGTTCACCATCGGCGAGCAGATCGCGGAGGTGCTGCTGCGCCACCGCTCGGTGTCGCGCGACGAGGCGCGCTCGCGAACGATCGAGCTCCTCCGCCAGGTGCACGTTCCCTCCCCCGAGTCGCGCTTCAACGACTACCCGCACCGGCTCTCCGGGGGCATGCGCCAGCGCGTAATGATCGCGATCGCGCTCGCCTGCCGGCCGAGGCTCCTGATCGCCGACGAACCGACGACCGCGCTCGACGTCACCATCCAGGCGCAGATCCTCGGCCTCATGCGCGGTCTGCGCGAAGAGACCGGCGCGGCGATCATCCTCATCACCCACGACCTCGGCATCGTGGCCGAGCTCGCCGACGAGGTCGCCGTGATGTACGCCGGACGCATCGTCGAGCGCGCGAGCGTGGCCCGGCTCTTCGCCGAGCCGCAGCATCCCTACACCGTAGGGCTGCTCGGCTCGATTCCGCGCCTGGATCTGGAACAGCCGAGGCTTCCCGCGATCGAAGGGCTGGTGCCCAACCCGCTCGATCCGATCGCCGGCTGCCGGTTCCATCCGCGCTGCCCGTTCGCGATTGCGCGCTGCCGCGCCGAGATCCCGCCGCTCGCCGCGGTGGGCACGCGGCAGTCGAGCGCCTGCTGGCGGGCGCCGCTCGATCCCGATGTGCTGGCGGCCTGAACGATGACGCCGCTGCTCCGCGTCGCCGGACTGGTGAAGCATTTCCCCGTACGCAAGCGGCTCTTCGGCCTCGCGACCGGCGCGGTGCGCGCCGTGGACGGCATCGATTTCAATCTTTCGCAAGGCGAGACCCTGGCGCTGGTCGGCGAATCCGGCTGCGGCAAGTCGACCACCGGGCGGCTCGTGCTGCGGCTGATCGAGCCCACCGCGGGGACGATCGAGTTCGAAGGCGAGGATCTGCTCGCGCTCGACGCGCGCGAGCTGCGCGCGCGGCGGCGCTCGCTGCAGATCATCTTCCAGGACCCCTACACCTCGCTCAATCCGCGCATGACCGTCGGCCAGACGCTCGCCGAGCCGCTCGCGCTGCACGGCCTCGCGGCGGGTCGCGAGCGCGAGCGCGTCGCCGAGCTGCTCTCGATCGTGGGGCTTTCGCCCGCGCACGCCGAGCGCTATCCGCACGAGTTCTCCGGCGGCCAGCGCCAGCGGATCGGCATTGCGCGCGCGCTCGCCGCCGAGCCTAGGCTCGTGGTCTGCGACGAGCCGGTCTCGGCGCTGGACGTATCGATCCAGGCTCAGGTCGTGAACCTGCTCACCGATCTGCAGCGAAGCTTCGGGCTGTCCTACGTGTTCATCGCCCACGATCTCGCGGTCGTGAAGCACATCGCCACGCGTGTCGCGGTGATGTACCTGGGACGGATCGTGGAATACGCCGACAAGGCCGCCCTGTTCGCCTCGCCGCGGCATCCCTACACGCAGGCGCTGCTCTCGGCGATTCCGGTACCGCAGCCATCGGTGCGACGCCAGAGGATTGTCCTCGAGGGCGACGTGCCGAGCGCTCTGGATCCGCCTTCGGGCTGCCGCTTCCGCACCCGTTGTCCGCACGCGCGCGCGCGCTGCGCACGGGAAGAGCCGGCGCTCGTGGCGGACGGCGCGCACGCCATCGCCTGCCACTTCTGGCGCGAGATCGCTCCGCCGGCCGCCGCACTGCCCGCTGCAGCGCCGCCCGACGCGCGGCTCGAGCGGTTACAGGCGGCATTCCGCGACGGCCAGCGGGCGGCGTGAGCCCACGTCCACGGCCATCGAGGATGGCGCTAATATCGTTCCGCTGGATACCCATCCCAGGAGAAAAGCCATGCACAAGCGGTGGTCGATCGTCCATGCCCTGCTCGCGATCGCAACGCTGTCGACGGGGCTCGCTCAGGCGCAGACCCTGCGCTTCGGGCTCGCCGAAGACCCGGACGTCCTGGATCCGACGCTCGCGCGCACCTTCGTCGGACGGATCGTGTTCTCGGCGCTGTGCGACAAGCTGTTCGACATCGACGAGAACCTGAGCATCGTGCCGCAGCTCGCGACCTCGTACCAGTGGTCGGCGGACAGCAAGGCGCTCACGCTGAAGATTCGCCAGGGCGTGACGTTCCATGACGGCGAGAAGCTCGACGCCGCAGCGGTCAAGTTCAACATCGAGCGGCACAAGAACATGCCGGGCTCCAACCGCAAAGGCGAGCTCGCGCCGGTGGCGAGCGTCGACGTCGTCGATCCCTCGACCGTGCGGCTCAATCTCTCCGCGCCGTTCGCGCCGCTGCTCGCGCAGCTCGCCGATCGCGCCGGCATGATGGTCTCGCCGAAGGCGGCGCAGGCCGAGGGCGACAAGTTCGGTGCGCATCCCGTGTGCTCGGGGCCGTTCAAGTTCGTCGAGCGGGTGGCCCAGGACCGCATCGTCCTCGAGCGCTACGCGAACTACTGGAACAAGGACGCGATCCACCTCGACAGGATCATCTATCTGCCGATCACCGATTCCACCGTGCGGCTCGCGAACCTCAAGTCCGGCCAGCTCGACTTCATAGAACGCATGGCGCCGTCCGACGTGCCGCAGCTCAAGACCGACACCCGGTTCACGATCGCCAAGATCACCGAGATCGGCTACCAGGGCATCACCATCAACGTGGGCAAGAGCGATCTCGCGCAGAAGAACCCGCTCGGCAAGGATCCGCGCGTGCGCGAGGCCTTCGAGCTCTCGCTCGACCGCCAGGGCATCGTCGACGTGGCGATGGACGGCGAGGCGACCGTCGGCAACCAATGGGTGGCGCCGAGCAACCCGTTCTACGCCAAGAACGTCCCGATCCCGAAGCGCGACGTGGCGAAGGCGAAACAGCTCCTTCAGGCGGCCGGCGTGCCGAACCCGAGCTTCACGCTGATGACCGCGACGACCTCGGACGCGCAGAAGATCGCGCAGGTGGTGCAGTCGATGGCGAAGGAAGCGGGCTTCGACGTGAAGATTCAGTCGACCGAGTTCGCGACCTCGCTCAACATGGCGGACAAGGGCGAGTTCGAGGCCTACGTGCTGGCGTGGAGCGGGCGGGCCGACCCTGACGGGAACATCTTCAGCTTCGAAGGCTGCAAGCAGCCGCTCAACTACGCCGGCTACTGCAAGCCCGAGGTGGACGAGCTGCTCAAGCGCTCGCGCACGGCGCTCGATCCGGCCGAGCGCAAGAAGGCCTACGCCGAGCTCGCCGAGGTCCTGCTCAAGGACCGGCCGATCGTCTACCTCTTCCACCGCCACTGGCTCTGGGCGTACTCGAACAAGGTGACGGGCTTCCACCCGATTCCAGACGGGCTGGTGCGGGTGCAGGGGTTGAAGATGCAGTGACGTCATAGCCTTTGGGCCACCGTGACTCGCGCAGGTGGCGCATTCTCGTCGTCGAGCGGGTCCCCGCTCGCGGCGGCCACTAAACACATGAGTGGCCGCGCACGAGCGACCCGCTTGGCGACGACTGCGCCACAAGGCGCTCCTCCCGGCGACCCAACGGCTGCCCCGTCCCGAGCCCGTCCATGCTGAACTACCTCGTCCGCCGCGTCGCCACGATCGTGCCGACGCTGTTCTTCGTCTCGATCCTGATCTTCGGGCTGCAGCAGCTGCTGCCCGGCGATCCGGCGATGATCCTCGCGGGCGAGGAGCAGGATCCGTCGGTCATCGCCTACCTGCACAAGAAGCTGCATCTCGACCAGCCGCTGCCGATGCGCTATCTCTACTGGGCGGCCGGCGTGCTCACCGGCGACCTGGGCGAATCGATCCGCATCCAGAAGCCGGTGCTCGATCTGATCGTCGAGAAGCTGCCGGTGACGGCCGAGCTCGCGCTGCTGGCGCTGGCGATCGCGCTCGTGATCGGCGTGAGCGCCGGTATCGTGTCCGCGGTCGCCAAGGACAGCGTCTGGGACTACGCTGCGAACGTTTTCGCGCTCTGGGGACTCTCCACACCCAATTTCTGGCTCGGGATCATGCTGATCCTGCTCTTCTCAGTGCAGCTCGGCTGGCTGCCCGCCTCCGGCTACGTGAGTCCCTTCGAAGACCTCAAGGCCAACCTCGCGGCGATGATCATGCCGGCGTTCGTGCTGGGAAACGCGATCGCCGCGGTGCTCATGCGCCACACGCGCAGCGCGATGCTCCAGGTGCTCAACGCCGACTACGTGCGCACCGCGCGCGCCAAGGGTCTCGACGAGCGCGTGGTCGTGCTCAAGCATGCGCTGCGCAACGCGCTGACCCCGGTGATCACGCTCGGCGCGCTCGAATTCGGGTCGCTCCTCTCAGGCGCGGTGCTCACCGAGCAGGTGTTCACCATTCCCGGTTTCGGCAAGCTCATCGTCGACGCGGTGTTCAACCGCGACTACGCGGTCGTGCAGGGCGTGGTGCTGTGCACAGCGACCGCGTACATCGTCCTCAATCTCGTCGCCGATCTCGCCTACTTCCTCGTGAACCCGAGATTGCGCGACAGCCAGGGGTAACGACGTGACCACCGCCGTCGCCGACACCCTCTCGCTTCCGCGCCGCGTCTCGCCCGGCCGGCGGGCGCTCAAGCGGCTCGCGCGCCGGCGCGGCGCGATGGTGGGCCTGGGCGTGGTCGTGTTCTTCATCGCGGTCGCGCTGCTGGCGCCGGTGCTCGCTCCCTACGATCCGATCGCGACGAGCTGGAGCGCCGTGCGCAAGGCGCCCTCGGCGACCCACTGGCTCGGCACCGACGAGATCGGACGCGACGTCTTGTCGCGCGTGATCTTCGGCTCGCGGGCGTCGCTCCTGGCCGGCGTGGTATCGGTGTCAATCGCGCTTGCCTTCGGCGTGCCGATCGGGCTCGCGGCGGGCTATCTCGGCGGCTGGATCGACGCGCTCATCTCGCGCATGACCGACGCCATGCTCGCCTGCCCCTTCCTGATCCTCGCCATCGCGCTCGCGGCGTTTCTGGGGCCCAGCCTCACCAACGCCATGATTGCGATCGGCATCTCCGCCACGCCGATCTTCATCCGTCTGACGCGGGCGAGCGTGCTCCAGGTCAAGGTGGAGGACTACGTCGAGGCGGCGCGCGCGGTCGGCAACTCGCCGCTCCGCATCGCACTGCGGCACATCCTGCCCAACGTCGTGCCGCCCTTGATCGTGCAGGCCACTCTCGCGGTGGCCGCCGCCATCATCGCCGAAGCGGCGCTCTCGTTCCTCGGTCTCGGCCAGCAGCCGCCCGCGCCATCGTGGGGCAGCATGCTCAACACCGCCAAGAACTACATCGACAACGCGCCCTGGATGGCGGTCTGGCCGGGGCTGTCGATCTTCGTCATCGTGCTGTCGTTCAATCTGCTCGGCGACGGGCTGCGCGACGCGTTCGACCCCAAGAGCCGGTAGGCGTCGTAGCCGCCGCACGCAGGTAAAGCGGCGCGTCAGCAACCCTTTCGATACCTCGCGATCCCTTTCCGGCGCGGCGAGCCGGGGCTAGAGTTGCCGGCGTGCTTTCGGGCATCTCGCTATCGTAGGCCGGGTATGCAAGCGACGAAGATGGTCCTACCGCGTTTCGCAACCGCGTGTGCAGTGCTCGCGCTGTGCGCGCTTTCGCGGACGGTCGTGGCCGCGTCGACGCCTGCAAAGCAGGGGCTCGGGGTCTACCACTGGGGCTCGACCTACAAGGTGAGCGGGTTGCCGCCGCTGCTCGACGGTGCGCAGCAGATTCAGAACATGGGCGCGAGCGTGATCTCGGTGGCGATGACTGCGCGTTACAACACCAACGATTACCCGGGGGAGGACTTCGAGCCGAGACCCATCAACAGCCTCACCGATCTTGCCCGAACGAGCGACTTCCAGCAGTTGTTCGCGATGCCGTTCAAGACCTACATCCTCATGAGCTACAGCTTCACCAATTGGGCCTGGGGGTACAAGCAGCCTCACAGCCCGTTGACTGCTCAGCAGATCGCCGCAGACACGGCGGAATTGCACGACTTCGCCAAGTACCTCCTCCAGACCTATCAGGGGACGGGAAAGACATTCATCATCAAGAACTGGGAAGGCGACTCGTTCACCAACGGCAGTTTCGATCCGAACTACGTACCCACCGCGACTCAGATTCAGGCGTCGATCGACTGGCTCAATGCGCGGCACGCGGGCCTAGTCCAGGCACGCGCCGAAATGGCGGGCGTCGCGGGGATCCAAGTGCTCGACGCAGTGGAGTTCAATCTCCTCCAGCGCGTGAAGACAGGAACCCCGTCCATGCTGAACAGTGTCATCCCATACGTCCAGAGCGACATGATTTCCTATGAGTCCTACGACACGCTGGTTCGCCCGACAACGGCAAACCTGCGTCAATTCATCCTGGATGACGTCGCCTACATCCGTAACTTCCCAGGCACAGGATCCCGTCCGCTCATGATCGGAGAGTTCGGGTTTTCTGAAACGGGCTACGTCGACGCCGGAGTCCGCACCGGGATCACCGCGCAGGCGTTCCTCGACGCCGGGCTTCCGTATGTCGTCGACTGGGCGATAGAAGGCGTAAACGGTCTCGCGCTGGTCCGCCAGGACGGCACGCACAGCGACGCGTGGCAGGTTCTCCTGGATATGCTCTCGGGCGCCAGCGACGTCAATGTCCAGGGCCTGTGGTGGGCCGCGCCTGCGGGCTCGGAGGCCGGCTGGGGAATCAACTTTGCGCACCAGGGCGACGTCATCTTCGCAACCTGGTTCACCTATGATGCGTCCGGCAAGGGGCTGTGGATGGTCATGACGGCGCCAAGGATCGCGCCCAATACCTACGGAGGCACGCTCTACACGACGACCGGTCCCGCGTTCAATGCCGCGCCTTTCAGCCCCGCGCAGGTGATGCCCGCCGCGGTTGGTATTGGAATGCTCATGTTCAGCGACCCGGCAAACGGCAGCTTCACCTACACGGTGGGCAACCTGACCCAGACCAAAGCCATCACGCGCGAAGTGTTCGGACCGCTGCCCACTTGCGCCACGGCGACCGCGAGCCTCGCCGCCGCCACGAACTACCAGGACCTTTGGTGGGCGGCGCCCGCGGGAGTGGAGTCGGGCTGGGGAATCAACCTGACGCACCAGGGCGACACCATCTTCGCCAGCTGGTTTACGTACGACCTGGACCACTCGCCGATGTGGCTGGTGGTGACTGCGCAGAAGACGGCGCCGGGGACCTACTCGGGCACTATCTATCGCACCACGGGCCCGGCCTTCGATGCGGTGCCGTTCAAACCGGCCGCCGTCGTCGCGACCGCGGTCGGCAGCGCGACGCTCACGTTCAGCGACGGCAACGACGCGAGCTTCTCCTATACCGTGAACGGGGTCACCGAGACCAAGGCGATCACGCGCGAAGTTTTCGTCGCGCCCGGAACCGTATGTCAGTGATCCCTACTCGAACTCGATGAAACCGACTTCGCGCAGAAATCCCGCGCGCTCCTGCGCGCCGAGGTGATTGGCGACGAGCTGCACGAACTGCTGCCGGCTGATTGCTTCCTTCGCGGCCTTGCGCGCGACCACCTTGGCGAGCGGGCCCAGGTAGACGGCGAGCCGCGTAGTCGTCTGCTCGACGAAGCCCGGATCGAGCGCGGCGAGCGCGTGCGTGTCACCGGCCATCGAACGCAGCTGCGGCGCGAGCGTGCCGCGTGTGCCCGTGCCCGTCTTCCCGGCCCCTGAACGCTCCGCGGCAGCCTTCTGCATGCCGTCGAGAAAGCGCTGACGCACCTCGGGATCGGTCAAGCTGTCCGAGATCAGCGCGCACAGCTCCGCGGTGTCCCGTGACCGGGCGGCGGCCTTCTTCACCATCACCCGCGCCGTGGGTCCGACGAGATCGGCGAGCTCGCGCTCGATGGTGTGCAGCGTGGTGTCGTCCCATACCGGCGGCCCTTGGGGCTGGAGCGTCACCGCGGACAGGTTGATCTCGGTGGCGTCCTGGCTTTCGCGCTTGGCGCCGAGCTGCGGATCGAGCGAGAGTCGGAGCGCCCGGTTGAACGCCTTCGCGTTCTGGAATCGGGCCGTCGGATCCTTCGTTATGGCGGTCATTACCACCGCGTCGAGCGTGGGTGAGATCGGCAGCTTCGAGACCTCGGACGGCGGCTTTGCTTCCTCGTAGCAGATCTTGAAGGCGATCGCCTCAATCGAGCCGGAGAACGGCTTCTCCCCGACGAGCAGCTCGTAGAGAACGACCCCGGCGCTGAAAAGATCCGATCGCCGGTCCACTTCCTTGCCCTGGCACTGTTCCGGCGACATGTACGAGGGCGTGCCCATGACCATGCCGGCGTTGGTGAGGTTGGACGTGTCGATGCGGGCGATCCCGAAGTCGGCCACCTTGAGCGCTCCGCCGCCGGTGAGGATCAGATTGGCGGGTTTCACGTCGCGGTGCACGACGCCACGCTCGTGAGCGAAGTCGAGCGCGGAGAGAAGCTGCGACATGATCGCGACGATCTGGCCGATGTCGAAGCTCGCCTTGCGACTCAAGTACTCGCGCAGCCCAGTGCCCTCGACGAACTCCATCGCGATGAAGGCATTCTGTTCGTCCTCGCCATACTCGTAGACGCTGACGATGTTGGGATGGAGCAGCCGCCCCGCGGCCTTTGCCTCGTTCTGGAAGCGCGCCATCACCTGCGCCGCCACGTCGGGATCGACCAGGTCCTTGCGCACCGTCTTGACGGCGACCACGCGCTCAATGCCCGGATCGAAGGCCTTGTAGACGACCCCCATCGCGCCCTTGCCGAGCACGCCGTCGATGCGGTACTTGCCGATCTTTTCGGGGTGTTCAGCCATGATCCATTCGACTCGTTCCCGCGTGTCCGGATAAATCCGGACCTACGCCTAGCTGCGAATTCATTCGCCCTCGGTCGGGATGAATCCCGACCTACGCCTCCAGCATCTTGATCGCCTGCGCCAGGCTCTTGTTCATGCGCGCGAGCGCCTGGGCCAACGACCCGATCTCGTCCTGGCTCTTGTCCTTGAATTCGGCACTCTCGACCTTGCCGAGGCTTACTTCGTCGGCCTGCTTGGCGAGCGCCTTCACGCGCTGAATCACGAACGACTGCAGCATCACGTTGACCAGGATGAAGGTTACGATGAGCACCAGCGCGAGCAGCAGCATGAAGACCTTGAAGGTGTGGTTGGCGCGCTGTACCGGCAGCGCGCTCGGCACCGAGACGATCTGGGCGCCGATGATCTCGTTCATCTTCCAGCCGAAGCCGTTCGCCGGACCATAGAGCTCGACCATCGTCTTCGGCGCCTCCGCGACCGTATTGTGGCAGGCAAGGCACGCGACGTCGGTGATCTGGATGGCCCGCGCCAGATACAGCCAGTGCCCGGAGGGGGTCTCGCGCTCCCCGACGAGTTCGCCCTTCGCCTGGCCGTTACGAAACTGGTTGACGACGTCGGCTTCCCAGTCGGTCGCCCGGTCGCGCGGATTGGTGGGGTTGAGCGTGGCTTCCTTGTAGCTGTAGTCCGGATACTTCTTGCGCAGCTCGCTGAACTGCTCGGTCGCGGCGTACATGGGCACCGACTGGGGCAGGAAGGAATACTTGAGTTGGGTCTGGAGCAGCGGCTCGATCTGGGCGGTGGTGTAGTTTCGAGAGGACAGCGCGGATTCCATCATCAAGCGGGCGTTGTCGAGGATTTCCTCGCGGGCGTTCGCGCGCAGGACCGCGTACGACACCACGCCCGTGATCAGCAGCCCGAAGACGAACACCGCGGCGAGCGCCACATTGAATTTCCAGACGAGCTTCATCGAATCTCCCGAAGTCGCCGCCGGTCGCGGCCGCTTTAGTTCTTCTTCTCCCACGGCCAGTGAAAGATCGATTTCGGCGTCTCCGGCTCGGACTTGGGCGGCTCGGGCTTGGCCGGCTCCGCCTTGACGGGCTCGGCCTTCGGGGCCTCCGTCGGCCCGAGCATCGCCTGCCATTCCGGATACGCCTGGGCCTTCGCCGCGGCGGCGGAGCGGAATTCCGGATCGCTGAGCCGTGTTTGCAGTCGTTTGATGAACAGCCGCCGATACGGGCTCGCGAGCCACGGCTCGGCCTCCGCAAAGCTGATCGGACGATCGGCCGCGAGTTGCACGCGCGTTACCGCGAACTGTCCCGCGAGCGCGGGGAGCGGCACCCGGAAATGCCGCGGCAGTCCGGCGATGAACTTCTGCGGCGGCACGTCGGCTGTCGCGAACGGCCGCTCGCCGGCGCGAAGCGCGAAGTCGCCGCTCTTGAGATCGTGCGCGACGCCATCCCCGCCGCTCTTTCCCGGCTCGAAGAGCTTCGCCGCTCCTGTCTCGACGAACATCTCCATGATGTCGGTCTCCGCGTGCACCACCGCGACGCCGTCCGTCGCCCCGGCCGCGCCCGATGCGCTACGCACCCGCAGCGGCGCGCCGCCCTTCTTCGCCGCGAACTTGAGCCAGCCGCGCGGCAGATACACCTCGGCGGTGGAGGCCGGCCTGCCTTCGCGCGCCGCGGCGCCACCGCTGACCGCGAGCAGTCCCGCCGGCCCTGCGAAGTTCATGACCGGCCCGGAATTGAGCTCGACCTGGACCTGTCCCCGGTCGGCGGCCTCGATCACGTCGCCGTCCTGCACGCGCGCACCCTCGGTGAGGTTGTACCAAGTCGCGCCGCGCAGCACGCGCGCGCCTCTGTCCGCGATCGTGACGACGCCCAAGTCGGCGCCCTGGCAGACGGCCGCCGCGAAGAGTAAACAACAGCCGGCGAGCCGGATCGTGTTCATGATGCGTCGCGTGGGTCCGCACTGCGGCGAACGCCCGGCGAGTTTGACCTCCGCGTCCTCGACTGTCAACGTGAATATCCCCGCGGCGAGGCCAAGACCGGCGCCCTTCGCGAGTTGGCATATACTTCGGAGCCGCATCGAAACCCCATGGAAAAGACGACGAGAGAATGTGCGGTGCTGTTCGCCGACGTCAGCGGCAGCGCCAAGCTCTACGAGACGCTCGGCGACGCAGAGGCACTGGCTACGGTCGAGCGCTGCCTCGCGATCATCCGCAAGGCATGCACTGAGAGCGGCGGAACCGTCGTCAAGACCATCGGCGACGAGGTCATGGCGGTGTTCCCGAGCGCCGACGGCGCAGCGCGCGCGGCGACCGACATGCAGTCGCACGTGTCGCTGCAGCGCACCTCGCGGGGGGCGCCGCTCGCGATCCACGTCGGCTTCAATTTCGGAACAGTGCTGGAGGAAGCGAACGACTTCTTCGGGGACACGGTAACGATTGCCGCGCGGCTCTCCAACCTCGCGCGCGGAGGCCAGGTGTTCACCTCCCAGGCCACGGCGTTGCTGCTGGCCCCGGGCTTGCGCGCCCGCACCCGCAGCCAGCAGGCGCACACGGTCAAGGGCAAGCAAAAGGATATCGATCTGGTCGAGCTGGTGTGGCAGGAGACCGAGGACGAGCTCACCGCGCTCTCCACGCACGTCGCGCTGCGTCCCGCGCATCTGAGCCTGCAGCACGGCGAGCGGCGAATCGACCTTTCCGAGACCATGCCGACGCTCTCGATCGGGCGCGACCTCGCCAACGACGTCGTGCTGTCCGACCGCAAGGCCTCGCGCATGCACGCCCGCATCGAGCGGCGGCGCGACAAGTTCGTGCTGATCGACCACAGCTCGAACGGCACCTACGTCATCGTGGAGAATGAAGCCGAGATCGCGCTGCGGCGAGAAGAGCTGGTGCTGCGCAACCGCGGCCACATCAGCTTCGGCCACGCCTACCAGGACGACCCGACCGAGGTTCTGAGCTTCTCCTGCGTCGACTGAATCGGCGGCCGCCCGGCGGTCTAGCGCTTGGGGGCCCGGATGGATGTTGTCGACCCAGTGCACCTCCTCGGGATTGGGCTCGACGTTCGGTAGATCGAGATTGACCACCACCGGCTCCTGCCCGCTGCGCGCCAGCACGCAGGACAGCGGCTCGTCGCTCGCATTGATCTCCTGGTGCGGAACGAACGGCGGGCCGTAGATGAAATCGCCCGGTCCGGCTTCGGCGGTGAACTCCAGGCGATCATCCCACTTCATTCGCGCCTTGCCGGAGACCACGTAGATGACGCTCTCGACCGGCCCATGATGGTGGGCACCGGTCTTCGTCCGCGGATGGATGATGACCGTTCCCGCCCAGAGCTTCTCGGCGCCCGCGCGCACGTAGGTGATCGCGGCGGCGCGATTCATTCCCGGCGTCTGCGCCGTGTTGATGTCGAGCTCGTTCGCATGGACGACGCGCACGCCGCGCAGACGCCATTTCGACTCATGGTGGGCCTAACCGCGGGAGTCGCCGCGGGCGTCGCCGCCCGCGTCGGTTCGCTGCGCCATCGCGGCCTCTCGAGGAAGATCGGGCTTCATACCCGCTCCGTTCCTCGCGCAACCCCCCGCTTCCCGACAGGCGCTGAGCGCGAGTTCGCCGATGTAGGCGCAAGGTCCGCGCAGACAGCGCGCCCGCCCGCGAGCATCGACTCGAGGTCGCTCTGCTACAATCTCGCCTCTACGAAAGCGGGGGCGCGATGACGATCTCGATGTACCAGGCTTCGGTACCGATGATGATCCGCATGCTGACCAACCTCAAGGGCATTCTGGCCAAGGCGGCCGCGCACGCGCGGGACAAGAAGATCGAGGAAGCGGTGCTGCTCGGCGCACGGCTGTACCCGGACATGTTTCCGCTCACGCGCCAAGTCCAGGTCGCATCCGACTTCGCGCGCCGGACCGCCGCGCGGCTGGCCGGGCGCGAGCCGCTGGCGCTCGAAGACAACGAGAAGACCTTCGACGAGCTCATCGCACGCCTCGACCGCTCGATCGAATACGCGCGCTCGATTCCCGCCGGCGAGATCGACGGTTCGGAAGCGCGCGAGATCGTATTCCCGGTCCGCGGCCAGCCGAAGAGGCTCACCGGCATGAGCTACCTCTGCGACTTCGCGCTGCCGAACTTCTTCTTCCACGTGACTACCGCCTACGCGATCCTGCGCCACAACGGCGTGGAGATCGGGAAGGCGGACTACATCGGCGCGCTCGACTGACGTTGGCCACCGCCGGATCGCCCGGCAGATTTCTCAGTTCAACCGTTCGGTCAATGACCGGGCTCGCCTGGTATCGATCGTCCGCGCCAGCTCTGTCAGTACCGCATTGGCGAAGAACTCCTCGATCGTGAGCTCGACTCTGAATTCCTTGGTGATTCGACTCAGTGCCATCAGCACGCTCACCGAGTCGCCACCCGAATCGAAGAAATTCGTTCCGCGCAAGACAGCCGGTACATTCAAAGCCTCGCTCCAGATCTGAGCCAAAGTCGCTTCGGTTTCGCTCGCGTAGCCCGAATCTGTCACCACGGGTTCTGCCGCCCGATCCGCCTGCGCAGGCAGGCTGCCGCGGTTGACTTTGCCGCCAGGCAGGCGTGGCAGCACAGCCATCCGTATGAACGCCGTAGGGATCGCTGCGGGCGGAACGACCGACGCTACGGCGCGCCTGAGCTCCGCCGCGGAGATGGCCTTCCCTCCTGAAGCAACGTAGTAGACCACGATCGTGGAATTCCCGCGCGGTGCCGGGCGGTGGACTGCAACCGCCTCGACAATCCCCGACACCGCGCTCACCGCCCGTTCAATTTCGTTCAGATGGATGCGATAGCCGTGGACCTTGACGATCAGATCCCGGCGTCCCGTCAAAAAGATGCGTCCGTCGGGAAGCCTGTAGCCAAGGTCGCCCGTCGCGAAAGGGAGATCGAACGGCTGCACCCGAGCATTCCGGGAATCCCAGTAGCCCGCGGCCAGCATCTCTCCTGCGACGCGGATCTCCCCGAGCGCAACCGCGGCCGGATTCCCTTGATCGTCGCACAGCGTTACCTCGGCTCCGGGCACCGGCAGTCCAGCAGGCACGCGCCCCGCTACGATCCGGGTAGCGTGATCCATGACGTACTGGCAGATCGTGCCGGTCTCGGTTGCAGCGTACCCGTTGACCAGCCAACAGCGAGCCGAAAAGTGCTTGCGGAATCCGGTTACGTCGTCCGAGTGGATCGGCTCCCCACCCAGGCGGACGACGCGCACGGTGGGAAAGGTCTCCTCGGCCAACGTTTCCAGAAACAGCCGGAATAGGGTCGGAACGGCGTAGAGGATGCTTACGCGAGTGTCGTTCAACCAGTCGGACAGCCGTTCGATGCCGCGAGCGTGGATGTCGTACAGCGCCAGCGTCGCTCCGGCGAGAAGCGCGCCGAAGATCTCGCGTACCCCCGCGTTCACGGAGTAAGACTGCAGCAAAGCGATCCGATCGGACGGACCAAGGTCATAGTCCGCGCCATAGCGTCGGGCCCGATTGAGAATGGTCCCGTGGCTGAGAACGACCCCCTTCCCCTCACCGGTGGATCCCGAGGTGTACACGAGGCAGGCCGGCCCGGAGGGAGAACGTGCCCGCGCCGGCATGGGCGGCGGATCTATGTTCTCGGCGCACAACACGGGCACCGAAGATTCGGCCAGCGTCTCAGCCATCGATCGTTGCCGCTCGCCCGCCAGGAGCATTTGCGGGCGCGTGTCGGTCAGAATGGCTTGCAGCCGCCGCGCCGGCAGGCGCGGATCCAGCGGCATACAGAATCCACCGGCGCGCACGGTACCGAGCAGCAGTGGAAGCATCTCGAGCTCATGACCACACAACAGAGCTATGGGACGGGAAGCATCGAAGCCGCGGCCAAGAAGATCCGTGGCGACCCGAGCGGCTAGCCGGTCGAGTTCTTCGTAGGTAATCTGCCGGTCGCCGTCCAACGCCGCCGGGTGGTCGGCGTACTTGGACACGATCTGGCCGAACGCTTCATCGATCGAGCCGATCTCAGCGATGCGGATCGAAGAGCCGTAGTCCACGCTCGTGACAGGCTTGCGCACGCCACCAAGCCCATCGTGCTGCGTCAAGGACGTTGGTGTAATCATCGCTTGTTCGGGCTTTACCACACGCTGCAGCTTGAATGTCTGCATGCTGTTGAGGATGCGTTCCACGCGCCGTATCTTGATCTGCTCGACCACCGCCGATTTCCGGGTCAGCAACCGGCGAAACGCTGCATCCATTTGCGCGTCCAGGTCCACCGGGGACTGATAGCGGATCTCGATCGCCACCGGGCTTTCTGCGACGATCTGCAGCTTTTCGACCCCGGGCAGCTCGAGCTGCACGAGCTCGTGGACCTCGATCACGCCGGAGCCGCCATCCGAGAGCAGCACTGGAACGGTGTCGTCGGTTTTTCCGTCCAATGTGACGAGCGTCTCTGCTCCCCGCCCCATCGCCCCGGGAACCGCACCATCGCGCAGATCGAATCGGATGAGAGGCAGGATCGTGTGGATGAGGCTGGTCAGCAGCACACGCCCGCGTTCACCCGGCTTCACCCTCAGGTTGGCGCCGTCCACGACCTCCAGCAGGTTCAAGTCGGTGAGCACCCGGAATTCTCCTGCTCTCGGTTGCCGCACCGCCATGCACAGCGACTCGCAGGCTGCGTACAGGTCGTAGATATCGGCGTTCCAGGCTTCTTTCACCTGCGCGCGCATCGCGGGGCTCAGACGCTCCCCCGTGACAACAACCGAGCGCGGGACGATGCGCAGCTTGCCTTGCAGTGTCCACTCGGCAAGCCAGGAGAGTGCGCTGGCGAGAGCATGCACACGGTCCGGCTGAAACGCGTTCAGCCGCGCCCAGATTTCCTCGACGGGGTCGAACCACGATAGACGCAACACCTCGTGGGCCAACGTCGAGGCCATCTGCGCACTCGTGGGGCCGACATGGTGGCCATCGGATCTGAAGAAGAACGCGCTGCGCTGCGGGCGCTTCCCGCTCGGCCGCGGCGGCAACAGCAATCGAGCGGCCGCAGTCGTCATGCGATGCCATGTTCCGCGCGTGTACGGTACATAGTTGTGGCCGCCCGAGCTGTGAACGATGAGGTATTCGTTCAGGTAGAGACTCGACGGACGGGTGTCCCGCTCCATCCACGCTTCCAGTTCGCGCCTTCGCAGTCGACCGTCGGTCACCGCGTCATCGAAGTGCTCCAGTAAATCCGCGCTGGAGATGGTCGGCAGATCCTCCAACGAGACATCCGGCAGATCACGCCGTCGGATCCCCTGGGCCGCATAGGTCTCACGATAGAACGGCGAATGATCCCACACGTGAGCAAGAAGCTCGTCAAGGCGTTCCATGGTCATTGCATCCGGATCGCCACGATAACAAGCGGGCACGAGTCAATCGAACGGCGGGCCAGCGCAGCGCCCGCACGGCAGGGACCTCGGCGCACGTGTCACAACGAGCAGCGCAGAGCGCGGACTACCGCGGTTCGCCCGGAGGTCCCTTGGGCGGATCCTCATCACGCCAGGCTCGGCGCGAGCACCCGCCGCAGCACGTCGCCGGACTCGCCGGCGCGGCACGCGAAATCGGCGAGCTGATCCTCGCCGATCCGACCCACGGCGAAATAGCGCGCCGCGGGATGCGCGAGATAGAATCCCGACACCGAAGCGGCGGGCAGCATGGCGTAGCTCTCGGTGATCGACATTCCCAGCTTGCGCGCCTCGAGCAGGTCGAACAGCGCCGCTTTCACGGTGTGATCGGGACACGCGGGATAGCCCGGAGCAGGCCGGATGCCACGGTACTCCTCGCGGATCAGCGCCGCAGCGGCGAGACTCTCGTCATTCGCGTAACCCCAGTACTCGCGGCGCACGCGCAGGTGCAGCCATTCGGCGAAGGCTTCCGCGAGCCGATCGGCGAGCGCCTTGAGCATGATCGCACCGTAGTCGTCCTTGTTCGCTTCGAACTCGGCGAGCTTGCGCTCGATCCCGAGCCCGGCGGTCACCGCGAATGCGCCCGCGTAGTCGTCCGCGCCGGACGCCTTCGGCGCGACGAAGTCGGCGAGGCAGTAGTTGGGCTTGCCCGGCGGCCGCTCGTTCTGCTGGCGCAGATTGCGCCACCGCAGCGCGACAGTAAGCCGTGCAGGATCGGCGTACAGCTCGATGTCGTCGCCCACCGAGTTCGCCGGCAGCAGCGCGATCGCGCCGTTGGCCGTGAGCCAGCGGCCCTCGACAATCCGCTTGAGCATCGCTTGCCCCTCGGCGTAGACCGTTCGCGCGGCTTGGCCGACCACGGGATCGTCGAGGATCGCGGGAAACGACCCCGAAAGCTCCCATGTCTGGAAGAACGGCGCCCAGTCGATGTAGCGCGCGAGCTCCGCGAGATCAACGTTGCGGATCTCCCGCCGGCCGATCAGCGTCGGACGCGGCGGCACGTAGCTCTTCCAATCCGTCTTGAAGGCGTTGGCGCGCGCGGCCGCGAGAGGGATGAGCGCCGGACCTTTCTTCGCCGCGTGCTGGGCACGGATCTTCTCGTAGTCCGCGGCGACATCGCCGATGTAGCGCTCGCGCAGCTCGTCCGAGACCAGGCTGGTGGCCACGCCCACCGCCCGCGAGGCATCGGGAACGTACACCGTGACCCCCTCGTACTGCGGCGCGATCTTGACAGCCGTGTGCACGCGCGAGGTCGTCGCCCCGCCGATGAGGAGCGGCTGCTTCATGGCGAGCCGCCGCATCTCGTGCGCGACGTGCGCCATCTCCTCGAGCGAGGGCGTGATGAGTCCGGAGAGGCCTACGATGTCGGCGTTCCTCTCGCGGGCGGTGTCGAGGATCTTCTGCGCCGGCGCCATGACGCCGAGATCGATCACCTCGAAGTTGTTGCACTGGAGCACGACGCCGACGATGTTCTTGCCGATATCGTGCACGTCACCCTTGACGGTCGCCATCACGATGGTGCCCTTGGGCTTGCCCGCGTCGCCCGAGGCCGCCTTCTCCGCCTCGATGAACGGGACGAGGTGCGCAACCGCCTGCTTCATCACGCGCGCGCTCTTGACCACCTGGGGCAGGAACATCTTGCCCGCACCGAAGAGGTCGCCCACCACGTTCATCCCCGCCATCAGCGGCCCTTCGATCACCTGGATGGGGCGCGCGTACTTCAGCCGCGCCTCCTCCGTGTCCTCGATGATGTACGTCGTGATGCCCTTGACCAACGCGTGCGAGAGGCGCTCCTCGACGCTCGCTTCGCGCCACGCAAGGTCCTCCTCCGCCTTCTTCCCCTTGGCCTTGTACGTTTCCGCGAAGGCGACCAGGCGCTCGGTCGCCTCCGCGCACCGGTTCAGCACCGCGTCCTCTACCCGCTCCCTGAGCTCGGGATCGAGCTCGTCGTACACGCCGAGCTGGCCGGCATTGACGATGCCCATCGTCAGCCCGGCGCGGATAGCGTAATAGAGGAACACGGTGTGGATCGCCTCGCGCACGGCGTCGTTGCCGCGGAAGCTGAAGGAGACGTTGGAGATCCCGCCCGAGACCTTGGCGTGCGGCAGGTGCTCCTTGATCCACGCAGTGGTGCGGATGAAATCCAGCGCGTAGTTGGCGTGCTCCTCGATACCGGTCGCGATCGCGAACACGTTCGGATCGATGACGATGTCCTCGGGCGGGAAGCCCACCTTGTCGACCAGCAGGTCGTAGGCGCGCCGCGCCACCGCGATCCGGCGCTCGAAGCTGTCCGCCTGTCCTTTCTCGTCGAAGCACATCACGATCGCCGCGGCGCCGTAGCGGCGCACCAGCTTCGCCTGGCGCAGGAACTCGGCCTCGCCTTCCTTGAGCGAGATCGAGTTGACGACCGGCTTCCCCTGGACGCATTTGAGTCCCGCCTCGATCACCTCCCACTTCGACGAGTCGATCATCACTGGCACCCGCGCGATGTCCGGCTCGGCGGCGATCAACTGCAGGAAGCGCACCATCGCCGCCTTGGAATCGAGCATCGCCTCGTCCATGTTGACGTCGACCATCTGCGCGCCGTTGCCGACCTGCTGGCGGGCGATCTCGACCGCGGCGGCGAAGTCTCCCGCGAGAATCAGCTTGGCGAAGGCGCGCGAGCCGGTGACGTTCGTGCGCTCGCCGACGTTGACGAACAGCGCATCGGCTCCGATCGTGAGCGGCTCGAGCCCGGCGAGGCGCATGGGGCGCGACATACGCCGTGTCACACTTTCTCCGGCACCTGTCTGGGCGGAACGTCGCGCACCGCCGCGGCGATCGCCCGGATATGCTCCGGCGTGGTCCCGCAGCAGCCGCCCACGATGTTGACGAAGCCTTCGCGGGCGAACTCGCCAAGAAGCCGCGAAGTCGTCTCCGGCGTTTCGTCGTAGCCCGTCTCGCTCATCGGGTTGGGCAACCCCGCGTTCGGATAGCACGAGACGAAGGTGTCGGCCACCCGCGCCATCTCCTCGATGTAGGGACGCATCAGCGCCGCGCCCAGCGCGCAGTTGAGCCCCACCGCGAGCGGATTCGCGTGGCGCACCGAGTTCCAGAACGCCTCCGTGGTCTGTCCCGAGAGTGTGCGACCCGAAGCGTCGGTGATCGTGCCCGAGACGATCAGCGGCAGCCGCCGGCCAATCGTATCGAACAGCGTCTCGATGGCGAACAGCGCCGCCTTGGCGTTGAGCGTGTCGAACACCGTCTCCACGAGCAGCAGATCTACGCCGCCGTCGACGAGCGCCTGCGCCGCTTCGCCGTACGCCGTCGTGAGCACGTCGAAATTCACGCCGCGAAAGCCCGGATCGTTGACGTCCGGAGAAATGCTCGCGGTGCGATTGGTCGGACCCAGCGCACCGGCGACGAAGCGCGGCTTGTCGGGCGTCTTGCGCGTCCACGCGTCCGCGCGCTCGCGCGCGATCCGCGCCGCCGCCAGGTTGATCTCCCGCACCCTGCCCTCGAGCCGGTAGTCCGCCTGGGCGATGCAGGTGGCGTTGAAGGTATTGGTCTCGATGATGTC
This sequence comes from Casimicrobiaceae bacterium, assembly GCA_035515295.1. GTDB lineage: Bacteria > Pseudomonadota > Gammaproteobacteria > Burkholderiales > Casimicrobiaceae > PALSA-1003. Next base: position 76,926 of record DATJBM010000021.1, on the reverse strand, counting down.
CGCGCCGGCCTCCAGGAACGCGTCGTGGATCGAGCGGACCACGTCGGGCTGGGTGATCGCCAGCAGATCGTTGTCGCCCTTGAGATCGCAGGCGTGTCCCGAAAGTCCGCACGCCGGTGCGCCGCGATAGTCGCCTTCCGCGAGCTTGCGGCTCTGGATCATCGTGCCCATCGCCCCGTCGAGAATGAGGATCCGTTTCCGAAGCAGCTCGGTGAGCAGTGCCGTCTTGTCGTCGTTCGCTCTCATTTTTATCCGCAAAACAAAAAACCCGTTCAGCTTGCCGCCGAGCGGGTTTCGGTCGAAAACCGCTTTGTCGGGCTAGGGACAGCTCGTTGCCGAGCCATCCCCCCTCAGAACCGGGCATGCGAGTTTTACCGCACCCGGCTCAAGCCTCTGCAAAGTCCCTAGCTACGGGGCCGACGCTCCAACGTCAAACCAGCATGCAGTTGACGGTGGCAGTTCGGATGCAGCAGAACCAGATTGGCGTACCCGTCGGCGCCACCCTCACACTTGGGGACCCGATGATGGATATTCCATCCCGTTTCCTGCGTGATCAGCTGGTCGCATAGTGTACAGCGCTTGCTCTGGCTCCACCAAAGCCGCAGCAGCTTGGCCCTCCCCTTCATCTCGCCTTGCATCTTCAGACCGAGACGGTCTTCGAAGTAAGGCTCCCATTTCGGGTCGAAGGGGTTGGCCTCGCCCTTGATCTTGGTGTGTCGGCGAATCGGCGTGTCGCTCGCTTTCGCAAGCGTCGCTCGTTTCCGCTTTCCCTCTGCATCCGTGAACTCCGCGCAGAACACCCAGCTTCGGCTACCGGTTCTCACAAAGTATTTCTCTTTGATCCAGTCGGCGTGTTTGTTGGGATGCCTGCGCTTCGCCCACTGCCACGTCTTCCGCCACAGCCACGAGTCGATCGAGGCGAAGATCTGCGAGGCGCATGCCGCTCGATGATAGTTCGCCCAACCCCGGATGACCGGATTCAGGACGCCTATCAGGTTCTCCTGCTCGGCGGTTTTCTGCTCCGCGAAGATCGCCTTCACCTTGGCTTTGAACGCTTGGATGTTCTTCTGCGACGGTCTGACGATAATCTTGCCGCCGAGATTCCGCACGGCCTGACCAAGGAAATCGAATCCTTCCGTGATATGCGTGATCCTGGTCTTCTCGGGTGAGAGTTCCAGGCCCCTGGCAGCGAGAAAGCGCGCCACCAAAGGTTTGACTTCGGTTTCCAGCAGCTCTTTCGAGCTGCCGGTGATCACGAAGTCGTCCGCATACCGCACGAGATTCACTTTGTTCTTTCCGGATTGGCGGCTCCCTCTTGACCCGAAATGCGTCGCGAGTTCCGCTTCCAGTCCGTCCAAAGTCATGTTCGCCAACGTACCGGATTCCCAACCCGGGACGGATGCTGCTTCGCCGCGCACGGTTGACAACGCTGCCGGCAACCCTTACTACCCTTACTACCATCTCGCCGACGATGGACCCGAGGCAGACCCGATGCTCGATCCCGATATCCGACGCCTGCTCGACACGGTCTTCAAGCTCCCCGCGCCGACGGGGGCGCCGAACGTGGCGCAGCTGCGCGCCATGGCCGAGGCCGCACCCGAGCTCTTCGGCGGTGAGGCGGAAAGCGTGGCCGCGGTGCGCGACACTACCGTGCCGGGATGCGGGACGGCGGTGCGGATCTATCGGCCCGCCCGTGCAGCCCCGCTGCCGCTCACGCTCTTCGCGCACGGCGGCGGCTGGGTCACGGGCTCCCTCGATTCGCACGACAAGCTCTGCCGCATTCTCGCCAACGCTCTCGGCTCCGTGACCGTTGCGGTGGACTACCGACGGGCGCCGGAACACGTTTATCCGGCCGCGCTCGACGACCTCGAAGCCGCCTGGCACTGGGTGCGGGAAAAGGCGGCATCGCTCGGCGCCGACGGCAGGCGATTCGTCGTCGCCGGCGACAGTTCCGGCGGCAATCTCGCCGCGGCGCTCACGCTGCGACTCGCGCGCGCCGGCGCCGTGCAACCCGAACTGCAACTTCTGTTCTATCCGGCACTCGATGCACGGTGCTCGCGCGGTTCGTATCGCGAGTTCGCCACGGGTCACAATCTCACCGCGACGCAGATGAAATGGTACTGGGAAGCGTATCGCGCCGACGCCGGCGTGGACGATGGCGAGCTGTCCCCGCTCTCGGCCGGCGATCTCGCGCGCGTGCCGCCGGCCGTAGTCGCGGTGGCCGCCGCCGACGTGCTTCGCGACGACGGGCTCGCTTACGCGCGAGCGCTCGCAGCCGCCCGCGTTCCGGTGCGCCTCATCGAGTGTCACGGGATGATCCACGGGTTCCTGCGCTGGACCGGGGAAGTGCCGGCGGCGCGGCGCTCGATCGATCGTGTCGCCGAAGCCGTTTCGGGAGCGCTAGCCGGACCGGCGATCGCGCCGGCGTAGGTCGACGAGGAGTCTAGCGCACCCAGCACGCAGTTCCGGATCAGGCCGCTGAAGCCCGCGTGGAGAGACGACCCGAAGCGGGACGAACGGCTACCAGCTTCCGGAGCTGCCGCCGCCGCCCGAGCTGCCGCCTCCGCCAGAGAAACCTCCGCCGCCCGAGGAGGAAGAGCCCGGCGAGCCGCCGCCGGCCGAAAAAGTGAAGCCCCCGACGCTCGCGGTTCCCTTGGTCTTCAGATCCTCCGCCGCCTTTTCGTACCACGCCGTTCGCGAGAGGACGAGCTTGGCGATCGGATAGCCGACGACGCTTTCACCCTGCGCCAATCCCCATCCTGCGTCGCCTTCACCATACGCGCCTGTAGCCGCCTCACCGTCCCGTTGATCCTGGCCCAGTCGAGCTGGTGCCATTCACTCGGGGCGGCGGAGACTGCAGGCGTCTTTATCGGCGTATTCACATGCTTGTCTCCTTGAACTGCCCTTTCGGAAGACGAGCCTCGCCCCCGAGGGGGACGTGCGCGTACCCCTCCGGGGCGTGATGCCGGTTCTACACGCTCTCTGATGACGAGAGACCAAGCGGAAGTGGGCGCCCTTTCGGGCGGGGTGACGTTCAAACCCCTATCCACCCCATTACGCGATGGCGTTCGCTTTCCCCGCGCTCCTTTACCCGCATGCCCATGGGCGTTCCTTGCGGGCCGCTTGCCCTTCACGGGCGGGACTACGGGCTTACCCTGTTCCTCTCGAACGACACGAGTGGATTAGACCTTGCCTATCCGCCGGTGACCTTCGCGTCAGCGTATTCCGTACAGCTAGCGGAATATCCGGCCACGTACCTTTTGGTCCAGGCCTGCTCGGGCTGCTTTTCGCCAGATTAAGCTGTCTGGCTAGGCGAGCGACCTAAGCGACACGCAGGTCGCACAGCTGAATTTGTACAGCGCCCGCAAGCTATCGGATCGACGCCAAAGCAGCCCTGCCGCGCCCCGGATCAAATCGGCGCTTGGCATCCAAAGATGCCAGCAGCGCCAGCGCCCCGCGCGTGCCGACGATCATGATGGGGAACATCGCCCAGAACGGGATGAGGAACACGTAAAGAAACCAGCCCATGCTGGGCGTCATGATGCCGAGGAACGTGAACAGCCCGATGATGCCGAAGATGAAGGCGCCGAGAAGGATGCGCTCGGGCCAGCCGAGTTGGGCCCGGTGAAGTGCACATCCGCGCTTGCCGCGACGATCGGTCGCGCCGACGATCGTGCTCACGCCGTCGGCGACGCCGCGGTCGAAGTCGCCTTGCTTGAACGCGGGCGTGATGACATTGCGGATGATGCGGCTCGCCGCGACGTCGGTGAGCGTGCCCTCGAGCCCGTAGCCCACCTCGATGCGCAGCTTCCGATCCTTCGGCGCGATCACCAGCAGGACGCCGTTGTCCCTCCCCTTCTACCCAGCTTCCCCGCTTCGAAGACTTGCGCAGCGTACTGCTCGAGCGACTACTCGCCGATCGTCGGCACGGTCAACACCGCGATCTGGTTGCCGGTAGCCTGTTCGTGCGCCTTCAGCGTGGCGGCGATCCGCTCCCGGCTCGCGCTTCTGCAGCAGCTCGGCGTCGTCGACGACGCGGCCGGTCAGAAGCGGCACGTCGGCGGCGGGCGCCGGGCCGGTCCACGCGAACGCGAGGCAGAGGAAAGCGGTCGCCGCTACGAGCGACCGCTCGATCACGAAGGACCCTGCTCTTCGATCGAGCCGTCCGGCAGCTCGTTGGCGCCGCCCGGGTTGCCAGCGAAGCCCTTCGCGGCCAGCATCTGGCCGGCGAGCGAGACGCCCGCGTGCAACGCATCGGCGAAGCGCGCGTCGCGCAGCAGCGGCATCATCGCGGCTATCACCCGCTTCCAGTCGTCGGCCCCCACCCGCCCGTACAAGCCGACGTCGGGCAGGATCTCCACCCGCCGCTCGAACTTGCACACCAGGATGAGGATCGCGCTGCGCGACCGCGTCTTGAACAGCTCCCGGCGCAGAAACAGCGATTGCGCGTAATGCCGCACCTCGAGATCCCGGATCGCCGGCCGGAGGAAGACGCGCGCGTACGCCGGCACGAGCACCGCGACGAGCGCGCTGGCGCCACCCGAGGCGAGCAGCGCCACGGCGCATACGAGCGCCACATGCGACGAGGGCCACGCGGGTTGCATCGCGTCGAACGTCACGATCCCGAGCGCGGCGAGCGACACGCCGAGCGCGAAGGCCATCCAGGGCAGCTCGGCGTAGGTATCGGCCTTGGCCACGAGCGCGGTAACGATCTGCACGCCGGTCCGCGCCTCGACGCGCGCGATCGCGGCGTCCAGAGGATCGGATTTGCGGGAGAGGCTCATGCCGCCTTCTCCGCGGAGGGTGCGAGCGCGAGCGACATGTACACCACGTCATCGAGCGGGTTGTCGTAGTATGGAGCGCACTCGCGGAAGCCGAGCCGCGCGTACAGCGCGCGCGCCTCGACCATCCAGGCGAGCGTGTCCAGCTTGAGCTCGCGATAGCCGATCGAGCGCGCCTCGCCGACGATCGCGCGCGCGAGCCGCTCGCCCCAGCCCTCTCCACGGCGAGAGGGCTGGACATAGAGCCGCTTGACTTCGCCGACGCCCTCGGCGCCGGCCGCGCTCTTGCCGCAGCCGCACGCAGTAGCGAGGGGTCGGAGCGCGACGCATCCGAACGCCTGGGCCCGAGAACCGCCCAGAAGCAGCCGCCCGCGCGGCGGAGCATACGCGCCCGGGAGCTCGGCGAGCTCGCGCTCGAAATCCTGGAAGCACAGGTCGACCTTCAGCCACTGCGCGTACTCGACGAAGAGCGAGCGCGCGAGCGCGACGTCGTCGGGCGTGCGCACCGCCCGGATCGCCTCGGTCTCGGCCCGCTCGCGGGTCAGGTCGTCTTGTCGCATGTGCCGGTTCTGATCTCGGTCTCGGCGTAGCCGTTCGACAGCTCCTTCATCCGCGCGACGGCGGCGGCCGGCGGATCGCGCACGACCAGCACCGTCTGCATGATCGACTGCGCCCGCGGCGCGACCTTCGCCGCGATGCCGAGCGTCTGCAGTGCGGCGACCCGCGCTCGGGCCGCTTCCTCGGTGCGAAACGCGCCGAGCGCGATCGCGAGGCGCTGCGGTCCCGCTTCGACCAGCGAGACGTCGCGAACGTTCTGGCCTTTGAGCTGCTCGACGCGCCGGTCGGCGTCGGGCTTGCTCGCCGCCGGCGGGATGAACACCCAGTAGTTGGCGATGACTTCGACCTTCTTCTGGCTCACCAGCGGCGCCAGATCGAGCGCCTCGAGCTGCGCCAACGCGCGCGTCCGGTCGCCGTCTGAGAGTGGCCCCCATTCGACGCAGACGTCGGCGAGCGACGAGACCTTCGCCGGTCCCAGCGCCGCGACCTGCTGCGGCGTCAGGAGCGAGATCTTGTCCGGCTGCACCTGCTGCGACAGCCTGATGGCCTCACCCGCGCTCAGGGAGTCGAGATAGATGTAGCCTCCCAGCGCGAGATTGGCCAGCAGCAGCAGGACGACGAGAGTTCTCATCGGCGCTCCGAAGCGTGCGCGAGCGCGAGCACGCCTTCCAGCACCAGATTATCCACGACCTCTACCGGCTCGGTAAGGTACGGCGCGATGTCGGCCGCCGCGCCTCCGGCCAGAAAGGCCTTCGGCGCGGCGCCATCCTCGGCGAGCCGGCGGCGCATCTGCTCGATCGCGCCGCACACCGCCTGCATCACGCCTGAGGCGAGCGCATCGGCGGTGTTGATGGGAAAATCGTGGACCCGGCCCGGCGGTACGCGCAGCGCCGCCGTGTTGGCGGCAAGCGCCTGCAGCATCATGTTCAAGCCCGGAAGAATGAAGCCGCCGCGGAACACGCCCGTCTCGTCGAGCGCATCGACCGTCACGGTGGTGCCGGCGTTGACCACCACGCAAGCCGAGGGGAAGAGCTCGTTTCCGAGCCGCTGCCGCGCCGCGATCAGCGAGGCCCAGCGGTCGGCGCCCAGCTGCGAGGGACGCGCGTAGCGGTTGTAGACGCCGCACGCCTCTTCCTGCGCGAGCAGCCACTCGGGCACCGCGCGCCAGCGCACGAGCTGCGCCTCGATCCGCACCCGGGTCGCCTCGCCGGCGACGTTGACGCCGACTACGCGCGACGGCCGCTGGAGGTTCTGCCAGTCACGCAGCGCCAGCGTGCCGATCTCCTGATTCGGAATATTGCCCGTAGCAAGCCAGCCGTGCGGGCCTTCGAGCCCCCATTTGAGCCGGCTGTTGCCGCAGTCGAGAACCAGGATCACGACGGCCGCAACGACACTTCCCCGCTCACGAACCGCAACGTGCGTCCTCCGCTCGCGACGAGCAGCGCGCCGTCGGCGTCGATCCCGCAGACCGTGCCGTTCACCTTGCCGCCGTCGGGCAGGAGCACCTCGACGGCCTTGCCCTGCAGCGCGTGCCGCCGCAGCCACTCGGCGCGAAAGCGCGAGAAGCCGCTGCGCGCGTACGCCTGTAGCGCACCGGCGAGCTCGCCGACGATGCGCGCCGCGAGCGCGTTGCGATCGAGGCCCGCGTGCGGCGCTACCGACGCGAGATCGGTCACCGCCTGCCCGATCGATCGGCGCACCGCGGCGGGCAGCCGGACGTTCAGGCCAATGCCGATCACGGCGACCGACCGTCCAGGCCCGTCGCTCGCAATCTCGACCAGCACGCCGGCCAGCTTCGCTCCCCGGTGCACGATATCGTTCGGCCACTTGAGCCGGACGTCCGCGAAGCCCTCGTCCTCGAGCGCGCGGCCTGCGGCGAGGCCGACGACGAGCGGCAGGGCGGAAAGCTCGCTCGGTCCTCGAGCGAAGCGCCAGCCGAGCGAAAAGGTGAGGCTTCCGCCCGGAGTCGACGTCCACCCGCGGCCGCGGCGGCCGCGGCCCGCCGTCTGGCGCTCGGCGACCAGCACGCGGCGATGGATGTCGGTCGTCGACAAACGCCGCAGGAGCTCGCTGCTGGTGGAGTCCACGCTGTGGACGACCTCCACCGCGAGCCGGCGCCGGCCGGCCATCGCCGCGACGATCGCTTCACGGCCGAGCGGCGCCGAAGCCGGTTCGCCGGCGGACGATCGGCGCGGCGGCGAGGATCCGAGGGCGGAGAGCACGGTGGCGCGCGGAATCGGCGGTCAGCCCTTGAGCACGCCGCGACGGATCTGGTCGAGCTCGATCGACTCGAACAGCGCGCGGAAGTTGCCTTCGCCGAATCCCTGGTTGCCCTTGCGCTGGATGATCTCGAAGAAGATGGGACCGATGAGCGTCGTGGTGAAGATCTGCAGCAGCATTTCGTCCTTCGCCGGCGCGCCGTCGAGCAGGATGCGGTTCTCTTTCAGCCGCGCGGTGTCCTCCTTGTGATCGGGCAGACGGGTGCCGAGCAGATCGTAGTAGGTGTCGGGCGTGTCCTGGAAGGCCACGCCGCGCGCGCGCATCGACTCCACCGTGGCGTGGATGTCGTCCGTGCCGAGCGCGACGTGCTGGATGCCTTCGCCGTGGTAGGCGACGAGGTATTCCTGGATCTGCGACTTGTCGTCGGCGCTCTCGTTGATCGGGATGCGGATCTTGCCGCAGGGGCTGGTCATCGCCTTGCTCTTGAGCCCAGTGAGCTTGCCTTCGATGTCGAAGTAGCGAAGCTCGCGGAAATTGAACAGCCGCTCGTAGAACCCGGCCCACTCCTCCATCCGGCCGCGGTGGACGTTGTGGGTGAGGTGATCGATGTAGGTGAGCCCCGCGCCGCGCGGATGCTGCTCCGCGCCCGGCAGCGGCACGAAATCCACGTCGTAGATCGACACGCCGGTGCCGTTGCCGGGATAGCGGTCGACGAGGTAGATGAGCGAGTCGCCGATGCCCTTGATCGCCGGAATGTTGAGCTCCATCGGCCCGGGGTGGCCCTCCACGCCCCAGGCCCCTGCGGCGGTGGCGCTGCGGTAGGCCTGGCCCGCGTCGCGCACGCGGAAGGCGATGGCGCAGATCGACGGGCCGTGCACGCGTGCGAAGGCCTGGGCGAAGCTGCCGGCTTCCGCGTTGACGATGAAGTTGATCCCTCCCTGGCGATAGAGCAGCACGTTCTTCGAGCGATGCCTGGCGATGGGCACGAAGCCCATCCGCTCGAACACCGCGCCCAGCGCGGCCGGGTCGGGCGCCGCGTACTCGACGAACTCGAAGCCGTCGGTGCCCAGCGGGTTGTCCCAGAGCGTTGGTTCGTGACTGGCCATGGCGGGCATCTGCGGCGGACGACGCTTAAGGATAACTCGCCCGGGAGCCCGCGTTCAGCCCGCGAGCAGGCGCAGGAGCTCGGCGTGGAGCGCGCGGTCGCCGCAGGCCACGACGTCGCCACCTTCGTCGCACGGGCCGCCGTCCCAGCGGGTGATCACGCCGCCGGCCGCCTCGACGATGGGAACGAGGGCTTGCACGTCGTAGGCTTGCAGGCCCGATTCCACGACTGCGTCGATCATCCCCATCGCCAGCAGGCAGTAGCCGTAGCAGTCGGACCCGAAGCGGGTCAGCCGCACCCGCGCGCGCGCGCGGTCGAACGCCGCGCGTTTGGCGTCGGTCGCGAACATGTCCGGCGCGGTGCACGCGAGCATCGCCTCGTCGATCCGTGGGCACGAGCGAGTGCGCAAGGTTCGGCGCTCGCCGCCACGCTCCCAGAAGGATTCGCCACCGGCGACGGCCGCGAAGGTCTCGCCGACGAACGGCTGGTGCATGACGCCGAGCTTGGGCCCGCCGCCGTCGTGGAGCGCGATCAGCGTTCCCCAGTGGAGCTGGCCGAGCACGAAGCTGCGCGTGCCGTCGATGGGATCGATCACCCAGGTGAGCGCCGAGCCGCCGCCCGAGATGCCGTGTTCTTCGCCGCGGATGCGATGCTCGGGATAGCGGCGGGAGATCGCGTCGCGGATCGTGCGCTCCGCCGCGCGATCGGCCTCGGTCACCGGATCGTAATCGCGGGCCGTACCCTTGTTGTCGATCGCGAGCGGTGAGCGAAAGTGCGGCAGGATCGCCGCGCCGGCGGCGGTCGCGATCTCGCGCGCGGAAGCGAGATACGCCTCGAGCTCGTCCCGGGTCACGTCGGCTTGGGCACGATCGCCACGCCGGCGAGCTTCTCCTGGGCCTCGACCAGCGAGGCAACGAACTTGTCGCCGAAGCCGAGCAAGTTGGCGGTCACCAGGCTCTGATGCACCGCGCCGCCCACGTTCGCCGCCACCGGCAGCGAAGCGGCGAAGCGGTTGTAGTAGCGCAGGTCCTTCATCGCGTTCACCAGCGTGAACTTGAGCCCCGACAGGTCGCGTGACTCCAGCATCCTGCCGACGATCAGCTGAAAGATGCCGGAATTGATCGCGCCGGCCGAGATGATCTCGTGGAGCTTCCCGATCGACACGCCGGACTTGGCGCACGCCGCGCAGGCTTCCGCGGTCGCGGTCGCGATCGACATCGCGAGGAAGTTGTTGATGAGCTTGAGCATGTGGCCGTGCCCCGGCGGGCCGGCGTGGATCACGTTCTCGCAGTACGCGGCGAAGACGGGCTTCAGCCGCGCGAAGGTCGCGTCGTCGGCGCCGACCATCGTGTTGAGCCGTCCCTCCTCGGCTTCTTTCGGCGTGCGCGCGAGCGGCGCGTCGACATAGAGCGTGCCCTTCGGCGCGAGGTCGGAGCGGACCTTCGCGGTGGATTCCGGCTCGGCCGTGGAGGTGTCGACGACGACGAGGCCCTGCCGCGCGACGCCGAGGATGCCGTGGTCGCCATAGACGATCTCCTCGACCTGCGGCGAGCCGGTGACGCACAGGATCACGACGTCGGAGGCGCTGGCGAGCTCCGCATTGGTCTTCGCCTCCCTGGCGCCGGCGGCGAGGATGTCTTCCGCGGGCTTGCGGTTGCGGTGCACACGGACGGTCAGCGGGAAGCCCTTGGCGACGAGGTTCTTCGCCATGCCATGGCCCATGAGGCCGAGGCCGATGAAGCCGATGCGGGGTCTGTGGGTGGGCATATCGACGATTCCCTCAAGGCAAAAAGGCAGGGCCGGCGAAGCGGCGCGCCGAAGCGGCGCCATTCTACCTTGCGCCGGGCCGCCACGGACCCGGGGCGCGAGTCGCGCCTAATCGACGGCCGCCGGAGCCGCCTGCAGCACGCTCGCGCGCCAGCGTTCGTAGCCCATCAGCACGATGCCGCTTCCGGCGATGACCACGATGCCGGTCGCCGTCCAGCCGTCGGGCAGGGTGCCGAACACCAGCCATCCCGCGAGCGTGGACCACACGAGCTGGATGTAGGTGAACGGCGCGATCGCCGAGGCGGAGGCGCGCTGGAAGGCCCTTATGAACAGCAGGTGACCCACCGAGCCGACCACCCCGATGCCGATGAACGCCGCGAGGTCCGAAGTGGGGTACGCGCCTTCGCTCGGCACGAACGGCGCGCCGAGCGACAGAAGCAGCGTGCCCACGAGACTGGGATAAGCGAGCAGCACCATCAGCGGCTCCCCGGCCAGCACGCGGGTGATGATCTGGAACACTGCGTACAACGCGGCCGCGGCGAGCGCGAGCAGCGCGGCGGGACCCAACAGCGTGTTGCCGGGACGCACGATCAGCAGCATGCCGATGAATCCGACGATCACGAATGTCCAGCGCGGTCGCGTCAGGCGCTCTTCGAGGACCCATCCCGCCATCAGCGTGACCATGATCGGAGCCGTGTAGTTGAGCGCGGTGGAATCGGCGAGCGGCAGGTAGCGCAGCGCGGAAAAGAAGCACAGCGACGAGGCGATGAGAAGCACTGCGCGCAACAGGTGCAGCGGCAGGCGGCGGGTGCGCAGCATCGCGCCGCGCATTCTCGGGCCGAGGACGGCAAGCACGACCAGGGCCTGCACGCCCCAGCGCGCCCAGACGATCAGCGGAACGGGATAGCGCTGGCTCAGGTGCTTCACCGACACGTCGACCATGGTGAAGCAGGCGGTCGCGCAGACGATCAGGAGCACAGCGGAGAGCGGGACGTGCGCGTGCTGCCTTGCGTTGTTCTGCAGTATCTCCACCGCATCGGCCGCCTCCGTACGGCGCGAGCGCGATTCTACGCCATCGCCGCGGCCCGCCCCGCCCCGATCGGAAGGCGCATAATGGATGCCGGGCTCGAGCCTTGGAAAGGACGATCAGGATGACAACGAGGTCTCTCGCCGGCGCCCTCGCCGCCCTCGCTCTCTGTCTGCTGGCGGGTATCGCGACGCCCGCCTCGGCGCAGCCCGTGCCACAGCGCAACCGCATCGTGATCCAGGTGAGCGACGGCGACGCGGCGAAGTGGAACCTGGCGCTCAACAACGCGCGCAACCTTCAGGCCGATCTCGGTGCTGCGAACGTGGAGATCGAGATCGTCGCCTACGGGCCGGGAATCGGCATGCTCAAGCGCGACTCGCCCGTCGCGAGCCGCATCGCCCAGGCGAGCGACTCGGGCGTGAAGGTGGTGGCTTGCGAGAACACGATGAAGGGCCAGCAGCTCGCAAAGAGCGACATGCTCGCCGACATCGGCTTTGTGGGCGCCGGCGTGGTCGAGATCATGCAGCGCCAGCAGGAGGGCTGGGCGTATCTCCGGCCGTAGCGTCGGTTGCCGGCCGCACGAGCGCGCCCAGGCGCTCGATCAGCCGCTGCTTCTCGAGCACGATGGCCGCCAGCGCGGCGAGGCCTTCGGTGAACGCCTGGTCGTCGGCATCGAAGGTCGCGGGCGAGCCGTCTGCCGCTCGGGCATTGACGAGCTGCAGCACGCCGATCACCTCTCCGGATTGATCGATCATCGGCACGGTGAGGAACGAGCGCGAACGGTAGTGATTCACCGCGTCGAAGGCGCGCGCGCCCTCGAAATCGAAGCCTTCGGCGGTGTACGCGTCCTCGAGGCGCACCGCGCGCCGCGAATGTACGCAGTGGGCAACCACGGAAGCGTGGTTCGGCGCGCCGCCGGGCTTATAGAGAGGCGGCGCGTCGATCGACAGCGGCGTGCCCGCGGCCCATCCGCCGCGGATGCGCAGCGTGTCGTTCAGCAGCAGCGCGAACGCGAGCCTGCGGCCGGAGTCTTCGACCAGGTACACCGAGCCGCCATCGGCCCGCGCGGCATCCTTCGCGGCCAGGAGGATGCGCTCGATGAGTCGCGCGGTGTCCGGTTCCCGCGCGATCGCTCGCGCGATGTCGAGCAGCTGCGAGAGCCGATCGGACTCGGCCATGCCCAAAGCATACGCGTTGCCGCGTCGCGAGCGCCAGTCGGGCTCAGCGCCCGCGTCGCGGTCGTCGGCAGGCGACCCTTGGCAAGCGTTGGCCCGTGACGGACAATGCGACGCTCGGGCGCGGGTGTAGCTCAATGGCAGAGCAGAAGCTTCCCAAGCGTGCGACCTGAAAGTCGCGTCGGTTGGCTGACCGCTGCGCCGCTGACGCGAAAGCGTCGATCAAGTGCAGTTAACCAGCAGATGGATATGGTGCGGGTGTAAGCCCGCACTTGCGGCATAAGCCGCGTAGAGAGCTGTCATACCGGGTCTAACCACCCGGAGGATGACCTGGCGTTCAGCCGCCAGTAGCCTAGGTGCAGTGCGGGGCCGGTAACGGCCCCGTGCGAAGCGCACCGACGATGTAGCCGCCCCCACGGGGGATGTAGGCCCCGCGAGGGGTCGACATGCGTGCGGGAGTCACACTCGCGCGAGGCGCTAGGCTGGATCACAGGGTTAGCGCAAGCGAACCGCTGCAAACGTCGCCCAGCCTTGAAGAGCCAAACGTAACTTGCAATACCGGGCTCTGGCCAAAACGGCATGTGATCGGATATCCGCCTGCTTGGTGCGGATACGCTGACAAACGATCACCGGCGAAAAGGCGGGACCCTTCTGATCCGTGCTCTTTGCGCGGAACAGGGTAAGCCCCATGTGGTGTCTGGCCAGTTCGGCAGACAAAGGCGACCGCGAGGCCATCCGCAACCGCAGAGGGTAGAGGATCGTGGAGAAAGCGAATGCCGGCCTGTAAGAGGTCGGATAGGGGATGCAAAGATCGCCCCGACGCGAAAGCGTGCTGACTTCCACGTGGTAGCCTATCGCGAGATAGGTCTGTACCGAGAGACCCGAGAGGGGACGATGTGCTGTCCCCTTCGGGGGCAGTGCGTCCATCCCTTTTGGGAACAGGGCGGGTGTAGCTCAATGGTAGAGCTCCGGCTTCCCAAGCCGGTTACGTGGGTTCGATTCCCATCACCCGCTCCATTCAACCGGAGGTTGATATGGACGCAGTGCAGTTCGAATGCGATGTCGCCTCCACGGCATGGCAGGGTTGGCACCAGATTCCTTGGTCCGACGCTCACCATCTCGTCGCGAGGTTACAGACACGTATTGCGAAAGCAGCAAAGACAGGCGAGTGGCGGAAAGTGCGCTCCCTGCAAGGTCTACTCACTCGGTCCACCACCGCGAAAGCGTTGGCGGTCTGCCGGGTGACGGAGAACCGAGGTCGAAAGACTCAGGGAGTTGACGGCCACTGCTGGGATACTCCTGACGACAAGTGGCACGCGGTCGAGAGCCTGAGCAACAAGGGCTACAAGCCGAAGCCGCTGCGTCGGATACACATCCCCAAAGCAAGTGGCGGGAGGCGCCCATTGGGCATCCCCACGATGCGCGACCGGGCGATGCAAGCGCTGCATCTATTGGCGCTGGATCCTGTTGCCGAAGTGACCGACGATCAGCACTCCTACGGCTTTCGCCGTGAGCGCTCGACCGCGGATGCCATCGAGCGAGTGCGCAACATTCTTGCCCGAGACTCCTGCGCGGAATGGGTGCTGGAATGCGACATCAAAGGTTGCTTCGATAACGTCAGCCACGACTGGCTGCTCGCCAACGTTCGCATGAACAAAGGCGTGCTGCGGAAATGGCTGCGAGCAGGATTTGTCGAAGGAGGTACCATCTCGCCGGTGCTCGCGAATTGCGCACTGGATGGCCTGCAGCATGAGCTTGAGAGACTGTTCGCAACGGTGCGACAGGCTCGCGCGGCGAAGGTCAATCTCGCGCGTTACGCGGATGATTTTGTGATCACCGGCAGCTCACGCGAGCTGCTGGAATCGCAGGTCAAGCCTCTCGTGATGCGATTTCTGGCAGCCCGAGGGCTGGTGCTCTCCGAATCGAAGACGGTTGTCACGCATATCGACGACGGATTCGACTTTCTGGGATGGAATGTGCGAAAGTTTCGCGGACAACTGGTTATCCAGCCGTCCAAGAAGAACGTCAAGGCGTTCCTGAGCAAGGTCCGCGACACGTTGCGGAAGATGTGCACGGCGCGTCAGGCCGACGCGATCGAAGAACTCGTCCCCGTCATCCGGGGCTGGGCGAACTATCACCGAAGCCAGATGGCGACACGCACGTTCTCACGATGCGACCATCAGGTCTGGCAGGCGCTATGGCGGTGGGCTTGCCGCCGACACCCCCAAAAGGGGGCGCCGTGGATCAAGCAACGCTACTTCCGGCGCCACAAAGGCCGCGATTGGCGCTTCGCGGAGAAGGACAAGCTGCTGCCGACCTTAAGTGAGTTCCGGAAACGGCCTCACACCAAGGTCAATGCGGCGGCGAATCCCTACGATCCGACGTTCGACGAGTACTTCTCCAAGCGGCTCGCCCGCAAGATGGATGAAGCACTCGAAGGGCGTCGGAAGCTGCGTTGGCTGTGGTGGTGGCAGGACGGGATATGCCCGAACTGCGAGCGGCGAATCACGCGAGACACGGGGTGGCATCTGCATCACGTGCTCAAGCGTTCCCACGGCGGCTCGGACAAGCTCACCAACTTGGTGTTGCTGCACCCGGGTTGTCACACGCAACTTCATGCAGTGGAGTAATCGGCCCTGCTGGTCGGTTCCTATCGGGATCGCCTTTCAGGCGGCTTGAGCCGGATGCGGGGAAACCCGCACGTCCGGTTCTTAGGGGAGGAGGTCGCCGCGAGGCGGCCTCCTTACCCGACTTACGACGAGGGTTCGACTCCCTTCACCCGCTCCATCCGCACTGCGGCCCGGAGCGGCGACGCGCCTGCGACGGGACGTTCGTTACAGTTTGTAACGCCCTAAAGCCAAGCCGATTGCGCGATAATTGCGGGTTCTCCGGCTCGCGCGCCCAGGGTGTTCCGCGAGCGGAGCGGCTGCCGGTTGCGCCCGGCGGTCGACTGAAGAAGACGCCGACGCGAAGCGGCAGGCCTGAGGCTCGCGTCGCGCCTCGGAGCGATGTCGACGCAAAGAAAGCTCTTCTCCGGCATTTTGGCTATCGCGGTGCTGGCCGCGGCGGCTTTCATCGCGCTGCAGGCCACGCGCGGATCCCGGGCCGACACGCAGAAGGCCGCGGCGCCGGCCGTGCCCGTCACCACCGCCGCGGTGGTGCGCAAGACCGTGCCAGTGCGCGTGTACGCCATCGGCAACGTCGAGGCCTATACCAGCGTCGCGGTCAAGGCGCGCGTTGACGGACAGATCGTCTCCGTGCATTTCAAGGAAGGCGACGAAGTCAGGCAGGGCGCGGTGCTGTTCGAGATCGACCCGCGTCCCTTCGCCGCGGCGCTCAGGCAGGCCGAGGCGAACCTGCTCAAGGACCAGGCGCTGCTCGACCGCGCGGTCGAGCAGGAGAAGCGCTACAAGGACCTGCTCGCCAAGAACTTCATCTCGGCCGACGCCTACGAGCAGGTACGCACCAACGCCGAGACCGCGAAGGCCACCGTGGCCGCCGACCAGGCCGCGATCGAGAGCGCGAAGCTCTCGCTCGACTACTGCACCATCCGCTCGCCGATTACCGGCTACGCCGGCCGGATCCAGATCCAGCAAGGCAATCTCGTCAGGGCCAACGACACCAATCCGCTGCTCACGATCAACCAGGTCGTGCCGATCTCGGTGTCGTTCTCGGTGCCGGAGCAGAACCTGAACGAGATCCGGCGCTACCAGGCGGATGGCGAACTCAAGGTCGAGGTGCGGCCGTCCGGCGCAGACCGGCCGCCGGTGACGGGCAAGCTTTCGTTCATCGACAACACGGCTGACACGACCACCGGCACGATCCGGCTCAAGGCCGAATTCGCGAACAACGACAAGCTGCTCTGGCCGGGACAGTTCGTGAACGTCGTGCTCACGCTCCACGAGCAGAAGGACGCGCTGGTGACGCCGGTGTCCTCGCTGCAGAACGGGCCCAACGGCCAGTACGTCTTCGTGGTCAAACCCGACCAGACCGTGCAGCTGCGCGCCGTCAAGGTCGCGCGCACCGAGGGCGATGACGCGGTGGTGACCTCGGGCCTCTCGCCGGGCGACACGGTGGTCACCGTTGGACAGCTCCGGCTCGCTCCCGGCGTGCACGTGAGTCCGGGCAAGGCTTCGTGAACATAGCCCAGCTGTTCGTCCGCCGGCCGATCATGACCGTGCTGGTCATGATCGGCATCCTGATCTTCGGGATCGTGGGTTATCACCTGCTGCCGGTCAACGCGCTGCCCAATATCGATTTCCCGACGATCCAGGTTCAGGCCAGCCTCCCCGGAGCCAATCCCGACACCATGGCCTCCGCGGTCGCCACGCCGCTCGAGAAGCAGTTCTCGACCATCGCCGGCGTCGACAACATGAACTCGACGTCGACCAGCGGGCAGACCACCATCACGCTGCAGTTCGCGCTGGACCGCAACATCGACGCGGCCGCCCAGGACGTGCAGTCGGCCATCGCCGCGGCGGCCCGGCAGCTTCCCTCGACGCTGCCCAATCCGCCGACGCAGCGCAAGGTCAACCCGGCGGACTTCTCCATCCTGCTGCTCGCGCTCACCTCGCAGACGCAGCCGCTGTCGGTCGTCGACGACTACGGGGAGAACCTGCTCGCGCAGCGCATCTCGACGGTGAGCGGCGTAGCGCAGGTGCAGGTGTTCGGCTCCCAGCAGTACGCGGTGCGGGTGCAGCTCGATCCCAACCAGCTCGCCTCCCGCGGTATCGCGCTCACCGACGTGGAGCAAGCGATCGGCAACGCGAACGTCAACCTGCCCACCGGCACGCTCTACGGGCGCGAGCGCGCGACGACCGTGCAGGCCACCGGCCAGCTCAACGACGCCGAGGCCTACAAGCCGCTGATCGTGGCCTACCGCAACGGTGCCCCAGTGCGCCTCGACCAGATCGGTCGCGTGTTCGACAGCGTGCAAAACGACAAGGTCGCGGCCTGGTACAACGGCACGCGCGGCGTGGTTCTGGCGGTGCAGCGGCAGCCGGGCACCAACACGATCGAGATCGTCGATGCGATCAAGAAGATCCTGCCCACGTTCGAGGAGCAGTTGCCGCCATCGATCAAGCTGTCGATCCTCTATGACCGCTCGCAGCCGATCCGCGACTCGGTGCGCGACGTGCAGTTCACGCTGCTGATCGCGCTCGCCCTCGTGGTGGGGGTCATCTTCGCCTTCCTGCGCAGCGTCACGGCGACCGTCATCCCGAGCATGGCCCTGCCGATGTCGATCGTCGGCACGTTCGCGCTGATGTATGTCTTCGGCTTCAACCTCGACAACATCTCGCTGATGGCGCTCACCCTGTGCGTGGGCTTCGTCGTCGACGACGCGATCGTGATGCTCGAGAACATCACGCGCCACCGGGAGATGGGCAAGCAGCGGCTCCAGGCCACCCTCGACGGCTCCAAGGAGATCGGCTTCACCATCGTCTCGATGACGCTCTCGCTGGCCGCGGTGTTCATCCCCGTGCTGTTCATGGGCGGGATCCTGGGGCGGCTGCTGCACGAGTTCGGTGTGACGATCATCGTGGCGGTGCTCATTTCGGGATTCGTCTCGCTCACCCTGACCCCGATGCTGTGCAGCCGCATGCTCTCGCTGGAGCACGAGAAGAAGCACGGCCGGGTCTACGCCCTGTCCGAGCGGGCTTTCGAGGCGATCCTCGGAATCTACCGGCGCACCCTCGCCTGGACGATGGAGCGCAAGCGCCTGACCATGGCGGCCTTCGGCGCGATCTTCGTCGGTACGGCGCTGCTGTTCTATTACAGTCCCAAGGGGTTCCTGCCCAGCGACGACGTGGGACAGGTGTTCATCATCACCGAGGCGACCCAGGACATCTCGTTCGAGGCGATGGCCAACCTCCAGCAGCAGGTCGCCGCGATCGTGCGCGAGAATCCGCACGTCGAGAACGTGATGTCCTTCGTCGGCATCGGCGGCCCCACGCCGACGCTCAACAACGGGCGCATGTTCGTCACCCTCAAGCCACGCTCTCAGCGTCCGTCGGCCGACGCGATCGTGCAGGAGCTGCGCCCCGCGGTCCTGCGCGTGCCGGGCATCAGGGCCTACGTGCAGAACATACCGGCCATCCGCATCGGTCAGCTCACCAAGAGCGCCTACCAGTACACGCTGCAGGACTCGGACACCAACGAGCTCTACCACTGGGCGCCGCTGCTCGAGCAGAAGCTCAAGACGCTGCCCGGCCTGGTCGACGTCACGAGCGACCTGCAGATCGCCCAGCCGCAGGTGACGGTCGAGATCGACCGCAACAAGGCCTACGCGCTCGGCGTCTCGGCCCAGGCGATCGAGAACACGCTCTACGACGCGTACGGGTCGAAGCAGGTATCCACCATCTACGCGCCGACCAACCAGTACTGGGTGGTGATGGAGCTCGAGCCGCGCTACCAGGCGGACCCGGCGGCGCTGTCGATGCTCTACGTGCGGTCGACCACCGGCGCGCTCGTGCCGCTCAACGCCGTGGCGACGCTCAAGTCCTCTATCGGTCCGCTCGCCATCAACCACCTCGGCCAGCTCCCGGCGGTCACCCTCTCCTTCGATCTGAAGCCGGGCGTATCGCTGTCGCAGGCGCTCGCGGAGATCCGCCGGACCGCCGCCGAGATGCGCATGCCCGCGACGATCGTCGGCACCTTCCAGGGCGCCGCGCAGGCATTCCAAGCCTCGCTGCAGGGAATGGGCATCCTGCTGCTCCTGGCGGTGTTCGTCATCTATCTCGTCCTGGGCATTCTCTACGAGAGCTTCATCCACCCCCTCACGATCCTCTCGGGCCTGCCCACGGCCGGCTTCGGCGCGCTCGCCTCGCTGCTCATCTTCGGCCACGATCTGAACATGTACGCACTGGTCGGCGTGGTCATGCTGGTCGGCATCGTCAAGAAGAACGCGATCATGATGATCGACTTCGCCCTCGAGGCGCAGCGCAAGGAAGCCAAGCCTCCGGCGGAGGCCATGTTCCAGGCCTGCGTGACGCGCTTCCGGCCGATCATGATGACCACGATGGCGGCACTTATGGGCAGCCTCCCGATCGCGCTTGGCTTCGGGGCCGGCGGCGAGGCGCGGCGCCCGCTCGGCCTCGCGGTGGCCGGCGGCCTCCTGGTGTCGCAGCTCCTCACCCTCTACATCACGCCGGTGATCTACGTCTACTTCGAGCGCTTCCAGCGCTGGCTCGCCGCCCGCCGAGCCGGGGGTGCTCCGGCACCGGCCCCGGCGGACGCCGATTGAACCGCGCCGATAACCCGCGCACCGTCGCCGTCTTCGATCTCGGCGGCGTGCTGCTCGACTGGAATCCCCGCCACCTGTATCGCAAGCTCATCGCCGACGAAGCGGCAATGGAGCACTTCCTCGCCACCGTCTGCACCACGGAATGGAACCAGCGCCAGGACGCGGGGCGGACTTTCGCCGACGCGGCACGCGAGCTCCTGCCCGATCACGCCGACAAGCTCGAGTTGATCGAAGCGTTCGGCCGGCGCTTCGATGAGATGATCGCCGGTGAGATCGCCGGCAGCGTGGAGATCCTCGCCGAGCTCAAGGCGCGCGACGTGCCGCTGTACGCGATCACCAACTGGTCGGCGGAGACGTTTCCGCGGCAGCGCCGACGTTTTGCCTTCCTCGAATGGTTCCGCGGCATCGTGGTGTCGGGTCTCGAAGGCGTGATCAAGCCCGATCCAAGGATCTTCCGCGTCCTGCTGAACCGATACGGCGTCGATCCCCGCACCGCGGTGTTCGTCGACGACGTCGAGTACAACGCCGCGGCGGCCGCGGCGCTCGGCATCCACGGCATTCATTTCCATTCGCCCGATCAGCTGCGGCGCGAGCTGGCTGCCGTCAGGCTGCTGCCTGAGTGAGGAGCGTTGGATGGCAGCACAAGACCGCGCAGCCCGGTTAACGCTTGCGGGTTGCCGAGGGGCAGCAATTGGCGTAACGTTGAGCGTCGAACGCTAGGGGTCCTCTCGCGCGGAACGGGCGCGAGGCGGTGAGATCACACCCTTGGTACCTGTGCGGATAATGCCGGCGCAGGGAAGCGTGCCTCGCTCACCTCCCGGCTCCGCAAGTTTCGCTCGCTCAAAGGAGCCACATGAACGCCAACGACGCTTTCTTCGCGCGCGACGCGCGAGTCGACGAGGCTGCGGTCCAACCGCTGCCGCGCTCGCGCAAAATCTACGTCGAAGGCTCGCGGCCGGACGTCCGCGTGCCCATGCGCGAGATCGCGCAAACCGACACGCCCGCCTCGTTCGGCGCGGAAGCCAATCCGCCGATCGTGGTCTACGACACCTCCGGTCCCTACACCGATCCCGACGTTTCCGTCGATATCCGCGCGGGGCTTCCGCCATTGCGCCTGCGATGGATCGAGGAGCGTGTCGACACCCTGGAGCTCGAGGTGCCCTCCTCGGCCTACGGCCGCGAGAGGCTCGCGGATCCGAAGCTCGCCGGATTGCGCTTCGCCCTCGCCCGGAGAGCCCGCCGCGCGAAGCCCGGAGCGAACGTCACGCAGATGCACTACGCGCGCCGCGGCACCGTCACCCCCGAAATGGAGTTCGTTGCAATCCGCGAAAACCTGAAGCGCGAGGCGCTGCTCGCGACGCTTCCGGCGCTGGTGACGGCGCAGCATGCGGGCAACAGCTTCGGCGCCGAGATCCCGCGCGTCGTCACGCCCGAGTTCGTGCGCGACGAGGTGGCGCGGGGACGAGCCATCATTCCCGCGAACATCAATCACCCGGAAACCGAGCCGATGGCGATCGGCCGGAACTTCCTCGTCAAGATCAACGCCAACATCGGCAACTCCGCGCTTTCCTCCTCGATCGGCGAGGAGGTCGAGAAGATGACGTGGGCCACCCGCTGGGGCGCCGACACGGTGATGGATCTCTCGACCGGCAAGAACATCCACGAGACGCGCGAGTGGATCGTGCGCAATTCGCCCGTGCCGATCGGCACGGTGCCGATCTACCAGGCTCTGGAGAAAGTCGGCGGCAAGGCCGAGGAGCTCACGTGGGAGGTCTACCGCGACACGCTCATCGAGCAGGCCGAGCAGGGCGTGGACTATTTCACCATCCACGCCGGCGTGCTGCTCTCCTACATCCCGATGACCGCGAAGCGCATGACCGGCATCGTGTCGCGCGGCGGTTCGATCATGGCCAAGTGGTGCCTCGCGCATCACCGCGAATCGTTCCTCTACACGCACTTCGAGGACATCTGCGCGATCATGGCCGCGTACGACGTCGCGTTCAGCCTCGGCGACGGGTTGAGGCCGGGCTCGATCTACGACGCCAACGACGAAGCGCAGATGGCGGAGCTCGCCACACTGGGCGAATTGACGAAAGTCGCATGGAAGCACGATGTGCAGACGATGATCGAGGGTCCGGGCCATGTGCCGATGCACCTGATCAAGCACAACATGGACGAGCAGCTGCGGCTGTGCGGCGAGGCGCCGTTCTACACGCTCGGGCCGCTCACCACCGATATCGCGCCGGGCTACGACCACATCACGTCGGCGATCGGCGCGGCGCTGATCGGCTGGTACGGCACGGCGATGCTCTGCTACGTTACTCCGAAGGAGCACCTGGGCTTGCCCGACAAGGCCGATGTCAAGGACGGCATCGTGGCGTACAAGATCGCCGCGCACGCCGCCGACCTGGCCAAGGGCCATCCGGGCGCGCAGATCCGCGACAACGCGCTCTCCAAGGCCCGCTTCGAGTTCCGCTGGGAAGACCAGTTCGACCTGGGGCTCGATCCGGACAAGGCGCGCGAGTTCCACGACGAGACGCTGCCGCAGGAAGGCGCCAAGCTCGCGCACTTCTGCTCGATGTGCGGCCCGCACTTCTGCTCGATGAAGATCACCCAGGACGTGCGCGAGTACGCCGCGCAGCACGGGGTCTCGAACCAGGACGCGCTGGCGAAGGGGCTGGAGGAGAAGGCGGTCGAGTTCGTCCGCAAGGGCGCCGACATCTACACCCGGGCCTGAAGCCTTTCGGCACCGATGGAGCACAGCCATCGATCCGTCGCGACTGACGACATGCGCAACGCCTCCCTGCCCATCACGCTGATCGTCGTCGGCGCGATCGGCGTGGTGTGGTACTTCGGCTGGTTTCCGAACGTGCAATCAGTGACCGCGCTGGCGCTCGCCGGAGCGGGCGTGCTCGTGCTCATCACGGACCGCATCACCAAGAGCTCGGTCGTGCTGGGACCGATGCTCATCGCGGTCGGTGGCGCGATCTGGCTGCACGACACCTACCGGATGCGCTGGTGGCTGCTCGTCTCCGTACTGCTCATCGTGCTCGGCGTGCTGATGCTCATCGCGCGCAGCCCGCGGGTCCCCGAGCGTCGCGCGCCGCCGCCGGCACCACCATCGAGCGCACCGCCTTCGGACGCCGGCGAGACGGGCCCGCCCCCGAGCGAGCCGGGCCAACCCTGACCGCAACGCATCCGGTCGGCCGGACGCGTCGCTCCTTCGTCGCGGGCGGCGCGCCCGGAGCGGGCCCGGGCAGCGTGTACGTCGGCATCTCCGGCTGGCGCTACGCCACCTGGCGCGGCCACTTCTATCCCAAGGGCCTGCCGCAGCGGCGAGAGCTCGAGCACGCGGCCACGGTGTTCGATTCGCTGGAGATCAACGGCTCGTTCTATTCGCTCCAGCGCCCGGAAGCGTACGCGCGCTGGCGCGCGCAGACGCCGCGCGACTTCGTGTTCGCGGTCAAGGGCTCGCGCTACGTCACGCATTTCTTGAAGCTCAAGAACAGCGAAGGGGCGCTCGCCAACTTCTTCGCCTCGGGCGTGGCCGCATTGCGGGAGAAGCTCGGTCCCTTCCTTTGGCAGCTGCCGCCCAACCTCGCCTTCGATCCCGAACGGATCGACGCCTTCCTGTCGCTGCTGCCGCGCGACGCACGTGCTGCCGCGGCGCTCGCGCGCCGTCACGACGAGCGCGTCGAGGGCCGATCGCTCACGGCCTGGGGACCGAACCGCGCGCTGCGCCACGCGTTCGAGGTGCGCCATCCGAGCTTCGCCGTTCCCGAGTTCATCGCCCTCCTGCGGCGCCACGGCGTGGCGTTCGTCGTCGCCGACACGGGCGGCAAGTGGCTCGAATTCCACGACGTCACCGCGGACTTCGTCTACGTGCGCTTGCATGGCCCGGGCAAGCTCTATGCGAGCGGCTACAGCGCCACCGCACTTGCGGGCTGGGCTGAGCGGATTCGGCGGTGGAGCGCCGGCGCGGCGGCGCAGGACGCGCGGTGCATTGCGCGCGAAGAGCCTCCACCCGCGGCGCAACGCGACGTCTACTGCTACTTCGACAACACCGACAAGCGCCACGCCCCGATCGACGCTCTGCAGTTGCGACGCCGGTTGCTCGGCGCCTGACCACCACCCGGCCCGGGTGGGGCCTGCCGGAGGGAGACCGCTTGCCAGCCGAAAATGAGAAGAACGCCTACAGACGACGCGGGCGCAGGCCGAAGCGCGAGCCATCGATCAGTACCGCCTGGTCCGCAAGCTCGAGGCGGGCGGCAGTGACAGGTCGCTGGCGCGCATGCTCCTCGAGGTCCTCGAAATCAATCTCGCGACGCTGCGCGCGCACCTCGCGGCGCAGGAAAACAGCAGCAGCTGGACAGGCCTGCTGGCTTACCTGAGTCGCCGGGTACACGGAGCCGGCGGCACGCCGCGCTTTGCGAACGAGACAGGATCGGACCGCGGAGCGCTCCTCCTGCAGCATGACAGAGCCCGGCCGGCGTGTGCTGTACTGTCCCTGTGCTGTACTGTCCCTATAGATGGGTCTACACCATTTTTCCGCTGTGGGCTCCATGATGGCGAGCGCTTCCGGACCGATAGCTCCCTTGGCTGCCGCGCCGAGCTGCGATCTGCGGGAGCGGCGCGCGGAGCTGCAGGAGCGTTTCGCGCGCCTTACCGCTAAAACGGAAGCGCTTACCGGAAGGCTCGCCCACGCCAAGGCCGAGCTTGCGGACATCGAGCCCGAGCTCCTCGCAACGCGGTGCCAGCTCGTCACGCACAACGACCGCCCCGAGGAAGCCGAGCAGCACCTCCCGCCCCCAGCGGAAACGAGGGAAGATAATCCGTCGCTAAGCTAGGTCGGCTCGGACTGGCGTCGCCGTCGACGGAAGACCAGCGCGGCGTAGAAGAACACGTTGATGCCGATCACTGCCAGCGCGAAGACGATCTGCATCCCGCGCGTGAGTCCCTCGGGATAGATCAGCGTTCGGACGTAGTGCGTCACGAAGTCGCCGGCATACACGCTCTCGCCGGCCGATCGGCGCAAGGCATTCTCGAGCGGCGTCAGCGGGCAGATCCAGCCGGCCGCCTCGACGATCGCGCCCCAGGCGACCGCCGGCAGGTGCAGCCACGCGAGGCTGGGCCAGCGCAGCACCAGCGCACCGCCGAAGAGCACGAACAGCACGAAAGCCAGATGGAGGAGCAGCACCGCGTCGGCGGCGAGACGGGCGTGCATCGCGAGCGAGCGTAAGCGTGCGTCAGGCTGCGGCGAGCCGCACCCGCACGCGTCGGCGCCCCCACTGGCCGTCGAACGCCGCGTAGCGCCCGGCGAGAGCGCCGCCGCAGTGGCCGCACCTTCCTTCCGGCGTCACCGCATAGCTCCGAATGTCGTACCAGTCGCGGACGATCAGCGGCTTAGCGCACGTCGGGCAGAAGGTCGTGCCGCCCTCGCGATCGTGCACGTTGCCGGTGTAGACGTAGCGCAGGCCTTCCGCGAGCGCGATGCGCCGCGCGCGCCCCAGCGTGGCGGCCGGCGTGGGGCCGATGTCGGTCATCTTGTAGTCGGGATGGAAAGCGGTGAAGTGCAGCGGCACGTCGGGCCCTAGCTCGCGCGCGATCCATTTCGCCTCGGCCTCGATCTCGGCCTCCGAGTCGTTCTTGCCGGGAATGAGCAGCGTCGTGATCTCGGTCCAGACGTCGGTTTCGTGGACGAGAAAGCTAAGCGTGTCGAGCACCGGCTGCAGCCGCGCTCCGCAAAGCTTGACGTAGAACTCGTCAGTGAAACCCTTCAGGTCGACGTTCGCGGCATCCATCTTGGCGTAGAAGTCGCGCCGCGCGTCGACGCCGATGTAGCCCGCGGTCACAGCGATCGCCTGGACGCCGAGTGCGTGGCAGGCGTCGGCCGTGTCCATGGCGTACTCGGCGAAGATCACCGGATCGTTGTAGGTGAACGCCACGCTGCGGCAGCCGAGCGAGCGCGCAGTGTGCGCGATCTCCTCCGGCGAGGCCTCGTCCATCAGCGTATCCATCTCGCGCGATTTCGAGATGTCCCAGTTCTGGCAGAACTTGCAGGCGAGGTTGCAGCCGGCGGTGCCGAAGGAGAGCACGCTCGAGCCCGGATAGAACTGGTTGAGCGGCTTCTTCTCGACCGGATCGACGCAGAAACCGGACGATCGGCCATAGGTCGTGAGCACCATCGCGTCGCCCGTGCGCTGGCGCACGAAGCACGCGCCGCGCTGCCCCTCGTGCAGCCGGCAGTCGCGCGGGCACAGGTCGCACTGGATGCGGCCGTCGGGAAGCGCGTGCCAGTAGCGGCCGGGATAATCGCTCATGAGCTGGTCTCGCCGGATAGGATCTCGCTCTCCTTCCACTTCGTCACCCGGTAGAGCGATACGTTCAGGCGCGGGCTCCAGAAGCCTTCGGGCAATCCAGCCTTGGCCTTTAGCGCGGCCACGAATCCGCGCGGATCGGGCAGCGTTTCCCACACCTGGGGCAGAAAGGTGGCGCGGTACTCGCCCAGCTCGAGAGCCACGCCGTCCACACCCGGGACGAGCCGCGCGAGGAGCTCGGCCTCGGTCGCAAAGAAGCCCGGTTCGGGCCGGGAGAGCAGCGACACTTCGATGGAAAGCAGCGCGAACTCGGTCAGCGACAACGGGGGA
The DNA here is from genome assembly GCA_035515295.1 of Casimicrobiaceae bacterium. Classification (GTDB taxonomy): domain Bacteria; phylum Pseudomonadota; class Gammaproteobacteria; order Burkholderiales; family Casimicrobiaceae; genus PALSA-1003. Next base: position 50,403 of record DATJBM010000021.1, on the reverse strand, counting down.
AAGCGCGGGTCGCGAAACGCCGCCGCCAGCGCGTTCTCGCGCACGTCGATGACCAGCGCGCGCGTGGCTTTGAGGCTGCCGATGCAGCCGCGCAGGGCTTCGCCGCACAGCAGCGTGACGAAGCTCGCTCCCGGGCGCCGCAAGGCGGCATCGGCCTGCGGGTCCGCCTGCGCCAGCCCCAGGCGTTCGGCGATGGCGTGACGCGCCACTGCGAGAAGCCGCCGGCCGAGATGATCATCAGGCATCGGCGGCTTCCGCGAGCGCTTCGGCGCGCTCGGCCGAAGGCGTGAGCGCCTGCTCGGTGAATGCGAAGGAAGCGTAGCCAACGACGCGCGCCCTGTCTCCGGCGGTGTCGCCGGAGTTGCGCAGATCGAGAACCTCCGGCACCAAGCCGCGACGCCGCGCGCACCGCGCGAAGCCGTTGATCGGCGTCGCGCCGCATGCCTGTTCGTGATCGAGTGAAGCGTCGAGCGCCAAAATCGCTCGCGCAGTGGCGCCGTCGAGAGTTCGCGCCTCGGCGTAGGCATGATAGTGCGAAAGATCGGAGCTCACGACGATGAGCGTTTCGGCGCCGCCCCAGAGCCGATCGATGACTGCCGCCACTTCGTCGGCGGTGGCGTCGCCGACGGCGAGCGGTATGATCGTGAAGTCTTCGAGCACCGTCTGCAGGAACGGCAGCTGAACCTCGAGCGAATGCTCGAGCGCGTGCGCCGCTTCGCTCACCCGTACCTGCGGCAGCGCGAGCGCGCGCGCCGCGCCTTCGGCGTCGACGCGCACCGTGCCGAGCGGCGTCGCGAAAGCGCGCGCCGCCGGCAGGGCCAGGCCGTGGATCGGCACGCGGTGCACGGGCCCCAGCACGACGATGCGCCGAACCGTCGCGCGGCCCGCGGCGATGCGCCGGTAAGCATGCGCCGCGACCGGACCCGAATAGACATAACCGGCGTGGGGAACGATCACTGCCTTCGGCGCTCCGGGCAGCGCTCGATCGGACGCGCCGGGCCGGGCCTGCGCCAGGCAGGCTTCGACGGCCTCCTTCAGCGCGGCGGCCGATCCGGGATAGAACAGGCCGGCGACCGCGGCCGGGCGAAGGGAATGGTCCATCGTCATCGTGCGACGTTTGCCCTCCAAGCTTGGGGCGCCGACCCCGCGCCTCAATGGCTTCGAGGCACCGGTTTATTGTCCGCCGACCCGGAGCGATCCGCCAGCGGCAACCCGGAACGCGCCTTAGCGCGGCGGCGCGATCTTGTGATCGGCCATGTGCCGCAGATAGGCGATCAGCTCCGCGAGCTCGCGGTCTGGCAGCGTCTTCGAATCGAACGCCGGCATCTTGCCTTCGGGCCAGCGATGGAGCGACTGCGGGTCGCGAATGAGCCGGCGCAGCGCCTCGGGGCGCAGATACTCGGTCGGATTGTAGGGAATGTTGAGGTCCGGCCCCGCCGTCGAGTCGCCGCCGCCGTTCACGGTGTGACAACCCGCGCAGTGCTTCTGAAACGCTGCAAACCCGGTCCGGATGGGATGATTGGCCGGGACGCTGGCGGCGGGAGCCATCATCGGAAAGCGCTTCGCCAGCGGCGCGACCGATTCCATCTTCACGATCCGATAGGGCCACCGCTCGCGCGTCGGCGCGCGGTCGCCCTGCGGCCAGACGAGATAGAACGGGCCGGCGGTCACGGCCTCAGCAGCCTTCAGCGGCGGCCATGGCGCATCGGGCGTCTCGACCGCGAGATAGGCGCCGCTCGCGAGCAGCGCCGCGGCGGGCAGCGCCGAGCGAAAACCGTCGGCCGCGGTGATGCGCACGGTGTCGTCGGCGGCGGCGCCCTCGAGGACAACCGATGCCGGCACGGCCCTGAAGGTCATGCTCCGCTGATAGGCGACATCTTTTTGAACCGTCACGCGGGTCGCCGAAGGCAACGCGAGCAGCCCCGTGGGCGTGTAGATCGCGGTGCGCCCGCCTGCGATCACGGTGAGAGCCGGCTCCGCCGACGCGGCGCCGATGCTGCCGAACAGCAGCGCCACAGCCGCCGCGCGTGCGCCGCTCATCGCGGTCACTCTTCGTGCGCTACCGGACGAACGATGTAGCCGCCCGACTTCTCGTCGCCTTCGAGCGCCAGAACGCCGCGCCGCTCGGCTTCCTCGAGCAGCGCGTTGAAGGAGCGAAAGCCGTAGTACGACTCGGAGAACCCGGGTTTCCGGCGCTTGAGGGCCTGCTTGATCATCGAGCCCCAGATCTTCTCCTCGGCGCCGCGCTCGGCGATCAGCGCCTCGAGCGTCGAAGCGATCAAGTCGACGGCCTCCTGCCGGCGCTCGTCTTCGGTCTTCTTGGCCGGGGCGTGCGGCTCCGCCGCGGGCTTCGCCGCGTGCTTCTTCGCCGGCGGCTTCTTCTTCTCGCGCACGAGATCGTCGTAATAGATGAACTCGTCGCAGTTGGCGATCAGCAGGTCGGAGCTCGAATTCTTCACCCCCACGCCGATCACCACCTTGTCGTTCTCGCGCAGCTTCGACACGAGCGGCGAGAAGTCGGAGTCGCCGCTGATGATGACGAAGGTGTCGACGTGCGCCTTGGTGTAGCACAGGTCGAGCGCGTCGACGACCATCCGGATGTCGGCGGAGTTCTTGCCCGACTGGCGCACGTGCGGGATCTCGATCAGCTCGAACGAGGCCTCGTGCATCGCGGCCTTGAACGCCTTGTAGCGCTCCCAGTCGCAGTAGGCTTTCTTCACCACGATGCTGCCCTTGAGCAGCAGCCGCTCGAGCACCTTGCCTATGTCGAAGCGCTCGTACTTGGCGTCCTGCACGCCGAGCGCGACGTTCTCGAAGTCGCAGAACAGCGCCATGTTGGTGACTTCGCCTACATTGGCCATGGTAGCGAGCGGTGAGTTGAAAGGGAAATGGAAGCCGGCGACCCCGGCGTTCGCCTTTACGATAGCAGCATCGGGCACGGGTGCCTATCGGGACGCCGGGCGAGCGCCCGGCCGAAGGTGTAAACTTCGCGGACCAAGGGCGGCCCGGACCCAAGTCTGCCGCGCCCACGTCGTTTCCCCTCAGGAGGTTCCGATGCGTTCAGCGACACTCGTCTCGACGCTTCTGGGCTGCATCTTCGCCGCCGCGGCGCAGGCGCAGCTTCCCGCCGGCTACCCTGCCGACTACGCCACGGTCGTCGACGCCGCGAAGAAGGAAGGCAAGGTGGTTGTGTATTCGACGACCGACGCCAAGCTCGTGCAGGGGCTCATCAAGGACTTCGAGTCCGAATTCCCCGGTGTGAAAGTCGAGTACACCGACATGAACTCGACCGAGGTCTACAACCGCTTCATCAGCGAGAACGCCGCCAACGCGGCCTCCGCCGACGCGGTGTGGAGCTCGTCGATGGATCTCCAGCTCAAGCTCGCCGCCGACGGGCTCGCGCTCGCCTACAAGTCGCCCGAGGCTGCGGCGCTGCCCGACTGGGCCCGCTGGAAGGATACCGTCTACGCGACAACGTTCGAGCCGATCGCGATCATCTACAACAAGCGCCTGGTCGCCGCCGACGAGGTGCCGAAGACCCACGCCGACTTCACCAAGCTCCTCAACACCAAGGCGGAGAAGTTCCAGAAGAAGGTCACGACCTACGACGCGGAGAAGTCCGGAGTGGGCTTCATGCTGGTCAACCAGGACTCCAAGCTCGACCCTGCATTCTGGGATCTGGTGAAGGCGATGGGAGCGCGCCAGGTCAATCTGCAAAGCTCCACCGGGACGATGATGGAGCGCGTCTCCTCCGGCGAGAACCTGATCGGCTACAACATCCTCGGCTCTTACGCGCTCACCCGGGCGAAGAAGGATTCCTCGCTGGGCGTGGCGTTCACCACCGACTACAACCTGGTGCTGTCGCGGCTCGCCTTCGTCGCCAAGAACGCGAAGCACCCCAACGCCGGCAAGCTGTTCCTCGATTACCTGTTGTCGAAGCGAGGGCAGACGGTCACGGCCGAGCAAGCGGACCTGTACTCGATCCGCAACGACATCACAGGCAAGGATTCCGGAGTCGCGTTCGCCAAGGAGCACGGCAACGCGGTGAAGCCGATACCGGTCTCGGAGGAACTGCTCGGGGGTCTCGAGCCGGCGAAGCGCCTAGAGTTCCTCAAACACTGGCAGGCGGCGCTGGGGAGGAAGTAACCGTGCAGGGCCGCCTTTATTCGGCCGGCCGTGCGAATGAATTCGCACCTACCGCATCGACTGCTGCGACGTAGGGCCGCCTTTATTCGGCGTCCAGCGCGGCGCGATCGCACGTGCGAGTGCGTTCGCATCGATGGATGCGGCGCGAACGAGGGCAGACACAGCGTGCGCGCACCATGACCGCCCGCCCCTTCAGCTTGCCACGCACCGCGGTGGTCGCGATTACCGCCGGTGTGATCTTTCTTCCGCTCGGCCTCATCTTCTGGCAGAGCTTCCTCAACGCCCCGTTCTTCGTGCCGACGCACCGCTTCGGCTTCGACGCCTACGCGTTCATCTTCCAGGACAGCGACTTCTGGGACGCCTTCGGCAACTCGCTGCTGATCGCCACCGGCATGGTGCTGATTGCCGTGCCGCTCGGCGCGGGACTCGCGTTCCTGCTCACGCGCACCGACCTTCCCGCGCCGCGCACGATCGAGCTGCTCGTGCTGGTTCCCGTGTTCGTCTCGCCGATGGTGCTCGCCTTCGGCTACGTCGTGGCGATGGGCCCGGTGGGCTTCTACTCGACCTGGGCCCACAGCCTCCTCGGGGTCGTGCCGTGGAACATCTATTCGCTCACCGGCATTGCGGTGATCGCCGGCCTCACCCACGTCCCGCACGTCTACCTGTATTCCTCCGCGGCGCTCAAGAGCCTCGGCTCCGACGTCGAGGAGGCGGCCCGGGTGGCGGGCGCCAATCCGCTGCGCGTCGCGCTCAACGTGAGCCTGCCGATGACCGCGCCGGCGCTGCTCTACGCCGCGGTGCTGGTGTTCTTTCTCGGCTTCGAGCTCTTCGGCCTGCCGCTGGTCCTGGGCGATCCCGAGGGTCATCTCGTGCTCTCGACGTATCTGTTCAAGCTCACCAACAAGCTGGGCACGCCCTCCTACCACCTGATGGCGGCGGTCGCGGTGTGCATCGTCGCAGTGACGTTTCCGCTGGTTCTCCTGCAGCGCTGGCTCTTAAAGACCGCGGGCAAGTACGTCTCGGTGAAGGGCAAGGCGACGCGCCAGAAGCTGCTGCCGCTGCGCGGCTGGAAGTGGGTCGCCCTGGCGCTGGTCGCCGTATGGCTGCTCGTCACGATCGTGATGCCGATCTCCGGGATCGCGCTGCGCTCCTTCGTCGAGCAGTGGGGCGAAGGCATCAGGCTCGCCGACGTGCTGACGCTCGACAACTTCCGCGGCGTATTCGACTCTACCGAGCAGGTGCGCGCGATCTGGAACACGCTGCTGATCGGGACGGTCGGCGGCGCGCTCGCCGTGGCGTGCTACACGGCGATCGGGCTTGCGGGCTACCGGCAGCGCGGCGGCGTGGCGCGGATCCTCGATTACCTGGTCCTCATCCCGCGGGCCATTCCCGGCATCCTCGCCGGACTCGCTTTCCTGTGGATCTTCCTGTTCGTGCCGGGATTGAAGGAGCTGCGCAACTCGATCTTCTCGGTCTGGCTCGCCTACACGGTGGTCTGGCTCGCCTACGGTATGCGGCTCATCTCCAGCGCACTCTTGCAGATCGGACCGGAGCTCGAGGAGTCGGCGCGGACCGTCGGCGCATCGAGCGCCCGGGTTCTCACCGACGTCACGGTGCCGCTGATCCGCTTCGGGCTGCTCGCGAGCTGGCTGTTGGTGTTCATGATCTTCGAGCGCGAGTACTCCACCGCGGTGTATCTGCTGGGCCAGGGCACCGAGGTGATCGGCTCGATGCTGGTGTCGCTGTGGGGGGCCGGAGCGATCGATCAGGTCGCCGCGCTGTCGCTCATCAACATCGGGCTGGTCGCCGTCGGGCTGGCGATCGCCCTGCGCTTCGGAGTAAGGCTCCATGAATAAGCTCGTCGTCGACGACCTGCACCTCGAATACGGTGACAACCCGGTGCTCAAAGGCGTGTCGCTCACCTTGAGTCCCGGCGAAGTGGTGGCGCTCCTGGGTGCGTCGGGGAGCGGCAAGACCACGCTCCTGCGCTCGGTGGCCGGTCTCGAGAGCCCGAGCAGGGGCCGGATCACGATCGGCGATTCGGTGCTCTACGACGGCGCCGCGGGCATCGACATGCCGGTCGAGAAGCGCAGCCTCGGCCTCGTGTTCCAGTCGTACGCGCTGTGGCCGCACCGCACCGTGTTCGAGAACGTCGCCTACGGCTTGAGGCTGCGCGGCACCGACAGGACCGCCGTGGGCGAGCGCGTCAACGAGGCGCTCACGAATCTGGGCCTAGGCCATCTCGCCCAGCGGCTGCCGCACCAGCTCTCCGGCGGTCAGCAGCAGCGGGTCGCTATCGCCCGGGCGCTGGTCTACAACCCACCGGTGGTGCTTATGGACGAGCCGCTGTCGAATCTCGATGCCAAGCTGCGCGAGGAGGCGCGCGCGTGGCTGCGCGAGCTGATCGTGAAGCTGCACATCTCCGCGCTGGTGGTCACCCACGACCAGACCGAGGCGATGGCGATGTCCGATCGGATCCTGCTACTCAACGCCGGGCGCATCGAGCAGCAGGGCACACCCGAGGAGATGTACAACCGGCCGCAGACGCAGTTCACCGCCGAATTCATGGGCAGCAACAATCACCTGCCCGGCACGATCGGCGAGGTCGCGGACGGGCGGGCGCTGCTCGAAGGCGACGGCTGGCGGCTGTGGGGCACCGTGCGGGGGGACTTGAAGCGCGGCGCCGCGGCGACAGGCATCATCCGCCTCGAGCACACGAGGATTGCCGACGGCGCGGCCCAGAACCGCGTGCGCACCGAGGTGGTGACCGGCATGTTCCTCGGCGACCGGCGCGAGAATCTGTTTCGTCTCGGCGCCTTGCGCCTGCGCTGCTACGGCAGCGCGCCGGCGGAGGGAACCTGCTGGCTGGAGCTTCCGCGGGACGCGCTCTGGCTGTTCCCCGCCGCGTCGTCCGGCTGAAAACGACAGCAGGCTCGGTAGCGTTCGCAAAGCGCACCTGAGGACGGCTACAATGGCGGCGCCGGACGGAGCACCCGTCCGGCCCTTTTTTGCTACCTACTCCATGACCGGCGCCACCCTGCTCACCGCCGTGATCCTCGGCGTCGTCGAGGGCTTGACCGAATTCCTTCCCGTCTCGAGCACGGGGCACCTGATCGTCGCCGGATCGCTCCTCGACTACACCGGCGAGCCGGCGAAGCTGTTCGAGATCGTGATCCAGGCCGGCGCGATCCTCGCGGTCTGCTGGGAATACCGCGCCAAGCTCATCGCCGTCGCGACGGGCATGTTCCGCGACCGCGCCGCGCAGCGCTTCGTGCTCAACCTCTTCATCGCCTTTCTTCCCGCCGCCGTGCTCGGTCTCGCCTTCGTGCACGCGATCAAGACGTGGCTGTTCGCGCCGGTGCCGGTGGCCGCGGCGTTCGTCGTCGGCGCGTTCGTGATCCTCTGGGTCGAGCGCTGGCAGCGCGCGAACCCGCGCGCGGCGCGCATCGACCACGTCGATGACATTCGCTGGCCCGACGCGCTCAAGATCGGCATCGCCCAGGCTTTCGCGCTCATCCCCGGGACGTCGCGCTCCGGCGCGACGATCATCGGCGGCATGATCTTCGGGCTGTCGCGCACCGCGGCGACCGAGTTTTCCTTCTTCCTCGCCATACCTACGCTCTTCGCCGCCACCGGCTACGAGTTCGTGAAGAACCGCCATGCGCTCGCGGGCGGCGACCTGTCGATGCTGGGTGTGGGATTCGTGGCGGCGTTCGTGAGCGCGTTCTTCGTCGTGCGCGGCCTGCTGCGCTACGTCGCGCATCACGATTTCGTGCCCTTCGCCTGGTACCGGATCGCCTTCGGCGCGCTGATTCTCGGCACGGCGTACGCCGGCCTCGTGCGGTGGGAGTGACCCGGGCCGGCGACGGCGCTGCGGGCGGCAGCGGCTGGATCGGCCCGCTCTTCGCCGTCGTGGGCGTGCTGGGCTTCTCGTTCAAGGCGATCCTGATCAAGCTCGCCTACGCCTGGGCGCCGATCGACGCGCTGACGCTGCTCACGCTGCGCATGGCGTATTCGGCACCGGTGTTCCTGGCGATGGCGCTGTTCGCGCACGGCCGCGCGAGGGCGCCGGTCGGCAGCCGCGACTGGCTGCAAATCCTCTGGCTCGGCTTCACTGGCTACTATCTCGCGAGCCTCGTGGACTTCATGGGCCTCGAATACGTGAGCGCGGCGCTGGAGCGGCTGATGCTCTATCTCTATCCGACGATGGTCGTCGTGCTGTCCGCAGTGTTCCTGCACCAGCGGATCACCGGAAGAATCGTGGTGGCGCTCTTGCTCTCGTACGCGGGCATCGTTCTCGTGTTCGGCCGCGATCTCACGCTGGCCGGCGACCCGCACGCGCTGCTCTACGGCGGCGCGCTGGTGTTCGCGAGCGCGGTCCTCTACGCACTCTATCTCGTGGGCGCCGGCCCGGTGATCGCCCGCCTGGGAAGCCTGCGCTTCATCGCGCTGGCGATGCTCACCTCGACCGTCTTCGTCCTCGCGCAGTTCGCCGCCACGCGCCACGGCGCGGATCTCGCCGCGCCGCTCGACATCCAGCTCCTGTCGCTGGCGATGGCGATCTTCTCCACGGTGCTTCCAACCTATCTCGTCGCCGAGGCGATCAAGCGCATCGGCGCCAACCGCACCTCGCTGCTCGGCTCGCTGGGACCGCTCTTCACCATCGGTCTCGGCTACTGGCTTCTCGCCGAGCCCGTGACCCTGATCCAGCTCGCGGGCGCGGCACTGGTGCTCGCCGGCGTGACGCTGGTCACGCTGCGGCCGGCGCGGGCCGCGCCGCGCTAAGTCGCAATCGGGACGCGCGGGTCGGTACCCGAGCGAAGAGCTAGAATGACGGGCAGGAACCCCGCCTCGCGGCGGGTGTCCGACTTCGAGAGGAATCCCCATGCCACCCGACACGCGTGAACGGCGAGCCGCGCTCGCCCTCAAGGACGCCTCGCTTTTCCGCGAGCAGTGCTACATCGACGGCCGCTGGACCGACGCCGACGGCGGCGGCAGCCACGAGGTCGCCAATCCCGCCACGGAGCGGCCCATAGGATCGGTGCCGAAGATGGGCGCCGCCGAGACCCGCCGCGCCATCGAGGCCGCCGACAAGGCCTGGCCCGCCTGGCGCAGCAAGACGGCGAAGGAACGCAGCGCCATCCTGCGCAAGTGGGCCGAGCTGCAGATGGCGAACATCGACGACCTCGCGCTGATCATGACCAGCGAGCAGGGCAAGCCGCTCGCCGAGGCCCGCGCGGAGATCGCCATCGGCGCGGCCTACGTCGAATGGTTCGCCGAGGAAGCGAGGCGCATCTACGGCGACGTGATTCCGACCATCGCCAACGACCGGCGGTTGCTGGCGATCAAGCAGCCGGTCGGCGTCTGCGCGGCGATCACGCCGTGGAATTTCCCGTCGTCGATGATCACGCGCAAGGTGTCGCCGGCGCTCGCCGCCGGCTGCACCGTCGTGAGCAAGCCCGCCGAAGCCACACCCTATTCGGCGCTCGCGCTCGCCGTGCTCGCCGAGCGCGCCGGCTTTCCGCCGGGCGTTCTCAATATCGTCACCGGCAGCGCCAAGGCGATCGGCGGGGAGATGACCGCGAATCCCATCGTGCGCAAGCTCTCGTTCACCGGCTCGACCGAAGTCGGGCGGCTGCTGATGCAGCAGGTCGCGTCCACGATCAAGAAAATCTCGCTCGAGCTCGGCGGCAATGCGCCGTTCATCGTCTTCTACGACGCCGATCTCGATGCGGCGGCCGAAGGCGCGATCGTGTCGAAATACCGCAATACCGGCCAGACCTGCGTGTGCGCGAATCGCCTCTTCGTGCAGGACGCCGTCTACGACGCGTTCGCCGCGAAGCTCGCCGAGCGCGTCCGCGCGCTCAAGGTCGGTCCCGGCACGGAAGCCGGCGTCACGCAGGGACCGCTCATCAATCGGGCCGCGCTGGACAAGGTCGAGGAGCACGTCTCCGACGCTGCGGCGCACGGCGCCCGGGTCGTGACCGGCGGCAAGCGGCACGCTCTCGGCGGAACGTTCTACGAGCCGACCGTGCTGGCCGACGTCACTCCGGAGATGAAGATCTTCCGCGAGGAGACCTTCGGCCCCGTGGCGCCGCTGATCCGCTTCAAGACCGATGCGGAGGTGATCGAGCTCGCCAACCGCACCGAGTTCGGGCTCGCCTCGTATTTCTACTCGCGCGACATCGGGCGCATCTGGCGCGTCGCCGAGGCGCTCGACTATGGGATGGTGGGCGTGAACACCGGTCTCATCACGACCGAAGTTGCGCCCTTCGGCGGCGTCAAGCAGTCCGGCCTGGGACGCGAAGGCTCGAAGTACGGGATCGACGAGTACGTCGAAGTGAAGTACGTCTGCATGGGCGGCGTCGACAGGTAGACGCTTCGGTCGCGCGTCCGTTCAGCCTCGAGGCGTCGAGGCGTGAACGGACGAGACTCCGGCGCCGATGTCGCCTGACGCGATGGCGCCACGCTCATATGGTCAGAACGTCGGCGGCTGTTCGGACGGCTCGCCGGTCGGCTCCGCAAACTGCGACGGGAAGTAGTAGAAGTCTTTCCCTTCGGAGCCCATCGGCGAAGCCGGCGCGCCGAGACCGGCCGGCGCGGCGGCGGCCGCCACGGCTTCATCGGGCGACACTCTGACGGCGAGATGCCGCTCGGCGGCGAACACGACGGTACCCAGCAAAGTCGCCAGTGCGACCACCTTCAGCGACGCTGCCACACGGCGCGTCGGCGATGAGGTTTTCCTCAACATGGTTTGCTCCTCGCGTTAGTTTCGCGACGGCGGTAGGCTGCTGTCGCGAATCCCTGCGGCGTCTTCTTCCGTCAGCGGACGCGGTCCACTGTAGCGAGAGAGCAACCGGGAGGGAACGCGATCATTGCGGTGCGTTGGCGCGGAAGATTCACGCCGGGACGCGTCCGGTTCGGCCGCGCATCGCGTTCGGCGCGGCCCGGTTCCACGAAAAGAGCGAGCCGGCGATGGGCGTCGGAGATGTACCGCTACCAGCCGTGCGGCGGCTTCTTGAGCAGCGTGATCATGTGGTTCTGGATCACCAGATAACCGCCCGCCACGAGGTCCTTCAACAGCCGGCTGATCATGTCGCGCGACGCGCCGACGCGCTCGGCGATGTCCTGCTGGGTGAGCCGCTCCGGGACGATCAGCCTTCCCTCGCGCTCCACCGCCAGCGCGAGGAGCAGCTTTATCAGCCGACCGTAGACGTCGGATAGCGCCAGGCTCTTCACGTTCTCGGTGGTGAGGCGCACCCGCTGGATCAGCTTCTCGATCAGGTGCAGCGCGAATTCCGGATGAGCAAGGATGAATTCGCGAAAGCTCGCTCGGTTGACCACGGCGCAGGTCGTCGGCTCGACGGTCATGACCGAGGCCGAGCGCGGGCTGCCGTCGAGCGACATCTCGCCGACGTACTCGCCGGGTCCGTGGAAGGCGATGACGACTTCGCGTCCGGCCGCGTTGCTCGCGTAGACCTTCATCCGGCCTGAGAGCACGATGAACAGCGAATCTCCGACCTCACCCTCGTTGATGATGACCGTGTTCTTGGGGTACGTGCGAATGACGCCCGTGGCGGCGATCTCGCGCAGCGTCTCGGGCGCGAGAGGCGCGAGTGGATCGGTGCTGGCGGTCTTGGGAATGGCCACGCCTTCTCCCGGCTCGCGAATCCTAACACGCGCTGCGGCGGTCTAGGCGCGCACGGCGCGGCGGCTCTAGTCGTACTTGCGCAGGTCCTCGATCACCTTGCCGTCGTTCGCGAGCTCCCCCGGAGCGTGGAACGCCACCTCGCCGCGCAGCTTCGTGACCTCGCGCAGCGACGCGAGGATCGCCTCGCCGTCGCCGCGACCGCCGGACGACTCCACGTGCAGGGTCATGCGATCGCCACCGGCTTCGGAATCGACGACCAGCCGGGCCTTCACGATGCCCGGGTGCCGGCGCACGATCTCGGCGACTTGGGTCGGATGCACGAACATGCCCTTGACCTTGGTCGTCTGATCGGCGCGCCCCAGCCAGCCGCGAATGCGCACGTTGGTGCGGCCGCAGGCCGACGCGGTCGCCAGCGAGGCGGGAAGCAACGCCGAAAGATCGCCCGTGCCGAAGCGGATCAGCGGATAGGCTCCAGAGGTGAGCGTGGTGACGACCACTTCGCCGACCTCGCCCGGAGCCACGGGCTCTCCGGTGCCCGGGCGGACGATCTCGAGCAGCACGCCTTCATCGGCGATCAGTCCCTCGCGCGCCTCGGATTCGTAGGCGATCGTTCCCACGTCGGCCGTGGCATAGGCCTGGAACGCGGCGATACCGCGCGCCAGTAGCGCATCGCGGAGGCTGGTCGGAAACGCTTCACCCGACACGAGCGCTCTCTTGAGCGTCGGCAGCGCGATGCCGAGCTCGTCCGCCTTTTCCAGGATGATCCTGAGGAACGACGGCGTTCCCACGTAACCGCTGGGACCGAGATCGGCCATCGCCTGCACCTGCTGCTCGGTTTGGCCGGTGCCTCCGGCGAAGACCGTGCAGCCGAGCCCGTGCGCGCCCGACTCGAGCATCGCCCCGGCTGGCGTGAAATGATAGGAGAAGCAGTTGTGGACCAGATCGCCACGGCGGAATCCCGCGGCGAAGAGCGCTCGGGCGAGCCGCCAGTAGTCCGGCGCGGCATCGTCGGGCTCGTAGATCGGGCCCGGGGAGGCGAAGACGCGCGGCGCCTCGCCCCAGCCGATGGAGGCGAACCCGCCGAACGGGCGCGCGCCCTTCTGCCGCTCGAGGAGCTCCGACTTGCGCGTAACGGGAAGCCGCGCGAGCGCGGCGCGCGACACGAGCTGCGCCGGATTGACGTCCGCGAGAATCCGCGCGTACGCCGGCGTGCGCGCCTTGGCGAACGCGATCCGCGCCGGCAGCGCGGCGAGCTGCGCGCGCTCGCGCGCCTCGGGGTCGCGCGTTTCCAGGATGTCGAAGTGCTCCGTCACGCCAACCAGCGCTTCCGGCGCCGGTAATGTTTGACCTCGCGGAACGATTTCCGCCCCGCGGTCGACAGACCGAGGTAGAACTCCTTCACGTCCTCGTTCTGCGCCAGCTCGTGCGCCGCGCCGTCCATCACCACGCGGCCGGTCTCCAGGATGTAGCCGTAGTCGGCAAAGCGCAGCGCCACGTTGGTGTTCTGCTCGGCAAGCAGGAAGCTCACGCCCTCGCTGCGATTGAGATCGCGCACGATCTCGAAGATCTCCTCGACGATCTGCGGCGCGAGGCCCATCGACGGTTCGTCGAGCAGGATCATCGACGGGCGCGCCATCAGCGCGCGGCCGAGCGCGGTCATCTGCTGCTCGCCCCCGGAGGTGTATCCCGACAGGCTGGTGCGCCGCTGCTTGAGCCGCGGGAAGTAGCGATAGACCTTTTCGAGCTCGCCACGGACCTCAGCGCGGGAGGCAGGGCGGGTAAAGGCTCCGGTAAGCAGGTTCTCTTCGACGGTCAGGTGCGCGAAGCAGTGCCGTCCCTCCATCACCTGGCACACGCCAAGTTTGACGAGGTCGTTGGGGGTTAGCCGATCGACGCGGCGGCCCTTGTACTCGATCGTGCCCTTGGTGACGTCACCGCGCTCGGCGCGCAGCAGGTTGGAGATCGCCTTCAGCGTGGTGGTCTTGCCGGCGCCGTTGGCACCGAGCAGCGCCACGATCTTCCCCTGCGGAACCTCGAGCGAGACGCCTTTGAGCACGAGGATCACGTGGTCGTAGATCACCTCGATGCTGTTGACCACGAGGCTCGCCTCCGCGGCGCGCGAGGCGGGCTTCGGGACGACCGTCGGGGACATGGCGCGCACGTCAGCTTCCCTCTCCCCGAGCGCCGGGGAGAGGAAAGTCACGCAGGAGCAGCGTCAGGCTTCCTTGCCGCACTCGCGCGGAGTGATGTTCTTCTCCTTCGCGTACTTCGCCGCGGAATCCTCGATCATCTGCCGGATCATCGCCTTGTCGGGCGCGATCCAGTCGGTGACGATCTTCCACTGGTTGCCGTCCCAGGTCTGGAACTTCACGAGCCCCGAGCCCTCGTGGTCGGCGCACGACATCTTGATCGGCGGCATCATGCCCAGCGCGTTGATCTGCTTCAGGCGCGCCTCGTCGAGATTGAGGTGCTCGAGCCCCCAGCGGACCTGCTCCCCGGTCATCACCTTGCCCTTGCCGAAGTGCGCCTGCGCGGTGCGGATCGCCTCGACCGTGACGATGCCGTGCACGATCCCGCGCACGTGATACACCGAGCCGATGCGGTCGCGATCTTCGAGGTTGCCCTTGCCGGCGCCGTAGACCACCTTGACGATGTCCTGAACCAACGCCAGGTTCTTGCCGGCGACGTTGAACACGGCGGTGGTATAGCCCTTCGCCGCGTCACCGGCGGGAATGACGTCCTCCTCGGAGCCCGCCCACCACACGCCGATCATCTTGGTACGCGGGAACCCGACCTTGGCCGCCGCCTTCAGCGCCGTCGGGTTCATCACCCCCCAGCCCCAGAGGATCACGTAGTCGGGACGAATCTGGCGGATCTGCAGCCATTGCGACTGCTGCTCGTTGCCCGGGTGCGGCACGGCGATTTCGGTGAGCTCGAAGCCGAGCTTCTTCGCGTAGGCCTGGAACACCGGGATGGGCTCCTTGCCGTAGGCCGAGTCGTGGTAGAGGTGCACGATCTTCTTGCCCTTGAGCTTGTCCTCGCCGCCTTCCTTCGACGCGATGTACTTGATCATCGCCGAGGCCTGGCTCCAGTAGGTCGTGATCATCGGGAAGACCCACGGGAAGACGGCTCCGTCCGCCGCGTCGGTTCGCCCGTAGCCGATCGTGACCAGCGGGATCTTGTCCGCCGCGACGCGATCGATGAGGCTGTAGGTGATCCCGGTCGACAGCGGCTGGACGAGCGAGGCGCCACCGCCCTGCTTCTTCAGCCGCTCGTAGCATTCGACGCCGCGCGAGTTGTTGTATTCCGTCTCGCACTCCTCCCAGGAGAGCTTCACGCCGTTGACGCCGCCCTCCTTCATGTTGACGTAATTCATATAGTCGATGTAGCCGCCGAAAATGCCCGAGCCTCCGGCCGCGTACGCGCCGACCCGATACGAGAGCAGCGGCACGAACTGATCCGCAGCCCACGCCGAGCCGGCTGCGGCAAAGCCGATTACTGCAGCCAACAGCCATCGCCACGTTGTTGGGTAATGCCATAGACGCTTCATATGCTCCTCCTAGGATCCCCGGGCGCGCCTGTCGCGCGCCATGCCCGTGAACCGACAAGGATACGCCATTTGCCGCAGCGCGGCATCAGTGCGGGAACGGCCAGAGCCGCAGCTTCTCCTTCGCGATCTGCCACAGGCGCGCGAGCCCGTGTGGCTCGGCGATCAGGAAGAATATGATGAGGCCGCCGAACACGATGAGCTGCAGGTTGGACGTGATGCTGCCCGGCAGCGACCACTGGAACGCCGAATACACCAGCGTGTTCATCTGCCGCACCAGGACGTCGAGAACGATGGGCAGGAGCGTGATGAACATCGCGCCCAGGAAGGATCCCAGCACGCTGCCCACGCCGCCGATGATGATCATGAACAGGATGCGGAACGACAGGTCGAGCGTGAACGCCTCGGGCTCGACCGTTCCGAGATACGCGTACGCGTAGAGAGCTCCGGCGATCCCGCAGTAGAACGAGCTGACGCCGAAGGCAATCAGCTTGGTGCGAACGATCGGTATGCCGATGACGTCTGCGGCAACGTCCATGTCGCGCACTGCCATCCAGGCGCGGCCGATGGAGCTGCGCACCATGTTCTTGGCCGCGAGCGCGAGCACGACCACGATTGTCAGAACGAGCAGGTACTTGCGCAGCGGCGTATCGATCGCCACGCCGAGGATCTGCATTCGCTGCGCGTTGATCACGCCCGAGGAGCTGTAGTTCGAAAACCAACCGAAGCGGACCAGCGCCCAGACGACGAAGAACTGCGCCGCAAGGGTGGCGACGGCCAGATAGAAGCCCTTGATGCGCAGGCTCGGCAGGCCGAACAGGATGCCGACGGCGGCGGCGCAGATGCCGGCGAGCACGAACGCCGCGAGAACCGGGATCCCGGGGACGCGCAGCACGAAGTTGTACGCCGCGAAGGCGCCGACCGCCATGAACGCCGCCGTGCCGAGCGAAAGCTGCCCCGCATAGCCGGTGAGGATGTTGAGTCCGAGCGCGGCGAGCGAGAAGATCAGGACCGGGATGAGAATGGCCGAAAACCAGTACTGGTTGCCGACGACGGGAACGACGACGAACGCGCCGAGCAGCAGAGCCGCCATGCCGACGCGATCCTGGCGGATCGGAAAGATCTGCTGGTCGGCGGCGTAAGTGGCCTTGAATTGGCCGGCTTCCCTGTAGAGCATGGGCTAGACCCGATCGATGTGCTTCTCGCCGAACAGACCCTCGGGACGCACCAGCAGAAACAGCAGG
Source organism: Casimicrobiaceae bacterium (assembly GCA_035515295.1). GTDB lineage: Bacteria > Pseudomonadota > Gammaproteobacteria > Burkholderiales > Casimicrobiaceae > PALSA-1003. The sequence goes on along the minus strand of DATJBM010000021.1, from coordinate 33,815 downwards.
GCGAGCACGTACGGGAACCACCCCTCGATCCCTCCGCCGACGAACGGGCCGGCGTACACCTCGGCGAGCTTCTCCGACGCCCCGACGATGAGCCCGCCCACGATGGCCCCGGGAATGGATTCGAAGCCGCCGAGGATCAGCACCGGCAGCGCCTTGAGCGCGGTGAAGGTGAGGGCGTACTGAACCCCGTTGCGCGCGCCCCAAAGCAGTCCGGCGACGAGGGCGACGAAGCCGGCGACGGCCCAGACGATCCCCCAGATGTGCTGCAGCGGGATCCCGATCGACAGCGCCGCCTGGTGATCGTCGGCGACAGCCCGCAAGGCCCTGCCGATGCGCGTACGCTGGAAGAAGATCCCCAGTCCCAGGACCAGCGCGCCGGCCACCACGGCCGCGAACAGGTCGAACTGGCTGATGTTTATTCCGACGTTGTTCATCAGCCACTCGAAAGGCTGATCCTCGATGCCGAGCTCGAGTCCGCGCGGGTTCGAGCCCCAGAGCATCTGGGTTACGCCGTCGAGCAGAAACGCGAGACCGATGGTGGCCATGAACAGCGTGATCTGAGGCTGGTTCACGAGCCGGCGCAGCACGATGCGCTCGATGAGCAGGCCCAGGACGACCATCACGGCGAGCGTCAGCGCCAGCGCCAGCCAGAACGGAACGTCGTGCTCCTGCCGCAGGCCGACGAACGTGAGCGCCGCGAAGAACACCATCGAGCCCTGCGCGAAGTTGAACACGCCCGAGGCCTTGTAGATCAGCACGAAGCCGAGCGCCACCAGCGAATACATCACGCCGGAGAGCAGCCCGCCGATCAGGACTTCGAAAAAGAATTCCATCTTCGTTGTTCGCGACGCGCGTCGGTCCTCAGTGGGGAACCCCGAGATAGGCGTCGATGACCGCCTGGTTGCCCCGCACCTCGTCCGGCGTACCGTCGCCGATCTTCTTGCCGTAGTCCAGCACGACGACCCGGTCGGAGATGTCCATCACGACCCCCATGTCGTGCTCGATCAGGACGATGGTCGTGCCGTACTGCTCGTTGACGTCGAGCACGAACCGGCACATGTCCTGCTTCTCCTCGACGTTCATGCCGGCCATCGGCTCGTCGAGGAGCAGCAGCGCGGGCTCGCTCGCGAGCGCGCGGGCAAGCTCGACGCGCTTCTGCAGCCCGTACGGCAGTCGCCCGACCGGCGTCTTGCGGATGTGCTGGATCTCGAGGAAGTCGATCACCTCCTCCACCCGGCGGCGGTGCGAGAGCTCCTCGCGCCGGGCCCGCCCGAAGTGGATCGCCTGCTCGATCAAGGTGGCCCGCATCTTGAGATTGCGCCCGGTCATGATGTTGTCGAGCACGCTCATTCCTTTGAACAGGGCGATGTTCTGGAAGGTCCGCGCGATGCCCTGGGCGGCGGCGCGATGGGGGGTCATCTCGCGCCGCACCTCCCCGCGGAAGGTGATGCTTCCTTCCTGCGGATGATAGACGCCGTTGATCACGTTTAGCATCGAGCTTTTCCCTGCGCCGTTCGGCCCGATGATCGCCCGGACCTCGTGCTCGCGGACGTCGAAGCTCACTCCCGAGAGCGCACGCACGCCGCCGAACGAAAGCGAGATCCGCTCCAGACCCAGGACGACGTCGCCGATGCGGCGCTGCGCGTTCATGAAAGCGGCTGGGGCGGCTAGGCTGCTTTGCGAAGCTCCGCCCGGCCGAACGTCCTCGCGTCCTCGATCGCGACGTCCGCCGCCACGACGCCGGTCCGCCCGTCCTCGAACTTCACCAGCGTCTCGATGTGCTGGACGGTCCGCCCGCCATAGAGCGCGTCGATCAGCACGGCGTACTTCTCGGCGACGAAGGACCGCCGGACCTTGCGCGTGCGGGTGAGCTCCTCGTCGTCGGGATCGAGCTCCTTGTGCAGGACGAGGAAGCGGCGGATCTGCGAGTCGGCGAGCGCGCCCTCCGCGGCGAGCTCCGCGTTCACCTTTTCGACGCACTCGCGGATCAGCGCGTACACCTCCGGCTTCGCCGCGAGATCGGTATAGCCGGAGTACGGTATCCCGCGGCGCTCGGCCCAGTTGCCCACCGACCCCATGTCGATGTTCACGAACGCGCACACCTGGTCGCGGGCGTTCCCGAAGGCCACCGCCTCCTTGATGTGCGGAAAGAACTTCAGCTTGTTCTCGATGTAGTTGGGCGCGAACATCGCACCGGAAGCGAGCTTGCCGACGTCCCTCGCCCGATCGATGATCTTGAGCTGGCCGCCTTCCTCGAAGAAGCCGGCGTCGCCGGTGTGGAAGTAGCCCTCCGCGTCGATCGACTCCGCGGTCGCGTCGGGCCGCTTGTAGTATTCCTTGAGCAGCATCGGGCCGCGCACCAGCACCTCACCGTTGTCGGCGATCTTGATCTCGACGCCGGGCGCGGCCTGGCCGACGGAATCGAACTTCACCTCTCCGTCCGGCTGCAGGCACACGTAGGCGCAGGTCTCGGTCGAGCCGTAGAGCTGCTTCAGGTTCACGCCGATCGAGCGGTAGAAGCGGAAGAGATCCGGCCCGATGGCCGCGCCCGCCGTATATGCGACCCGGATCCGGCTCATCCCGAGCACGTTGCGCAGCGGCCCGTAGACCAGGAGGTTGCCCAGCGCGTAGAGCGCGCGGTCCCAGGCGCCGACCGCCTTCCCGTCGAGGATCGCCGGCCCGCAGCGGCGCGCGTGCTCGACGAAGCGCTGGAACAGCCAACGCTTGACCGCGCCGGCGTCCTCCATGCGGATCATTACCTGCGTGAGCAGGTTCTCGAAAATCCGGGGCGGCGCGAAATAGTACGTCGGACCGATCTCGCGCATGTCGATCATCACGGTCTCGGCGGACTCGGGGCAATTGATCGTGAACCCGGCGACCAGCCACTGCGCGAACGAGAACAGGTGATCGCCGACCCAGGCCATCGGGAGATAAGACAGGATGCTGTCCTCGGGTCCCAGCTTGTCGAACCCGCACCCGCCCTGCGCGGAAACGATGAAAGCCCGGTGCGTCTGCCGCACGCCCTTGGGCTTGCCCGTGGTGCCGGAAGTGTAGAGCATGATGGACACGTCGTCGGGCCTGCCGTGTTGCAACTCGGCTTCGAAGAACCCGGGATTCTCGCGATCGAACGCCCGGCCCATCTCCTGCAGCCGGTCGAGGCCGGTGATGCCGTCGTAATTGCGCAGTCCGCGCGGATCGTCGTAATAGACGTGGGCGAGCGTGGGTACGCCGGGCTTCGCCTCGAGCATCTTGTCGACCTGCTCCTGGTCCTCGGCCACCGCGTACACGATCTCGGCGTCGTTGAGCACGTAGGCGAACTCGGCGGCAGGCGCGTCCTGGTACATCGGCACGGGTACGCCGCCCAGTGCCTGCGCGGCGATCATCGACCAGTACAGGCGCGGCCGGTTGTCGCCGATGATCGCGAGGTGCATGCCGCGCCTGAAACCCTGCGCCGCCAGGCCGCAGGCGAGCGCGCGCACCTCGGCCGCGACCTCGGCCCAGCTCCACGTCTGCCAGATGCCGAGGTCCTTCTCGCGGGTCGCGGGCCGGCTCCCGCGCTCGGCCGCGTGCTTCATGAGCAGCCGCGGGAACGTCATGCCTTGCGGATCGTGATCGGCCATCCTCCTGGACCCCTCGCGCGGCGACGCTCGCGCTCGACCGGCGCGAGCTTTCGACGCGAGCCAATGATACCCGCATCGACGATCCCGCAACCTCGGGCTTCCGCTTGCGTCGGAGCCGGCTGCGGTGCTTGCCCCGCGAACCGTTTCAGGACGCCGGCTTCAGGCCGCGCACGCGGTACGAGATGATGGGCCGGTGGAAGCCTTTCAGGCGCAGGACTTCTTCGGCGTCCACGTCGACGAAGGCCTCCACGCCGGCGTAGACGCGCTGCGAGATGAGGATCTGGCCGCCGGCCGCCTCGCCGCACAGCCGCGCCGCGAGGTTGGTGACCGTGCCGATCGCACTGTAGTCCCAGCGCTCCTCGAAGCCGATCGCGCCGATCGTGGCGTAGCCCTGGGCGATGCCGATGCCGACGTCGAGATCGTAGCCGCGCTTGCTCCAGTCAGCGGCCATCTCGCGGATGCGGTCGCGGATCGCCAGTCCCATGCGCACCGCTCGCTCGGCGGGATTGGGCACCGGCAGCGGGTCGTTGAACAGCACCGTCACGCCGTCGCCGGTGAAATGCTCGAGCGTGCCTTCGTACTCCTGGATGAGCTTGCCCGACGCGTGGTGATACTCGCGCAGCACGCCCATCACTTCCTCGGGCTCGTGGACCTCGGCGAAGGCGGTGAAGCCGCGCAGATCCAGATAGACCACCGTGATCTCGCGCCGGTGGCTCTTGAGCGGATCCTCCGCGCCGCCGCTCACGATCAGCTCGGCGAGGTGCGGCGAGAAGAACCGGCGCAGACGCCCGACGCGCTCCAGCTCGCGGATCTGCTCGGCGACACGGCGCTCGAGCGAGGCGTTCCATTCCTTGACCTCGGCCACCAGCGTCTCGACCTGGTCGTGCAGGCGCTTGATCCTGAGCATCGAGCGCACGCGGGCGGCGAGCGCGGCGTGGTCGACGGGCTTGGTGAGATACTCGTCCCCTCCGGCCTCGAGACCGGCGACGATGTCCTTGGAGTCAGCCATCGCCGTGACCATGATGATCGGGGTGAACGGGAACTGCGGGTCGGCCCGGAGCCTGCGGCACACCTCGAAGCCGTCGAGCTTGGGCATCATGACGTCGAGGAGAATGAGGTCAGGGCCCTGCTCGCGGGCGCTCTTGAGGCCCTCCTCGCCGTCCCCCGCGGTGATCACCTCGTAGCCTTCGGCCGCAAGCCGGGTCTGCAGGACCTTGACGTTCGTCGCGTTGTCATCGACGATGAGGATGCGGGGAGGTGTTCTCATCGACGAGCTACTCGGACGTGAGCCGAATATACGATCTCGGGCACCGTTGCACAAGGACGTGAGCGAGCGAGCCAGCGTGCAATCGTCAGTCGAGAATCCGTCCTCTGCCGAGCATCGTGAGGTCGAGCTCGAGCGGCTCGCCGCGCTGGTCCAGAGCAAGACGCCGGTGCGCAAGCTGGTGCGCTGGGTCGCGGGCATTCGCGCCTCGGTCCACACCAAGCTGCTAGCCGGTTTCATGATCGTCGCGCTGCTGTTCGTTCTCATGGCGGCGGTGAGCCTTCAGACGCTGGTCAACGCCACCCGGCAGGCGCAGCTCCTCGACGCCGCGCACGAGCAGGTAAGCTGGGCGCAGCAGGGCGAGCAGGCGCTCGCCCGGCAGATGCACTACACGGACCTGGCGCTGCTGTCCCAGAGCGAGGCGGCGATCTCCAAGATCCTGCGCGAGAGCAACCGGTTCAACGACATGCTGGCCAAGCTCGATGCGTCGGGCATGACCGAACAGGCGCTGCTCGAGCAAATTCGCTCGTCTCAGGACGAAGCGATGGGCGTGGTGGCGGACATGGCCAACGCCATCCGTGACCGGCGCATCGGCGCGGTCACCGGCGAGCTGCTGCAGAGGCAGGAGCGGCTCGACGACGAGATTACGAGCCGCGTCGGACACCTCGTGGAGGCCGAGCGCAGCCGCATGGCGCGGCTGCGCGACAGCGTTGCGGCCGCGAACCGCAGCTCCCTCATTCTGACCAGCGCCTTCGCGGTGACCGCGATCGCCTTGGCACTGTTCTGCGGCTTCGTCATCTCCTGGTCGTTCATCCTTCCGGTGCGCAAGGCGCAGCGCTTTCTCGACCAGGTGGCGGCCGGGAACTTCGGCCGGCACATCAGCGTGGCCAATCGCGACGAGCTCGGCGATCTCGCCGACCGCATGAACCACATGAGCGACGAGCTGCACCGTTTCGACAGCGAGCAGCGCCGCGCCGCGATCGAGCTCACGCGCCTGAACGAGCAGCTCGCCCAGGCGAGCAAGGCGAAGTCGGAGTTCCTCGCCAACATGAGCCACGAGCTGCGCACGCCGATGAACGCGATCCTCGGGTTCACCGAGATGCTGCTGGACGGCCTCTACGGCGAGGTTCCCGATTCGCTCAAGGAGCCGCTCGGAGACATACAGGTGAACGGCCGGCACCTGCTGCACCTCATCAACGACGTGCTCGATCTCTCGAAGATCGAGGCGGGCCGCATGGAGCTCGCGCTGGGCGAATACTCGGTGCGGGAGGTGATCGACGTCGTGCAGCTTTCGCTGCGCTCCCTCGCCTCCGAGAAGAAGCTCGAGTTCGCGACCAGCGTTCCGGACGATCTCCCCGTCGCCTACGGCGACAACCGCCGTCTCGCCCAGTGCCTGATGAACCTCGCCGGGAACGCGATCAAGTTCACCCGCGAGGGCCGGGTCGAGATCGGCGTGGAGCTCGTCGGGGAGGAGCTCGTTTTCCGGGTCGCCGACACCGGCATAGGGATCCCGAAGGAGGAGCTCGACAACGTGTTCGCCGAGTTCCGGCAGGTGGACACTACGGTCACCCGCGAATACGGTGGTACGGGCCTGGGTCTCTCCATCACGAAGAAGTTCGTCGAGATGCACGGCGGCCGGATCTGGGTGGAGAGCGAGAGCGGGAAAGGCAGCACGTTCTTCTTCGCCGTGCCGCTGCGGGCGAAGCCGCCAGCCGTGAAGCAAGAGGACTTATGAGCCAGCAGACGATTCTCTACGTCGAGGATAACGAGTACAACCGCAAGATCGTGCGGCAGCTCCTAGGCAAGACGTCGTACCGCCTGCTGGAGGCGGTGGACGGCGAGGCGGGCGTGGCCATGGCGCAGGCCGAGAAGCCCGACCTCATCCTAATGGACGTGCAGCTGCCCAAAATGTCGGGCCTCGACGCCACGCGGTTGCTCAAGGCGGACGCGCGCACGAGCCACATCCCGGTCATCGTGATCACATCTTTCGCCTTGAGCGGCGACCGCGAGAAAGCGGCGGAAGCGGGCGCGGCGAGCTATCTCGCCAAGCCCTACAGCCCGCGGGAGCTGCTCACGCTGGTGCGACAGTATCTTCCCGAAGCGGGATAACCCGAGCGGAGGTCATCCATGGAGTCCCATCGCGTTACGCAGGTTGCGGTTTCGGCGGCTTTGTTCGCTTCTCTCGCGCTCGGCGTCGCCGTAGCCCGCGCCGCGGGCGAGCAGGCGGAGCAGTTCACGCCCGAGTTCCGGCAGATCCACACGACCTACGACGCGAAGCACACGCCGAAACTCGTCGCCCCGGCGTCGGTCAAGCGGGGCGAATGGTTCCCCGTGACCATCACCATCGGCGCCGGCGGACAGCATCCGTCGCTGCAGGAGCACTTCGTGCGCTACATCGCGCTGTACAAGGACACCGTGGAGATCGCCCGCATCTATCTGCATCCGGTGTACTCGCAGCCTACGGTGACGCTCACGATCGCGCTCGACGAAGGCGGCACGCTGCGCGCGCTAGAAGAACCGACGCACTCGGCGGCGTGGGAAGCGGACCAGAAGATCGAAGTCGTGCCCTGAGCGCCCGCCTCAGGGCTGCTTCATCTCTATCGTCACCGTCGCTGGCTGCCGGTCGGTGACGGTAGCGCTCGCCGGCACGGTGCCCAGGCGCTCGTGCCAGACCTGCAGCTTGTACTGGCCCGGCGGCAGGTTGTCGAACTTGAACTGCCCGTCGGCCCCGGTGAGCGCGTAGTAAGGGTGCGCCGCCACCACGACCCACGCCTGCATCCACGAGTGCAGATCGCAGTTGATGCGCACAACCTCAGGTTTGTCGAACTTGAACGGAATCGTTCGATCCTTGGGCTGGGTGCGGTTGATGGCCGGGTTGACCTTCGGCGTGGTGTGAATGTTGTGCAGCAGCCGGTCGCTGTTGAGGAAATCGACCGTGCCGCCCGCGGGCACGATGACGACGTGCGGGATGAAGACGCACTTCTCCTGATCCATCTCGACTTTCTGCGGCAGGGCAGGCGCCGGCGCGCCGGCCGGAGGGTTGTCGAGCCAGACCACGGCGTTGCGCAATTCCCTCTGCGGGGAGATCTGGAGCTCCTCCGACTCCTTGGCGTTGCCGCACACGTACTGGTCGATGGTGACGTCGACCTTCTTCGCGGGCGGCAGCGGACCCGCGAAGACAACCTTGCCTTTGATCGAGCCGGCGAGCGAGAGCGCCGGCACGGCCAGCAGGACGGCCGCCGCCAAGCCGGCGATCTGAGCGAATGGAAAGCCCATCATTACCGATGCTCCCTTCGGGAAAATGCCTTGTCGACCGCGTGCCGACGAAACGCTGTTCGATACGACGGAGGCCGTTGAGGTTAGTCCGCCGAATCGGCAGGGTCAAGGCTGGAGGCGCCGCCATGCCGCCTCATGCCAGCCCGTCGCTCACCTGCACGTTCTCCGGCTCGAGCCTCACGCCCGCCGCTTCGGCTTCCAGCAGCAGGAGCTGCGCGAAATCCTCCTCGGTCATGCCGCGGCCGATGAGGGTCTGGACGATGTCGCGCGTCATCGAGGCAAGGGGCATCGGGACCTCGTACTTTCGGCCCGCGTCCAAGCCGAGATCGAGGTCCTTGCGCAGAAGGTGCGGCGTGAACGTGACCTTGAAGTCGAGGTTCACGAACGCGGGCGTCTTGTAACGCGAGAAGGTCGATCCCATCACGCTCCGGTTGATGAAGTCGAGAAAGGCGTGGCGCGGCACACCCGCCTTCTGCGCGAGCACGGTGATCTCGGCCAGCGACTGCGTCACCACGCCGAGGAAGACGTTGTGACAGATCTTGACGATGCGGGAGAGCTCGCCCTCGCCGACGTAGCTCGCGGCGGGAGCGATCATACCGAGATACGGCAGCGCCGCCTCGAAGGCCGAGCGCGGCCCCGAGCAGACGAAGGACAAGCGCCCGGCCCTGATCACCTTGGCGTTGCCCGACACGGGAGCCGCGAGGTAGTCGACGCCGCGTCCAGCCAGCATCCCGCGCAGTTCCGCCGATCCCTCCAGCGAGATCGACGAGCATTCGACGAACAGGCGCGGGGCGCGCACGCCGTCGGAAAGGAGCCCGGCGGGACCGACGACCACGTCCTTCACGTCGTCCCACGTGGAGACCATGCAGAAGACGACGTCGCAGGCGGCGAGCTCGGGCAGCGATGCGGCGATCTTCGCCCCGCGCGTGGCGAGCGGCTCGGCCTTCGAGCGCGTGCGATTCCAGACCGTGAGATCGGCGCCGGCTTTCGCCAGGCGCTCCGCCATGGCGTAGCCCATGCGGCCCGTGCCGATCCAGCCGATGCGCGCCGTTGCGGCGGAAGCCATGGCCCTTACGCCCCCGCACCGAACGGAAGATCGATTACGAAGCGCCAGCTGCCATCGCGCTGCCGGCGCACGACTTCGACGCTCTGGCCGGTCATGTTCGCGGGCTTGCCATCCTGGCCGGTCATTGCCAAATCCCATCTGGCGGTCAAGACAGCCAGATCGCCGCTTTGCGCCACCACCTTGGGTGTCAACTTCATCGTGGGCTTGGCCGCGACGAACTGGGACAACGCTTCGCGGATGGCCGCGCTCCCGGTCACAAGCTTGCCGGGCGAAGGCATGAGCGTGGCTTGCGGCTCGTAGAGCGCGACAAGCTCGTCGATGCGACCGGCGTTGAGGGCTTCGGCGAAGAGGCGATCGGTGTCTTCGGGCGTTTGGGCGGGCATGAGTCCTCCAGTAGGGCCGGATTCATCCGGCCAATGCACGCGAATGAATTCGCGCCTACGTCGGCTGTGCGCGGAATGACGTGTCAGTATGGATTGGCGATGGGCAGTTCCTGGGCGGGATATAGCGAGATGACCGTCGGCCCGGTGGGCGTGAGAATCACCTCCTCCTCTATGCGCGCTGCCGAGATCCCGTCCTTGGCCGGGCAGTAGGTCTCTACCGCGAAAACCATCCCCGCCTTGAGCTCGATCGGCTCGTCGAGCGAATTCAAGCGCGAGACGAGCGGCCGCTCGTGCAATCCGAGCCCCAGGCCGTGGCAGAAGTTCAGGCCGAACGCCTCCATCTCGCTCGCGAAGCCGATTTCCTCCGCGCGCGGAAAGGCGCGCGCGATCCGGTCGCTCGTCACGCCCGGCTTCAGGAGGTCGATGGCCCGGTCCATCCATTCGCGCGCCTTGCGGTAGGCGTCCTTCTGCGCGGGCGTGGCCATGCCGACGCTGAAGGTGCGGTAATAGCACGTGCGATAGCCCATGAAGGACTGGATCACGTCGAAGAACGCCTGGTCGCCGGGGCGGATCAGCCGGTCGGTGAAGTTGTGCGGGTGCGGACTGCAGCGCTCGCCGGAGATGGAATTGATCGCCTCTACGCAATCGCTGCCCATCTCGTAGAGCCGCGAGGTGGCGAGCGCGACGATCTCGCTCTCCTTCACGCCTGGCCGGAGCGCCTCGGCGATGTCCTGGTAGACGCCGTCGACCATGGCCGAGGCCATGTTCAGGAGCGTCAGCTCGTCGATGTTCTTGACCTCGCGCGCGTCGAGCAGCGTCTGCTGGCCGTCGCGCACCTCGATCCCCAGCTTCTGCAGCTCGAAGAGCATCGGCGGCTCGACCACGTCCAGGCCGAGCGGCATCCTGCCCACGCCTTCCGCGTCCAGAAGCGCCTTGATCTCGCGCGCCGCCTCCCGGAACAGGGCGCCGTCGCCGCCCACCGCGCCGCGCAGGCCCAGAAGCCCCGCCCGGCAGTGATCGTGATGGAGCCAGGGCGCGTGCAGCCGATGGTGCTTGGCGGCGGAGCCGAAGTCCCAGATGTAGGGATCGCCGTTGCCGGTGAGAAGAGCGTAGCGCGTGAGCTTGTCGCGCGCCCATTCGCCGATCACCGTGCTGGTGAGGTAGCGGATGTTGTGCTGATCGAAGCAAAGGAGGGCGCCCAGGCCGGAGCCGCCGAGTGCCGCTCGCGTTCGGGCGAGACGGTAGTCGTGCAGGCGTCGGAAGTTGACCCGCTCCTCGAAGTCGACCTGGGTGTGGCCCGGCGATTGGAGTGGACGGTCCCACCGCCAGTGCCCGGGGATATCGTCCGGGCGGACGATCCGGGGCTCGGTGGTCTTTTTCTTCGCCATGGCGCGGACCGGCTCTTCCGCGCCCATTAAAGCACAAGCCGGCGGCCGATGCGCCGCCGGGGTGGCGTCAGGCCGGCGAAGGTGCGCGCGGGCGCACGCGCGGCCGCACGCGCTCGGCGCGCCGCGGCGGGTGCGCCACCACGCCGGCAAGGATGGCTTCGATGAATGCGGGCGCGCGTGCGGCCAGGTCGTACGCGCCCTTGTCGGACACCCACTCGCGCATGATCCCGCCCACACAGGCGTGCAGAAGGCGCGCCGTCAAGGCGGTGTCGGTGTCGGCGGCCAGCTGACCCGCGGCCACGGCGCGCTGCACGAGTTGCTCGACGTTCGCCACGCACTGCGAGCGCTCGCGTTCACGCTCGCCGGCGACGTTCGCAAGCTCGCCGGTGAGCTCGGTCTTCTCGAAGATCACCTCGAACACCGCCTGAGCGCGGGGGTCGGTCGCCAGCGACGTCAGCACGCCGATCGAAAGCTCGCGCAGCGTCTCGAGCGGGTCGGCGCACGGCGCGAGCGCCGCATCGCAGAGCAAGGCATCGAGCGGCAGCGTCGCCCGCTCGCACATCGCCGTGAACAAGTCCGCCTTGTCCTTGAAGTGCCAGTACACCGCCCCGCGCGTGACCCCGGCCGCGGCCGCGACCTCGGCCAGCGACGTCCGGGCAACCCCGTGTTCACGGAAAACCCGCTCCGCGGCGTCGAGCAATTGCTCCCGGGTGATTGCCGCCTCCAGCTTTGTCTTACGCGCCATTTCAATAGCTTACCGTTTCAACGGATAGCCACAACTCGTTCGGGGTTTACAAACATGCACGATTGTATGTAATCTTTGCGGCTCCTGCAAGCTGCACTGCAAAAATCGGTTGGTACAAGGAGCGACTCATGCGGACATCGTTCTGGCGTTCTCCTCTCTGGCTGGGACTGCTCGTCGGCATCGTCGGCGTGGCGGCTCTACTCGCCCTGGCCGCGTGCACTCCGTCCCAGTCCAAGCCCGCGTTCGCCGGCTTCCCGCCCGCGGAAGTCAGCGTGCTGGCGGTTGCTCCGCACAACTTCCCCATCGCCTTCGAGTACGTGGGCCAGACCCTCGGCTCCAAGGACGTCGAGGTCCGGGCGAGGGTGACCGGCATCATCGAGCAGCGACTCTACACCGAAGGCGCGCCGGTGAAGGCCGGTCAGCCGCTGTTCTTGATCGACCCGAAGCCTTACGCCGCGCAGGTGGCGCAAGCCGAGGCCGACCTTGCTCGGGCCCAGGCGCAGAAGGCGCAGGCCGACCGCGAGCGCGCCCGCCTCGCGCCGCTTGCCGAGCGCAAGGCGATTGGCCAGAAGGAGGCCGACGATGCAGCTTCCAATGCCGATCTCGCCGCCGCGGCGGTGCAGTCGGCCAAGGCCCGCCTCGACGAGTTGAAGCTCAACTTGGGCTATACCCGAGTCGTCGCGCCGATCTCGGGACTCTCCAGCCGGGCGATGAAGTCCGAAGGCAGCCTCGCGACGGCCAATGAGACGCTGCTCACCACCATCTCGCAGACCGATCCGATCTGGGTCGCCTTCAGCGTCTCCGAGAATGAGCAGCTCAGGCTCAATCGCGCGGTGGCGAGCGGCGCGCTGGCGCTGCCGAAGGACAACGCCTATGACGTGACGATCAAACTCGCCGACGGTTCGACCTTTCCGCGGCGCGGGAAAATCAACTTCGCCGACACGCGGGTGAGTCCGACGACGGGTACCTACGAGATGCGCGCCGAAGTCGCCAACCGCGACCAGGCGCTCAAGCCCGGGCAGTTCGTGCGGGTGGTCCTGCGCGGCGCCGAGCGCAAGAAAGCGCTCGCGGTGCCACAGGTGGCGCTGCTCGACGGGCCACAGGGCAAGTTCGTCTATGTGACCGGCAAGGACAGGGAAGGCAAGGACATCGCCCAGCCGCGTCCGGTCACGGTCGGCGACTGGATCGACGGCGACGGCGGCAACCTGTTCGTCATCGAGTCGGGTCTCGAGCCAGGCGACCATGTGATCGTCAACGGCATCGCCCGGCTGCGGCCGGGCGCGGCGATCCAGATCGCGTCGGCGCAGCCGCCCACGTCCAGCGGTGCGCGACCGGCGTCTGCGCAAGCGGCGCGCTGACGCAGCGCCTGAAGGAAAAGCCATGTTCTCGCGCTTCTTCATCGACCGGCCGCTGTTCGCGGCCGTAATCTCCATCTTCATCGTGCTCGCGGGCCTGGCGGCGATGCGCTCGCTCCCCATCGCCCAGTATCCCGAGATCGCGCCCCCGGTGGTCACGGTGCAGGCCGTGTATCCGGGCGCGTCCGCGCAGACGCTCGAGCAGACGGTCGCCTCGCCCATCGAGAACGCGATCAACGGCGTGCCGAACATGATCTACATGAGCTCGAGCTCGGCCTCGAACGGCACGGTGCAGATCCAGGTCACGTTCGACATCGGAACCAACGTCGACATCGCGGCGGTCAACGTCAACAACCGCGTGAAGCAGGTCGAGCCGCGGCTGCCCGAGGAAGTGCGGCGCCAGGGCGTCACGGTGGAGCGCGGCAGCTCGTCGTTCCTGCAGGTACTCGCCTTCTTCTCGCCCGACGGCCGCTACGACGATCTGTTCACGTCGAACTACGTGACGCTCAACGTGCTCGACCAGCTGAAGCGGCTGCCCGGCACGACCAATGTCCAGATCTTCGGCGCCCACGATTACGCGATGCGGGTCTGGGTCAAGCCGGACCGGCTCGCGCAGCTCAAGCTCTCGCCCGCCGATGTCGTCGCCGCGCTGAACGAGCAGAACGCGCAGTTCGCCGCCGGCAAGGTGGGACAGGCTCCCATCGATCAGAAGCAGGATCTCGTCTACACGATCACGACCAAGGGCCGGCTCTCGGATCCCAAGGAGTTCGAGCAGATCATCGTTCGCGCCAACCCGGACGGCTCCATCGTGCGCCTCGGCGACGTCGCGCAGGTGGAGCTCGGCTCGAAGGATTACGAGTTCATGGGCCGCGTCAACGGCAAGCCGGCGACGCTCGTGGGCATCTTCCTCTCGCCCGGGGCGAACGCGCTCGAGGTCGCGAAGAGCGTCAAGCAGGCCATGGCGCAGATGTCCGCCCGTTTTCCGGAGGGGCTGACCTACAGCATTCCCTACGACACGACGCGCTTCGTCGAGGTGTCGATCCACGAGGTACTGAAGACGCTCGCGCTGGCGATGGTGCTGGTGTTCCTGGTCGTGTACCTCTTCCTGCAGAACTGGCGTGCCACGGTGATCCCGTTCGCCGCGGTGCCGGTGTCGCTCGTCGGCACTTTCGCAGGCATCTATCTGCTCGGCTATTCGATCAACACGCTGACGCTGTTCGCCATGGTGCTCGCGATCGGGATCGTCGTCGACGATGCGATCGTCGTGCTGGAGAACGTCGAGCGCATCATGCGCGAGGAAGGGTGCCCGCCGCGAGAAGCAGCGATCAAGGCGATGCGCGAGGTGACCGGACCGATCATCGCCATCGTGCTCACGCTGACCGCGGTGTTCGTGCCCATCGCCTTCCTGGGCGGCCTGACCGGCGAGCTCTACCGCCAGTTCGCGGTCACGATCGCGATCTCGGTGATCATCTCGGGGGTCGTGGCGCTCACGCTCTCGCCGGCGCTGTGCGCGCGGATCCTCAAGCCGCACGCGGCACCGAACCGGTTCTTCGCGGCGTTCAACCGCTGGTTCGTCCGCGTGACGCAGCGCTACAGCGACGGCGTGGTATGGATGCTCCGGCGCGGCGTCATCGGCGCGTCGCTGTTCCTCGCCATGGTCGCGCTCACTATCGGGCTGTGGCACTTCACGCCGGGCAGCCTCGTGCCGGACGAGGACCAGGGGTGGTTCTTCAGCACGGTCATCCTGCCCGACGGCGCGACGCTGCAGCGCACCGACAAGGTCGTGGAGGAGGTCGAGAAGGTGATCCAGTCCAATCCGGCCAACGCCTACGTCATCGCGTTTACCGGCTTCGATTTCCTGAGCGGAGGCTTCCGCAACAACGCGGCATCGATCTTCGTGACCCAGAAGCCCTGGGACGAGCGCAAGGTCACCACGCAGCAGCTCGTCGGCGAGGTCTACGCCAAGACGGCCGGCATCAAGGAAGCGCTGGTGCTTGCGTTCAATCCGCCGCCGATCTTCGGCCTCGGCACCGCAGGCGGCTTCGAGTTCTACATCCAGAATCGAGGCGACGGCGGTTCCAAGCGCCTGGCCGAGGTCACGCAGCAGTTTCTCGCCCGCGCCAACAGCGATCCGCAGCTCGCATTCACCCAGACGCTGTGGCGAGCGACGGTGCCGCAGTTGTCGGTCGACGTCGACCGCGAAAAGGCGAAGACGCTCGGCGTGCCGATCTCGGACGTCTACAACGCGCTCGCCGCGACACTCGGCAATTACTACGTCAACGACTTCAACAAGTACGGCCGCGCCTGGCAGGTGCTGATGTCTGCCGATCCCGCTTACCGGCAGCGTCCCGACGATATCGGCAGCGTCTACGTGCGCTCGGCGAAGGGCGAGATGATCCCGTTGTCGTCGCTCGCGACCGTCCGCTATTCCTCCGGCCCCGATGTGCTGGACCGGTTCAACAACCTGCCGGCGGTGAAGATCATCGGCCAGGGCGCACCGGGTGTCGCCTCGGGCCAGGCGATCGCGCGCGTCGAGCAGATCGCGAAAGAGGTGCTTCCCTCGGACTTCAGCTACGACTGGGGCGGCACGTCGTACCAGGAGAAGAAGTCGAGCGGCGCGTCGACTTTCGCCCTCGGTCTGGCGGTAGTGATGGTGTTCCTGATCCTGGCCGCGCAATACGAGAAGCTCGCGCTTCCGCTCTCGGTATTGCTGGCGCTGCCGTTCGGGACGTTCGGCGCGCTCGCCGCGACCTGGCTCCGCGGACTCACCAACGACGTGTACTTCCAGATCGGATTAGTGACGCTCCTCGGTCTCGCGGCGAAGAACGCCATATTGATCGTCGAGTACGCGCAACTCAAAACGCACGAAGGCTTGAGTCCGTCGGCGGCGGCGATCGAGGCCTCACGGCTTCGCTTCCGCCCGATCCTCATGACCTCGCTCGCCTTCATCCTCGGCGTGGTGCCGCTCGCGATCTCGACCGGCGCCGGCGCCGGCGCGCGGCACGCCACCGGCACCGGCGTGATGGGCGGCATGCTCGCCGCGACGTTCCTTGCCGTGTTCTTCGTCCCGCTGTTCTATCGCGTCATCGTCGAGCGCCGTCTCGTCGAGCGCAGGAGTCACGACGAACTTCTCGGCGAAGTGAAGCATCTACGCAGCGTAAGACACATCACACCCCACACGCCGGGCCATCCTCCGGCCACTGCACCGGGAGACTGACATGCCCAGAGTCTTCGCTGTCCTCATCCTTGCGGCCGCGCTGGCGGCGTGCTCGACCACTCCGACAGCGCCGCCCAGGCTCGACCTGCCGGCGGGCACCGCCAACGATCCCTCGCTCGAGCGCTGGTGGACGGCCTTCGGCGACCCGACGCTCGATCGTCTGGTCGACGAAGCGCTCGCGGACAATCTCGACCTCCGGGCCGCGATCTCGCGCGTCGACAGCGCCCGCGCCGAAGTAACCGCGGCCCAGAGCGACCTCTACCCGCGGGTGGACCTCGGCGTCGGCGCGTCGCGCAACCGCTTCAGCCAGGTCGGACCGCAGGCGATTCCCGGCATTCCGCCCGTGTTCAACGACTACCGCGTCGGAGTCAACGCGTCCTACGAGGTCGACCTCTGGGGCAAGTACCATACGGCGAACCGCGCGGCGCAGGACGACCTTCTCGCCTCGCAGTACGCGCGCGAGACCGTGCGTTCGGCGGTCGCGGCGGAAGTCGCGCAAGTCTACTTCCAGCTCGTCGCCGCGGACGCGCAGCTGAAGCTCCTTGAGGACACGCTCGAGACGCGCACCGGCACCGTGGCGCTGCAGCGCGACCGCTACCAGGGCGGCATCATCGGCGAATACGATCTGGCACAGGCCGAAGCGGAGCGCGCCGCCGTCGCGTCGGACGTCGCCGTTACGCAGCGCGCGACCGGCGAGCTCGAGTCCGCGCTCGCCGTGCTGGTCGGGCGCAGCCCGCGCGAGGTCTTCACGCCGCAGGTCGCGCGCGAAGACGTCACGTCGCGGCTCCTTTCGGTGCCGACGCTGCCCGAAGGGCTGCCGTCGAACCTGCTCGAGCGGCGCCCCGACATCCGCAGCGCCGAGGCGCAGCTCGCAGCGGCCGATCGGCGTATCGACGTGGCGCGCGCGGACTACTTCCCTTCCCTCGCGTTGACCGGCAGCTATGGCACCGAATCGGTGGCCCTGCAGCATCTGTTCAGCGGGCCGGCGGCCATATGGTCGATCGGCGCGGCGCTCGCGCAGCCGCTGCTGAACCTGAAGGCGATCGAAGCCAACGTGCAATCGAAGACCGCGCAGCGCGATCAGACGGAGATCGCCTATGAGCAGACGGTTCAGGTGGCCTTCAAGGAGACGCACGATGCGCTCGTCGCCAACCAGACCACCCGCGATGCCCTCGCTGCCCAGACCGAGCGCACGGCGAAGCTCTCGCACGCCCTGGAGCTGGCGGACACGCGCTACCGGGCCGGATACTCGCCCTATCTCGAGGTCCTCGACGCGCAGCGCCAGCTCCTGCAGGCGCAGACGCTGCAGATTCTCGCGGCGCGCGACGCGCGGCTCGCGGTGGTCGATCTCGCCAAGGCGATGGGCGGCGGCTGGGAGTACAAGACCGCGGTCGCCGAGCACTGATTCGCTGCATTCGACGTGACGACAGCGAATCTGCTTTGCCGTGCCGGCAGGCCGCCAGGCAAAGCGCCCATGAGCCGCGTGCGCCGTTAGGCGTGGCGCGGCGACCGAGGCCGTGGGTTGACGAGGGAAGCCGCGCCGGCCACCCGTAGGCGCACGTCTGCGGCGCAGGGCGCGTGCCTGGCCTGGCCGCTAAGGAGCAAACCCGGTGCCGTTCACTGCAACGGCGGCTTTTTCAGGAAATCGCTGCGGTCGGCCGAGCGAACGACGACTTGAGCGAAGCCACCGTCGCGGGCCAGCTTGAGCGGCACCTCCACGCCGGCCTCGCCAAGGCGCCAGACCTTGCGGAACAAGTCCGCGAGTCCCGCCACGCGCTCGCCGGCCACTTCCAGCACGATATCGCCGAGCTGGACGCCGGCGCTGTCCGCCGGCGCGCCCTTGGCTAGGCCGCTCACGATCAGGCGTTCGCTGGCCTCGGAGGTGTACATGCCGAGCCAGGGCCGGGGCGGCCGAGCCGGCGCGCCGAACTTGAGCATGTCGTCGAAAATCGGCGCAAGGAGGTCGACAGGCACGAACATGTTGCCCTGCACCGCCTGGCCATCGAGGGCCTCCTGCACAAGCAGCGAGCCGATGCCGAGCAGTTCGCCTCGACGGCCGACCAGCGCGGCGCCGCCCCACTGCGGATGCGGCGGCGCCGTGAACAACGCTTCGTCGAGCACGTATTCCCAGTAGCCCGCGAACTCGCGCTTGGCGATGACCTGCGCCTTGAGGGCATGGGCGCGGCCGCCGCAGCCGATCACGACCACGTCGTCGCCCGGCGCGGACTCGCCCGATCGGCCGCGCGGCAGCGGTGGCGCGCTGATGCGGCCCAGCGGCTGCACCAGGCCGAAGCCCGTCGCGACGTCGTACGCGAGAGGGTACCCGGCGACCACCGAGCCCCCGTTGGTCGTAAGCCAGATCGACTCGGCCTCGGTGATGAGGTAACCGATGGTGAGCACGAGGCCGTCGTCGCGAATGACCACACCGCTGCCCGCGCGCTCGGTCCCGAGAATGGAAGCGGTGAAAGCATCCTCCGGGACCTCCGATCGCAGCGACACGACGCTGTCGAGCGCGCGCTCGAGATCGAACTCCACCTCGTCTCGAGCAGGTTGCAGCTCAGCCGGAAACGCCCATTCCTCGGATTCGGCCATCAGTATTCGTCGTCGATGCAATCTCGCGATGCGACCGGGTGATCTTACGCCCTTTCGCGTCGGCCATCGCTCCTCGGGTCGATCCTACGCCGCGCGTATGTCGTCCTACAGCCGAATCAGCGAACGACCGAAAGTCCCTTTCCGCCGCCTGCGCGATGCTTGCGCTCCTCGAGTCGCGGCGGTTCCCCGGGAACCGGAGGCCGCGATCGATCGTGGATTGAGAGGACCGACCATGCATGCAATGGCAAAGGCATTCCGGTGGCTGGGTCTCCTCGCGCTCGTTTCGCTCACGGCATGGAGCGAGGCCGCCTCGGCGCAAACCCGGGAACAGGACCTCGTCGATTCGGCGCGGGCCACGTTCGAAAGCTTCATGAGCGACCCCAACATGACATGGTTGCAGCAGCACGTCGGCGCGGCCCGCGGCGTGCTCATCGCCCCGCAGATCTTCCGGGCCGGGTTCATCTTCGGCGGCGCGGGCGGCCGTGCCGTGCTGCTCGTCCGCGACGACCAGAGCGGAAGATGGGAAGGTCCCGGCTTCTACAACCTCGCCACCGCCAACGTCGGCCTCCAGGCGGGTGTGGCCATGTCCGAAGCCGTGACGCTGGTGATGACCGACAAGGGCATCAATTCACTGCTTGCCGACTCGGTGAAGCTGGGCGGCGACGCGACCGTCGCCGCCGGACCGGTCGGCGCGGGAGCGCAAGCCGACATCACGACCGACTTCGTGGCGTTCACCCGCGACAGGGGCCTGTACGGCGGGCTGAATCTGGACGGAACGTTCATCGGGGTGGCAAACGGCTTCAACGAAGCGTATTACGGGCTCGGCGTCCTGCCGCCGGACATCCTGCTGCGCGCGAGCGTGCACAACTCGCAGGCCGAGCGGCTCGCGGAGGACGTCTCGCGGGCAGCTGCGCAGCGCACCGGCCAGCGTTGAATCGAGCGTCCCCGGCGATCGCGCCGATCCTCGCGCGATCGCTCAGACGCGCGTCACGAACCGGCTCAGCGCAAACGGCGCGAGGTCGAACCGCGGGGCGGCGCCGCACGCCATGGCCGCGAGCGCCTCGCCGATCGCCGGCGAATGCTTGAAGCCGTGGCCCGAGCACGGCGAGGCCAGGAGCACGCGATCGGATGCCGGATGGCGATCGAGCACGAAGCCGAAATCGGGCGTGACCGTGTACAGGCAGCTCGCAGACTTCAGGCAACGCGGTCCGACCCCGGCGACGTACGGGGCGACGTAATCGCGGTGCATGGACGCGACCTCCTCGCCGCTCACGTCGCGATCGACCGCATCGGCATCCGTCGGACGGTCGAAGCGCTCGCTCGAGATCTTCACTCCGCCTTCGGCGCCGTCGACCGCCGGAAAGCCGTAGATGCTCTGCGCGGGCCCGGTGAGCTCCCAGATGAACACCGGGCAGCGGTCGATGCCGAAGGGCTTCGCATCGCCTTCGATCTCGAACCAGAACAACGCCTGCCGGTACACCGTGAAATGCCGGGCGATGTCTCGGCCCAGGAGTCCCGGCAGCCATGCGCCTGCGGCGAGGATGACATTCGTGGCCGAGTAGATGCCGCGCTCGGTGGTGACGCTGACACCGGTGTTCGAAACGCGGAAGGCGCTCGCTCTCTCGTTGCAGCGTAATGTCGCGCCGCGGCGCCGCGCCGCGCGCAGATGCGCCGCGATGCAGCGCTCCGGACGCAGGAACCCCGCGTCGCGCTCGAGGTAGCCGCGCTCGGCGTCGGCGACGCGGAACGGCGGGAACCTGCGCCGGATCTCCGCGGCGTCGAGCAGCTCATGGGCGATGCCGAACCGACGCGCGGCGGCGAGCGTGTTGTCGAAGAAGTTCTCCACGTGCGTGTGCGAGGTGGCGGATCCGCTGGATAGGACCAGCCCGCCACAGACGGTCAGGAGCGCATCGCTCGTCTCGGCTTCCAGCTCCCGCCACAGCTCGTGCGAGCGCAGCGCGAGCGGGGTGTAGTGCTCGCCCTCGCCGATCGCGAGGCGCGTGATGCGCGTGTCGCCATGGCTCGAGCCGAATGCGTGCGGCGGCGAGAACCGATCGATCCCTAAGGGCCGGACGCCCCGTCTCGCCAGGTGGTACAGCGCCGCGCTACCCATTGCGCCCACCCCAAGCACGATCGTGTCGAAGCTTGCCATCGGCTCACGCGGTGCAGTCGTCTCTGCCGCCGAGCGACCTGAGCATCAGCGCTTGGACGCGGAAGGGCGGCGCGATCGGCGCCTCGATGTCAAGCGCGCATGGAGCGGCATGCCGGCGAGCATATCGCGAATCGAGATTCGCAGGACGCGACGATTTCCCGGTATGCTTGCCGGCGACATCTCGCAGTCGTACCGTTCGTCCGCACGTGACCGTCTACCGCAGTCGTGCTCGGCGCTCCCATGGTCCGCGCCTCGATGACCCGACGCTGGTGCAGTTCGTCTTGCTGTCGATGCTGCTGCACATTCTCGCCATCGTGCTGTTCGGCGCGACCGGGAAGGGCGGCGCGGGACGCGGCGAGGGGCTGCCCGAAACGCTCGATGTGACGCTCCGCCCGATCGCGCCCGAGTCGAGGACGTTGCGGCCTGCGCCGCGCGAGGCGGTGCCACCGGCCATTCCTTCGGCCGGACGCGGAGCCGAGCGCACGGAGCGGCGCGTCGCCCCATCGAGCCTGCCGGAGCGCTTCGAGCTCACTGCGCCGCCGGAAACGACGCCCTCGGCGCAAGAACCTTTCCTCCGGCCCAGTCCCGGCGTCCCCGAGAATATCGAGCGTGCGTCGCGTCCCGCGGCGCCCGAGCCGCGAATCGAAGCGATCCCCGAGCGACTGGAGCCCGTTGCGCCCACCATGATCCAGCGCGAGCTCGCGCAACCGATCGAAGCGCCGCGGGCGCTCCCTCCAATCGCCCCCAGCGTGCCGCTCGACAGAATCGTACCGCCCGCCGTCGAGCGGCCGCTCGCAAAGCCGTTGCAGCTGCCGCGACAGGCCGTGCCCGTGGCGCCGGCCGCTACGATCAAGCGGCTCGCGCCCCCCGCCGGCGAACGCGAGCTCACCCCGCCCATCGAGGCGTTGCCGGAACGGCCGCTCGCTCCGGAAGCGCCGATCGAGCGCATGGTCTCGCCGGCGGTCGAACACGAGCTGGCGCCGCCCGTTGTAGTACCCGCGCGGCCGCTTCTGTCCTCGCCGGCTGCGCCGCTCGAGCATGTTCAGCCGCCGCCGAGCAAGCGCGAGCTCGCGTCACCCACGGAGCTGCCGCCCGCGAGCCTGCCTTCGCGCGCCGCGCCGCAACCCGCTCCGCCGCCCCCGCGGCCGAGCGCGTCGCTACCGAACGCCGGACCAACGGCCGCGCCGACTCCGGCACCCGAATCGTTGCCTGCTCCGCGCCTGGGCGCGCCGCGCCCCGAGGAGGACATCTTCAAGCCGCGCGGGCAAGCGCCGGGGCTCGACCTGGAGGCCGCGAAGAAGCGCGCGGTGCGCGAGATCGCGGGTGAAGGATCCGGCTCGCCGGGCGTGCTGCCGTTCCCTCTGCCGATACCGGATACGAAGACCAAGGAAGCGAAGGCGATGGAGAAGGCGATCAAGCCCGATTGCCGCACCGCCTATTCCGGCATGGGTCTGCTGGCGGTACCGGTGTTGATCGCGGCTACGATCACGGACGAAGGCTGCCGCTGGTAGGGCCGATCGCCGGCGCCCGAACAACGCCCATCGGTCCTTCAATGGCCGATGCGCAGCGCCTCCAGAAACCGGGAAACCATATTGTAGGCGGCGATCGTCGCCACCAGCTCGACCAGGGCGCGCGCGTCGAAATGCGCGCGCAGTGGCTCGAACAGCGCATCCTCGATCTGCACCTCGCGGGTCATCTCGTCGGTTAGCACGAGCACCGCACGCTCGAGCGGCGAGAAGCCCATGCCCGGCTGCGGCAGCCGCAGCGCCTCGATCTTCGCCTCGGTCACGCCGCAGGACAGCGCCACCGGACGGTGCGCTTCCAGCTCGTAGGGGGCGCGATTGAGCACGGCAACGCGGATGATGACCATCTCCCGCAACGCCGGCGGCAGCGAGCTGCGATTGCGCACCGCCGTGAGCATCTTTTCCCAGCCGTCGGCGAGCGGGGCGCTGTTGAGGAGTATCTGATAGATGAGCGGAATGCCGCCGCGCTCGGCTCGGATCGAAGCCTCGATCGCGGCGAGCTCCGGACGCGTCCCGGGAATCACCGGCGCAATGCGTGTGTTCAACCTGGCTCTCCTTCCCTCTTCCCCGCGACGCGAGTCACGCTGGGTTCGATGCCGTCATTGTAGGCCTCGGTCGCCTCCATTCACATTGCGCTCGGCGCCGAGGCAAAAACCTCGTCCTCACCGAGCGCCGTCGGAGCTCGTCCGACGCCGCTCCAAGAGCGGCAAAGGCATGCAACGGAAGCAGGAACCGGCTCGGTAGACCGCGATCCAACTTGCACTACCCTAGGATGGAGGAAGGACGATGAAGCCGATTTACCGACGTGCGCTCTTCGTGCTGGCGATCGCCGCATTGCCCGGCATCGCCGCCGCGGAGGACGCCTTTACGATGCACCCGACGGACATCTACGCCGGCCCCGACAGCGAATATCCCGTCATCGCGCAGCTGCCGCCGAACACCGAGGTCGGCGTTGCGGGATGCTTGAGCGACTGGAGCTGGTGCGACGTGAGATTCGCGAACGACCGCGGCTGGGTCTACGCGGGCGATCTCGGGTATCCGTACGAAGGCCGCCGTGTCGCGATCATCGAGTTCGGACCGCGGCTGCACATACCCGCGGTGACATTCGCGCTCAATACGTACTGGGACGCGCACTACCGCTCGCGGCCTTTCTTCCGCGAGCGTCAACAATGGGCCGGGCGCGTTCACGTCGAGGCGAATCGTGGCGGACGCCCGCCGCATGGCGGCGCGAGCGTCGCGGAGCATCGCGGCCAGCCCGCGCAGGCGCCGACCGCCCAAGGGCCCCAACCGTCACGCGAGCGCCAGCACGCGCAGGGCATGCAGCAACGCCAGAACGAAGCGACCGCACAGCGTCGTGAAAACGAGCCGCGCGCGCAAAACGACCAGCATGCAAAGAGCCTGCAGCAGGCTCCGCGCGAGCAGGCG
Source organism: Casimicrobiaceae bacterium (assembly GCA_035515295.1). Lineage (GTDB taxonomy): Bacteria > Pseudomonadota > Gammaproteobacteria > Burkholderiales > Casimicrobiaceae > PALSA-1003. Next base: position 9,809 of record DATJBM010000021.1, on the reverse strand, counting down.
GCTCAGCAGGCCGAGCAGCGCCGGCAGGCTCAGGAAGGCTCTCGCACGTCGAACGGGCAGGCGCAATCCGCCGCGCGCTCGCGCGAGGAGCAGCACGCCCAAACCGCGCAATCCCCGGCCGCGCGGACGCCGCCCGAGCAGCACGCGCAGCAGCAGGGCCGCATGGCGCAAGCTCCGCAGCGTGAAGCACGCGCCAACGCGAACGCGAACACTCCGCGGGGCGAAGCCGAGCGCGGAAACGCCAGAAGCCAGCAGCGCGAACAGCCCAAGGAAGAGCGCAAAGAGGCTAACCAGCAGTAGTCGGCTGGCCGAAGCCTCTCTGGAGCCTCCCCTCGAGAACCCGTTCCAGCCGCGCGGCCGGAACGGGTTTTTTTACCCTATGACGCGCTGCTCGACCGCCGCCGCAAAGGCCGGGGCAGCCCGAGCGCGTAGTTGATCTGGATGAGCACGATGAAGGCGATGCTCCAATAGGTGCTCGCGACGCACAGCGCCGCTCCCACCGCGTACAGGCTCTGGGCGATGGTGATCCGGCGGCAGATGGCGGCAACGATCTCGGGCGTCGCATCCTCGCGCAGGAGCCCGCCCCGCACCGCGTGACGCCACGTGCAGAGCAGGACGATGCCCATGAGCAGGATGTTGAGCCAATAGACGACCAGCGCGGCGCGGTAGGTGAGGAACTCGGAGAGCAGCGCCGTGGAGAATGGCACGAGACAGATGCTGCACAGGAAGCCGATGTGCATCCAGGCGAGGTCGCGATCGCTCCGCGCGAGCCGGTCGAGCTGCGCCTGCTGTCCGAGCCAAAAGATGCCCAGCGTAAGGAAGCTCATCGCATAGGGCACGAGCCTCGGCGCGATGCCGGCCAGCGCACCGAGTAGCTCGCGTTCGGAGTGGATCGCCTCGGCCGTCGGCGCCCGCAGATCCAGGACCAGCAGCGTCATCGCCACGGCGAACACGCCATCGGAGAGGGCGGCAAGCCGCTCCCGGTTCTGCCCGGCGATCCGGTTGTAGAGCGAACGCATGGCGGGACGCGGCGGCTGGAATCAGTCTGGTCTTGCCTCGAATGCCGCCGGGCGGTGCCCGGAGCGGCGCGAAGGGATTCTAGCCGATCGCCAGCCCTGACTCCGGCGCCGGGCGCGGGACCGAGCGTATATGTTTTCCACGGGACGTCGCTGCGATAATGCGCACCGATGATGTCTTCACTGCTGCGCGCGATGACCTTCGCGATCGGCCTTGTCGCCCTCCCGGCCGGCGCCGAGATCGCCACGTTCGCCGACGTCAGGGCGGCCCACGGCGTACGGCTCGGGGCGCAGGAGTTGCGCGAGCTCATGCCCGAGGCGAAGGTCGTGAGCCGCACCGCCGCCGGCAGCACGCGACGCTGGCAGAACCGGCCGGACGGCACCTTCGCGGCGACTTCGGACGGGCGCGGCCAGTCGGGCGGGCGCAACAGCTATGCGACCGCGGAGGGCACATGGCGCGTGACCGACGAAGGAAAGTTGTGCGTCAAAATTCCCTGGCCGCGGTCGCCCGACGACTGGTGTCGCTACATCTTCAGACTGGACGGGAAGTATTACGGCGTCGGATCGCTCAGCGATGAAGCGCCGGCGAGCGAATTCGAGTTCTCGAAATGAAGGCGCGCGTACCTTGAACGCCCGTCGGACGGCTCTGGCGCTTGGATGCCTGTGGCTTTGGAGCGTGGTTGCGGTGTCGGCTCAGGCGCCGACCTCCCCCGCGCGCGGCGAGCTGCTCTACGGCACGCACTGCGTAAGCTGTCACGACGCCGAGGTGCATTGGCGCGACCGCCGGCTCGCGAAGGACTGGGAGAGCCTGCGCGCGCAGGTGCGACGCTGGCAGGCGAACGCCGGCCTGCGCTGGAGCGACGAGGAGATCCGGGACGTCACCCGTTATCTCAACGGGCGCTATTACCACTTCGCGCCGCCCACGCGCCAAGGCGCTGCCGACGCGAACAGGAGCGCCGTTTCCCGCAGCGCGCCGCGCTAGCGGCTCCAGAATGCGCGCGAAGCGATGCGCGCGCCTTCGGCCATCGCCGCCATCTTGGCCCACACCACATCAGGATCGACGGCCGCCTGCCCCACCCAGGTGCCGAAGCCGCAGTCGCTTCCCGCCATCACGTTCTCGCGGCCGACGAGCTTCGCGTAGCGGCCGATACGCTGCGCGATCAGCTCCGGATGCTCGATGAAGTTGGATTTCGATTCGATCACGCCCGGGATCAGGATCTTGCCCGGCGGAAGCTTCACTTTTTCGAACACCGCCCACTCGTGAGCATGCCGCGGATTCGCCGCCTCGAGCGCGATCGCCGAAGGCTTGGCCTCGAAGACGAGGTCGATGACGTCATGCAGCGCGACGTCGCAGTGATGCGGCCCTTCGTAGTTGCCCCAGCACAAGTGCAGGCGCAGGCGATCGGCCGGGATGTTGGCCACCGCGCGGTTGAGCGCCTCGACGTGCAGCTCCGCCTTCTTGCGCCACTGCGCAAGGCTAAGGTCGGCGTATTGAATGTGCCGGCCCATGCCGAGATCGGGGCAGTCGATCTGCAGCACGACGCCTGAGTTCGCGATCGTTTCGTATTCGTGGCGCATGGCGTCGGCGATCGCGAAGATGTACGCCTCTTCGGTCGGATAGTGCTCGTTGCGAAAGAAGAGCGATATCACGCCGGGCGAGGCCGCCGTGAGGAACATCTCCTGCGCCCTCACCTTGGCGAATCCAGCCTTGAGATGCTCGACGTCGGTTTTCGGCGCCTCCGGATCGCGCACCGCGATCGCGGCGTTGCACGCCGGCGTCTTGCGCCGCGACCGCCCCGGATCGCCGAACACGCGCTTCGCGAGATTGGGGAAATCGACCAGATCCTGGTAGACGAAGGTGTTGCCAGCGCCGCCGAAGCCGGAAAGGCGATCCTTGATATAGGTCGCGTAGCTGGGCTTGCTCATCTCGCCGTCGTTGACGATGTCGATGCCGGCCTCCGACTGCTTGCGCACGACTTCCTCGACGGCGGAGGCTACGCGCTCCGCCAGCGCCGCGCGCTCGACCGGCACGCCCTCCTCTTTGGCATACATCATGCGGACGAGATCGTCCGGCCTCGGCAGGCTGCCCGTGTGGGTGGTGAGGAAATGCTCGGTGCTGCGCTTCACGGCGATCGTCCTAGCGCTTCAATGGACCCGCGTCCAATGCGCCTCCATCGGAGCGCCGTTCGCCCAGCGCCCCTGCGCGTCGATGCCGTCGTCGCTGGCCCGTCCCCGCAGGGTTCCGGCGAGCGGCGACCCGTCGTTGATGTTCCAGCCATCCATGGCGACGGCGACGTCCGCGTCGGGAGCGATCGTCAGGCGGGCCGAGGCGCGCTTGCCCGTCACGCGGCTCATCCAGCTCCAGGCCGCGCCGCCGCTTTCGATGTGGAACTTCGAGGTCCAGCAAAACCGCCGCGCGGGATTCTCCGGAAAGTTGCACATCGAGCCCGCATAGTCGCCGTCGAACCGGGCCGGTCCCACGCTCGCGGCCGGAGTCGCGGGCTGCGCCTGTGCCGCACGACCCGCCAGGGCGAGCTTCTTCTCGGTCTCGGCGCGAGAGGCCTCCGCCGCGCGCTTTTCGGAGGCGAGTCGCGCGTCCGCCGCGCGCCTCTCCTCGTCGATCTTCTGCCGCTCTTCCTCCAGCCGCTTGCGCTCGGCATCCGCGCGCTGCCGCTCGTCGTCGAGCCGCTTGCGATCGGCTTCGGCGCGACGCCGCGCATCTTCCGCTGACTGCAGCTGCGCCTGCAGCGTGATCTCGCGCTTGGCCGCCTCGGCGGCCGCACGCTCGCGCTCGGCCTTGGTCTCCGCTTCCTGCGCCCGCCGCGTCTGCGCTTCCGCCGCGCGACGCGCCTCTTCGACAGCCGCCTTCTCGGCCGCGACCTGCGCCGCGATCGCGTCCTGCTCGGCGCGCTTCGACTCGGTGAGGCGATAGAGGGCGAACGCGCCCGCCGCGAGCGCGCCGACCGCGAGCAACGCCACGGCCGCAAGCGTCGCGCTCTTCGCGCTAAACCGCCGCCCGCCGACCGGGAGCGCACCGCGTTCGCCGTGGGTGATGGTGAACGTGCGCACCGGCTGGCCGATGTTCTTGAACTGCTGCTCCCCGAGCGGCCTGAACTGCAGCGTGAGTTTGTTCTGTATCTGGTCGTACACGCTGCCCGAAACGCATACGCCTCCCGGCTCGGCGACGGTCTGGATGCGCGAGGCGACGTTGACGCCGTCGCCGAGCAGATCGCCGTCGTCCTGCACGACGACGTCGCCCAGGTTGATGCCCATGCGGAACTGCAGCTTCTGGTCCGACGGCAGGTGCTCGTTTCGCGTCTGCAGCGCCGTCTGGATCTCGGTCGCGCAGCGCACAGCGTCGACCGCGCTCGGGAACTCCGCCAGGATCGCGTCCCCGGCGGTGTTGAAGATGCGCCCGCGATGCTGCTTCAAGAGCGCCTCGAACACGGCGCGGTGCCCGCGCAGCGTCTGGACGGTCGCCTCCTCGTTGGTGCCCATCATCCGGCTGTAGCCGGCGACGTCCGCGGATAGAATCGTCGCCAGGCGCCGTTCGAGCGCCGGCGGGCCGGCGGGGGTCGCTTGGCTGGACACGGCTCCTCCCTTCTCGAGTCAGGCGCCAAGCATAGCGCAGTTCAAATTCGGTTGCGCTGCGATGCCGGAGCGTCGATCTCCGTGCGGTGGATGCACACGCTCCACTAGGTGACCGTTCCCCGCGCCGCCGGGTACTTCTCGTAGCATCGCTCGGTCATGACGCGCACCAGCCGCGTGACCGCCTCGTGGATCTCGGAGAAGGTCGTGTAAATGGGTGCGATGCCGAGGCGCAGGTTGTCGGGATGTCGGAAGTCCGGCAGCACGCCCATTTCCTCGATGAGCGCCTGATCGATGCGCCAGCCGTCGCGATGTCCGAGCGAGACGTGCGAGCCGCGCCGCCGCGGATCGCGGGGCGAATTGAGCCTGAAGCCGAACGGCTTGAGCAGCGCCTCCCACAGGCCGACCAGATATCCGGTCTGACGCACGGATTTCTCGCGCAGCGCGACAACGTCCGCTTCCAGCACCAGATCGACGCCGGGTTCGATGGCCGCGAGCGACAGCATCGGAGGCGTGCCGGTCAGGAACGCGCCGATGCCCGGCCGCGGATCGATCTCGAGCGCGAAGTCGAACGGCGAGCGCTGCCCGAGCCAGCCGCGGAGCGGATTGGCGAGCCTCGCCTGCAGGTCGCGGCGGACGAAGAGAAACGCGGGAGCGCCGGGCCCGCCGTTGAGATACTTGTACGTGCACCCCACCGCGAGGTCGGCGCCGCACGCGTCCAGGGCGAGCGGCATGGCGCCGACCGAATGGCTCACATCCCACAGTATGAGCGCCCCGGCGTGGTGCGCGAGCGCCGTCACCGCCGCCATATCGTAGACGTACCCGCTCTTGAAGGCGGTATGCGACAGCGCCACCAGCGCCGAACGCTCGTCGACGCGCTCGGCGAGCGCCTCGACGACCGGGTGGATGCCGTCGGCAGAGGGCACGATCTCGAGGCACCTGTCCCCGGCCAGCGCGACCGCGCTCTGGAGCGCGTGGATGTCCGAGGGGAAGTTCATGTCGTCGGTCACGACCCGGGTACGGCCGGGCTGCGCCGCGAGCGCGGCGAGCGCGAGCTTGAACAGATTGACCGAGGTCGAATCGGCGACGATCACTTCGTCGTCCGCGGCGCCGAGGAGCCGCGCGATCTTACCGCCGATGCGCTTCGGTGCGTCGAGCCAGTCCTCGCCCCACGCCCGGATCAGGCGCTGGCCCCACTGGCGCTCGACCGCATCGCGGAGCCGCTGGGCCGCGCGCTTGGGCAGTCGGCCGAGCGAATTGCCGTCGAGATAGATCGTGTCGGCTTCGGCGACGACGAATTCGCCGCGGAAGCGGGCAAGCGGATCCCGTGCGTCGAGCTCGCGCGCGAAGTCGGCCTCGATGGGAACGGTCACGGTGCTTCCCTCGGAGGCCGACGAGCCGCGCTACAGCGCCTGGGCGATGTCGGCGACGAGATCGTCGACGTGCTCGATGCCGATCGACAGACGCACCAGATCTGTCGGACACAGCGTGTCGGGTCCTTCGACGCTCGCCCGATGCTCGGCAAGGCTTTCCACCGACCCGAGCGAGGTGGCCCGCTTGAACACGCGCAATCGCGCGACGAACGAACGGGCGGCCTCTTCGCCGCCGGCAAGCCTCAGCGATAGCATCGCGCCGAACCCGCCGCGCATCTGGCGCGCCGCGATCGCGTGGCCTGGATGCGACGCGAGGCCCGGATAGAGCACATGCGAGACCTTTGCGTGGCCTTCGAGGCGCTCGGCGATGGCCATGGCATTGGCGCACGCCGCGCGCACGCGAAGGTGGAGTGTGCGCATGCCGCGCAGCAGCAGCGAGGCTTCGAACGGCCCGAGCACCGACCCGCTCGCGGCCCGTACGTAGCGAATGCGCTGCCACAGTACGTCGTCGACCGCGGTGGCGAGCGCCCCGCCGATCACGTCGGAGTGGCCGTTGAGATATTTGGTGGCCGAGTGCATGACCAGGTGCGCGCCGAGCTGGAGCGGCCTGGTGAGCAGCGGCGTGGCGACGGTCGAGTCGACGCACACCGTCGCGCCGACTTCGCGGGCGATCGCGACGGCCGCGGCGATGTCGGTGATCTCCCAGGTCGGATTGGCCGGTGTCTCGATCCACACGAGGCGCGCGCGAAGCCTGCGCGCCTTGGCTCCGAGATCGTCGCCCGACGCGTTGTCGTAGAACTCCACCGCGAGCCCCCACGGAGCGGCGAAGTCGAGCAGCCACTTGCGCAATCCCCAGTACATGTTGCGCGGGGCGAGCACGCGGTCTCCCGGTGAGAGGGACTGGAACACTGCCGCCGCGGCGGCCTGGCCCGAGGCGAACAGCATCGCCGCGGCCCCGCGCTCCAGCGCGGCGATCAGCGCCTCGGCCTGGTCGTAGCTCGGATTGTCCGCGCGCGAATAGGTCCGCCCTCCGGGAAAGCCGCCGTCGGCGCCGCGCTCGTAGGTCGTCGACACGTGGACCGGCGGCACGATGTCGCGATACGGCTCCGCGACCCTGCCCATGCCTTGGGCGGCGAGCGTTTCCGGGCGAAGATCGCGCTCGTCGGTGCTCATGCGTGGACGGCGATCCAGTCGACGATTTGCGGCGCCACTTCCGTCCCGCGCTCGCGCTGCGGAAAGTGTCCCGCGCCGGAAACGAGGCGCCGCTCGTAGCGTCCCTCGAAGTAGACGTCCTTGCCCTCGCTCATCCGCGGCAGGTTCACCGGGTCGAGCGCCCCATGCAGCGTGAGCGTCGGCACACGCTGGCGGGGCGCCGGATCGAAGCGCGATTCGAGCGCGGCGTAGCGCGGATCGCCCTCGGCGTGGCCCCAGCGCACGCGGTAGGAGTGCAGCGTGATGTCCGCCCAGTCCGGATTGTCGAATGAAGCCGCGGTGCGCTCGAACTCGGCGTCGTCGGGTCGATAGGCGACGAACCATTCGTCCCAGATATGGCGCGTGAACCCGCGCCGGTCGCCGCGCACCAGCCGCTCGCCGCGGGAAGTCGCCATGAACCAGTGGTACCAGTAATTCTGGGTCTGCGCCCACGACAGCGTCTGGGCCGCCGAGTTGGTGCCGTAGCCGGTCGACAGCGCCACGCACGCCGCTACGCTGCCTTCGGCGAGCGACGAAGCGATGTAGGCGGCGCGCGAGCCCCAGTCGTGCCCCACCAGCGCGTAGCGCCGAAGCCCGAGCGCGGCGGCGAAGTCGACGAGGTCCTGTCCCAGCGCCATGAGCTGACCGCTGCGCATCGTGTCCGCCCGATGGAACCGCGTCGGCCCGTAGCCGCGCAACCAGGGTGCGTACGTTCGGTAGCCCGCCGCGTGCAGCGCGGGGCGCACCGCGTCCCAGGTCCGCACGTCGTCGGGCCAGCCGTGCGCGAGGATCACCGGAAGGCCGCTCTCGGGACCGCCCACCTCGTAGCCGATGCGCAGGAGCGCCGTGTCGACGAATCGCGGGCTCGAGGCGGCCATCGCGCGATCATAGCAGCGGCGCGCCGGCGCGGCGCGTCACGGCCCGGCCGGTGCAAGCCGATGTCCTTTTGGCGTAAGCTCCGCGCATGACCGAGCGAGAGAGCTTGTTCGTCGCCTTGCGGGCGGCCGCGGACTCCGCCGTCGCCGCAGCGCTCGAAAAGCTGGTGCGCGACGGTCCCGATCACCGGCTCTCGCGCATCAACGCGCTGGATTTCGCCGCGAATCACGGGCTCGACGAGGAAAAGACGATCGCCGCGTTCCTGCACGCCGCGCGCCTGGGCCTGTTCGAGCTGTCGTGGAACGTGCTCTGCCCCGGATGCGGGGGCGTACTGGAAGCGGGCTCGTCGCTCAAGACCGTCAAACGCGACGAATACGCCTGCGCGCTCTGCGCCGCGGGCTACCAGCCGACGCTCGACGAGATGGTGGAAGTCACGTTCACGGTGAGCCCGCGCCTGCGCCGGATCGCTGCCCACGATCCGAACGCCTTGCCACCAGCGGAGTACTACCGGCAGATCTTCTGGGGCTCAGGGATCGACATCCCCGACGACGCGTTCGAGCGGATCATCGACGAGGTTACGCTCGAGCTCATCGAGCTGCCCGCGGGCGAAAAGGCGCTGCTCTCGCTCACCCTGCCGGCCGAGCTCGTCATCGTGTTCGACCCGGTCACGCACACGGCGCAATTCATCGAGGTCAAGGGCGAGCCCACGCGCGAGCGCCAGTCGCTCGCCGTGGCGTTCAATCGCCATCACGTCGACACGCCCACCGTGACGCTGCGTCCGGGCCCGCTGCGCCTGACGCTCGAGAACCGCACCGACCGACGCGTCGTCCCCGGTGTGTACGTTGCCGGGGCGGCGCTGCACGACATGCTCGGAAAGCGCAAGCGCTTCCTCACCGCCAAGCGTCTGCTCACCAACCAGACCTTCCGCGACATCTATCGCACCGACACGCTCGACATCGATCAGCGCCTGAAGATCACCAGCCTCACGTTCCTGTTCACCGATCTCAAGGGCTCGACCGAGCTCTACGACCGCGTCGGCGATCTCGTCGCCTTCGATCTGGTGAAGGAGCACTTCCGCCTGCTGCAGGAGATCGTCGCGTCCGAGGCCGGCGCGGTGGTAAAGACGATCGGCGACGCCGTGATGGCTACCTTTCCCACGCCCGACCGCGCGCTCGCGGCGGCGCTGCGCATGCGCGACGCGATGAGGAGCCTCAATGAACGGCACCGGAGCGAGGATCTGCTGCTCAAGATCGGCATCCACGAAGGGCCGTGCCTCGCGGTGACGCTCAACGACCGGCAGGATTACTTCGGCCAGACCGTCAATCTGGCGGCGCGCGTGCAGGGGCTTGCCTCCTCGCGCTCGATCTTCGTCACCAAGTCGGTGGTGGACGACAAGAACGCCATCAAAATCCTCGAAAGCTCCGGATTGCAGCCGATGATGCAGCGGGCGGCGCTCCGCGGCATCGCCGACGAGACCACGGTCTTCGAGATTCCCTGATTGCCAGCGGTGGTTTCCGTCTGATATCGGGCGTTGTTGGGCGCCGCCTGGTGGTTTGCCGGGCCGCGCCTTTCGCCAACGATATTCCGCGCGGGGACCTCCGATGAGCCAAACTTCGATAAAGACGGTCGAGGCCGCTGAGAGCGAGAAGCCGGCCCCACGCGATCCGGCCAAGATCTTTCCGGTCTCCTGGGACCAGTTCCACCGCGACTCCCGCGCGCTCGCCTGGCGGCTCAATGGGGTGGGCCCATTCGAGGCGATCGTCTG
>DATJBM010000020.1:0-173324 GCA_035515295.1 Casimicrobiaceae bacterium | reverse complement strand
CCGAGACCGTTCCAGGCGGCGGCACTGCCGTCGCGAAGCCGGACCGCATCCCGGAACTTCGCTTCGGCAGCCTTGGCGGCGCCCTGCTGCAGGCTTTGAGAACCTGACTGGAACGAGGCATCGAACCCCTGCTCTTCGCGAGGTGGCTCGACAACCGAGCTCTCTCTTCCCCCGAGGCGGCGAAGCTCCGATGCGGCGTCCTCGATGACGTCCTCCCACCGGACGGAATTGCGCTGGTTGAAGATCGTCATCGTCGGGTACCACACGGAATGAGTCAAACCACGGCCCCAGCGCCATTCGCTCTCGAACCGATTGAGCAACCAGACCTTCTTGCCCAGCGCGCCCGCGACATGCGCTACAGCCGTGTCGACCGAGATCACAAGGTCCAGCGCTTCGATCAGCGCCGCGGTGTCCAGGAAATCCCCGCATTCGGAGACCAAATCGAGGAGCGGAAGGCCGGACCCGCCTTCGTCGAGCCTGCGATCCTTCTGCAGACTCACGAAGCGCGCGCCCGGTACATCGAATATTGGCTGGAGCTTCGCAAGCGGAATGCTTCGTCGCGTGTCGGCTTCCAGCGTCTCGGAGCCCGCCCACGCCAGGCCGACCTTCAGTCCATCGAACGCCGACAGCCGTTTCCGCCACCGCTCGATTCTGTCCCCAGGCAACGTCAGGTAGGCGGTTGCCGTCGGTACCGTGGTCCAGGTCGTTCTGAAGGCGTGCGGAAGACTCATAGCCGGGCACTGCAGATCGAAGTCCTCTGGTCCAATCGTGTCGTTCCCGCATAAGACACGGTCGACCGCCGGCATGGCCTGCACCAGCCCGACGAGCTCGCGCTCGCAAACCACGAACACCTTCGCGGCACCTCGTTCCTTCAGCATCGGCAGATAGCGAAGCATCATCACGCTGTCGCCAAAACCCTGCTCGCACCAGATCACGATCCTCCGACCAGTAAGAGGGCCTCGGAGCCAGCGGCGATCAATACCCAGACTGCTTTCGAACCTGCGCGCCGCCGCAGCCCGGTCCACGAGGGCATCGAAGCGGTTCTCGTACAACTCGAATCCGCGATCATAGTCGCCACGCATCAGAACTTCCCCTGCCGCGTAGTATCGCGCGGCTACCACGGCCGGATTGGTTGACCGAGCCGCAGCCGGGTCCGCGATACCTTCCGAGGTCGGGTTGGACGTTGCCGCTGGGTACCGCGCGGCGACGGCACCGCCTGGATTGCGACCGACCGACAATGCGCGGAACCATCGCGTCAATGCGTTGACGCGCGGAGATTGAGGGCTGATAACCTCCAGCTCGACATGTTCGCCGTTGAGCTTTGCTCCCGATCGTGAGACCTCGTCATATCCATCCAGCAATGCGAGCGCCGTGCGCTCCTCGGGTATGGCTACGAGGGACGAAGCGGCGCGGCCGCCGAAAATATCCTCACAGCGAGCTGCATAGTTCGTCGCCGAAAAGTACGGCGTCACCACTCGCCAGCAGCGATAGCCGAACGACGCAAGTATCGCCGTGAGCCGATCCGACATCTCGCCATCGGTAGCGACCAGGAGCAGCGGTCGCAGGCGCCTCAGCGTTTTGGACGCCCCCTGCAGGATCTCGCCGGCGACACTCGCGCAGTTGATCTTCAACGCGTCAAGCCGCTCGAGTGCCAGATCGTCGATGGCGTCGCAGGCATCGGCTCCCCCGTCGCCCGCGCAGCCCGCATTTTCGAGCAGCGTTGTCTCCGTCGAACCGGCGAGCCGACGCTCCAGGAGCGTCACCTGCATGCGCACCTGGTTCATGTGCAGGTTCTGAAACAACACCCGCATCCGGTCGGCGTTCGGTTCGTAGGCGAACACCGCACCTTCCGAGCCCACTGCCTTTGCGAGCGCCATCGTATGAGCGCCGATGCCGCTCCCCGCTTCGACAACTACACTGCCCGGTTTCAATGACCCCGTGACGATCTCCAATTGCGATTGCAGCCACTCACCGTAAACATCGAGCGAGTGGGCCAGCGTTTCCTCGCGACGAAGGTACTGCACGATCCCGTACCGCGTATCCGCGATGCCGCACAAGGGAGATATCGATGGGCGTTTTGTCGTTGGTGCGAGGCGATTGCTTGTGGCTGGCGGTCCGAGATCGACGTTGCCCGCATGCGCCTCCCGAGCCGCTCTGGCAAGGGCTTCGCGCACCTCGGCGATGACTTCGTCCCAGTCACCCGGCTGACGCTGGCGGAACAGACGCACGGTCGGGTACCAAGGATTGCCGTCGCCTTCGGTAAGCCAGCGGAAGTCTGAAGGCGTCTGCACCATGACCCAAGCGGGCTTCGCCAGCGCGCCGGCGATGTGTACCACCGCGGTGTCGACGGCTACTACCAGATCCAGCTCGGCGATTGCCGCTGCGGTGTCGCGGAAATCGATTAGCTCGGGTCCGAGGTCAATCAACGCCGCTCCGCTCGGCAGTGCGCCAACGTCATCCCGCCGCGGCTCCTTCTGCAGCGAATAGAATTCGACGCCTTCGACGCCGAAGAGATTTGCCAAGCGGGCGAGCGCAATCGATCGCAGGTGATCGTGCTCATGATTGGGATTGCCCGCCCAGGCAAGCCCGACCCTGAGCTTTCCGGTAGAGGCCAGGCGATCCCGCCAGCGCCGCTTCCGATCCGGATCGATCGTGATGTACGGGACGTCGCTGGGGATGGATTCGAGATCGATGCCGAGCGCGCCCGAGGCGCTCATCAGCGAAAGGTGATAGTCGAAACTGTCGGCGAATTCGGCCGGTTCGCAGACCACTCGATCGACGTCGCGGAAGCACTTCGCGAATTCCCTGAGCCTTTCGGGAACGTGCAGCAGAACCTTGGCGCCCTTCTCCTTGAATGCGCGCGCGAGCCGGATGAATTGCACCACGTCTCCGACGCCCTGCTCCGCCCAGAGCAGCAATCTCTTACCCACCAGCTGCTGTCCACGCCATTCGGGCCGGCCCAGGCGCGGCCGTATCGCCAGCAGCTTGTCGAACGTCCAGCGGAACTCGTAGAAAGGCCATCCGTCACGCAAGTGCCCGGCCGCTAGCAGCAGTAAACCGTAGTGGGCGTGGGGCCCCGGGTTAGTGCTTCGCGGCAGGTAGCGGGCGTACAAGTCGATCGCCGCGTCCAACCTGCCAAAGCTGAAGAGCTGGAAGGCGTGCATGACGAACGCCTCCCCGTTCAGACCCCTCTGGAATTCGATGGCCTCCGCGCGCTCGAATGCGGCCGTGGCCTCGTTCCATCTCTTCTGCATCGCGAGCGCGCTGGCCAGGAGTGTCCATGACTTCACGTAACTCTCGCCGTGAACCGAGATCGCGCGCCGTGCGACACTCTCGGCTTCAGGTACATCTCCCTGATCGAGGAGACAGGAGGCGATCTCCCACAGGCAATCGACGCGGTCCGGCGCGAGCGCATATCCCCGCTCGTAGCATTCGATCGCTTCGGAGTAGCGCTTCTTCGCCTGGTGTACGACCGCGAGACACAAGTGTCCGGCAGCCTGAGCTGCGTCGAGCGCAATGGCCTGGAGCGCGTGCTGTTCTGCCTCGTCGGTGAGCCCGCAAGCATGGCAGGCCTGGCAGAGATTGACGAAAAGACCGAAGGACGGGAGCCCCGCGTTTCGCGCCGTCCGCAATCCCGCCAGCGCGTCGTTGAGCCGGCCCCAATCGAGCAGGGTCAACGCTCGGGCGTAGAGGAGGTGTCTATCGCCCGGCCGATCGACCAGCGCTTCGTCGAGGATGGCGAGCGATCTTCCGAATCGGCCCGCCCTAGCGAGGGCCGTCGCCTCCGCAACAGGATCGTCGTGGCGAGGCGCTATCTCTGAAGGTGTGTCAACCGAAACGGCCATGCGGCGAACGCTCCGATTCGGGTCTTCCGGTTCGATCAAAGCCGCGCCAGGACGAACCGCCGGAAACATAGACGCTTATTGATCTGCGTTGAAATCAATCACCGAAAAAGAAAAGGCCGATGAGCGCGCTCATCGGCCAAGCATAGCAAGTGTGAAGGCTAGCGGAACGTCGACGGAACGTATTTGGCTGAACACCCCGCGTACGAACCCGCCCACGTTGCGACCGTGAACGTGTCGCCGGCAGCTCTGATGGCTCGCAGAGTCAGCGTGCACTCGCTCGGCGACGCACCGGTCGCCTGGCTGATCGCGGAAATAGTATCCGTACCACCCACGCTGACGCCGCCATTTACGTATTTCGTCGTGGTGGTCGAGCATCCGGAGTTCGCGGCGGTCGGCCAACTGCCCGAATGCGCCGAGAGGTACTCCGCTACCGACGTCTTGCACGCCGCCAGCGCCGCTTCCGCTTCCGACATCTTCGACCGAATCACGTAGTCCTGGTACGCCGGCAGCGCGATGGCCGCCAGAATACCGACGATCGCGACCACGATCATCAGTTCAATTAAGGTGAAGCCCTGCTGCAAACGTTTCATTTTTCAAGTCTCCAGGAAGTGAGTACGTACTCCGAACCCTTCGCACCCAGCTGGAAAGAGGTGAGCAAGGGGTATGCCAAACCGGTTGAGCATATTCACGTAGGTATGCGACAGAATTGAAGGAAGCGGGGCCTGCCGGGGAACTTTCGGCTGCTGGCACCACCGTCCTGCCGCTGTGCAATACAGCCCATGTCTGAACTCCGCCGGACGGTGACGCTGGCCGTCACATCGTGACGCGAATGGATCGCGTCCGCGTCGATAGAGCGCAGAAAGCCGGAGGGTTCACGCTTTCGCGTGAACGATGAGCAAGACTTGGGCCTTCCAGGGAGACGACAGGCAATCCGGCCCCCGGCCCTTCGCCGGGGCGACCGTCAAGTCACGAACTCGACCCGGTTGCCGGCGATCTCGATGACGTCGCCGGGCGTCAGATCCGCCCCTTCCGCGGCGATCGGCCGGCCATTGACCGATGGCAGCGAGATGCCTTCCAGCGGCTTGATCCTGAAGCTCGAATCGGTGCGCACGATCGCCGCCACCTGGACGCCGGGCCGGCCCAGCGTGGTCTCGGCTTTGGTGAACGCGATCTTGATCCCGGACCGGGGACCGGTGAGCAGCTTTACGCCGGGACCGTCGACCGGTGTCGGGGGATCCGGGGCGGCCGGGGCCGATGCTTCGGGCTCGAGCTCGGGGAGATCGATCAGCGGCTCGGATTGGCGCGTCCTTCGCGCGCGGGCACGCGGCTCGGACGATGCAAGCCGGGAGCCCCTGGCGCCTGGATCCGCCGCGGCGCTCGAATCCGGGTCGGCCTTCGGCTTCGCCGCATCCTCGCGCCTGCGCACGAAAGGCTTCGCGGTCTCGACCCGCCCCCCGGAATCGCGCTCGTAGACGCGTGCCAGGCCCTCGAGGGTCTTCGATTCCAGCCTCGCGTCGTCGTCGATGCAGTAGACGAGCCGGTGTCGCCCGATGTCGATCTCGTCGTGGTCGCGCAGAAAATGCTTGGCGATCGGCTCACCGTTCACCAGCGTGCCGTTGGTGCTGTTCAAGTCCTCGAGAAACGAGTCGGCGAGGATCGTCACCACCACCGCGTGCTCGCCGCTCACCGCCAGGTTGGGCAGGCACAGGTCGTTGTCGGCGCGCCGGCCGATGGTGATGCGCTCGCGGTTGAGCGGCACGTCCAGCGTGCTGCCGTCGGCGAGGAAGAGGACGAGCTTGCTCATAACGCTGGATTGCGCGGAACGCGGGCCAATCCGTGTGCGCCAGTAATGCTCAATCGCTCTTCGGCAGCCTGCCGGGGCCGCCTAGGCGCCCCGTGGCGACCTCGACGAACGTCTCCATCCGGACCAGCCGTCGATCGATCTCCTGCACCTGACGATCCAGCTCTACGACTCGCTCGGCAAACCGCTCGATCCGGACGCTGGTGTCGCGCAGCTTTTCCTTGACCACCTCGACGCCGGACAGACGATCGAGGATATCGGTGATGACGCTCATGCGACTTTTCGCGGCTTGCGATGCTGGCGGTCGAGCCGCGCGAACGCCGAATCCAGTTTGGCGTTGACCCGGTCAAGCTCGGTCGCCATTTCAGCGAGATGCCGTTGTGCCTTGCGGGTTCCTTCGTCGAGCAAACGCAGGTCCTCGGGCGAGATGCCGGCGAGATAGGCGTCAACCGCGCGGCGGACCTCCTCAGCGACCTTGGTCCCGTTCGCCTTCGCTTTCGCCTGGAGGCCCTTCTTCTGGTCCCGTTCGAGATAGATCTGCGTTAATTGGAGCGTTGGCATGGCCGCCGTCACCGATCGATATGTAGCGATTATATATCATATCGCGGCCCTGGAAGCAACCTTCCCCGGGACACTGCGCGCGATTGCCGCGCCCCGTGACACTGCGCGCGATTGCCGCGCCCCGTTATTCCGGCTTCTTCGCGAGCCAGCGCTGCAGCCAGCTCGAGCTGGGCAGGAACTCCGCCGGCACGCGGATCAGCACCACCGAGATGTTGTCGCGGCCGCCGTTCTGGTTGGCGATGTCGATCAGCTCCGCCGCGGCCTGGGCGAGATCGCCGCGCTTGGCAACCACGATGTCGCGCACCGCGTCGGCGTCGACCATGTCGGTGAGCCCGTCGGAGCACAGCACGTAGATGTCGTCGGCCTCCACGCGGTACTCGGCGATGTCCGCCGGCACCACGGCCTCGATGCCGAGCGCTCGCGTCACCAGGTTCTTGTTGAGCGAATACTTCGCCTGCTCGGGGGTGAGCATGCCGCTGTCGATCTGCTCCTGCAGCAGCGAATGGTCGTGGGTGAGCTGCTCGAGCTTGTCGCCGCGCAGCCGGTAGCAGCGCGAGTCGCCGATGTGGCCGATGCTCACGCGGTTGGCGTAGAACACCGCCGCGACCAGCGTCGTCCCCATGCCGGCGCACTCGGGCCGCGCCTGCGCCGCCTCGTAGATGCCCTTGTTGGCGAGCGCGATCTGCTGCTGCAGGAGGAGCGCCGCGTGGGTGAGGCCGCTGCCGATGTCGACCTTGGAGAGCTCGCGGCCGGAGCCGAGCTCGGGCAGCATCCCGTTGCTGATCACGTTGACCGCGATGCCGCTCGCCACCTCGCCGGCACTGTAGCCGCCCATGCCGTCGGCGAGCACCGCGATGCCCGCATCGGCATCGACGAAGATCGAATCCTCGTTGTGCGTGCGCACCATGCCCGGATGGGACAGGCTCGCCACGTCGAGCGGGACGCGAGTCGTCATCGGTTCAATGGTTTCATCGGCGGCGAGTGTACGCCGCGGCCGCGGTCAAGGCGAGCGCTGGCGGGCATGCACCCTCTTCTGCTTCCGCACGAGCAGCAGGCCCGTGGTGACGACGAGAACGAATCCGGCGATCGGCATGTAGCCGGTGATGTCCGGAAAGTGCGCCATGACCCAGGGATGAACCGCCGGATCGTCCTCGCCCATCTGGACGGCGATGTACCCGAGCAGGCCGCCGCCGGCGAACACCAGGATGGGAAAGCGCTGGATCAGCCGCATGATCACCTGGCTGCCCAGGATGACGACCGGGATGCTGACCGTCAGTCCGAGCACGATGAGCAGCCGGTTGCCGTTTGCCGCGGCGGCGACCGCGACGGTGTTGTCGAGGCTCATGATCACGTCGGCGACGATGACGATCCACACCGCCGTGAGCAGGCGATCGCTACCCTTGACCTTGTGTTCGCCCCCGTCGTCCTCGGCGATGAGCTTGACGCCGATCCAGAGCAGAAGCACCGCTCCCACCAACCTGAGCCATGGGTATCCGAGGAGCGTCATGGCGAAGAGGGTGAGGACGATCAACGCCACGACCGCGCCCAGCACGCCCCAGAAGATGCCGTAGCGGCGCTGTCGCGGCGACAGATTCCGGCAGGCGAGCGCGATCACCACCGCATTGTCCCCCGACAGGAAGATGTTCACGATAATGATCTCGACGACCGCGAACCAGAAATGCGCGCTGGTTAGCTCGCCCATGCTGGCCCGTTGCGTGCCTTCATTCCTGCGTGCGTGCCCGTCGCCGCATCAGCCAGGCGCCGGTCCCCATCACGACGGTCAGACCGACGAAGGGAATGACGGTGGCCAGGACCGGCGCGCTGTCCTCGATCCATGGCCGCACCGCGAGATCCGCAGCGCCCATTTCGCCGGCGATGTAGCCCAGCAGCCCGCCTCCCAGGAAGATCAGCACGGGGTAGCGCTCCATGAGCCGCGTGACGAACTGGCTGCCCCAGATGACGATCGGGATGCTGACGGCGAGACCGAACACCATCAGCGGCACGTTTTCCTCGGCCGCCGCGGCGACCGCGAGCACGTTGTCGAGGCTCATCACCACGTCGGCGACCAGAATGGTCCAGATCGCCGTCAGGAGCCGGTCGCTCGCCTTGATCTTGTGTCCGCCGTTCTCCTCCTGCGCGATCAGCTTGATCCCGATCCACACGAGCAGCGCGGCGCCGACGAGCTTCAAGTACGGGTAGGCGAGCAGCGTCACCGCGAAGAAAGTGAACGCGATGCGCAGGCCCGTCGCCCCTACCGCTCCCCAGAAAATCCCTTGGCGACGCCGGCGCGGCGGCAGATTGCGGCAGGCGAGCGCGATCACGACCGCGTTGTCCCCCGACAGCAGGATGTTCACAACGATGATCTCGGCAACCTCGGCCCAGAACTGGGGATTGAGGAAATCAACCATGCGCCAGTACTTCCTTCAGCAGCGCGCCCATTTCGGCAGGGTTGCGAGTGACCCTGATGCCGCAGGCTTCCATGACTTCGAGCTTCTCCTGCGCCGTCCCCTTTCCGCCCGACACGATCGCTCCCGCGTGGCCCATGCGCTTGCCGGGCGGCGCGGTGATCCCCGCGATGAAGCCGACCACCGGTTTCCTCATGTTGGACTTCACCCAGGCCGCGGCCGTTTCCTCGTCGCTGCCGCCGATCTCGCCGATCATCACCACGGCGTCGGTCTCGGGATCGTCGTTGAACAGCCTGAGCACGTCGAGATGCTTGAGGCCGTTGACCGGATCGCCGCCGATTCCGACAGCCGAAGACTGACCCAGCCCCAGCTCGGTGAGCTGCGCCACGGCTTCATAGGTGAGCGTACCCGAGCGCGACACGACGCCGATCCGGCCCTTGCGATGGATGTGACCCGGCATGATGCCGATCTTGATCTCGTCGGGGGTGATCACGCCGGGGCAGTTCGGGCCGAGGAGCAGCGTGCGCTTGCCCTGCATCCGGTACTTGGTGCGGATCATGTCGCGCACCGGGATGCCTTCGGTGATGCAGATCACGAGCTCCAGACCCGCGTCGACCGCCTCGTCGATCGCCGTGGCGGCAAATGGCGGCGGGACGTAGATCACCGACACGGTGGCGCCGGTCGCCTCCTTCGCCTCCCGCACCGTGGCGTAGATCGGGATGCCCTCGAAGTCCTCGCCGGCCTTCTTCGGGTTGACACCCGCCACGAAGCACTGCCGCCCGTTGGCGTAGTCGCGGCACATGCGCGTGTGGAACTGCCCCGTCTTGCCGGTGATGCCTTGGGTGATGACCTTGGTGTTCCTGTCGACCAGGATGCTCATTTGAAGTAGATGGACCCGGTTGGCGAAATTATCGGCGCACGGATGCGTGCCACGGATCGATCACCTTGATCTTGAGATCCGAGAAATGCCGAGCATTGCGCGTCGCCAGCGCGGCATGGCGCGCGAGCGCGATGCCGGCAATCTGAGTATCACGGATGTCGACCGGCCTGCCGGCTCTCTGTCGCTCGGCCGCCAATTCGGCGGCTTCAACGGCCGCAGACGTATCGAAGCCGAGGACGCGGTTCTCGAGGTCCTCTTCGAGCAGGCGCGCAAATGCGGAGACGAGCGCTGCTCGCCGTTTGCCTTCGGGTAGCAGAGCGAGCCCGAGACGGGCCTCGAATAGAGTAACGCTCGTGATCCAGATGGATTCAGCCGGCTGCCTGTCCAACCACTCGACCACCACGGCGTCCGGCGCATTCCGCATCAGCGCCGAAAGCACGTTGGTATCGAGAATGATCACTTGCCGAGCCCGGCGGGCCGTGCAGCCTGGCCGCGCAGCTCTGGCAGATCGTCCGGCAATCCTGCTCGCGCAAAGCGAGAAGCGATCCGCGATCCAAGATTCGGCAGCGGTCGATTCTCTTCCTTTGCGGCGTTACGCAGAATATTGCGAACTTCCTCTTCCATGCTGCGCCCATGCCGCTCGGCCCTGCGCTTCAGCTGCGCCTTGACGTCGTCCTCGAGGTCACGAACGATGAACTGAGCCATAACGCCCCGCGTCCACAATTAAGATATCATGATATCACAGCGAAAGGCGCAGTCCGCTGTCCTGGCCGACTCCGGCCTTGCCGTGTCGCTATCGTGATCCCCGCGCGGCCGCCACGACCTTCTCCCCAGCCTCCGCCATGTTGTTCGCCGCGATGATGGGCAGCCCGGACTCGGCCAGTATCTTCTTGCCGAGATCCTCGTTGGTCCCCTTCATGCGCACGACCAGCGGCACCTTCAGCTTGACGTCGCGCGCGGCCGCCACCACGCCGGCCGCGATCGTGTCGCACTTCATGATGCCGCCGAAGATGTTGACCAGGATCGCTTTGAGATCGGGGTTACGCAGCATGATCTTGAAGGCCTCGGTCACCTTCTCGGCCGTGGCGCCGCCGCCCACGTCGAGGAAGTTCGCCGGAGATCCCCCGTAGAGCTTGATCGTATCCATGGTGGCCATCGCCAGCCCGGCGCCGTTGACCAGGCAGCCGATGTCGCCGTCGAGCGAGATATACGAGAGATCGTACTTCGAGGCCTCCACTTCGGCCGGGTCTTCCTCGTCGAGATCGCGCATCGCCACGATGTCGGGGTGGCGGAACAGTCCGTTGTCGTCGAAATTGAGCTTGGCGTCGAGTGCGAGCACGTGGCCGTCGCGCGTCACGATCAGCGGATTGATTTCGGCCAGCGACGCGTCGGTCTCCTCGAAGCAGCGGTAGAGGCCCTGCAGCGTGCGCCGGCCTTCGCTCAAGGCGGTTTCCGGAATGCCGATCTTCCGCGCGACGTCGTCGGCTTCGGCGTCGCCGAGCCCCCTGGCGGGATCGATGAACACCTTCTGGATCTTCTCGGGCGTCTTCGCGGCGACTTCCTCGATGTCCATCCCGCCTTCGGAGCTCGCCATCAGCACGACGCGCTGTGTGCCGCGGTCGACGACCATACCGACGTAGAGCTCCTTGGCGATGTCGGCGCCTTCCTCGATCAGGAGACGGCGCACCTTCTGCCCCTGCGGTCCGGTCTGGTGGGTGACGAGCTGCATGCCGAGCATCTTGCCGGCGAGCTCGCGCACCTGATCGAGCGACTTCGCCACCTTCACGCCGCCGCCCTTGCCGCGGCCGCCGGCGTGGATCTGAGCCTTGACCACCCAGACGCTGCCGCCGATCGATTGCGCGGCTTTGACCGCCTCGTCGGCCGAGAACGCGGGAATGCCGCGCGGCGTCGGGATGCCGAAGCGGCGGAAGATTTCCTTGCCCTGGTATTCGTGGATTTTCATGCCGCTCCCCGATACCACTGCGGATAGTAGCGACGAACCGTGTCACTCGTCGTCTCGAGCGCGTGACAGCGATCGAGCTGGAAGGGCTTGCCCTCGCCAGGCTCGATCTCGCGCCGCAGTCCCGCGAACATCTGGATCGCTGCGGTCGGCGCGTGCATGAGAAGCTCGGTCAAGTGGCTGCAGCCGCGGATGCCGCCCATCGCGTCGGCGAGCGCCTTGCGGAAACCGTGCAGGAGGCTCGCGCCCACGAGCTTGCCGTAGGCCGCCTCGATGCGGTTGCAGTCCTCGTAGGGCATGAAATCGGTGCGCGCCTCCAGCGCCCGTATCACGTAGTCCTTGCCTACGGTCACGCGCACCCACATGTCGTGCACCGGGACGCCGGCCTTGCGCAGGCCGGTCAGGAGCGGATAGTCGTGGTCCTTGACGTCGGTGAGATGCCCCTCGATGTCGAACAGGCCGTCGTCGCGACGAAACCCTTCGTAAACGACGCGCCGGGTGTGGAGGCGTGTCCGGCTGACGGGCGGCGCGAGCGGCATGGCGATCGAGGATTGTTTGGGCGGCTGGGGCGGCGCCCGCTAGAATAGGCCCGCGAAAACATGTGATTTTACAACATAGCTTGGACTCCGGCCTCGAGCCGGGGCGACGAAGCCGATGGCTTTCATCCTCGCCCTCGACCAGGGAACGACCAGCTCGCGCGCGATCGTGTTCGATCGCGACGGATCGATTCGCGCGGTGGCTCAGCGCGAGTTCGCGCAGCTCTATCCGCAGCCGGGCTGGGTCGAGCACGACCCGATGGAGATCTGGGCCACGCAGTCGGGTGTGATGGCGGAAGTGCTGGCCAAGGCGGGGATCGGCGCCGGCGATGTCGCCGCGATCGGCATCACCAACCAGCGCGAGACGACGCTGCTGTGGGACCGCGCCACCGGCCGGCCGGTCGCCAACGCGATCGTGTGGCAGGACCGGCGCACGGCGCCTGACTGCGACGCGCTGCGCGAAGCGGGTCACGCTCCGCTCATTGCGAAAAAGACCGGGCTCGTGATCGACGCCTATTTTTCCGGCACCAAGCTCAAGTGGCTGCTCGACCACGTGCCGGGCGCGAGGCAGCGGGCGCTTGCCGGCGAGCTCGCCTTCGGCACGGTGGACTCGTGGCTCGTCTGGAATCTCTCCGGCGGCGCGGCGCACGTGACCGACGCGTCGAACGCGAGCCGCACGATGCTGTTCGACATCCATCGGGGCGCCTGGGACGAGGAGCTCCTCGAGCTGCTCGACGTGCCGCGATCGCTGCTGCCGAAAGTCGTCCCCTCGTCGGGCGCATGCGCGGAAGCGGCCGTTCGGGACACGCGCGTGCCGATCGCAGGCATCGCCGGCGACCAGCAGGCCGCCCTCTTCGGCCAGGCGTGTCTCGAGCCGGGATTGGCCAAGAACACCTACGGCACCGGTTGCTTCCTGCTGCTCAACACCGGCTCCGACGCCGTCGCGTCGAAGAACAATCTCGTCTCGACCGTCGCCTGGCAGATGCCTTCCCTGTCTCCGAGCCGCGGAGCGGACCACGGTGAGGGAGCACGCAAAGACCTGTGCTACGCCCTCGAAGGCAGCGTCTTCATCGCCGGTGCGGTGGTGCAGTGGCTGCGCGACGGGCTGAAGCTCATTCGCTCCGCGCCGGAGGTCGAAGCGCTGGCGGCGAGCGTGCCCGACAACGGCGGCGTCTATCTCGTGCCCGCCTTCGCCGGCCTGGGCGCGCCGCACTGGGACGCCTACGCGCGCGGCGCGGTCTTCGGCCTCACCCGCGGCGCGACGGGCGGCCATATCGCCCGAGCGGCGCTGGAGTCGATCGCCTACCAGAGCGCGGAATTGGTGCGGGCGATGGAGTCCGACGCCGGGATCAAGCTGTCCGAGCTTCGCGTCGACGGCGGCGCGACCGCGAACAATCTCCTGATGCAGTTCCAGGCCGACATACTCGGGGTGCCGGTGATCCGTCCCAAAGTGGCCGAGACCACGGCGCTCGGCGCGGCGTACCTCGCCGGCCTCGCGGTCGGCTACTGGCGCAACGCCGCGGACGTCGCGGCCAACTGGCAGGTCGAGCGCCGCTTCGATCCCGCGATGTCGCGCGACCGCGCTTCCGCGCTCATGGCCGGCTGGAGCAAGGCAGTCGAGCGGGCGAAGCGCTGGGCGTAAGGCGCGGACCGGCGCCCGGGCGGCAGTGCGGCGCGTCTCGAACGACGCCGCGTGAGTTCGTGCCGGGACCTCCGCGCCGCGCTTCCACGCACCGGCTGGACGCGGGCGCGCCGAAGGTCCCGTCTCGCGCGAAGTCCTAGAACTTGAACTGCACGCCGGCGGAGACTCCTTGCAGTTTGCCGCCGGTGAAGCAATGCGGGCCGGTGTTCGTGACGCCGCCGGTGGTGGGATCGAAGGCGGCCAGCGGGGTGGAGTCGTGGCAGTCCGTCGTCACGCCATGGCCGCCGGCGCCCAAGTCGTAGTGGGCGTCGGGACCGTTGTCGGTCATCGCATAATCGAGATAGAGCGTCGTGTACTTGTCGACCATGTGACGCCAGGCCAGCGAGTACATGTTGGCCGAGTTGTCGAAGCTCGTCTGGTCGGGCGGCGTGTTGTGCCCGCCCAGGAATCCCTTCGACTTGCCCGCGTGCCCCCAACCGAAGCTCAGGTTGTCCTTGGGCGTCAAGCCCTGCGTCAGCGCGAGCCAGGTGGCGTTGGGACGCGTGCGCTCGTCCTGAAACTCGAGATCGGAAGGGATGTGCCGCTTGGTCCGCTCCCAGAGCGCGTTCACCGTGGTCTTGCTCGCGAAGGTGTACTGGCCGCCGATCTTGAAGGCGTCCTCGTCGCCGACGTCCCTCGGATCAAGATTCTCGAGATCGCTGGTGCGGTTCACGTTCTTGTGGCGCTCGAATGCGGTGGTGAGGTAGAGCGATCCGGCGCGATAGGCGGCGCTGACGCTGTACAGGTCGCCGAACGAGCCGTCGTTGCACGTCGGTGGCAAGGCGCCGCTGCCGGGGATGTTGCCGCCCGCGCAGTCAGGCTCTGCGGAGGGAACGATGCTGCTCGTGTCGTCCCGATTCTGGCCCGGCGAGTACATTGCCTTGAACGAGAAGCCGCTCCAGCTCGCCGACTCGTACCAGAGCGCATGCGCCGCCCGCAACCCGAACTCGACCCGATTGTCGCCGCCGGTGTTGCCGATCATCACGCGGTAGTCGCCGAGCATGCCCGAGAACGGGTTCAAGGGATCGGTCGACGTCTTGTACGGCGTTTCGTTCTTGCCGATCATGACCGCGCCCCAGTCTTTGCCGGAGAAGCCGACGAAGCTGTTGCGCGAGAACAATGCGCCGTTGACGGTATCGCTGATGTTAGAGGTCGACTGCTTGGTTCCCGGCGTGGCCGAGATGTCGATGCCCGCTTCGAGCTGCCAGATCAGATTCAAGTCCGGCATCAGCGGATGGATTCCCTTGACGCCAAGGTAGGAGAGGTTGGTCGAAATCGCCGGCTGCCAGCCCATCTTGCCCACGGGCACGCCGCCGTTCTCGCCGTAGTCGCTCTTCAGCCCCTTGGTCGTGTAGTCGAACGACAGGTCGAAGTTGCCGTAGAGCGTGACCTCGCCGCCGCCCGGCACGAGAAACGTGAGCGCATCGCCCGGCTTGTGCTCGACGTACGGTCCCTTCGCCACTTCGGCCTGCTTCTGCTGCTCGACCTCCTTCTGCCGCTTGAGCTCCGTGGTCACCTGATCCAACTGCGCCTTGACCGCGTCGAGTTGCTTCTGCAAGGCGTCCACTTGTGCCTTGAGATCGCTCGTGACGTCGGCGTGTGCGACAGTCGACGCAGCGAAGGCAAGCGAGCATGCAATGGCCAGAGGCTTTTTCAGATTCATGGCATTCCTCCCGTCCGATTCGGCTCTGATCGAGATTTCGGCGTTCGCACCAAGCGCCGGTAATCGGCGCTGCAGAAAAGACGATCTATGCAAGAGACTGCCCAGTGAAAATCAAACTGGAAATCGCACGCCGCGCGGCCGACTGGCATGGCGGAGAAACGTGCACTGAGCGGAGGATGCTACGTCACATTTTTGTGTACAAGGCTTTGATGCATTCAACCGTTATCACACGCGCAGAGTGTTCTTAAAACGCAACATCTGACTATGTGCTGACGCAGCAATAAGCGTTCATTACCGGATTCTTACCATCCACTCGGCGCAACCGCGACAGCCAACACGCGATCAACGCGCCGCAGATCTGCGGCGGCACCAACCGTTCGCTACCGGATTCTTACCGTCCGCTCGGCACGACGGAGACGCGTGCTAGCGTAACTGCACGCTGCTGCGGCGCCGCGCGCGAGTGCGCCTATTGCGACGCAGTCGTACGCAGGGCAGCGGCTCGCAATCCTCGCAAGGAGGCTCGGCGGGTGGTCGCAAGCGGGAACAGCGGAGCCAGAGGTCACGCATCGATATGTCCCAGCGGCCGCCGGCACGAAAGCTCGCGAGCGCGTGCGTTCTTCGCGTGGCGGTGCTGAGCGCGCTGTTCGTCTCGCCGAGCGGGCGGGCGGGAATCGATCACAAGGTGACGCCTGCCGACTCGGGAATCTGGGCGCGCCAATATACGCAAGCCCTTCAGTACGGTGTGATCGCAGCGGAAATCGGCGGCGCAGTATGGCTGGGGGGTGAGTCGGAGCCAGGTCTTACCTTTTGGCAAGCGATAGACTCGTCCGCCTTTAGCGGCATCACCGCGCAGCTTATGAAGTGGGGCTTCGGACGCAAGCGCCCGACCCAAACCGACAGCCCGAATGAATGGTTCAAGGGCACGCAGTACCAGAGTTTCCCGAGCGGCGAGGTGACGCTGCAGGCAAGTTTCGTGACGCCGTTCATCGTGCATTACGCCGACCGTCAGCCCTGGGTCTGGGCGTTGGAGATTCTGCCGGCCTATGACGCGGTGGCGCGCGTCAAACAGGGAGCGCACTGGCAGACCGACGTGATCGCCGGCTGGGCGCTCGGCACCGGCTTTGGCTACTTCGAGGCCAAGAACAAGAATCCGCTCTTCCTAACCATTCTGCCGCGCGGATTCATGGTCGGCCTGCATTCATCCTGGTAAGAAAACACTTACTCGGTCCGCTTCAACTCGTGCCGCTCGCTCTATGCGGCCATGCTGCGGGTCGCCGGCGCCTCGCGGGGCAGGCGCACGCGGAAGCACGCACCTTCTCCAGCGGGCACGAGGCTCAGCTCCGCGCCGATCACCGTGGCGCAGCGACGAGCGATGGATAAGCCGAGCCCGCTACCCGGTTCGACTGCACCATCTCCGCGATAGAAGCGCTCGAAGATTCGCGTCCGCTCGTTCTCCGGGATGCCGGGACCGTTGTCCGTGACGAGGACCGCGACATACTCGGGGGCGTCCTCCAGACGTATGGTCACGCGTCCGCCCGGCGGCGCATAGCGAAGCGCATTGTCGACGAGGTTTCGAAGCAGCTCCGTGAGCAGCGTCGCGTTGGTGACCGCGAACAGCGGCTCGGCCGTGGCTTCCATGCCGAGGTCGATGTTCTTTGCCAGAGCCTGACCGACCATTGCGGCTAGCAGTTCACGCACCTCGTCCACCAGATCCACCTGCGCCATCTTGACCGCGTGCAAGGATGCGGCGTCAAGCTGAGCGAGCGCGAGGAGCTGATTGACCAGCCGGATGCAGCGCTCGACAGATTGCTGAAGATCGGGGAGCGCATCGTGTCCAAGGGCACCCTGGCGCCCGGCGTATTCGATTCTCGCCTTGAGCGCCGCGAGCGGCGTGCGCAACTGGTGCGCCGCATCGCCGACAAACTCGTTCTGAGCGGCCAACGCGCGTTCGAGACGCGCCATGAGCCCATTGAGGGCATCGCGGAGCGCGTCGATCTCTCTGGCCTGGCCGTCGAGAGCGATCGGATGCAGATCCGCCTCCGAGCGCTCGTGAAGGCGCTGACGAAGCTCATGCAAGGGCCGCAGGCCGCGGCGCAGTCCGAACCATACCAGCGCGCCGAGCAGCGCTACCAGGCCGATCTGCGGAAGCGTAGCGAGATAGAGCGTCTGCCGCGACAGCGCCTCGCGCTTGTGTAGCGTCTCACCGACGACGACCATGGCACGCATGGGCTTGGGATCTTCCTCTTCCATCTGCTGCGCAACCAGCGCCATCCAGCGCATCGGCTTGGTACCGAGCGGCGCATCGTAGAACACCGGTCTTCCCGGCGCCACGATGCCTGCGGGCAGCGGAATGTCGCGCGCCCCGGCCACCGTTGCTCCATCCTCGTCGAGCACCGCATAGCGGATCTCGTCTACCGGATCGAAGAGAAGCATCCGCTCGTCGTCCGACGACAGCGCTAGATGCGGCTTGCCATCGAGATCACTTCCCTTTATCTGCGTACTAACGGTGAGAGCCGTAGCGAGCAGGTTCTGGTCGAACGCGAGACCGACCATTCGCTCCGTAAGCGAATAGGCAGCGAGTACGCCGGCGCACCAGAGCACACTTAGCGGGCCGCAAAGCCAGACGAACAATTTGGTTTGCAGCGACATCGCTCGTGCGTCCGTCAGTTAGCATGTTCGATTGGAACGATATATCCGACCCCGCGGATAGTCTTGATCACGAGTCCCGCCGGTTGGAGCTTTCGGCGTAGCCGGTGCACAAAGACGTCCATGGCGGCGAATCCGGCTTCTCCCTCCTTCTGAGTAGCAAGCTTGGATTTGCTCACGACCCGACCCTGCTCCAGGAGCAGCATTTCGAGGATCGCAAACTCGCGCGGCGCAAGTGCCACCAGCGCACCGTCGGCATATACCACGCGCTCACGCGTGTCCAGACGCACGCGTCCCGATTCGAGGACGGCTCCCGCCCTCGTATGCCGGCGCATCAAGGCGCGCACACGCGCCTCGAGCTCGCCGAGCGCGAATGGCTTGACCAGGTAGTCGTCGGCGCCAAGGTCGAGCCCGCGGATGCGCTCTTCCACGCGGTGCCGCGCCGTGAGCACTAGAACGGCGGTTTCGCTTCGGCGGCGGCGCAGGCGGCGCAGGACCTCGAGCCCGTCGAGCAGCGGCAGGCCGAGATCGAGCACGACCAGGTCGAAATCGCGAATGCCGAGAAGCCGATCCGCCGCGGCGCCTTCCGCAGCCGTGTCCACGGCATAGCCTAAGTCCTGGAAGGTGAGCGCGATGACCGTGCGCAATTGCGCGTCGTCTTCTACGACCAGCAGACGCATCGGAGCCACGCGGAGTATGGACCCGTTAAGGATGCGGCCGGCGCATCGCTTTGTCCAGCGCAGCGCATTGCGAAGTCACGTGTCGCGCTCCTCCGAGCTTTTCCCGGAGGCGAGCGCCGTGACGCGGATCGCGCCAGCGCGAACGGCGAGCGCATGTCGCCGGCTTCGCTCGGGCCCGCCTCGGCTAGCCCGTCGCGAAGCTCGGACAGCGTGGCTTCCTTGTCCGCGAAGAACCCCTCGCCGGTCACCCAGAGCGCGTGCACCGCGCTGCGGAACGCTTCGGCACGACGTTCAGCCAGGCCGTATCAGGTCGATCGCATCGGTAATCACGGTGTCGACGCCCCAGTCGAGCAGCCGGGCGACGACCTCCGGCTCGTTGGGCGTGTACGTGAGCACGCGATAGCCGGCATGCAGCGCTGACGCGACCAGGGCCTTCGTGAGCTCCCGGTAATCGGGATCGAGCGCGACGCAGCCGAGCCGTTCGAGCCGCGCCTGCCAATCGGCCGGGATCTCCTCGACCAGCAGCGCCCGCTCGAGCCCCGGCACGGCAGCGCGGGCCGCCTCGAGCGACGCTTCGGAGAACGACGAGAGTAGCGGCGGTACCGCTGCCTTGCGAAACAGATCCCTCGCCGCGAGCGCGACTTGCGTCCCGGTCTTCGCGTCGAGGCCCGGCATCGGCTTGATCTCGACGTTGCACGCCACACCGTGATCGATCGACCAGCGGGCGATCACCTCGAGGGTGGGCACAGGCTCGCGGGCGAACGCTCGCGAATGCCAGCTTCCGGCGTCGAGCCGCGCGAGCTCCGCCCAGGTGAGCGCCCCCGCGGGACCGCGCCCGTCGGTCGTGCGCTCCAGCGTATCGTCGTGCAGCAGGAACGGCATGCCGTCGGCGGAGAGCTTCACGTCGAACTCCACCATGCGGTAGCCGTGCGCGAAGCCAACCTCCATCGCGGCGAGCGTGTTCTCCGGCGCGAGCTTGCCGGCGCCGCGGTGCGCGCAGTGGCGAGGATACGGCCAGTCGACCACGTGGGCTAGGCGGTCAGCCGCTCGCCGGTCTCGGCGTCGAACAAATAGACGCGGTCGGGCCGCGCCGCGAGCGCCATCGGCTCGCCGACCGCCGCGGGGGCGCCGTGCGGCAGTCGCGCGATCACTGGACGGCCCGATACCCCGACATGGATCAGCGTGTCCGCGCCGAGCGCCTCCACCATCTCGACGCTGCCCACCACGCTCGCCGCGCTCGGCGCGCTGGGAGCGAAATGCTCGGGACGCACGCCGACCGTCACCTTGCGCCCCGCCGCGACCGGCACAGCGACCGGGACGCTGCCGCTGCCGTCGAGCGCGACGCGGCCGTTGCCTTCTCCCTTGCCGGGGAGGAAGTTCATGGCTGGAGAGCCGATGAAGCCGGCGACGAACACGGTGGCCGGGTTCTCGTAGACCTCCATCGGCGTGCCGACCTGCTCGGCCTTCCCCGCGTTCATGACGATCATGCGGTGGGCGAGCGTCATCGCTTCGACCTGGTCGTGCGTGACGTACAGGCTCGTCGTGGCGAGCCGCCGGTGCAGCTTCTGGATCTCGAAGCGCATCTGCACGCGCAGCTTTGCATCGAGGTTCGACAGCGGCTCGTCGAACAGGAACACCGCCGGCTCGCGCACGATCGCGCGGCCCATCGCGACGCGCTGCCGCTGTCCCCCGGAGAGCTGCCGCGGCTTGCGATCGAGGAGATTCGCGAGCTCCAGGATCCCGGCCGCGCGCTCGACCCGCGCCTTGACGTCGTCCCTCGCCAGGCCGCGGATCTTCAGGCCGTAGGCCATGTTCTCGAACACGCTCATGTGCGGATAGAGCGCGTAGTTCTGGAACACCATGGCGATGTCGCGGTCCTTGGGTTCGAGCCGGTTGACCACGCGCTCGCCGATCGTGATCTCGCCGGAGGTCACCGTCTCCAGGCCGGCCACCATGCGCAGCAGCGTCGACTTGCCGCAGCCCGACGGCCCCACGATGACCACGAACTCGCCATCGGCGACCTCGATCGACACGCCGTGGATCACTTCCGTCGCGCCGTAGCTCTTGCGCACGTCGGTCAGGTGCAGTTTGGCCATGTCAGAGCACCGCGTAGAGGATGAGGACGCCGAACGGCAGCATCCCCACGAGGCCCGCGAGGAACAGCAGTTCCACCAGGTTGACGAACCCGCGGATCCAGAAAGCGTGCCGGAAGCGGAGCGCTACGAAGCAGGTCACGGTCGCGGCGATGAAAACCAGCGAGTCGACCGCCAGGATGACGTCGACGGCGCTGCTCACCGTCTCCGACTTGGCGATGATGTGGACGACGCCCAGCCCGGTCAGGCACAGCCCGGCCAGGGTTCCGCTCGTCGAGAGCACGCGCATCAGGATCTGGATGCGGTGCTCGGTGATGAGGTCGGGGACCGCCGCGTCAGCCATGGGTGTCGCGCCGCTCACTTCTCCGTCTCCACCAGCCCCTTCACGAACCAGCGCTGCATAACCACCACGACCACGGCGGGCGGCAGGAGCGCGAGCATCGCGGTCGCGAGCACGAGCTGCCACTCGATCAACGTGTCGCCGCCCGCGACCATCCGCTTGATGCCGATCACGACCGTGTACATGTCCTCGCGCGTGGTCACCAGCAGCGGCCACAGGTACTGGTTCCAGCCGTAGATGAACATGATCACGAACAGCGCCGCAATGCTGGTCCGCGACAGCGGCAGCAGGATGTCGAGGAAAAAGCGCATCGGCCCCGCGCCGTCGATGCGCGCGGCCTCGGCCAGCTCGTCCGGCACGGTGAGGAAGAACTGGCGGAAGAGGAACGTGGCGGTGGCCGACGCGATCAGCGGCAGCGTGAGCCCGGCATAGGTGTCGACCATGCCGAGCTGGGCGACGACCTGGTAGGTGGGAAGGATCCGCACCTCGACCGGCAGCATCAGCGTGACGAAGATCATCCAGAAGAACGTGCGGCGCAGCGGAAAGCGGAAGTAGACGATCGCGAAGGCGGAGAGCATGGAGATGACGATCTTGCCCACCGCGATCGCGACCGCCATGATCAGGCTGTTCCACATCATCTGGCCCACCGGCGCGTGGGCGCCCTGCGTGCTCCCGTGGAGCAGGACCGTCTCGTAGTTCTTCACGAGGTTCGTTCCGGGCGTCATCTGCATCGGCACCGAGATGACCTGATCGAAGGTGAGCGTCGAGCCGACGAATCCGACGTAGAGCGGCAGGGCGATGATCGCCACGCCCACGATCAGCACCAGGTGGCTCAGGAGCGTTCCGAAGGGACGGTTCTCGACCACGGGCCGTATGCCGCTAGTACTGCACCTTCCGCTCGATGAAGCGGAACTGGATGACGGTGAGGAGGAAGACGATTCCCATCAGCACCACCGACTGCGCCGCCGACCCGGAGAGATCGAGCGCCTGCACGCCGTCCTGGTAGACCTTGAACACCAGGATCGAAGTGGCCTGCACCGGGCCGCCGCTCGTGGCCGCGTCGACCACCGCGAAAGTGTCGAAGAAGGCGTAGACCAGGTTCACCACGAGCAGGAAGAAGGTCGTGGGCGAAAGCAGCGGGAAGACGATGGTCCAGAAGCGCCGCCCCGGACCGGCGCCGTCGATCGCCGCGGCCTCGATCAGCGGCTTCGGGATCGACTGCAGGCCGGCGAGGAAGAACAGGAAGTTGTAGCTGATCTGCTTCCACACCGCGGCGATCACGATCAGCGTCAGCGCCTGCCGCGGATTGAGCAGGTAGTTCCAGTCGTAGCCCAGCGCGCGCATCAGATGCGTGAGGATGCCCAACGTCGGATTGAGCAGGAACACCCACAGCACCGCGGCCACCGCGGCGGCCACCGCGTACGGCCAGATGAGCAGCGTCTTGTAAACCTTCGCGCCGCGGACCACACGGTCGGCGAAGACGGCGAGCAGAAGGGCGACGCCGAGCCCGATGAAGGTGACCAGCACCGAGAAGATCGCGGTCACCCGGAACGAGGCGAGATAGTGCGGATCGGCGAACAGCGCCTTGAAGTTGTCGAACCAGACGAACTGCGCCTTGGCGGCGAAGGCGTCCTGGATCAGCAGCGACCAGTACAGGGCCTGGCTCGCCGGCCAGAAGAAGAAGATGAGCGTGATCGCGAGCTGCGGCGCGACGAGCGCGTACGGCAGCCACCGCGACTGGAAGACGACGCGCTTCTCCATCCCTTCTCGCCGCCGGATCGTCGTCCCGCGCGAGCGGCCTGCAGGCGCGAATTCACTCGCGCACCGAGGGGCTGATGAATCCGGCGCAGCAGGCGCGAATTCACTCGCGCACGAACGTCCGGATGACTCCGGCCCTACCCAACGCTCACGCGGGCACGACGGGTTCCAGCGCTACATGTTCGCCTTCTCGAAGCGGGCGAGCTGCTCGTCGCCGCGCTTGACGGCGTCGTCGAGCGCCTGCTTGGCCGTCTTCTGTCCGCTCCACACGGCTTCCAGCTCCTCGTCGATGATGTTGCGGATCTGCACGAAGTTGCCCAGGCGAAGGCCCTTCGAGTTCGCGGTCGGCGGCTTGTTGGTGAGCTCCTTGATCGCGATGTCGAAGCCCGGGCGCTCGGTGTAGAGGCCTTTCTGCTTGGCGAGATCGTAGGCCGCCAGCGTGATCGGAACGTAGCCGGTGTCCGCGTGCCACTTTTCCTGGACCTCGGGGGAGGACAGGAAGG
The DNA here is from genome assembly GCA_035515295.1 of Casimicrobiaceae bacterium. GTDB lineage: Bacteria > Pseudomonadota > Gammaproteobacteria > Burkholderiales > Casimicrobiaceae > PALSA-1003. The sequence continues at coordinate 149,972 of DATJBM010000020.1, read as the reverse complement.
TGAAGAACTGGGCGATGCCCTTGTACATCGCCGGGTTCTTCTGGTCCAGCACCCACAGCGTCGCCCCGCCGATGATCGTGTTCTGGGGCGCGCCCTTCACCTCGGGATAGTACGGGAGCGTCGCGACGCGCCAGGCGAACTTGGCGTTGGCCTTGATGTTGGCGTACGAGCCCGAGGAGGTCGTGATCATCGCGCATTCGCCGCTGGTGAACGCGGCGAGCGGCTCGTCCTTGCGGCCCTTGTACGTGAACAGGCCCTTCTTCGCCCAGTCGCCGAGGTTCTCGATGTGCTTCACCTGCACGGGGCCGTTGAACTTGAGCCGCGTGTCGAGGCCCCCGAAGCCGTTGGCCTCGCTCGCGAACGGAACGTTGTGCCAGGCGCTGAAGCTCTCGAGCTGTACCCACGATTGCCACCCGGTCGTGAAGGCGCACGGCGCTCCGGAAGCCTTGAGCTTCTCCATCGCCTTCTCCATCTCCGGCCACGTCTTGGGCGCATTGTTCGGATCGAGCCCCGCCTTCTTGAAGGCGTCGTCGTTGATGTAGAGCACCTGGGTCGAACTGTTGAACGGCATCGAGATCAGGTTGCCGGTGGTGTCGGAGTAGTAGGAATACACCGCGCCGAGGAAGCCCTTGGGATCGAACTTCTGATGCTGCTCGGCCATGAGCTTGTAGACCGGCTTCACCGCGCCCTTGGCCGCCATCATGGTCGCCGTGCCGACCTCGAACACTTGCACGATCTGCGGCGGATTGCCCGCGCGGTAGGCGGCGATCGCCGCCGTCATCGATTCGTCGTACTGCCCCTTGTACACGGGGACGACCTTGAATTCGCTCTGGCTGGCGTTGAACTTGTTGGCGATCTCGTCGACGCGGTCGTTGAGCGCGCCGGTCATCGAGTGCCACCACTGGATCTCGGTAACGGCGTGGGCCTGGGCGGCGAGCCCGAGCAGCGCGGCGGCGAGCAGGGCGCGCGCGAGGCCGGGGATGCGGCTGTGCATGAGGAATCCTCCGTAAGCTTGAATGAGATGCGAAGTATCGATCGTGCGGGTGACGATTCTATGGCGCCCGCCGCCCGGACATCGCGGTCGGCGCGCGGGGCAAAACGCCGGAATTATGCGCCCGCGCGCGAGGCGTCGCAAACGCGCCTCCCCGGCTGCCGGGATGAGATTCGATCGGGGCCCGATTTCGGTTCGCTGCGGCGCTGGTCCCTGAACTTGGGTCCCGGCCCGCGCCGGTACGATGCGAGCCGCGCAGGCGCCATAGCGGCTGCCCTCCAATCTCGATAGGCTACAATGAGCGCCATGCCCTCTTCCCTCACGCTCGTCGAGCCGACCGCCCGCACCCCGGCCGAAACGCACTCGCCGCTGCCGGTTACGCGGGCGATGTTCGATCAGTGGATGGTTCCCTGCTACGCGCCGGCGAGCTTCGTGCCGGTCCGCGGCTCGGGCTCGCGCGTCTGGGATCAGCAGGGGCGGATGTACATCGACTTCGCGAGCGGCGTGGCCGTGACCTCGCTCGGGCATTGCCATCCCGCCATCGTCAAGGCGCTCACCGACCAGGCGCACACCCTCTGGCACGTGTCCAACTGGATGACCAACGAGCCGGCGCTGCGGCTCGCCAGGAAGCTGATCGACGCCACGTTCGCGGAGCGCGTTTTCCTGTGCAACTCCGGGGCGGAAGCCAACGAGGCCGCGCTCAAGCTCGCCCGCCGCTACGCGCACGATCATTACGGGCCGGAGAAATTCCGCGTGATCTCGACGCTGAACGCGTTCCACGGCCGGACGCTGTTCACCGTGACCGCGGGTGGACAGGCGAAGTATTCGTCGGGCTTCGGGCCTCCGCCGACCGGGTTCACGCACATCCGCTACAACGACATCGCCGGTCTCGAGGCGGCGTTCGCCGAGGAAGGCGGCGACGACGTCTGTGCGGTGATTCTGGAGCCGATGCAGGGCGAGGGCGGGATGATTCCCGGCACCCCGGAATTCCTCGCCGCCGCCCGGAGGCTCTGCGACGAGCACGACGCGCTGCTCGTCTTCGACGAGATCCAGAGCGGCATGGGTCGCACCGGCGCGCTCTATTCCTACATGCAGAAACGCGTCGTGCCGGACATCCTGACCAGCGCCAAGGGGCTGGGCGGCGGCTTCCCGATCGGCGCGCTGCTCACCTCCACCGAGATCGCGAGCGCCTTCTCGGTCGGCGTGCACGGCTCGACCTTCGGCGGCAATCCGCTCGCCTGCGCGGTCGCCGGCGCGGTGTTCGACATCGTCAACACCGTGGAGGTGCTCGACGGCGTCAAGGCGCGTCACGCGCTGTTCATGGAGGGCCTGCGCACGATCAACGCGCGGCGCGAGGTGTTCTCGGACATCCGCGGCGAGGGCGTGTGGCTCGGCTGCGAGCTGGCGGAAGCCTGGCGCGGCAAGGCGCCGGAGGTGATGCGCGCCGCGGGCGACGCCGGACTGCTGGTGCTCGTGGCGGGGCCCGATGTCGTGCGCATCGCCCCGTCGCTCATCATCGGCCTCGACGAGATCCTGGAAGGGCTCTCGCGGCTGGAGACGGCGCTCGGCAAGGCGCTGGCGTAATTGTCGTCCCCGCGTAGGCGCGGATTCATTCGCGCGAAACGCCGGCCGGATAAATCCGGCCCTACACGATGTTCTACGTCCGCCCCATCGCGCGCGAAGACCTTCCCGCGCTGCTCACGCTCTCCGAGCGCACCGGCACGGGACTGACCTCGCTTCCCGCCGACGCCGCCAGCCTGGAGCAGCGGATCGAGCGCTCGCTCGCGACCTTCGCGGGCACGGCGGCGAAGGCCGACGCCTGCTACGTGTTCGTGCTGATCGACGGCACCGCCGACGCAGTGGTCGGGATCGGCGCGATCGAGGCCGCGGTCGGATTGTCGCAGCCCTGGTATAACTACCACGTCGGCACGCAGGTGCACGCCTCGCGCGAGCTCGACGTCTACACTGCCGCGCCGACGCTGTTTCTCGCCAACGACCATACGGGCCACAGCGAGCTCTGTTCGCTGTTTGTCGACGCGCGCTACCGGCGCGCGCGCAACGGACCGCTGATCGCCAAGGCGCGGCTGCTGTTCATCGCCGAATTCCCCGAGCGCTTCGCGGCCAAAGTGATCGCGGAGATGCGCGGCCGGCTCGACGCCGACGGCAGGAGCCCGTTCTGGGAAGGCCTCGGCCGGCATTTCTTCGCGATGGAATACTCGCGCGCGGACTATCTCACCGGCATCGGGCGGAAGGCGTTCATCGCCGAGCTCATGCCGCGACATCCGGTCTATACCACGCTGCTCCCCCGGGAGGCGCGCGCCGCGATCGGACAGGTCCACGCCGACACGGAAGCGGCCCGGACGATGCTCGAGTCGGAGGGCTTCCGCTACGAGGGCTACGTCGACATCTTCGACGCCGGTCCCACGCTCGAGTGCTTCCGCGACGACATCCGGGCGGTGCGCCAGAGCCGCGTGCTTCCGGTGGCGATCGGCGAGGAGAATCCCGTCCCCGACAGCCTGAGCGACGACGTGGTGTGGCTGGTGGCCAACCGGAGCTTCGAGCGCTTTCGCGCGATCCTCGCCCCGGCTCCGCCGCGGGTGGCGCGCTTTCCATTGCTGCCGCACGCCGCTGCGGCGCTCGGCGTCGCCGCTGGCGGCACCGTGCGCGCGGTGCCGCTGTCGTCGCGCGACCGGCTCTGAGCGCGGTCATGGCGACCGAAGTCAACTTCGACGGCCTGCCCGGGCCGACGCACAACTACAGCGGGCTCGCCGAGGGCAATCTCGCCTCGGAGGCGCACAAGCGCCGCACGTCGAATCCGCGCGAGGCGGCGCTGCAGGGGCTCGCCAAGATGAAGGCGCTCGCCGATCGCGGCTACGCCCAGGCCGTGCTGCCGCCGCACGAGCGTCCCGACCTCGCGACTCTGCGCAGGCTCGGGTTCGCCGGCAACGATCGCGCGGTATTGGCCGCGGCGGCGAAGACCGCGCCGCAGACGCTCGCCGCGTGCTCCTCGGCGGCGGCGATGTGGGTCGCCAACGCCGCGACCGTGAGCCCGTCCACCGACACCTTCGACGGCCGCGTGCATTTCACGCCGGCGAATCTGGTGTCGCACTTCCACCGCTCGCTCGAGACCGCGACCACGACGCGCGTGCTGCGCGCGATCTTCGCCGACGAGCGCCGGTTCGCCGTGCACGATGCGCTTCCCGCGGCGATGCAACTGGGCGACGAAGGCGCGGCCAACCACATGCGCTTCGCCGCCGAGCCGGGCGCGCCGGGCGTCGAATTGTTCGTCTACGGTCGCCGCGGGCTGGACGCCGGCGCCGCCGGGCCGCGCCGCTTCCCGGCGCGGCAGACGCTCGAGGCCAGCGAGGCGGTCGCGCGGCGGCACGGGCTGGCGCCGGCACGCGTGCTGTTCGCGCGCCAGCATCCCGACGCGATCGATGCCGGCGCGTTTCACAACGATGTCGTGGCGGTCGGCACCGGCACGACTTTCTTCTGCCACGAGCGCGCGTTCGTCGATCAGCCGGCGACGCTCGCGGCCCTCGCGGAGCGCGTCGGATCCAACTTCACCGCGCTCGTCGTGCCCGAGCGCGACGTGTCGCTCGAGCGCACGGTCGCGACGTACCTCTTCAACGGCCAGCTTCTCGCTCGGGCTGGCGGAGGTCTGCTGCTCGTCGCGCCCGCCGAATGCCGCGATGACGCTTGCGTCGCCGCGCTGCTCGGCCGGCTCGCTTCGAGCGGCGGGCCGATCCGTGAAGTCCTGACGTTCGATCTGCGGCAGAGCATGCAGAACGGTGGCGGCCCGGCATGCTTGCGGCTGCGCGTCGTGCTCAACGACGAGGAGCGTGCCGCGATCCGCGCGCGGGTGTGGCTCGACGACGCCCTGCACCGGCAGCTCGTCGAGTGGGTCGGGCGGCATTATCGCGATCGGCTCGCGGCCGCGGACCTCGCGGACCCCGCCCTTCTCGAGGAGAGCCGCACCGCGCTCGACGAGCTGTCGCGGATGCTCGGGCTAGGCAGCGTCTACCCGTTCCAGCGGATTGGATCGTAGGTCGGGATTCATCCCGACGTGGCGCGAATGAATTCGCGCCCGCATCGGGAATGACGCTCAACCGAACGCGTTCGTCGCCAGCCTGAACAGCAGCGGCACTTCCAGCGTCTTGGCGTGCGACACGCCGTGCTCCCAGAGGCCGTCCTCGCCCCAGCAGTCGCCGTGGTCGGCGCAGGCGATCACGGTGTCGTTGGCGAAGCGCGCGAGCAGCGGCTCGAGCACCTTGTCGCACCACTCGACACAGGCCACCTGGCGCCGGCGCGCCTCAGTAGCGTCGTTGCCCTCGCCGAACGCCATCGCGGGGTTGTAGCTGGGATCCCACGGCGCGCCTTCGTGGTAGTAGGGGACGTGCGTCTCGCCGATGTTCAAGAACACGAACACCGGCGTGCCGGCGCCGAGTTGCGCGAGCATCGACTCGATCCACGCGACCTGCTTCCGGAGCGACGGTCCGGGCCCGAAGGCGAACGCGCCGAAGTCTGCGCTCAGCACGCGCCCCGTGGGTTTCGCGGGATTAAACCAGTTGACCGCGCCGGTGCCGATGGTGCGGTAGCCGAGGTTGTTGAGGCCGTCGATGACGTTGCGGCCCCTGAGCGTCACCAGCGGCGGCGCCGCACCGGGATGCCCGCCGCCCTCCATGCGGAAGATCTTGCCGTACTTCGGATTGACGTAGGGCTCGCGACGGCTGAAGTCGCCCGGCGTGAAGCCCATGAAGAACGCGGCGTGCGAGCCGTAGGTGAAATGGGACGGGGACTGCGCCCGATGCAGCGTCGAGATCGACTTGAGGTTCGGCGCTCGCGCCTCGACGAACGCGTCGTAACGGCAGGAGTCCAGCGTGATGAAAAGGATCGAGCGAGGCATGGCGGCGATCGGGGCCGCGAAGCGCTATGCGAGTCCGCGATTTTAGCGGTTTTGGCGCGTCGACGCCGGCAGGTCGGGATTCATCCCGACCGCGCGAATGAATTCGCGCCTACAAGACGGTCGTCGTCGGCAGCGCGCGATGGCGGCGCACCGGCGACCACAGGATCGCCGCGACGGAAAGCGCGACGCCTAGCCCCGCCACGGTGAACAGCGTCCCGCGCAAGCCGACGGCGGTCGCAAGCGCGCCGCCGAAGAGCGATCCCAGCGGCGCCGCCGCGACGGTGAGGAAGCGCATGGTCGCGGTCATCCGACCCAGCAATCGGTCCGGCGTGATCGCCTGGCGCAGCGCAAGGTAGTTGATCGCGTAGACGATCGCGCCGAAATCGAACACCAGCATCGCCAGCCCCAGCGCGAGCGTCGCCGTCCAGCCGGTACCGCCAAGGAGCGCGAAGGCCTGCCAGCCCACGACGGTGAGCACCAGCCCATGCACGATCACGGGACCGACGCCGAAGCGCCGCGACAGGCGCTCGGCGAAGGCGGAGGCGAGCACGCAGCCGAATCCGCCGCAGGCGTAGGCGAAGCCGATCGCGCCGGCGGACAGCGAAAGCTCGCGCGTGGCGAAGAGGATCAGCACCGCGATCTGCATGTGGTGCAGGAACTGCCACAGCCCCGCGAGCCAGGCGAGACCCCACAAGGTCCGGTTCTCCCAGACGAGCCGCAAGCCCTCGCCGATCTCGCGCCACACGTTCGCGGCGCCGTTCGCCTTGACGACGTCGCTCTTCGCCTCCAACCGGCGCAGCATCAGCGCCGAAGCAAGGAACGCGAGCGCGTCGAAGGCGATCGCGAACGGCGCGGTCAGCGCCTGGATGAGCCCGCCGGCCATGCCGGGACCCACCAGCGCCGCCGAAGTCTCGCCGAGCGATATCTTGGCGTTGGCCTCGACCAGGCGCTTGCGGCCCGCCATCTGGGCGAGCAGCACCTGGTAGGCGGCGCCGCCGACGACGTTCTGCACGCCGCATACGAAGCCGACGACGAACAAGAGATCGATCGAAAGCCGCCCGAGCCAAGCCGCGATCGGGATCGCCGAGAGCGCCAGCGCGCGTCCGAGGTCGGAGGCGATCACGACCGGGAGCTTGCGCACGCGATCGAGCAGCACGCCGGCGTGCAGGCTGCAGAGCGCGAACGGCAGCGTCTCGAGCGCGATCAGGATCCCCATCTGCAGCGGCGTGGCGCGCAGCAGCAGCGCCGCGGTCAGCGGCAGCGCGAGATTGGTGATCTGCATGCCGTAGGACGTGACGGTGAGCGAGACCCACAGGCGCCGGAAATCGCGCGAGAGCCACAGGCCGCGGAAGCGGCGGCGGAGTCGGTTGATAGCTCCTCTTTTTGTCATTGATTCTTGCCTCCGGCCGCGTACGAACGCGGCCGCCGGTCATCCGGCACCGGCGGGAAGGGAAGCTTCGGGGTGAACGGCCCGGAAGTCTCGGTTCCCGCCTCAACCCGGCGGAAACCGACGGGTCGTGACTAGCGCAACGGCGAGAGCGGAATCTCCAGCCCAGGGCCGGAGAGGCGTCCGCCCGGGAGCACATCCCACGCGAACGCCCGCGCCGCGATTGGTGTCGCGGTGACGGAATTCGTCGGCGTTCGGGTCATGGGGTGAGCATCCTCGAGTTGTTGTCGTTGACGAGGCTCGAGTTTACGCGGGCGGAGCTAATCTGCCAAGGAACGAGCACGCCCTCGGCGAGGTTCGAACGCCAGCCTGTCGTATTTCCGCGACGGTGTCGCTTCGGCGTAGGTCGGGATTCATCCCGAGGTGCGTGCGAATGAATTCGCGCCTGCCCCCCGGCGCGGCTACCGACCCGCCTGGCCGCGCTTCTCGGCCAGGTCGAGATACTTCCACGGGTGCTCCCAGTAGGCGTGCTTCTTGTAGCCGCGCACCCAGGGCTGAACCAGCGTGTTCTCGATGGTGTAGAAACCGAGCCACCACGGGTTGTATGCGGCGACGAGCTCCGACATGCGGCGATAGAGCTTGTTGCGTTCCGGGCCGTCGGGCAGCCGGCGCGAAGCGCGGTACAGCTCGTCGTACTCGGGGAGCGAGAAGCGCGCGTAGTTGGTCTGGCCGATGTTCGGTCCGTAGAGCAGCTGCGCGAACGCGTCGCCTTCGCCGTAGACGGTGATCCACCCCACGCGCCACATCTGCAGCTTCCCCGCCCTGCCCATCTTGATGAGATCGGGGAACTTCTGCTTCAGGAACTCCATGCGCACACCGATCGCCTTCATGCTCTTCTGCCACAGCTCGTCGAACTCGCGGTCGCGCGCCGCGGTGGCCGAAGCCATGACGACGGTGAAGGGCTTGCCGTCGGGCAGTTCGCGCCAGCCGTCGCCGTCGCGATCCTTGTAGCCGAAGCGGTCGAGCAGCGCGTTCGCCGCCCGCGGGTCATACTCCAGCGCGACGTTCCAGTGGTCGTCGTGGCCGGGAAGGTTGGGCGGGATCGGCTGCGTCGCGGGCAGTGCCTGGCCCTGATAGACCACGCGGATCATCTCGGGGCGATTGAACCCCATCGAGATCGCCCGTCGGAGCGCGATCTTCTCCTTGGAGTAGCCCCCGACGACCGGATCCTCCATGTTGAAGTAGGCGTACTGCAGCGCCGGCTGCGTGATCCGGCCGAGCTTCACGCCACGATCGGCGTACGCCGCGCGCAGCCGCCCCGCGTCGTCGAGCACCGTGTCGGACAACTCCGACGGCACGTTCACGTAGTCGAGCGCGCCGCTGTCGAACGCGAGCAGCCGCGGATTGGACTCCTCGATGATGCTCACTTCGACGCGGCCTACGATCGGCAGCCGCTTGCCGCGCATCTCATCGACCAGCTCGCGGTCGGCCGGATCGGCGCTGTCGGGGAACGTCTCCTCGCGGTAGTCGGGATTGGCTTCCAGCACGATCTGCTGGCCGCGGCGCCACGGCCCGAGCCGGTACGCGCCCGTGCCCACCGGATGGTCCATGACCCAGCCGTTGGCGTCGCCGTAGGCTTCGACCACCTCGCGCGCCACCGCAGCCATCGGCGACTGCGTGAGATAGCCGAGCATGATGTAATCGGGCTCCTTGAGCGCGAGCCGCAGCGTGTAGCGGTCGAGCGCGCGCAGTCCCTCGATGCGCGCGTCGTAATCGAAGCCGCCGTTGTTGTTCGCCGCCTCGATCACGCCTTCGGCGCCGACGATCTTGCCCTGCACGTACCAGGCGAACGGCGAGCGCACGTGCGGGTCGAGGAGGCGCTTCCACGAATAGACGTAGTCGGCGGCGGTCAGCTCGCGCTTCCTGCCCTTGAAGACCGGATCGTGGGCGAAATGGATGCCGGGGCGCACGCGCATCGTCCAGGTCCGGCCGCCATCGGCGATCTCGGGCAGCGCCGCAGCGGTTCGCGGCACGCGCTTGTACGGGCGCGCGAGATAGTCGAACCCGTACAGCGTCTCGAAGATGGCGCGCTGGATGCCGTCCGAATACAGGTCGCTCGTCGCCTGCGGATCGAAGCCGGTCTCGGCGACCGGAAACGCGGTGCGCAGGACCTTGCCCGCATCGGCCGTGCGCGCGGGAAGCGCGGCGGCTGCCGTCGCGGCCGCGGTGGCGCGCAGAAAGTTCCGGCGGTTCACGGGCATCAAGCGCCGCTTCGGCGCGTGGTGGAGTCCGCTGTCCGTAGGTGCGAATCTATTCGCGCACGCACCTCCGCAACCTTCGGCCGGATGAATCCGGGCCTGGTTCGTCCGGATGATTCCGGACCGACGTTCGTCCGGATGGATCCGGACCTACCTCGCGCGTCGCTTGTCCACATCGATGTCGTAGTACATCCAGGCGTGGGGGTCGAAGGTGTTGTACTTGTAGCCGCGCACCCACGGCTGCACAACGATGTTCTCGATGCGGTAGGCGTGCAGCACCCATGGCGCGTAGGCGACCACCAGCTCGGACATGCGGCGATAGAGCCGCGTGCGCTCGGGGCCGTCCTTCATGCGCTCGGCCTGATCGTAGAGCTTGTTGAACTCGGGCAGATCGAAGCGCGAGAGATTGGACATGCCCTTGTGCGGCCCGTAGAGCAGATCGAGGAACGTGCCGCCGTTGGTGTTGGTCGCCGTGTTGCCGAGCGCCCACATCTGCAGCTGGCCGGCCACCGCCTGCTTGAGCGTGTCGGGGAACTTCTGCTTGGTGAACTCGATGCGCACGCCGATCGCGTCCATGCTGCGCTTCCATAGCTCGTCGAACTGGCGGTAGATCGCCGAAGGGTCGGAGGCGAGCACGAGCTTGAGGGGCTTGCCGTCGGGAAGGTCGCGCCAGCCGTCGGCGTTCCTGTCGACGTAGCCGAACTTGTCGAGCAGCGCCTTGGCGCCGGCGACGTCATGCCTCGCATTGCCCTTGAACGTCGGATCGTAGCCGAAGACATTGGGCGGGAGCGGCTGCGTCGCGATCTGCGCCTGGTCGAGGCGGATGACGCGAATCTCGTCCTCGTTGTTGTAGGCCATGCCGATCGCGCGCCGCAGCGCGATCTTGTCCGGCGTGTACCCTCCGACGACGGGATCCTCCATGTTGAAGTAGGTGTAGGTGATCGCCGGCTGGATGCCGCGCAGGTGCACGATGCCGCGGGCGGCGTACTCGGGCTTGAGCCTGTCGCCGTCGAGCATCTTCGGCACGAGGTCGGTCGGGATCGCGATGTAGTCGAGCTCGCCCTTCTCGAACGCCAGCAGGCGCGGGTTGGACTCCTCGATGATGGCGATGTCGATCCGGCCGATGATCGGCAGCTTCTTGCCGCGCATTTCGGCGAGCAGCGCGCGGTCCTCGGGTTGCGCGCTGTCCGGAAAGCGCACGTCGCGGAAACCCGGGTTGGCGTCGAGCACGATCTGCTGCCCGCGGCGCCACGACTTGAGAACGTACGGCCCGGTGCCCACCGGATGCTCCATGTCCCAGCCGCTCGGATCGCCGTAGGCGTCGATCACCTCCCGCGCGACCGCGGAGGACCCCGAGCCGGTCAAGTCGGCGAGGAGATCGTAGGCCGGAAAGTTGAGCTTGAGGCGGATGGTGTAGCGGTCGACCGCCTGCATGCCCTCCATCGGAGCGTCGTAGGGAAAGCGGCCGGTCTTCCTCGCCTGCTCGATCGCCGCCTTCGCGCCGACGACGCGATCGTCGAAGATCTGGGCGTTGATCGAGCGCAGCTTCGGGTCGATCAGCCGCTTCCACGAATACACGTAGTCGGCCGCGGTCAGCTCGCGCTTCCTGCCCTTGAAGGCCGGATCGTCGGTGAAGTAGATGCCCGGCCGCACCTGGATCGTCCATGTGAGGCCGTCGGCGGAGACCTCCGGCAGCGCGGCTGCAGTGTTGGGAACGACCTTGTAGGGACGCGCGAGATAGTCGTAGCGATAGAGCGGATCGAAGATCACGCGGTTGACGTAGTTCGAGTACAAGTCGCCGGAGGCCTGCGGGTCGAACCCGTTCTCGGGTGCGACGAAGGCAACGTGGAGGCTCTTGTTCGGGTCGGCGGCGTAGGCGCTCGCCGTGACAAGCGCCGCCACTGCGAGCACGATCGCCCGCAGGTGCGATTTCATTCGCACACGCCGGTACGATCCGTTGGCACACGCCGCCGCGGAAACGGTCGGGATGAATCCCGACCTACTTCTCCGCCGCCTGCCGGCGCTCGAGATCGATGTCGTAGTACTTCCACGGGTGCCAGTCGAAGACCGTGTGCTTGTAGCCGAGGACCCACGGCTGCACGATCACGTTCTCGTAGCGGTAGGCGTTGAGCATCCACGGCGCGTAGGCATTCACCAGCTCCGACATCCGGCGGAAGAGCTCCGTGCGCTGCGGTCCGTCCGGAAGCTTCTGCGCCTGGTCGTAGAGCCGGTTGAACTCCGGCAGGTTGAAGCGCGCCAGGTTGGCGAACCCCGAGTGCGGTCCGTAAAGCAACGACATGAAGCCGAATCCCTCGGGCGTCGTGCTGATGTTGCCGAGGAACCACATCTGCAGCTTCCCGTAGCGCGCCATCTTCAGCAGATCCGGCCACTTCTGCTTCACGAACTCGGCCTGGATGCCCACCGCGTTGAGGCTCTTCTGCCACAGCTCGTCGTACTGGCGCGACAGCGCCGAAGGGTCGGAGCCGATCGAGAGCTTCAGCGGCTTGCCGTCGGCCATGGTGCGCCAGCCGTCGGCGCCGACCTTGTAGCCGAAGCGGTCGAGCAGCGCCTTCGCGCCGGCGGGATCGTAGGTCGCCGCGCCCTTCAGGTTCGGATCGTGGCCGCCGACGTTGGGTGGTATCGGCTGCGTGGCGGGCTCGCCCTGTCCCTGGCGCAGCACGCGGATCTCCTCGTGCACGTTGTAGGCCATGCTGATCGCGCGCCGCAGCGCAATCTTGTCCTTGGTATAGCCGCCGACGACGGGGTCCTCCATGTTGAAGTAGGTGTAGGTGATCGCCGGCTGGATGCCACGGCCGAGCACGATGCCCCGCTGCGCGAAATCGGGAAGCAGCTGGTCGTCGGGGCCCAGCACTTTGCTCGTGAGATCGGAGGGCACGGTGAGGTAATCGAGCTCGCCGCTCTGGAACGCGAGCAGCCGCGGGTTGGATTCCTCGATGATGCTGATCTCCACGTGGCCGACGATCGGGAGCTTCTTGCCGCGCATCTTCGCCTCGAGGACGCGATCCTCGGCCGCGGAGCTCGCCGGAAAGCGCTCGTCGCGGTAATTCGGATTCGCCTCCAGCACGATCTTCTGCCCGCGCCGCCATTCCTTGAGCCGGAATGGTCCGGTGCCCACCGGGTGGTCCATCGTCCAGCCGTTCGCGTCGCCGTACTTCTCGATCACTTCGCGTGCGACGGCGGAGCTGGGCGAGGTCGTGAGATCGGTCAGGAGCTGGTAGGCCGGGAAGTTGAGCTTCAGGCGGATGGTGTAGCGGTCGATCGCCTGCAGGCCCTCGATCGGCGCGTCGTAATCGAACTTGCCCGTCTGCTTCGCCGCCGCCACCACCATGTCCGCGCCGACGAACTTGCCGTCGAAGATCTGGATGTTGTTGGAGCGCATCCTCGGATCGAGGACCCGCTTCCACGAATAGACGTAATCCGCGGCGGTGAGCTCGCGCGTCCTCCCCTTGAACGCCGGATCGTCCGCGAAGTAGATCCCGGGCTTCACCTTGATGGTCCAGGTCTTGCCGTCGGGCGAGATGTCGGGCAGCGCGACCGCGGTGTTGGGCACGGTCTTGTACGGACGCGCCAGATAATCGTACTGGTAGAGCGGATCGAAGATCGCCCGGTTGACGTATTGCGAGTAGATGTCGCCGACCGGCGCGGGGTCGAATCCGGTCTCCGCGACCGGGAAGGAGACGTGCAGCGTCTTGTCGAGATCGGCAGCGTGCGCCACGGCCGCCAATGCGACCGCGGCGAGCACCGCGAGCCAGCGCCGCGGCCCGCGCGTCACAGCAGCTTCTCGATGTCGCCGGCGATCGACTGTGGCTCGACGTTGGGCGCGTAGCGCTCGATGACGTTGCCGCTGCGGTCGACGAGGAACTTGGTGAAGTTCCACTTGATCGCCTCGGAACCGAGCAGTCCCGGCTTCTCTTTCTTGAGATACCGGTACAGCGGCGCCGCCTGGTCGCCGTTGACGTCGACCTTGGCGAACATCGGAAAGGTCACGCCGTAACTGAGCTCGCAGAACTGCGCGATCTCCTTCTCGGTCCCCGGCTCCTGGGAACCGAACTGATTGCAGGGAAAACCGAGGATCTCGAGGCCGCGCGCGTGCAGCTTCTCGTACAGCGCCTCCAGCCCCTTGTACTGCGGCGTGAAGCCGCACTTGCTCGCTACGTTCACGATCAGCATCACCTTGTTCTTGTAGCGCTCGAGCTTCTGCGGCTTGCCTTGAATGTCCGCGACCGAAAAATCGTAGATGCTTGCCATGGGAGGTCCCGCGATTGCCGAAGAATGAGCAAATTATGCCCTCGCCGCACGGAGCGCGCGAGGATGTCCGTAGGCGCGAACTCATTCGCGCCGGCCGGCCCGATGCACCGGGGCCTACGACGGCTGGCCGAACCCTCCCCCGCCGGGCGTCTGGATCACGAACACGTCGCCGGGCTGCATTTCGACCTTGCAGGTGGCGCCGAATTCCTCGCGCGTGCCGTCGGCGCGCTCGACCCAGTTACGTCCGGGCGCGCCCGGCTCGCCTCCGGCGACGCCGAACGGCGCGATGCGGCGGTGGTTGGCCAGCATGACCGCGGTCATCGGCTCCAGGAAGCGCATCCGGCGCTCGCCGCCGTCGCCGCCGCGATGGAGTCCCGCCCCCCCGCTACCCCGCCGGATCCGGTAGGCCTCGAGACGCACGGGAAACCGCCATTCCAGAACCTCGGGGTCGGTGAGCCGCGAATTGGTCATGTGCGTCTGCACGACGCTCGCGCCATCGAAGTCCGGTCCGGCGCCCGAGCCGCCGGAGATCGTCTCGTAGTACTGGTAGCGGTCGTTCCCGAAGGTGAAGTTGTTCATCGTGCCCTGCGAAGCGGCGAGCACGCCGAGCGCTCCATAGAGCGTGTCGGTGATCGTCTGCGAGGTCTCGACGTTGCCGGCCACCACCGCGGCGGGATAGCGGGGCTTGAGCATCGAGCCGTCCGGGATCACGATCTCGATCGGCTTCAGGCATCCCGCGTTCATCGGGATCTCGTCGTCGACCAGCGTGCGGAAGACGTACAGCACGGCAGCCTTGGCCACCGCAGAGGGCGCGTTGAAGTTGTCGGGCTGCTGGGCGCTGGTGCCGGTGAAGTCGATCGTCGCCTTGCGTCCCTGTTTGTCGACGGCGATCGCCACCGCGATCTTCGCTCCGCTGTCCATCTCATACTCGAAGCGGCCGTCGCGAAGCGCGTCGAGCACGCGCCGCACTGACTCCTCGGCGTTGTCCTGCACGTGCTTCATGTACGCGCGCACGACGGGCAACCCGAAGTGCTCCGCCATGCGCTCGAGCTCGGCGATGCCCTTGGCGCACGCGGCCACCTGAGCCCTCAGGTCGGCGAGGTTCTGCTCGATGTTGCGCGCCGGATAGCGCCCCGAGGCGAGAATGGCGCGCAGCTCTCCCTCGAGGAAGCGGCCTTCCGCGACCAGCTGCACGTTGTCGAGCAGCACGCCCTCCTCGTCGACGTGGCGCGAGTCCGGCGGCATCGAGCCCGGCGTGATGCCGCCGATGTCGGCGTGATGGCCGCGGCTCGCCACGAAGAACTCGGGCCGGATACCGCCCCGCGGGCGTGCAGGCGCGAATTCATTCGCGCTGGCCCGGCCGGATGAATCCGGCCCTGCGGTTTCCCGCGGGAATGACGAGGAGAGAAACACCGGCGCGATCACCGTCACGTCCGGCAGGTGCGTCCCTCCGTTGTACGGCGCGTTGAGCACGAAAACGTCGCCCGGGCGCATCGTCCCCGCGCGGGCGTCGATAATCGTCTTCACGCTCTCGCCCATCGACCCCAGGTGCACCGGCATGTGCGGCGCGTTGGCGATGAGGTTGCCTTCGGCGTCGAAGAGCGCGCAGGAGAAATCCAGGCGCTCCTTGATGTTGACCGAATACGCCGTGTTGGCCAGCGTCACGCCCATCTGCTCGGCGATCGCCATGAAAAGGTTGTTGAACACCTCGAGCAGCACCGGATCCGCCCGCGTGCCGATGGCGTGCTCGCGCTCGATCGGCACCACGCGCTCCAGCACGAGATGGTCGAGCCTGGAGAGCGCGGCTTCCCAGCCCGGCTCGACCACCGTCGTCGCGTTGCGCTCGGCGATCACCGCGGGCCCCGCGATGCGGTCGCCGGGGCGCAGCGTCTCGCGCGCGTAGAGCGGCGCACCCCGCCACGCCCCGCCGGTGAACACGCGGCTCGGCTTCGCGGGAGCGAGCGTGCCCGGACGCTCCGCGAACTCGGGCGGACGCTGCTCGCCCGCGGGCGACGCGCCGACCGCTTCCACCGCGACGGCTTCGATGACGAGCGCCCGCTCCGGCATGAGAAAGCCGTAGTGGGCGCGGTAGCGGCGCTCGAACTCGACGACGATCGCAGACACGGCGCCGGGGCCCTCGTCCGGCAGCGGGATCTCGAGCGTCGTGTCGGTGCCTTCGTATTTCAGGCGCAGCGTCCGGTGCAGCGCGACGCGCTCGCCGCCGATCCCCTGCGCCTGGAGCTCGCGGCGCGCTTCACTCGCGAGCGGCTCGAACGCTTCGGCCGCGAGCGCCAGCCCGGCCGGCGAGAGCGCGGTCTCGACCGTTCGCGCCCTGAGCGCGCGCACATCGGCGAGACCCATGCCGTAGGCGGAGAGCACGCCGGCGAGAGGATGGATGAACACTTTCGTCATGCCGAGCGCGTCGGCAACCGCGCACGCGTGCTGGCCACCCGCGCCCCCGAAGCAGCACAACGTGTATTCGGTCACGTCGTAGCCGCGCTCGACCGAGATGTGCTTGATCGCGTGCGCCATGTTGTCCACCGCGATCGCGAGGAAGCCTGCGGCGACCTGCTCCGGCGAGCGGCGCACGCCGGTCTTCGCCTCGACTTCGCGCGCCAGCTCGGCGAACTTCGCGCGCACGATCTGCGCGTCGAGCGGCTCGTCGCCCCCGGGGCCGAACACGCGCGGAAAGAGCGCGGCATCGATCTTGCCGACCATGACGTTGCAGTCGGTGACGGTAAGCGGACCGCCGCGCCGGTACGACGCCGGTCCGGGATTGGCGCCGGCCGACTCGGGGCCGACGCGGAAGCGCGAGCCGTCGAAGGACACGATCGAGCCGCCGCCCGCGGCGACGGTGTGGATCTGCATCATGGGCGCGGTGAGCCGCACGCCGGCCATCTCGGTCACGAACGCGCGCTCGTACTCGCCGGCGTAGTGGGTCACGTCGGTCGACGTGCCGCCCATGTCGAAGCCGATGATCCTGTCGAAGCCGGCGAGCTTCGCGACCTGCACCGCTCCCACCACGCCGCCGGCGGGGCCGGAGAGGATCGCGTCCTTGCCCTGGAAGCGGTGCGCTTCGGTGAGCCCGCCGGAGGATTGCATGAACTGCAGGCGAACGCCCGGCAGCTCGGCCTCGACCTCGCCGATGTACCGGCGCAGGATCGGTGAGAGATACGCATCGACGACGGTCGTGTCGCCGCGCGAGACGAGCTTCATCAGCGGGCTGACCTCGTGACTCGCGGATACCTGCGCGAAGCCGATTGCCCGGGCGAGCCCCGCGAGGCGCCGCTCGTGCTCGGGATAGCGGTAGCCGTGCATCAGCACGACCGCGCAGGCGCGGATGCCGTCGGCGAAGGCCTTGCGCAGCTCCCGCTCGGCGGCTTCCAGGTCGAGCTCGCGCACCCGTTCGCCCCGCGCACCGAGGCGCTCGTCGATCTCGATCACCCGCTCGTAGAGCAGGCTCGGCAGCACGATGCGACGCACGAACAGTTTCGGCCGGTTCTGGTAGGCGATGCGCAAAGCGTCGGCGAAGCCGCGGGTAATGGCGAGCACGGTGCGCTCGCCCTTGCGCTCGAGCAGCGCGTTGGTGGCCACCGTGGTGCCCATCCGCACGCTGTCGATCGATCCGGCGGGCACCGGCGCCCCGGGCGGCAGGCCGAGGAGCTGACGAATGCCCGCCACCGCCGCGTCGCGATAGCGCTCCGGGTTCTCGGAGAGCAGCTTGTGCGTCGTCAGCGTGCCATCGGGCCGGCGGGCGACGACGTCGGTGAACGTCCCGCCGCGGTCGATCCAGAACTGCCAGCGGCCGGGCGGCGAGTCGCTCATGAGATCTGGCGCGAGGAAATCCGGCCGCGCCGACGGGCGACGCGTCCGTGACCCATTATAGCGGCGCCCCTCCTCGGCGTTCTGCCGCTATGGTACAAAGGGCGACCGAGCCAGCGCCGGAGCCGGCCCGGCCATCCAGAGGAGCGGGAGAACCGATGAAATCGAGCCAATTCGTCGCGGTCGTCGCGGGCCTGTGCCTCGCCTGGGCCGCGGACGCGCAAACCAAGTGGGACATGCCGACGGCGTATCCGCCGAGCAACTTCCACACCGAGAACATCGCGCAGTTCGTCGCCGATGTCGAAAAGGCGACCGGGGGCAAGCTCAAGATCACGGTGCACTCGAACGCCTCGCTGTTCAAGGCGAACGAGATCAAGCGCGCGGTGCAGACCGATCAGGCGCAGATCGGCGAGATCCTGATCTCGGCGTATTCCAACGAAGATCCGATCTTCGGCGTCGATTCGATCCCGTTTCTCGCGACCAGCTACGCCGACGCGGAGAAGCTGTGGAAGGCGTCGAAGAAGGCGCTGGAGGACCGCTTCGGCAAGCAGGGCATGCGCATCCTGTTCGCCGTTCCCTGGCCCCCGCAAGGCATCTACTCCAACAAGCCGATCAATACGCTCGCCGACATGAAGGGGCTGAAGATGCGCACCTACAACCCGGCCACCTCGCGCATCGCCGAGCTCGCGGGTGCGCAGCCGGTCACGATCCAGGCGGCCGAGCTCGCGCAGGCGATGGCCACCGGGGCCGTGAACGCCAACATCACCTCCGGCGCCACGGGCTACGACTCGAAGGCGTGGGAGCAGGTGAAGTACTTCTACGACGCTCAAGCATGGCTGCCGAAGAATCTGGTGATCGTGAACGACAAGGCGTTCGGCGCGCTGGACAAGGCGAGCCAGGACGCGGTCCTGAAGGCGGCCGCCGAGGCCGAGACGCGCGGGTGGAAGATCTCGCAGGAGAAGACCAAGTGGTACCTCGAGCAGCTCGCGAAGAACGGGATGGCGGTCGCGCCACCCTCGCCGGCGCTGGCGGCGGAGCTCAAGCAGATCGGCAAGACGATGACCGCGGAGTGGATCAAGCAGGCGGGCCCGGACGGACAGGCGATCATCCAAGCGTACGAGAAAATGTGAACCGGCCTCGTCGTACCCGCGAACGCGGGGTTGTAGGCGCGAATTCATTCGCGCACGGCGCGAGCCGGGTGGACCCGGCCCTACCGCTTCCCGCTCGCGCGGGAACGACAGGCACCCCCGCGCCGAAGACGACGCGGCCCTAATCGGTGATCCGCCGCCTCCTCGACACGCTCTACGCCGCCGCCGCCTATCTGGCGGCGTTGCTTTTGATAGGCACGCTCGTCATGGTGCTGCTCGGCATCTTCGGGCGGCTGCTCTCGTTCCAGGTGCCGGGCACCGACGCCTACGCCGGCTACTGCATGGCGGGCGCGGGCTTTCTCGCGCTGGCCCATACGCTCGCCCGCGGCGAGCACATTCGCGTGAAGCTCATCCTCGAGCGGGCAGGCGCGCGCGCGCGCCGCGCCCTCGAGCTCTTCTCGTACGCCGCAGCGTCCGTGCTGGCGATCGCTTTCGCGTACTACAGCGTGCGGCTTTCCTGGCAGTCGTACGTGCTGCACGACGTCTCGACCGGCAACGACGCGGCGCCGCTGTGGATTCCCCAGCTCGCCATGGCGGCCGGCGTGGTGATCTTCGCCATCGCCTTCGTCGATCAGCTCGTGCTCGAACTGCGCGGCGCGCGCCCCGAGGAGACGAAGGACGAGGAGCCGGCGCATGTCGAGTGATCTGCTCATCACCGTGCTGCTGGTGGTCGCGCTGTTCGCGCTGCTCGGCTGCGGGGTCTGGATCGGCCTGGCGCTCGCGGGCGTGGCCTGGATCGGGATGGAGCTCTTCTCGTCGCGGCCCGCGGGCGATGCGATGGCCGTCACCGTGTGGGGCACCGCGTCGTCCTGGACGCTCACCGCGCTACCGCTCTTCGTATGGATGGGCGAGATCCTGTTCCGCACGCGACTGTCGGAGGACATGTTCCGCGGTCTCGCCCCGTGGCTCGAACGCGTGCCGGGACGGCTGCTGCACACCAACATCATCGGCTGCACGATCTTCGCCGCCGTGTCGGGCTCGTCGGCCGCGACCTGCGCCACCATCGGCAAGATGACGCTGCCCGAGCTCGGCGGCCGCGGCTATCCCGAAGACATCACGATCGGAACCCTCGCCGGCGCCGGCACGCTGGGATTGCTCATTCCGCCGTCGATCATCATGATCGTCTACGGCGTCTCGGCGAACGTGTCGATCGCGCAGCTGTTCATCGCCGGCGTGATCCCGGGATTGATCCTCGCGACGCTGTTCTCCGGCTACATCATCGTCTGGGCGCTCGCCCACCCAGACAAGATTCCGGCGATCGCCGAGCACACCACGCTCGCGCAGAAGCTGTACGCGTCGCGGCATCTCATCCCCGTGGTCGTGCTGATCGGCCTGGTCCTGGGATCGATCTACGCCGGCGTGGCGACGGCCACCGAAGCCGCGGCGTTCGGCGTGGTGGGGTCGCTGGCGATCTCAGCCGTGCAGGGATCGCTCAACTGGACGACGTTCCGCACGAGCCTCCTCGGAGCCACTCGGCTGTACTGCATGATCGCGCTGATCCTCGCCGGGGCGGCGTTCCTCACCCTCGCCATGGGTTACATCGGGCTGCCGCGCCATCTGGCAGAGTGGATCGCCGGCCTGGGGCTTTCCAGGCTGGCGCTCATCGTCGCCTTGATGGTTTTCTACATCATCCTCGGCTGCTTCCTCGACGGCATCTCGATGGTCGTGCTCACCATGGGGGTGATTCTTCCCACGGTGCAGCAGGCCGGGATCGACCTGCTGTGGTTCGGGATCTTCGTCGTGCTGGTCGTGGAGATGGCGCAGATCACCCCGCCGGTCGGGTTCAACCTGTTCATGCTGCAAGGCATGACCGGCAAGGAGCTCACCTGGATCGCGCGCAACGCCCTGCCCATGTTCCTGCTGATGATCGTCGCCACGCTGCTGGTCTATTTCGTGCCCGCGCTGGTGAGCTTCCTGCCGCGGCACATGCGCGTGGGCTGAAGATGCGTACCGGCGCGGCCGTCACGCGAGTCGAAGCAGCGGCCGCCGCGACGCCGCTGATCGACGCCTTCTGCGACCAGCTCTGGCTCCAGGACGGTCTCGCCGCGACGAGCCTCGCGAGCTACCGCCGCGACCTGGCTCTGTGGGCCGACTGGCTCCGCCTCGAGCAGGGCAAGGAGCTGCTCGCTGCAGACCGGGCCGACGTCGAGCGCTTCCTCGCCGAGCAGTTTCGCGGCCGGGCCAAAGCGACGTCGATCGGGCGGCGGCTGTCTTCGCTGCGCCGCTTCTACCGCATGCAGGCGGCGGCCGGGTCGATCCGGACCGATCCCACGCTGCGCGTGCGCGCGCCGAAGCTGCCGCGGCGGCTGCCGAAGAGCCTTTCCGAGAGCGAGGTGGAGACCCTGCTCGACGCGCCCGACACCGCTACGACGCTGGGGCTGCGCGATCGGGCGATGCTGGAGACGCTCTACGCGACCGGCTTGCGCGTCTCCGAGCTGGTGGGGCTGAAGCTCGCGCAGGTCGCCTTCGACATGGGCGTCGTGCGGGTGATCGGCAAAGGCTCCAAGGAGCGGCTCGTCCCGCTCGGCGAGGAAGCCATTCGTTGGCTCAAGCGCTACCTCGCCGCGGCGCGGCCCGCTCTCGCCGGGCGGAGCAAGACCGACGCGGTCTTCGTCACGGCCCGCGGCGCGGCGCTCTCGAGGCAGGCTTTCTGGCAGCTCGTGAAGCGCTACGCGACGAAGGCGGGCATCGCCCGCGCCGGGCTCTCGCCACACACGCTTCGCCACGCCTTCGCGACCCATCTGCTGAATCACGGCGCCGATCTGCGGGTCGTGCAGCTGCTGCTGGGCCACGCCGACATCACCACGACCACCATCTACACGCACGTCGCGCGCGAGCGGCTCAAGCAGATCCACGCGCGCCACCATCCTCGGGGCTGATGCCGCATGACCGGCGCGAGCGAATGCGGTCCGGCCGGCGCGCGCATCCGCGCGCAGATCCGGACCAACATCGATCGCCTCGAGCACGACGACGACGCGCTGGTGAAGATCGCCGACGAGATGCAGCTGCTGCGCGCGACGGTGCTGGGTATCCTCGGGCGGGCTGCACCAGGCCGGCCGCAGCACCCGGGTCAACGCTCGCCGCGCTCGATCGCCACGCCGAGGCGCTTCACGCCCGGCACGGGGGCGAGCTTCGCCACCCTCACGCGTACCCATGGCGAGCCGAACTCGGCGCGCAGCACGTCGGCGAGCGCCTCGGCAAAGCGCTCGAGCAGCTTGTGTGAATGGTCCGCGGCGAACGTCTGGACGCGGCGGACCACGGCGGCGTAGTCGAGCGCATCGGCGAAATCGTCGCTTGCGAATGCGCGTGCGGACGGAAGCGCGAGCTCGAGGTCGATCACCAGCGGCTGCGACAGGTGCTGCTCCCAGGCGTAGACGCCGATCCGCGTCTCGACGCGCAGCTCGGAAACGAAGATCGTATTCACCGGCGGGAAGGGGCTTTGCTAGACTTGGCCGCTCGCTTGCGCGCGCAAGCGGCATTGTAGATGAATACGTCGCTCGCCACGCTCGCCGTCGTCGCCGGCGCCTATCTCGTCGGCTCGGTATCCTTCGCCGTGGTCGCGAGCAAGCTGTTCGGCTTGCCCGATCCCCACAGCTACGGCTCGGGCAATCCCGGCGCGACCAACGTGCTGCGCACCGGCAACAAGGCGGCGGCCGCGCTGACGCTCGCCGGCGATGCGGCGAAGGGCGCGCTCGCCGTGTGGGCGGCCGGCCGCCTGGGCGCGAGCTGGGGCGAGCCCGCGCTCGCGGCCGCGGGCGCGGCGATCGCCGTGTTCCTCGGCCACCTCTATCCGCTGTTCCACGGCTTCTCGGGTGGCAAGGGTGTCGCCACGGCCGCGGGTGTCGCCTTCGCGATCGCCGGGCAGCTCGGCGCGGCGGTACTCGTGGTGTGGATCGCGTTCGCCGCGCTCTTTCGCATGGCCTCGCTCGCCTCGCTCGCCGCGGCGCTCGCCGCGCCGCCGCTCGCCTTCTATCTGCTCGGAAACGTCCCGCAAGCCTGGGCGCTCGTTCCGATCGCGCTGCTCATGTGCTGGCGCCATCGCGCCAACATTCAGCGTCTGGCTACCGGCAAGGAGCCGAAGTTCGGAGCCTGATCGGCGGCGTGGCGGCGATGCCGCAAAGTGGCGGCCGCGCCGCTTACCGCGCCGCGCTCGCGACTCGGAGCACCGATTCGAGCGGCCAGCGTGGCTTGACCGAGAAGGCGTAATGCGCCGCGGTGCCGGCGTCGAGTCGCAGCGCGCCCACCAGCGCGATCATGGCGCCGTTGTCGGTGCAGAATTCGAGCTCGGGGAAGTAGAGCTCCGCGCCTCGCCGCGCTGACGCGGCCGACAATTGGCGGCGGAGTAACCGGTTGGCGCCGACACCGCCGGCGACGACCAGGCGCTCGAGTCCCGTCTCGTCGAGCGCCGCCATCGCTTTGGCCACCAGCACGTCGACGATCGCCTCCTCGAAGGCGCGCGCGAGATCCGCCTTGCGCTGATCGGACAGCGGCGCCTTGTGCGACAGCGTCGACACCGCCGTCTTGAGGCCGCTGAACGAAAGGTCGAGATCGCCGCTCGCCAGCATCGGGCGCGGCAGCGTCGCCGCGCCGGGCCTTCCTTCGGTGGCCAGTCGCTCCAGCGCCGGACCGCCCGGATAGGGAAGCCCGAGCAGCTTCGCCGTCTTGTCGAACGCTTCGCCGGCGGCGTCGTCCAGCGTCTGCCCCAGCAATCGGTACCCGCCGACGCCGCGAACTTCGTAGAGCTCGCTGTGCCCGCCGGAAACCAGCAGCGCGACGAACGGAAATTGCGGCCGCGGCGAGCTCAGCAGGGGCGAAAGCAGGTGGCCCTCCATATGGTGCACGCCGACCGCGGGCTTCTCGAGCGCAAAGGCGAGCGCGTTGGCGATGCTGGCGCCGACCAGGAGCGCGCCCGCGAGCCCCGGACCCTCGGTAAAAGCGATGCCGTCGAGATCCGCCAGGGCGCAAGCCGCGTCGGCGAGCACCCGCTCGGTCAAGGGCACGACCCGGCGAATGTGATCGCGCGAGGCGAGTTCGGGAACGACGCCGCCGTACGCCTCGTGCAACGCCACCTGAGAATGCAGGGCGTGCGCGACCAGTCCGCGGGCGCTGTCGTAGAGCGCGAGACCGGTTTCGTCGCATGAGGTTTCGATGCCGAGAACTTTCACGGCAGGCCGGGTCCGAAAAGCGGAAATGAGTCGAAAAGTATAGCCTTCCTTGCCCGTTCGGGCGCCGGCTGCTATACTTTTGGGCTACTCATCACTCGCCTGGAGCAAAGGTCATTCATGCCGGGAGTTCGCGTTCGTGAAAACGAGCCGTTCGAGGTGGCCCTGCGCCGCTTCAAGCGGACCATTGAAAAGACCGGCTTGCTGACCGAGCTGCGCGCCCGCGAGTTCTACGAAAAGCCGACCGCCGAACGCAAGCGCAAGCTGGCCGCGGCCGTGAAGCGGCATTACAAGCGCCTGCGCAGCCAGCAGCTGCCGCCGAAACTCTATTAGTGCTTATTGCGTCAGGTTGGCGCGCGTCGCGCCACACGTTTGGTCGCAGAAGCCTGACGCAATAACTGGCCGCGTTGAACCGGCGCTTGCGCGCCGGTTAACACGGCCCAATTCAAAAACCGTCACGGGGCGATCCATACGCCCCGTTCGTGTTTCCAGGAACGCTCGATGACGCTCAAAGCCAAGATTACCGAAGACATGAAGACGGCGATGCGCGCCAAGGAGACTGCGCGTCTGTCCGCCATCCGGCTGCTGCTCGCGGCGATCAAGCAGAAAGAGGTCGACGAGCGGGTGGAGCTCTCGGACGCCGACGTGAGCGCCATCGTCGACCGGATGATCAAGCAGCGGCGCGAGTCCATCGCGCAGTTCGACGCCGGCGGACGCCCCGAGCTGTCCGCGGCCGAGCGCGCGGAGATCGCGGTGCTCGAGGGCTACCTCCCGGAACGGCTTTCCGACGCCGAGCTCGACCGGCACATCGACGACGCCATCGCCGGCGCCGGCGTTACCGGGCCGGCGGCAATGGGCAAGGTGATGGGCACGCTCAAGCGCGAGCTTGCCGGCCGCGCCGACATGACCCACGTCGCAGCCCGCGTGAAGTCCCGGCTCGGGCGCTGAAACGCGCTCCGCCGGGCTGCGCCGGCGGCGGTAGAAACCTCGCCTATAATGTGTTCATGGGCCCGCGACCGCGGCGTCCGGTTCGTGGTCCGCGACAGCCAAGCCCATGATCCCCAACGATTTCATCCAGACGCTGTTGGCCCGGACCGACATCGTCGCGGTGGTCGATCGCCATGTTCCGCTGAAAAAAGCGGGCGCCAACTACGTCGCCTGCTGTCCCTTCCACAGCGAGAAAACCCCCTCCTTCACCGTCAGCCCCGGCAAGCAGTTCTACCACTGCTTCGGCTGCGGAGCGCACGGCACCGCGATTGGCTTCCTGATGGAGTTTGGCGCCAAGTCCTTCCCCGATGCGGTCGAGGAGCTCGCGCGCGACGCCGGTCTGGAGGTGCCGCGAACCTCGTCTGCGGTCGCCGAGGCCCGGCGCGAGCAGTCCGAGGATCTGGCGGGGGTGCTGCTGCACGCGGCCAGGTTCTACCGCAGCACGCTCAAGGATTCGCCGCCGGCGATCGCGTATCTGCGGGAGCGCGGACTCACGGGGGCCGTCGCGGCGCGGTTCGGGATCGGCTACGCGGCCGACGAATGGCAGCCGCTCGCCCACGCTTTCGACAACTACACCGGTCGGTCGCTGGAGACGGCCGGGCTGGTGATCGCGGCCGATGGCGGCAAGCGCTACGACCGGTTCCGTAACCGGATCATGTTTCCCATCCACGACGCGAGCGGGCACGTCGTAGGCTTTGGCGGACGCGTGATCGACGACGGGGAGCCGAAGTACCTCAATTCGCCGGAGACGCCGCTCTTTTCCAAGGGCCGCGAGCTGTACGGCCTGTTTCAGGCCCGGCCGGCGATCCGCGCCGCCGGTAAGGTGATCGTGGTCGAAGGCTATATGGACGTCGTCGCGCTGGCCCAGCACGGCATCGACTACGCGGTGGCGACTCTCGGCACGGCCACGACCCCGATCCACGCCCAGAAGCTCTTCCGGATCACCGATACCGTGGTCTTCTGCTTCGACGGCGACGACGCCGGCCGGCGCGCCGCCTGGCGGGCGCTGGAGAACACCCTGCCCGTGCTCTCCGACGGCAAGGAAGCGCGCTTTCTCTTCCTTCCCGAGGGCGAAGACCCGGACGACGCGGTGCGCCGCCGCGGAAAGCAAGCCTTCGAGGCCCTGCTCGACGCGTCCGTTCCACTCTCCAATTTCCTGCTCGCCGAACTGGCGCGGCGCTTCCCGTCGCGGTCGGCAGAAGCGCGCGCGGCGCTCGTCACCGCCGCCAAGCCCCTGCTGGCGAGCCTGAGCGGTCCGGTGCTCTCGGCGCTGCTCCGCCGCGGCATCGGCGAGATGGCCGGTCTTTCCGAGCGCGAGCTCGCGGGCCTGCTGCCTGGCGGCCAAACGCCAGCCGAGCAGCCACGGCCGGCGGTCGCCGAGCGCGCCGCGCCGTCGCTCGTCCGGGACCTGATCAAGTGCGTTCTGGCCGAGCCCGCGCTGGCGCGCAAGGTCGCGGTGCCGCGCCCCGATGGCGCGGACGCCGAGAGCGCGGCGCTGGCCGCGCTGGTCGACTTCTGCTCCCACGGTCAAGGGCCGATCAGCACTCCGGGCGTCATGCAGCACTTTGCGGCCAGCCCCCATGAAACGGTGCTGGTCGCGGCGCTGACGGCGGCAGAGAACGAGGGTCTCAGTGGCGAAGCGGTGGAAACTCAGCTGCTCGATGGTGTCAGACATTACTGGATCCTCCGACGGAAGCGATCCGGTATGGCGGAGGAGGCGGCGCCCGGCATCGATCTGGCGCCGGAAGAGGTCGAACGCGCGCGCCAGCGGCGGCTGGTGCAGAGCCGGTTGGGGGGCGGGACCTGAGGCGCGAGGCCCGGGTCATCGCGACCAGGCGAGTGTTATACTTTGCGGTTTTTCCAAGGCGCCCCCACCTTGGGATCATGAACGGCAACCGCGCGCCGCGACGGCGCGCCACGACGGGATGATCATGTCCAAGCGAACGAAATCTGCCAGGAAGTCCGCCAAGGCCAGGCGCAAGGCGCGTCCGGCGCGGAAGGCCTTGCGCGCCAAGCCCGCGGCTCGCCGTCCAACGAAGCCGACGCGGGCGCGTCGGGGCAAGGCTGTACCGCGCAAGCGCGGGACCAAGCTGGCATCGGCGGCGCCCGGGCGCAAGCGGCCGCAGACCAAGGCGCTGGCCCGGGCGACGCCCAAGCCGGCCACGCCGGCCCGCGACAAGGCGCGGATGCCTGCAGCGGGCAAGGCGCCGCCGAAGGCCGCACCCCGGATCGAGACCAAGCCGCCGCGAAACGGGGCCAAGGTCGCCATCGCGCCGGCGGTGCCGAAGCTCGTCGCGGGTCCGGCGGGCAAGCCTACCGCCGGTGAGATCGCGGCCAGGCTCTCCGCGCGCCGGCAGGAAAAGGCGCTTGCCGAGGGCAAGGCGAAGAGCGGCAAGAACGGCGGCGTGGAGCTGCGCAAGGTCGAGCTCACGCCAGCGGAGGCCGAGGCGCGCAAGACCCGGCTCAAGAACCTGATCGTGCTCGGCAAAGAGAGAAGCTATCTCACCTACGCCGAGATCAACGACCATCTTCCGGACGACATCCTCGACGCCGAACAGATCGAGGGCATCATCTCCATGATCAACGACATGGGGATCCAGGTCTACGACGAGGCGCCCGACGCCGAGACGCTGCTCATGTCGGAAGCCGCGCCTTCTGCGGCGGTTGAAGACGTCGACGAGGAAGCCGCGGAAGCGGCCGCCTCGACGCTCGACTCCGAGTTCGGCCGCACCACCGACCCGGTCCGCATGTACATGCGCGAGATGGGCTCCGTCGAGCTCCTCACCCGCGAGGGCGAGATCGAGATCGCCAAGCGGATCGAGGAGGGCCTGAAGCACATGATCATGGCGATCTCGGCCTGCCCGATGACGGTCGCTCAGATCCTCGAGCTCGCCGCCAAGATCGAGAAGGACGAGCTCAAGATCGACGACGTGGTCGACGGGCTCATGGACTTCAACGAGGAGCTCGAAGCCCTCGACGAGGGCGACGAGGAGCTCGAGGAAGACGAGGACGAGGGCGACGCCGGCGCGATCGCCGCCGAGAACCTCGAGCGGCTCAAGGTCGCGGCGCTGGAGCGCTTCAACGTCATCCGCAGGCTCTACACGCGCATGCTGGGCGTGCTGCAGAAGGACGGCCACAAGGCGCCGAAGTATCTCGAGCTGCAGAAAAAGATCTCCGCCGAGCTGATGAAGATCCGCTTCTCCGCGCGCCAGGTGGAGCGGCTGTGCGACAGCGTGCGCTGCGAGGTGGACAACATCCGCCAGATCGAGCGCAAGATCCAGGACCTCGTGGTGAACAAGGGCGGCATGCCTCGGCCCGACTTCATCAGGAAGTTCCCCGAGCACGAGACCTCCTTGCGCTGGATCGACCGCGAGATCGCGCAGGATCACTCGTACAGCGAATCGCTCGCCAAGTACCGCCAGGCCACCGTCGAGCAGCAGCAGAAGCTCCTCGACCTGCAGAAGCGCGTGATGATCCCCTTGAAGGACTTGAAGGAGATCAACAAGCAGATGTCGACCGGCGAAGCGAAGGCCCGCAAGGCCAAGCGCGAGATGACCGAAGCGAATCTGCGCCTGGTGATCTCCATCGCCAAGAAGTACACCAACCGGGGGCTGCAGTTCCTCGATCTGATCCAGGAAGGCAACATCGGGCTCATGAAGGCAGTGGACAAGTTCGAATACCGCCGCGGGTACAAGTTCTCGACCTACGCCACGTGGTGGATCCGGCAGGCCATCACGCGCTCGATCGCCGACCAGGCGCGCACCATCCGCATTCCGGTGCACATGATCGAAACGATCAACAAGATGAACCGCATCTCGCGCCAGATCCTGCAGGAGACGGGGCAGGAGCCCGATCCGGCGCTGCTCGCCGAGAAGATGGAGATGCCGGAAGAGAAGATCCGCAAGATCCTCAAGATCTCCAAGGAGCCGATCTCCATGGAGACGCCGATCGGCGACGACGACGATTCGCACCTGGGCGACTTCATCGAGGACGCGAGCACGGTGGCGCCGGTCGACCACGCGGTGAACGCCAGCTTGCGCGACGTCTGCAAGGACGTGCTCGACACGCTCACGCCGCGCGAGGCCAAGGTGCTGCGCATGCGCTTCGGCATCGAGATGAACACCGACCACACGCTGGAGGAGGTCGGCAAGCAGTTCGACGTCACTCGCGAGCGCATCCGCCAGATCGAGGCCAAGGCGCTGCGCAAGCTCCGCCACCCGTCGCGCTCGGAGAAGCTGCGGAGCTTTCTCGAAGGCGAGGGTTGATGCGCTAGGTGCGAATCCATTCGCACCGCGGAATGCCAGCTCGCGGGGCCGGGCCTCAACCGGCCCCGTTTCTTTCCTTGGCCCGCGCCCGCCGGGGGCCGGCGAGCTCCAGCGTTGCGATGACCTGCTCGCGATCGTTCGGATCGGAGCGCGTTTCGAATCCCAGCCCGGCGATCATCTTCAGCATCGGACCGTTGGCGGCCAGCACGTTGCCGATCAGGCGCTGGAAGCCGCGCCGTCGCGCGCAGCCTATCAGCAGCCGCATCAACCCGCGGCCGAGTCCGCGCCCGTGCAGCGCGTCGGCCACCACGATCGCGAACTCGGCGCTCTCGCCGTCGGGATTCGATACGTAGCGCGCCACCGCCACGATCTTCTCCGCGCGGGGCCTTCCGGCGAGCGCCACGAGCGCCAGTTCGCGGTCGTAATCCACCTGGGTGAACCGCGCCAGCATCTGCGGCGTGAGATCGTGCAGATGGTGCATGAAGCGGCGATACCGGCTCTCGTCGGACAAGCCGGCGACGAAGGCGCGCTCCGCGGCGGCGTCCTCCGGACGGATCGGCCGCACGCGCAGCGTGCGCCCGCCCTTGATCGCGAGCGTCGTTTCAAGCTCAACCGGGTAGGGATGGATCGCCATGTGGCGGTAGCCGCGAACCCCGGGGCCGCGCTCGAGGTCGATCGTCACTCGAGCGCCCAGAGGTCGCGCTCTGCCCTTCGCCGCCGCGACCCTTTGCAGTTCGATCTCTGCCGCCCAGGGAAGCATGCACACGAGCGTGGAAACGGCGAGCAGCAGCGCCACCAGCCCGTCGCGTTCGCCAGCCGCCAGCGGGCCGCACACTGCATCGACGAGATCGCCGGCGAGGCTGCGGTTGAGCGGCGGCAGCATGAGTTCCGGAGTGCCGGTCGAATGCGCGGCGCGCAGCGTGATCACCGGACCGAACACCGCATCCCGGTAGATCCCGACGTCCACGGCGGAATGCGCGTGAGCTCGGCGCCTTGCCGCGGTCGGCGCCAGCGAAATGCCGAATGCGCGGAGCAGCGCGCGCGCTTCGCGCGCGGGCAGCACGCTCGTTCCGCGACCGCGCGCCCGCAGGTGGATGCGCTCGGCGGCGGCGATGTCGGGCCGCGCGACTTCGGCCTGCGGCGGCGGCGCCTCCAGCAGCCAGAGCTGATTGCGCCGGTAGGCGGCGAGAAAGGAGAACGCCTCGACCGCGTTCTCCGGCGTGTAGAAGTTCGCGAGCCCTCCGGATTCGAGCGCGGCGCCGGCCTCGGGACGGGCCACCGCGCCGAGCCACGCCGCGAAGAGCGGCTTGCTCGCGCCCTTGGCGGCGGAGGCGACGGCACGCGCCGCATCGGTCGGCGGCGCGGCCGGCGTGGCGACATGCATGACGAGTGCGGCGTCGACGTTGGCATCGCCGAGGACCACGCGCAGCGCGGCGGCGAAGCGCTCCGGCGGCGCTTCGCCGCGCAGGTCCACCGGGTTTCCCAGGCGCGATCCGGCCGGCAGCAGCCGCGCCAGCGCGGCCTTGGTCTCGCGCGTAAAGCTCGCCAGCGCCACGCCCGCCTCGCGGGCGCGATCGGCGGCGAGCAACCCGGGCCCACGGCCGTTGGTGAGGATCGCGAGGCGATTGCCGCGCGGCACGCGTCCCTCGGCGAGCACCCGGGTGGCGGCGAAGAGCTGGGTGTAGTTCTGAACCCGCACCGTTCCGGCGCGCCGCACCGCGGCATCGAAGACCAGGTCCGCAGACGGCGCGCTGCCCGCGGCGAGCGCCTCGCCGCGACCCGCCTTGAGCACCACCACGGGCTTGGTGCGGGCTGCCGCGCGCAGCGCGGACATGAAGCGGCGCGCGTCGCGCACCGTCTCGAGGTAAAGCAGGATCCCGTCGGTGTCCGGATCGGCCAGCGCGAATTCGAGCAGCTCTCCGGTGTATACGTCGTCGCCCGATCCGAGGGCGATCACCGAAGCGAAGCCGATGCCGGCGGTGCGCGCGAAGTCGAGCAGCGCCATAGCGATCGCGCCGGACTGCGAGATGAGCGTGAGCCTTCCGGGCAGCGCCGCGATCGCGCCGTACGTGGCGTTGAGCCCGAGCGGCGTGCGGATCACGCCGAACGTCTGGGGACCGAGCAGGCGCACGCCTGCGGCGCGCGCGCGCTCGCTGACTTCGTGCCGCCATCGCCGCTCGGCGACCAACGGCGCGTCGGGTGAGCTCGACAGGAT
This sequence comes from Casimicrobiaceae bacterium, assembly GCA_035515295.1. GTDB lineage: Bacteria > Pseudomonadota > Gammaproteobacteria > Burkholderiales > Casimicrobiaceae > PALSA-1003. The sequence goes on along the minus strand of DATJBM010000020.1, from coordinate 118,562 downwards.
CGCCGCGGCGCGCAGCCGCCCTTGCGCGCCGTCGAGGATGCCGGGGATCGCCTCTGGCGGCGCGCAGATCACGGCGAGATCGATCGTGCGGCCGATCGCCTGCAGCGAGGCGAACGCCGGACGGCCCAGCACGCTCCCATGGTTGGGATTCACGGCGAAGAGCTCGCCCTTGAATGGGGCGCCGAGCAGGTTCTCGTAGACGACGCGCCCCAGCGAATCGGGACGCTCCGACGCGCCGACGAGCGCGACCGACTGTGGCGCGAGCAGCGGGGCGAGATAGTGCCCGGGAGCGATGGCGAGCGTCATCGACGAGCTTTCGGTTGCGCGGAGTCTAGCAGGCCCGCCGCCGTCACGCGCCCGAGCAACGACCGCGCGACGGCGTTCGCTATAATGCTCCGCGATGCCGGCGACGCCCACCGAAGTCCGCTCCACGAGCTTGCACCGTCGCGCGGGCCTGTAGCTCAGTCGGTTAGAGCAGAGGACTCATAATCCTTTGGTCGCTGGTTCGAGTCCAGCCGGGCCCACTTCCGCCGACCGCAGTCAGCGATCTTCGGTCTCGATCCCGCTCGCAGGGCCGTTACGGTGGCGCGTCGCCCAGTTCCCGATGCCCGCGCTCGCGACCAACCGGCGATAGGCGTCGAGCGCGCGCATCGAGAGCACTGGCGGCGAGCGCAACTCGAGGTACGGGCGGGTCGAGGTGAGAGCGCGCGTTTCGTTGTAGGCGACGGGACCGAAGGACACGTGCGCGAGGAGCGACGCGGCGAAGAGCCCGGCGAAGGCAAGCGACCGGCGCGCTCCGCGATTCTGCGCCGGCGCCAACCATGCTGCTCGGTCGGAAACGACCCTGTAGAATTGCCGTCGCATCCACGCACGGTGCGCGGCCCCACCGTCGGAACGCGCAGTCGCGGCCATGCGTGCGACCGACGCATGGAACATTGCGCCTCCGCGCGGGTCTGGAACTGAACGCCCCGTTGCAGTGGCGTGACGGATGCCTTGTAAGAATTGCAACGGTCCGACCGACCAGGTCCCGCGCCGGGAGCTCTTTGAAAGCGGGCCTCGAAAAACGAGCGGCGAAGAGGAGCGATTGGACGTGTTCTCGCGGCGTATCGCGCTGGCGGCGCTGACCGCCGTACTGCTGGCGGGATGCATGGTCGGCCCGAACTTCCAACGGCCCCAGCCGCCAACGACGGCGCGGTACACCGAAACGCCCCTGCCCGCGGAGACGGCTTCCGCGCCCGGAAGCGGCGGCGCGGCGCAGCGCTTCGTGTCCGGCGCCGAACTGTCGGCGCAGTGGTGGTCGCTGTACCGTTCCGAGCCGCTCGAGCGCCTCATCGGCGAGGCGCTCGCCACCAGCCCCACGCTGGCGGCGGCCCGCGCCACGCTGCGTCAGGCGCAGGAGAACCTCTCTGCCCGTACCGGGGCGCTGCTCTATCCTGCGGTCAACGCCAACGCTTCCGCGACCCGCGAAAAAGTCTCGAACGCCGCGTTCGGAGCGCCCGGGGCGACGCTGTTCAATCTCTACAACGCGTCCGTCGACGTGTCGTACATGCTCGACCTCTTCGGCGGCAATCGGCGGCAGCTCGAGGCGCTGCAGGCCGCGGTCGACTACCAGGACTACCAGCTCGAGGGCGCGCATCTCGCGCTGACCGCGAACATCGTCACCGCCGCCATCCAGGAAGCGTCGCTGCGCGCGCAGATCAAGGCGACGCGCGACATTCTCGCGGCGGAGCAGGAAGTGGTGCAGCGGGTCCAACGGCAGTATCAGCTCGGCGGCGTCGCCCGACTCGATCTCGTCGCCGTGCAGAGCCAGGCAGCGCAGACCGAGGCGACCATCCCTCCGCTGGAAGCAAACCTCGCGCAGGTGCGCCATCAGCTCGCCATCCTCGCCGGTCGCCTGCCGAGCGAAGCCGCGTTGCCGGAGTTCAATCTCGATACGCTGCATCTTCCCGAGGACCTGCCCGTGAGCCTGCCTTCGGAACTGGCTCGGCAACGCCCCGACATCCGCGCGGCGGAAGCGCTGCTGCACCAGGCGAGCGCGCAGATCGGCGTAGCGACCGCGAACCTCTACCCGCAGGTGACGCTCAGCGGAAGTGTCGGCGTCGAGGCCCTTCAGCTTCACAACCTGTTCGGTGGCCCGGGACTGTGGAGCATAGGAGCGGGCTTGCTGCAGCCGATCTTCCGCGGCGGCGAGCTCCAGGCGGAGCGCCGCGCTGCGATCGCCGCCTACGACGCGGCGCAAGGGCAGTATCAGGAGACCGTGCTGCAGGCTTTCCGCAACGTCGCCGACGCGCTGCGCGCGCTCGAGGAGGACGCGCGCACGGTGAGGGCGCAGGCCGACGCCGAGGCGCTGGCGCGCGACCGGCTCGAGCTCACCCGCAAGCAATACGAGCTCGGAGGAACGAGCTATCTGGCGCTCCTGGACGCGCAGCGCCAGTTCGCGCTCGCACGCGTCGCATTGGTGCGCGTGCAGGGCAACCGCTATGCTGACACGGCCGCACTGTTCCAGGCGCTCGGGGGCGGCTGGTGGAACCGGGAGCAGGCCGCGTCCGCGGAGAAACTCGGCACGAAGTAGGCTCGCTCGCCCGCAGCAAGGGCCCGCCAAGAATACCAACGGGAGCTTTCCTTCGATGAAAAAACGCATGGTGATCATGCTGGTGGCCGTCGCGGTGCTGCTGGGCGGGATCGTCGGGTTCAACTGGTTCAAGGGCTACATGATGCGCAAGTACATGGCCTCGGCGCCCGTGCCGCCGGCGACGGTCAGCGCCATGAAGGCCGAGTACCAGGACTGGCAGCCCCAGCTCTCCGCGGTAGGGACGCTCCGCGCTGTTCGCGGCGTCGACGTCACGACCGAGGTCGCGGGACTCGTGCGGAGCATCAACTTCAAGTCCGGGCAGGACGTCAAAGCCGGCGAGGTCCTCGCCCAGCTCAACGCCGATTCCGACATCGCCCAGCTCCACGCGCTGGAGGCCGCAGCCGATCTCGCCGCCACGGTCTACGAGCGCGACAAGGCGCAGCTCGCCGCCGAAGTCATCAGCAAGGCGCAGGTCGACACCGACGCGGCCGATCTGAAAACCAAGCGCGCGCAGGTGGCGCAGCAGAGCGCGCTCGTGGAAAAAAAGTCCATCCGGGCCCCGTTCGCAGGGCGCGTGGGCATCACGATTGTCAATCCCGGCCAGTATCTCAACGCCGGCGACAAGCTCGTCACCCTGCAGACCATTCATCCCATCTACGTCGACTTCAACATTCCCCAGCAGCAGCTTCCGCAGGTCGCGCTCGGACAGAAGGTCTCGCTCACGACCGACGCCTACAAAGGCGTCACGTTCGACGGCAAGGTCAACGCCATCAACCCGAAGGTCGATCCGAGCACGCGCAATGTGCAGATCGAGGCGACGATCGACAATCAGAAGGGCCAGCTTTTGCCCGGGATGTTCGCCACGGTCACGGTCAACTCCGGCCAGGAGCAGCGCTACATCACGCTGCCGCGCACCGCCCTCGCCTACAACCCCTACGGCACCACGGTGTTCGTGCTCAGGCCCTCGGAGAAGAAGAACGAGAAAGGCAACCCCGTGCTCGCCGCGCAGCAGGTCTTCGTCACTCCCGGGGCGACCCGTGGTGATCAGGTCGCCATCGTCAAAGGCATCGAACCGGGCGAGCAGATCGTGACCAGCGGCCAGCTCAAGCTCAAGAACGGCACGCCGGTCGTCATCAACAACTCGGTCGAGCCGTTGAACAATCCGAACCCGACGCCGCAGGAGCAATGACGGGCGGCGAGCACCCGGCCAGGCCGACATGAACTTCACCGACCTCTTCATCCGCAAGCCGGTGCTCGCGACCACCGTGAGCCTGCTGATCCTGGTGCTCGGCGCGCGCGCCGTCACGAGCCTGACGGTGCGGCAATACCCGCGCACCGAGAACGCGGTGGTCACCGTGTCGACCGCCTACTACGGCGCCGACGCTGAGACCGTGGCCGGCTTCATCACCCAGCCTCTTGAGGCGGCGATCGCACAGGCCCAGGGCATCGACTACCTCTCCTCGACCAGCTCCACTGGGGTGTCGACGATCCAGGCGACGCTGCGCCTCAACTACGACTCCAACAAGGCGCTCACCCAGATCAACACGCAGGTGGCTTCGGTGCGCAATCAGCTGCCGCCGGAGTCGCAGCAGCCGGTCCTGTCGGTCCAGGTCGGCGAGACGATCGACGCGATGTACATGGGTTTCTTCAGCGACGTGCTGCCCAACAACGGCCTCACCGACTATCTTGCCCGGGTGGTCAAGCCCCGGCTCGACTCGGTCGAGGGCGTGCAGACCGCCGAGATTCTCGGCGCGCGGCAGTTCGCGCTGCGCGCCTGGCTGGACCCGCAGAAGATGGCCGCTTACGGCGTGACGGCCAGCGACGTGCGCAATGCGCTGTCGAGCAACAACTACCTCGCCGCGCTCGGCACGACCAAGGGACAGATGGTGAGCGTCGACCTCACCGCCGCAACCAGCCTGCACAGCGTCGACGAGTTCAAGAACCTCGCCATCAAGCAGAGCGGCGGGGCGATCGTGCGCCTGGGCGACGTCGCGACCGTCGTGCTCGGGGCCGAGAACTACGACTTCACGACCGCGTTCGGCGGCCGCAACTCGGTGTTCATCGGCATCAAGGTCGCGCCGGAGGCCAACGTGCTCGACGTCGCCAAGCGCGTCCAGGACGTCTTTCCCGACATCCAGGCGCAGATGCCCAACGGCATCAGCGGCGAGATCGTCTACGACGGCACCAAGTTCATCCGCAGCTCGATCACGGAGGTCGAGAAGACGCTCATCCAGGCGCTCATCATCGTCAGCGTGGTGATCTTCCTCTTCCTGGGAAGCCTGCGCGCGGTCGCGATACCGCTGGTGGCCATCCCGCTCTCCCTCGTCGGCGCCTTCTTCGTGATGCTGGTTCTGGGCTACTCGATCAACCTCTTGACGCTGCTCGCGCTGGTGCTCGCGATCGGCCTGGTGGTGGACGACGCGATCATCGTGGTGGAGAACGTCGATCGGCACATGAAGTTCGAGGGCAAGTCTCCGTTCGAGGCGGCGCTGCTCGCCGCGCGGGAGCTGGGCGGGCCGATCATCGCGATGACCATCGTCCTCATCGCGGTGTACGTGCCGATCGGCTTCCAGGGTGGCCTCACGGGCGCCCTTTTCACCGAGTTCGCGTTCACCGTGGCCGGCGCGGTCGCGGTGTCGGGCATCGTCGCGCTCACGCTGTCGCCCATGATGACCTCGCGCATCTTCAAGGCGGAGCAGGAGGAGAACCGGTTCGTGCATTTCCTCGACCGGCAGTTCGAGCGGCTGCACCGCGGCTATGGCAGGGCGCTGCACAGCGTGCTCGACACCTGGATCGTGATCGTGGTCATGGGGGTCTTCCTGCTCGGCGGAACGGTCTACCTGTTCATGACCTCGAAGTCGGAGCTGGCGCCGCAGGAGGACCAGGGCATCGTTCTGAACCAGGTCCTCGGCCCGCCCGACGCCACGCCCCAGCAGATGCAGGTCTACGCCAACCAGGTGTTCGCGATCGCGAAGTCGCTGCCCGAGTACGATCAGATGTTCCAGATCACCGGCTTTCCGACGGTCAATCAGGGCTTCGGCGGCGTGCTGTTCAAGCCCTGGGAGCAGCGCAGCCGCAGCGCCACGCAACTCCAGCAGCTGCTGCAGCAGAAGTGGAACACAGTAGCGGGCGCCACGGTCGCGGCGTTCCAGTTTCCCTCGCTTCCCGGCTCGCGCGGGCTGCCGATGCAGATCGTGCTCAAGACGACCGAGCCGTTCGAGCGCCTCAACGACGTGGCTCAGGCGGTGCTGCAGAAGGCCCGATCGAGCGGACTCTTCTTCTTCGTCGACACCGACCTCAAGTTCGACAAGCCGCAGACCGTGGTCGAAGTCGACCGCGATCTCGCCACCACGCTGGGGCTCACGCAGCAGGACATCGGCGCCGCATTGTCCGCCGCGCTGGGCGGCGGCTACGTCAACTATTTCTCGATCGCCGGGCGCTCCTACAAGGTGATTCCGCAGGTGGCGCAGGTCGACCGGCTAACGTCGTCGCAGATTCTCAACTACTACCTGCGCACTCCGGACGGATCGCTCCTGCCCACCCGGACCGTGGCGCACGAGAGGACGACGACGGTCCCCGAGGGCATCAACCACTTCCAGCAGCTCAATTCGGCGACGATCATGGGCGTGTACACGCCCTCGGTATCGCAGAAGCAGATCCTCGACTTCATGCGCCAGACGGTGAACGAGGTGGCGCCCAGCGGCTACCAGATCGACTATTCGGGACCGTCCCGGCAGTACGTGCAGGAGTCCGGAGGCTTCGTCGTGACGCTGATGTTCGCGATCATCATCGTCTTCCTCGCGCTCTCGGCGCAGTACGAGAGCTTCCGCGATCCGATCGTGATCCTGGTCTCCGTGCCGATGGCGCTGTTCGGCGCACTCATTTTCATCAACCTGGGACTGGCCACGCTCAACATCTACACCCAGGTCGGACTCGTGACGCTGATGGGCCTGGTGAGCAAGCACGGAATCCTCATCGTGCAGTTCGCGAACCAGCTGCAGCTCGCCGGACGCGCGAAACGCGAAGCGATCGAGGAAGCGGCGGCGGTGCGGCTGCGGCCGATCCTCATGACCACCGCGGCGATGGTGTTCGGCGTGATCCCGCTGGTGATCGCGAGCGGCGCGGGCGCGGCCGGCCGGCATGCGATGGGCCTCGTGCTGTTCACCGGACTGTCCATCGGCACGCTGTTCACGCTGTTCGTGGTACCTGCAGTGTACATGCTGCTCGGTGCAGAGCATCATCGCGCCGCGCCGCAAACGAGCGGCGCCGCCGTGCCGACCCACGTCTGATTGCGCCCGCTCGGCGCATGCCGCGTCACGACCGCGAGGTGACGCTTTGCGGCGGTTTACATGGAGCAGTCCGCGCGTCGAGCTCGCGTGTATTCGGGATTTCCTCGCGCGGCAGGCGCGGCTGCGACAACGACCTCGCTGGCACAACGCTTGCAGCAGGTCTCGCACCCGGGCGGGACGGCGCTCCCCTGGTTCACTCCTCGCCCTTCGCGCCGTTTCCGCACCGGGCCCTCTTGCAGACGGCGGCGGTCAGCGTTGGGGACCGACGCCGATCGGCGGCGGCGCCAGCGCGACGATGCGGCTGAACAGCGCCTCGTAGCGCTCCGCGGCCTCCTCGCCGAGCAGCGGATCGGCGTGACCTTCGAATGCCGCGTCGATCTCCTTCCAGTCGGCCGCGGTGAAATGCTTCTGCGCGAGCGGAAGGACCTCTCTCTCCTCGGCGTGCATGTGATCCCAGTGGAACTTCGCGTACGCCTCCACCGCGGTGCGGAAATTGGAAAATTCCGCTTCGCCGCCGGCATGGAAGCGCGCCAGCGCCTGCTCCAGCGCGCGTATCTTCTCCGCTCCCGCGCGGTGCTCGGTTTCCAGCCGGTCGAGGAGCGGCGCCGCCTGCGGCGCGCGCTGCCTCAGGACGCGGAAAAGATAGCGATCCTCCTTCGGATGGTGGAAGCGCTCCGGAAACGTGTCGATGTAATAGACCATCGCCTCCAAGACGCGGAAATCGGCTTCGGTGGCGCGGCCGCCGATGTCGCGCACGATGTGCAGCATGCCGTGGAGGACGGCCGCCAGCGTTCGGTGCTCGTCGCGAATGATGCGCAGGGTCTTCATGGCGCTCGCCCGATCTCCCGTCGCGAACGATCGTAGCCGAGGCCCGGCGGGCGCTCTTGACCTGGATCAAGCCGGCCGGGCGGGCGAGCGGGCTTGCACGAGATCAAGGAAAGGCTCGGGCCGCGGTGAGACACTTTGCTGCGGCGACCGACCACCGGGGAGTACGCGTATGTACCGAAAGATTCTCGTGCCCACCGACGGCTCGCGGCTTTCGCAGCGCGCGGTCGAGCATGCCGTGGCGCTGGCGCGGGCGACTGGCGCCAGCGTCGTGGCGCTCCACGCCTATCCGAAATTCATGGGGAGTCCCTACGGCACGTTCGGGCCGGCCGCGGAAGTGTTGGCCGAGGCGCATGCGCGCCAGGAGCGCGCCCAAGCCGAAGCGCTGTTCGCGCCGATCCGCCGCGTCGGCGCGGCCGCCGGCGTGAAGGTCGAGACGGTGCTGGTCGAGGCGACGGACGTGTATCGCCAGATCATCGCGGTCGCGCGCCGACACCGCTGCGATCTCATCTGCATGGCGTCGCACGGCCGGCGCGGCATCTCCGCGCTGGTGCTCGGGAGCGAGACGACCAAGGTGCTTACGCACGGCACGCTGCCGGTTCTCGTGCTGCGCTGAAGAAGGCGCCTTCAACCCTTTCCGCGCTTGGCCAGCGCGCGCGCGTAGAGCGCCTTGCGCGGCGCGCCGCTGAGCTGCGCCGCCAGGCGCACCGCCTGCGCGAGCGGAAGCTCCGAGAGCAGCACGTCGAGCGTGCGGTCCCAGCCCGCCTCGGAGCTGTGCGCCGGCGCGGCGCTCGGGGGCGCGCCGACGATCAGCACGAACTCGCCCCGCGCCCGCTCGGAGTCCGTCGCCAGCCACGCGGGCGCATCGGCGAGGCGGCAGCGATGGATCGACTCGAAGCGCTTGGTGAGCTCGCGCGCGATCACGATCTCGCGCTCCGGCGCGAGCGCGGCGGCCAGAGCCTCGAGCGTCGCCCCGACCCGGTGCGGCGCCTCGTAGAAGACGAGCGCGCAGGGCAGATCGCGCAGGCGCTCGAGATCCGTCCGGCGCGCGGCAGGGCTTGCCGGCAGGAAGCCGCAGAACAGCCACCGCGGAGCCTCGACGCCCGATGCCGAGAGGGCAGCGATCGCCGCGCTCGGACCGGGCACGGGCACGATGGCGAAGCCTTCTTCGCCGACCTTCCGCACCAGCTTCGCGCCGGGATCGCTCACCGCCGGCGTTCCCGCGTCGCTCACCAGCGCCACGCTGCGTCCGGCCGCGAGCAGCGCCACGATCTCGCGCGCGCGCCGCGCCTCGTTGTGCGCGTGCAGCGACACCATGCGGGTGCCGATCCCATGACGCGCGAGCAGCCTCGACGTCACCCGCGTGTCCTCGGCGGCGATCACATCCACCGAGGCCAGAACGTCCAGCGCGCGAAGCGTGACATCGCGCAGATTTCCGAGCGGTGTCGCCACCACATATAATGTGCGCGCGTCCGCCGGCATCGTTTCGCCCATTGCCACGGCGATCTCCTTCCTGATGGCCTCTCCGTACGCCCGCATCCGCGCCCTCTGGCCGATGGTCGCGGCGATCGCTTTGTGCTGCTGCGCCGGTCCCGCGCCATTGTCCCGATCGCGACCGCCCACGACAACCGCCCCCGCGCCGGTTCAGCAGATCGTCCCCGCGCCCGAGCCTGCCGGTCCGCCGCCGCAGGTCGAGACCCAAGCCGCGCCGTCGACTGCACCGCCCTCCGCGACGCCGGTCGTGCCCCAGTCGCCCGGCGCTGCCGCGGTCGAGCCCATGCCGGCGGGCGGCGTCGCTGCGCAGAGCCACACGATCGCGCTCGTCCTGCCGCTTGCCTCGCCGCTCTACGGCCGCGCCGCCGAAGCGGTGAAGGCGGGCTTTCTCGCCGCGGCCAACGCCTCGGGCGACGCCCATCGCGTGCAGGTGATCGGCCACGGCGACGACGGCGTCCTTCCCGCCTTCGCTACGGCGGCGGAATCGGGGGCGGCGCTCGTCGTCGGGCCGCTCACCCGCGACGACCTCAAGACGGTTCTCACGCTGGCCCCCGTGCGGCCGCGCATGCTCGCGCTGAATCAGCCCGACGACGGCTCGGCGCTGCCCCCGGAAGCCTATGCACTCGGCCTCTCGGTGGAGAGCGATGCCACGCTGCTCGTGCGTCAGGCGATCGCCGATGGCGTGCGCACGGTGGCGAGCGTCACCGGCGATTCGCCGTTTCAGCAGCGGTTTCGCTCCGCATTCGCCTCTGCGTGGCAGCGCTCCGGCGGCGCGCCGATGCGCGACTATCGCTTCGACCCCAACCCGGATGTGCTCGCGGTCCTGCGACGCGAGCTCGGCGCGCGTCCGCCCGACGCCACACTCCTGTGCGTGAGTCCCGGCGACGCGGCGCTGGCCAAGTCGTTTCTTCCTCCCGGACCGGTCTATGCGAGCAGCCAGGTCACCGACGGCGTCCCGCCGGAAATGCTGCGCGATCTCGAGGGCGTGCGCTACGTGGAAATCCCGTGGCTCGCGGAGCCGGACGACCCCGCGCTCGCCCGCCTGCCCCGTGCGCCGATGGGCGATCCGGTGCTCGACCGCCTCTACGCGCTCGGGCTCGACGCCTTCGTGATCGCGGAGCTGCTCGCGAGCCCGACGCCGCCGGCACGCATCGAGCTCGACGGCGCCACCGGGCACCTCACGCTCACCGCGAGCCGCGTGTTCGCCCGCCAAGGCAGACTGATGGTGATCCGCGGCGGCGTTCCGACGCCGTACTCGCGGCCGTGAACCCGGGCGAGGCCGCGGAGTCGCTCGCCGCGCGCTTTCTCGCGGCGCAGGGTCTCGCCATCGTCGGGCGCAACTACCGCTGCCGAGGCGGCGAGATCGACATCATCGCCCGCGATGGCCGCACGCGGGTGTTCGTCGAAGTGCGGCTGCGGCGCAACCGCGCGTTCGGCGGAGCGGCCGAGAGCATCACCGCGACCAAGCGGCGGCGGCTGCGTCTCGCCGCCGAGCACTATCTTGCGCGGCTGCCCGCGGATCCGCCGTGCCGCTCCGACGCGGTCCCGCTCGACGAGCTGGCGAACGAGCGCATCGAGTGGCTACGCTCGATCGACCTCGATTGATCGCGGCGGCGGTTAAGTTGCTACAATTCGGGCGCAGATGGACGTCGCCCGCCGCATCCGTGCTCATTTCGCGGCCAGCGCCGAGCTGAAGCTCGCTGCCGCCGAGACCATGGCCCCGCACATCGCCCGGGCCGCCGGGCTGATGACCGACTGCCTGCTCGCCGACGGTAAGATCCTCTCCTGCGGCAACGGCGGATCGGCCGCCGACGCGCAGCATTTCGCCGCCGAGATGGTCGGCCGCTTCGAGCGCGAGCGACCCGAGCTGCCCGCGATCTCGCTCTCGACCGACACCTCGATCCTCACTGCGATCGCCAACGACTATGACTACGCTCAGGTGTTCGCCAAGCAGGTGCGGGCGCTGGGCGACTCGGGCGACGTGCTCCTCGCCATCTCCACTTCCGGCAACTCGGCCAACGTCGTGGCCGCGGCCGACGCGGCGCGCGAGCGGGGGCTTCGCATCGTCGCGCTCACCGGCAAGGGCGGCGGCCGGCTCGGCGAACTGCTCGGCGCGGAGGACGTGCACCTCTGCGTTCCGCACGACGTCACGGCGCGCATCCAGGAAGTGCACCTGCTGACCATTCATTGCCTGTGCGACGCGATCGACGCCAGCCTGTTAGGAGACGAAGCATGATGTGGCAGCCTTGGAACCGGGTCCTCGCCCTTGTGGCCGCCGTGATGCTGCTGCCGCTCCAGGGATGCGTTCCCCTGGTCGTCGGGGCCGCCGCAGGGGGCACCGCGCTCGTGGCGACCGACCCGCGCACCACCGGGACGCAGGTCGACGACGAGGTGATCGAGGACAAGATCTCGTACACGCTGCACGAGCGCTTCAAGGGAGACTTCCACATCAACGTGACGAGCTACAACGGCGTCGTGCTGCTCACCGGCGAAGTCCCCGCCGAGCAGGCGCGAGCCGATATCGCCGAGATCGCGCGCACGACTCCGAAGGTGCGCGCGGTGCAGAACGAGCTGGCGATCGGCCCGGTTACCGACATGAACTCGCGCACCAACGACACGCTGATCACCTCCAAGGTGAAGACGCGCTTCGTCGAAGCCAACAAGTTCCAGATCAATCACGTGAAGGTCGTCACCGAGCGCGGCACCGTCTATCTCATGGGACTCGTGCCGCGCTCCGAAGCCGACGCGGCCGCCGACATCGCCAGCACCACCAGCGGCGTGCAGCGCGTCGTCAAGGTCTTCGAGTACCTGCCGGGATGAGCGCGCGCGCGGCGCGCTGGCCCGAGCCGGCCTTCGCCGCGAAGATCGCGCAGCGCTCGGAGCTGCCGACCCGGGTCGCCACGCTGTCCCGGCCGCAGGTTTTCACCAACGGCGTGTTCGATCTGCTGCACCGCGGGCATGTCACGTACCTCGCGCAGGCGCGCTCGCTCGGCGCCTCGCTCGTGGTCGGAGTCAACACGGACGCCTCGGTTCGGCGGCTCGGCAAGGGCGCCGAGCGGCCGATCAATCCGCTGGAGGACCGCCTCGCGGTGCTGGCGGCGCTCGAATCGGTGAGCCTGGTCGTCGAGTTCGACGAGGACACGCCGCTCGCGCTGGTGCTCGAATGCCGTCCCGACGTGATCGTCAAAGGCGGCGACTACACCGCCGCCACCACCGTCGGCGCCGCGGAGGTGATCGGCTGGGGCGGACGCTTCGAAGCGATTCCGTTCCTTCCCGGTCGTTCCACTTCGTCACTCCTCGAAAAGATGCGCCGGTGAAGCGCTGCTGCCGTCGCCTGTGCGTCAGGAGGCGGCTGCTATAATCGGACGCAAGAAGAAACGTTATGGGCTCCGCGCTCCTGATCGATCGCGAACTCGACGCTCGCGGGCTCAACTGCCCGATTCCGATCCTGCGCACGCGCAAGGCGCTCAACGAGATGCGCAGCGGCCAGATCCTTCGCGTGCTGGCCACCGACCCCGGATCGGTGCGCGACTTCGAAGCCTTCGCGAGGCACACCGGCAACCGGCTGCTGCAGCACACCGAGCAGGAAGGCGTGTTCTCCTTCCTGGTCAAGAGGAAGTAACGGGCCGCACTCGATGCAACGCCCGCACCGCCGAAAACATCGCTTCATTTCGAAAGGCCACGCATGGCGACCGCTGCGGTGCTCGAGTTGACGAGAGAGAACTTCGTCTCGGCGATCGACGGTCATCCGTTCGCGGTGGTGGACTTCTGGGCGCCGTGGTGCGGTCCGTGCCGGGCTTTCGCGCCCACCTTCGCCGCGGCTGCGGAGCGTCATCCCGACGTGCGGTTCGCCAAGGTCAACACCGAGGAGCAGCAGGAGCTCGCCGCGCATTTCCACATCCGCTCCATACCCACACTGATGATCTTCCGCGAGAACATCATCGTCTTCGCCCAGGCGGGTGCGCTGTCGGCGAGCGCGCTGGACCAGGTGCTCGGCGCCGCCATGGGGCTCGACATGGAGGCGGTGCGCCGCGAAGCGACGGCGCCGGAGGATGCGACCAAGCCGGCGACGTAACGAGGACCCGCGCTCGTTCGGCCGCGGAGCGAGTGCGATGTCCATCGCGCTTGTGCTGCTCCCGGAATTTCTGCTGATCGCCGTCGGCGTGCTGCTCGCGCGGCTTCGCCCCTTCGGATCTGGCTTCTGGGGCGGCACGGAACGGCTCGTGTACTTCGTCCTGTTCCCGGCGCTGCTCTTCCGCTCGCTCGCCAACGGCGCCGGTGCGATCGGCAGCGCGCTCCCGTTCGTCTCCACCGCGGTCGCGTTCACCCTGGCGGGCATCGCGCTCTCGTTGCTGGGCCGCTTCGTGCCCCGCCTGCCCGAAGGCGATTTCGCGGCCTGCTTCCAGTGCGGCTTCCGCTTCAACACCTATCTCGCGCTCGCCATCGCCGAGCGCCTCCAGGGCGCGCAGGGACTGGCCGCGATCACGCTGCTGGTCGGCGTGCTCGTTCCCGTGGTCAACGTCGCCGCCGTAAGCATGCTTGCGCGCGAAGGACGCATGCGCGTGCTGCCGGCGCTGGCCCGCAATCCGCTGGTGATCGCCTGCGTCGGCGGTCTCGCCTGGGCCGCGGCGGGCTGGCACCTTCCCGACGTCGCGGATCGCGTGCTCGCCAACCTGGGCGGCGCCTCTCTCGCGCTGGGTCTGCTCACCGTCGGCGCCGCGCTCAGGCTGGAGGGTGGCCTGCCGGTATCCGCGATCGCCTACTGGACCGGTTTGAAGCTGATCGCCCTTCCCGCGTGCGCGCTCGCCGCAGGCCGAGCCTTCGGGCTGCCCGAACCGTTGCTACAAGTCGCGGTGATCCTGGCGGCCGTGCCGACCGCGCCCTCGGCCTACGTGCTCGCGGAGCAGATGACCGGGCGCGGCCGCCCGGTGGCTGCGCTGGTCACGACGGGCACGCTGCTGGCGACGGTCACGCTGCCGCTCTGGCTCGCTGCGCTCTAGGGTCGTAACAGGGCGCCGGTCAGCGGGGCGGCTAACGGCGATAGCGGTTGAGGAAGTCGACGACAATGCCCTTCTGGCTCTTCTCGATCGCGGCGTCGAGCGTGCGATCGTTGGGATCGTACTGAGCGGCCTTGCGGAAGGCGTTGATCGCGTCCTGGTGAAAGCCCTGCGCCTGCAAAGCGTAGCCGAGGCAGCGCCAGGCATCCGGATTCCAGAACTCGAGGTCGGACCACGCCCGGCACAGCTCCGCGGCCCGGCGCCAGTTCCCGGCCTGCAGCATGCGCGGGCCCTCGCCGCGAAGCAGCGCGAGCCGCGCCTGGCGCTCGGCGAAGATGGCGGCGGTGTCGCCATCGTTCACCGGAAGCTCGGCATCCGCCGTCACCGGTGCCGGCTGCGCCGTCGAGGCGGGCGGACTAAGGCGGATCGTGCCGATGCGTCCCATGTCGCCCTGGAAGCGGTACGAGAGGAGCGCCGGCCGTGACGGGAGCCAGGAGAGCACGGTGGTGCGCACGTTGGCGATCGACTGCGTCATCGGATCGTGCCAGGCCACGCCGTAGAGCCACAGCATCGCCGCGAGGCCGACGACGCCCGTGACGGTGTTGAGCACACCCGGGGGGCTGTGCGTAACGAGACAATCCTCCTTGAAATCCCAGTCGGTCTCGCCGTTCTGCGCCAGCACCTCGTAGGCTACGGCAATCGTGACCGGCGCGGCTACCGGGAAGCCGCAGGCGATGCCCTGCCACCACACGCGGGAGGCCCGGCGCAGCGCCCGTTGCAGCTGGGCACGCACGTCGCGGCGCGCGTAGGCATCGCTGATCGAGAACTGCAGATAGACGCCGAACAGCCACTTGCCGGGCGTCTGCTGCAGCGAGGCGATGAGCAGCGCCTCGACCGGAATCCAGCTCGCGGTGATGAGGATCGGCGCGAACAGCGGGTGCCCGATCCAGAACGCCGCTTCGTCGCCGATCCAGCCCGCGCCGTGGAGCTCCGAGAGGAGCAGCGCGAGCATCAGCCCCCAGATGGCGTAGTCGAACAGGCGCGCACCGAGCCGGTTCCAGGGGCGCGGCTCGCTCGTGCGGCCCGCTTTCGCGCGTTCCAGCTCCGCCATCCGCAGCTGGAAAATCCAGCTCGCGTCTTCCTGCGGCGCATCGGTGCCCAGGAACACGCTCTTCTCGCGCCGCCAGTTGAGGATCGCGATGTCGGTCTGCGGCACCAGAGCCGGCACGGGAATCGCGCGCCGCCGGCGCGCGTGCGCGAAACCGTGCACGACGCCGTAGATCAGAGCCAGCACGAGCAGGCTCACGGTGAGCCAGACGAGGACCTGCTTCGCCACCAGCACGGCATCGGCAGGCGTGACGAAGACGATCGCGCCGGCGATGAAACCCACGAACAGGGCGCACAGCGCGAGCCGGCCCGCGAGCGTGCGGCCGAACGTCGCGACCACGCGCTCGGTGAGCCCGGGATGATGCGGGTTCTTTCCCAGCGACTCCGTCTCGCCGGTCAGCACGCGCTCCTCGGCGGCGTCGATCACGACGTCGATGGCGTCGTCGCCGCCGGCCTGCGTCGCCGTGCCGGTGCCGGCCTCGGCGGCGACGCTGGACACGAAGTTAGCGATGCGCTCCTCGGCCGCGGCTTCGGTCGTGACGGAGAGCTCCTTGTCGTAGCGATCCCGCTGCTCTGGATCGCTCAGGATGCGGCTCGCGTGATTGATGAAGCGCAGCGCCTCTTCGACGTTCCCCTGCCCGTCGCGGGTTTTCGCGTAATACTTGCGGATGAGCCGGCGCAGCGCAGCGCGCACCTCCTCGTCCGAGGCGGCCTGCGGAATTCCGAGAGCTTCGTACAGCGTCGCTTTCATGGCCGCGACAAGCGGGCGGAATGCACCGGATCTGGGCGCTGGAATATTCGGTTAATTGTTCCGGCAATGCAAGTTGCGCGCCGGGCTGTCGCCGCGCCAACGCGCGCCGCGCCGCCGGGAACTGGCGCGCAGCGGCAGACGCTGCCGCTGCGCGTCACCGCAGACAAGAAAGGGCGGCCTGGCCGCCCTTTCGGAGTTGCCGGGACGCTGCGCTATTCCTCGCGGTCCTCGCGCTGCGCGAGCTTCTCGCGGATACGCGCCGACTTGCCGGAACGGCCGCGCAGGTAGTAGAGCTTCGCGCGCCGCACGTCGCCCTTGCGCTTGACCTCGATGGAGGCGATCAGCGGCGAGTAGGTCTGGAACGTGCGCTCCACGCCTTCGCCGCTCGATATCTTGCGCACCACGAACGACGAGTTGAGCCCCCGGTTGCGCTTGGCGATCACTACGCCCTCGTAGGCCTGCAGGCGCTTGCGCTCGCCCTCCACCACGTTGACGTTGACGATCACCGTGTCGCCCGGAGCGAACTCGGGCACCGTCTTGCCCAGGCGGGCGATCTCTTCCTTCTCCAGCGTGTCGATGATGCTCATCGGTCTCATCCTTTCGATCCGTCGGGCGCGGGTCAGCCAGCGCGACTGACGCGCACGTTCATTCTCCCGCGTCGCCTAGCCTGGCGCCGCTTCCTGCTTGAACTCCTCGAGCAGCCGGGACTCCTCGCCGCTCAACCCGCGCGCCGCGAGCAGATCCGGCCGCCGCAGCCAGGTGCGTCCCAGCGCCTGCTTCAGCCGCCACCGCGCGATCTTCGCATGATCGCCCGAAAGCAGCACATCGGGCACCGCCAGCCCTTCGTAGAGCTCCGGCCGCGTGTAGTGCGGACAGTCCAGCAGCCCGGCGACGAACGACTCCTCGACGCTCGACTGCGCGTCGTTGAGCGCGCCCGGCAGCTGCCGCACCAGCGCCTCGATCAGCAGCATCGCCGGCAGCTCTCCGCCCGACACCACGAAGTCACCGACCGCGACCTCCAGATCGACGGACCGCTGCAGCACGCGCTCGTCGACGCCTTCGTAGCGCCCGGCGACCAGCACCAGCCCGTTCTGCTCGGCGAGCCACACCACGCGCTCGTGCCGCAACGGTTCACCTTGCGGCGAGAGGTAGACCGTCTGCGGCCGCGCAACGCCCTCGCTGCGAAGCTTCTCGCGGGCAAGCGCGATCGCCTTGTCGAGCGGCTCCGCCAGCATCACCATGCCCGGGCCGCCGCCGTAGGGCCGGTCGTCGACGGTGCGGTGCCGGTCCGTCGCGAAGTCGCGCGGATTCACCGTTCCGAGCGTCCACAGTCCGCGCGCGCGCGCCCGACCCGTGATCCCGTAGCCCGCCACGCTCTGCACCAGCTCGGGAAACAGCGTGACGACCTCGACGCGCATCTTTTCGCTCTTCCCGACCGCCGTCGACGACTCTAGTCCTCCGGCCAATCGACTCGGATCCGCCCGGCGGCGAGGTCGACCGCGTCGACGTACCCGGGCACGAACGGAATCAGGACCTCGCCGCGCGGCTTCCCTTCATCCACGACGCGCAGCACCGGGTGCACGCCCGTCTCGAGGTGGCCAACAACGCGTCCCAGGGTCGCGCCCTGGCGATTGACCACGGCGAGGCCCTGGAGGTCGCCGAGGTACACCTCCCCCGCTTCCGCGACCGGCAGCGCCGAGCGCGGCACGGCGACTTCCGCGCCCCGCCACGGCGCCGCATCCTCGCGCGTGGCGAATCCCTCGAGCCTGGCCACGACCGCGTCGCCGTGCCGCCGTATCTCCGCGACGGAAAACGCTCGCCACGCTTCGCCTCTTTTCAGCCACCACGTCCGATAGGGCACAAGCCCGTCGGGCGAAGCGGTAAAAGGACGGATCTTGATCCAGCCTCGCACACCGTACGCAGCCAGGACTTCGCCCATCACCACCAGCCTGTCGTCGGCGCGCTCCGCCAGGACGCGCGAACGCTCGCGCCCCTGCGCGCCCTTAGGCAGCGTTGGCCTGCGTCGCGCCGGAGACCGCGGGCTTGGCGGCAGCCGCACGCTTGACCAGTCCGGCGACGGTATCGGAAAGCTTCGCTCCGCGTTCGCGCCAGTGCGCCACGCGGTCGAGCGCGACCCTCAGCGCCTCCTCGCCTTCACCGGCGATCGGATTGTAGAAACCCACGCGCTCGATGAAGCGCCCGTCGCGCCTATTGCGCGAGTCGGCCACCACGATATTGAAGAATGGGCGCTTCTTCGCGCCGCCGCGCGCCAGCCGGATGACGACCATGAACTGTCCTTGGCGGAGCTACCGCCGACAAAAAAGACGTTGATTATACGGTGAAAAGGAGCGACGTGGCAAGGCGAGGTGCCGCGTCAGTGCAATCCCGGAAAGCCCCCGCGCAGGCCGCGCAGCATCTTCTGCATGCCGCCCTTGGCGACCATCTTCATCATCTTCTGCGCCTGCTCGAACTGGTTGAGGAGCCGATTCACCTCCTGCACCGAGACGCCCGCGCCGGCCGCGACCCTGCGCTTGCGCGAGGCCTTGAGGAGCTCGGGACGCGCGCGCTCCTCCGGCGTCATCGAGGTGATGATCGCTTCGAGCCGCCGGATCGCCCGCTCGTCGACCTGCGAAGCCTGCGCCGCGCGCGCGATCTCGCCGGGCAGCTTGTCGAGCAGACCCTGCATGCCGCCGATGTTGCGCATCTGCACGATCTGGTCGCGGAAGTCGTCGAGGTCGAAGCCCTTGCCCGACTTGACCTTGCGCGCGAACGCCTTCGCCTGCTCGACGTCGACCTGCTTGTGCGCCTGCTCGATCAGCGTGAGCACGTCGCCCATTCCGAGGATGCGCGAGGCCATGCGCTCGGGATGGAACGTCTCCAGCCCGTCGAGCTTCTCGGAGACGCCGACAAACTTGATCGGCGCGCCGGTGACCTGCCGCACGGACAGCGCCGCGCCGCCGCGCGCGTCGCCGTCGAGCTTGGTCAGCACGATCCCCGTGAGAGGCAGCGCGTCGGCGAAGGCGCGCGCCGTATTCACCGCGTCCTGACCCTGCATCGCGTCGACGACGAAGAGCGTCTCGACCGGCGCCAGAGCGCGATGAAGCTCGGCGATCTCGCGCATCATCGCCTCGTCGATCGCCAGCCTGCCGGCGGTATCGACGATGAGCACGTCGTGGTAATGCTTGCGGGCGAAATCCTGCGCGGCGCGGGCGATCGCCGCGGGCTGCGCGTCCCTGGGGGCGGCGAAACAGTCGATGTCGAGCTGCCGCGCGAGGGTCTCGAGCTGATCCATCGCCGCGGGACGATAGACGTCGCAGCTCGCGAGCAGAACTTTCTTGCGCGCGTCGTCGCGCACGCGCCGCGCCAGCTTCGCCGCGGAAGTCGTCTTGCCGGAGCCCTGCAGTCCGGCGAGCAGGATCACCGCCGGCGGTGCGGCCGCCAGATCGAGAGGCACCGCGGCGCCGCCCATCAGCGCGGAGAGCTCCCGGTGCACGACGCCGACCAGCGCCTGTCCCGGCGAAAGCGAGCCCAAGACCTCCTGGCCCACCGCTTTCTCGCGCACGGCGGCGATGAACTGCTTCACCACCGGCAACGCGACGTCGGCTTCCAGCAGCGCGAGCCGCACTTCGCGCAGCGCCTCCCCGATGTTGCTGTCGGTGAGCCGCGCTTCGCCGCGCAGCGTCTTCATCACGCGGCCGAGCCGCGCCGTGAGATTGTCGAGCATGAGATCCGGTCACGACGGTGCGCGAGCGAAGTCGCTTCCGCCCTTGGTGTAAACTCGATCGGGCAAAAAACCAGAACGATGATTCTACTCTACCTGCTGGTCCCGGCCGCGTACCTGGTCGCGGCTCTGCTGGAATGGGGCCGGCTCGCGCCGCGCAGCACGTCGCCGCCGTCCGATTCGGCATTCACGGCGCGCTGGCTCGCCGGCGCCGCGCTCGCGGGACACGTCGTGCTCGTCGATGCGGCAGTGATAAGCCCGGCCGGTCTGGACGTGAGCTTTGCCAACGCCTTGTCGGCGGTTGCCGGGATGACGGCGTTGTTCGCCTGGATCGGCTCGCTCACGCGAGCGCTGCCGGGCATACTCGCCGTGGCGCTGCCGGTGGCAGCGGTCGCTTCGCCGCTGCCGGCGCTCTTTCCCAACCCGCACGAGGTGAGCTTTCCCGACCAGCCGTTCGCGCTGCTGCACATATCGATCGCGCTGGTCGCCTATTCGCTGTTCATCGTCGCGGCGCTTCAGGCGCTCGTGCTGCTCGGGCTCGAGAGGAGGCTGCATCGCGGCCTGCCGGAACCCGCCGGAGTCGGGCTGCCGCCGCTGCTGACGCTGGAGCGCCTGCTGTTCCGCCTCGTCGACATCGGCTTTGTGCTCCTGACGCTGACGCTGGTGAGCGGCGCGCTGTTCTCCGAGGAGCTCTTCGGCAAGCCGCTGCGCTTCACACACAAGGTCGTGTTCTCGGTGCTCGCCTGGATAGTGTTCGGCGCGCTGATCTTCGGCCGCTATCGCTACGGCTGGCGCGGCAGAAAGGCGCTCGCGTGGGTGCTGGCGGGAAGCGCTCTGCTCTTTCTCGCCTACGTGGGCAGCAAATTCGTGCTCGAAGTGCTTCTCGGGCGATGACACGGCGCTTTGCTTGACAGCGACAGCGCCGCGCCGAATACTGGTCCGCTACCGCTAGCGTCCTTCCGTCTTGGACGACATTCCCCTAAGCAGCCTATTCACGGCGCTCGTTGCGACGCTGTTGGCCTCCGCGTTCTTCTCGATCGCCGAAACGGCGATGATGGCGGTCAACCGCTACCGTCTCCGGCATCGGGCACAGAAAGGCTCACGCGGCGCCAAGCTGGTGCTGTCGCTGCTCGGCCAGACCGACAAGCTCCTCGGCGTGATTCTGCTGGGCAACACGCTGGTCGCGGCGGCCGCCGCAACCATCACTTCGGTGATCACCAAGCGGCTGTTCGGCGAAGGCGAGCTGGCTCTGGCCCTCGGAACGGTCGCGATCTCGTTCGCGATCCTGATATTTTCGGAGATCACGCCGAAAGTGGTCGGGGTGGCGCACGCCGACCGCATCGCGCCGCTCGTGAGCTACTTGCTGGCGCCGGTGCTCAAAATGGCGGCCCCGGTAGTGTGGTTCGTCAATCTCTTCGTCCAGGCGCTGCTCAAGCTGCTCGGCATCCGGCCCGGCGATGCGACGCACGCCCCGCTCACGCAGGAGGAGCTGCGCTCGCTGGTGCTCGAGGGCCAGTACCTGCGCGGCAAGCATCGGGCGATGCTCGCGAACCTTCTTGATCTCGATTCCGTGCAGGTCGACGACGTGATGACGCCGCGAAGCCTGATCGAGGCGGTCGATCTGGCGGCCCGGCCGGCGCAGCTGGTCGAGCAGCTCGTCAACAGCTATCACACGCGCCTTCTCGCCTACGAGGAGGAGCTCGACAACGTGGTGGGGATTCTCCACGTGAAGCAGGTGCTGAGGCTGCAGCAGGCAGGCGAGCTCGATGCGGCCAATCTGCGCACGGTCGTGCGCGCTCCGTATTTCGTTCCCGCCGGAACGCCGCTGCTCGCGCAGCTGCAGCAGTTCCAGACGACGCAGCAGCGCCTCGGCCTCGTGGTCGACGAATACGGCGAGCTGCTCGGGCTGGTCACGCTGGAGGACATCCTCGAGGAGATCGTGGGCGAGTTCACGACGCAGACGCCCGGCGGCGTCGAAACCTTCCAGCGCGATCCCGACGGCAGCGTCGTGGTCGACGGCATGGCGGCGCTGCGCACCCTCAACCGCAAGCTCGGCACCGAATTCCCGCTCGACGGCCCCAAGACCCTGAACGGCCTGATCCTCGAGCAATTGGGTGAAATTCCCGCCGCTGGCGCGACTTTTCGGCTTTCGGGCCAGGCAATCGAAATCCTTCACGTCCAGGACCGTGCCATACGAGTCGTAAAACTGCTGCCGCCAGTCGGTCGCAGCGCCGCTCCGGCTTTACAAACCAGCGGCGAGCAGGCATCATCGATAAGTTAAGTTTTATGCGTCTGGAATAGCGGGGGGCGGCCGGTCGGGATTCGACCGGCCGGAGCCGCCAAAAAAGACCCACCAACGCCATATGGCAACCAGTGCGGCAGCGCGCACCATCAGCGGCCTGGCCCGGGCCATGGTTCAGCACGGCCTGCTGTCGGAGTACGACGCCGAAGCGATGCAGTCCCAGGCGCAATCGGCGAACCTTGGCTTCGTCGAGCAGATGGTGCTCGCCAAGCGCATGACCGCGGCCCAGATCGCGATGTTCGCCTCCCGCGCGTTCGGCACGCCGATGATGGATCTGGCGGGCTTCGACATCGACCAGATCAACAAGGAATACGTCGACGCGAAGATCGCGGTCGGCAGGCGCGTGCTGCCGCTCTACAAGCGCGGCAACCGATTGTTCGTCGCGGTATCGGATCCCGCCAACCTTCAGGCGCTCGACGAGGTGCGGTTCAAGACCAACCTCGTGGTCGATCCCGTCGTGGTCGAGGACGACAAGCTCGGCGCGACGATCGCCAAGCTGGTCCAGACGACGGCCGAGAAGATCGCCGTCGCCGTGTCCGATGACGAGCTCGACATCGACGTCGAAGACCCCACGAAGCAAGGCGAGGAAGCCAACCCCGACGTCGACGACGCGCCGGTCGTGCGCTACCTGCAGAAGGTGCTGGTCGATGCCATCGGCGCCGGCGTCTCCGACATCCACCTCGAGCCCTACGAGAAGTTCTACCGCATCCGCTACCGGCTCGACGGGCAGCTGATGGAGGTCGCCCAGCCGCCGCTCGCCATCAAGGACAAGCTCGCCTCGCGCATCAAGGTCATCTCCAAGCTCGACATCTCGGAGAAGCGCGTGCCCCAGGACGGGCGGATGAAGCTCGTGCTCTCCAAGACCCGGGCCATCGACTTCCGGGTGAGCACGCTGCCTACCCTCTACGGCGAGAAGATCGTCTTGCGGATCCTGGACTCCGCCGGGATCAAGCTCGGGATCGAGGCGCTCGGCTACGAGGCCGAGCAGCAGCAGATCCTTTTGAACGCCATCAAGCGCCCGTACGGGATGATCCTGGTGACGGGGCCGACCGGCAGCGGCAAGACGGTGTCGCTCTACACGTGTCTGAACATCCTCAACCAGCCGGGGATCAACATCTCCACCGCCGAGGATCCGGCGGAAATCCAGCTTCCCGGCGTGAACCAGGTCAACATCAACGACAAGGCGGGGCTTAACTTTGCCACCGCGCTGCGAGCGTTCCTGCGCCAGGACCCGGACATCATCATGGTGGGCGAAATCCGCGACCTCGAGACCGCGGAGATCGCGGTCAAGGCCGCGCAGACCGGCCACCTGGTGCTCTCCACGCTGCACACCAACGACGCGCCGGCGACCCTGATGCGGCTCGCCAACATGGGGGTGGCAGCGTTCAACATCGCCTCCTCGGTGATCGTGATCACCGCCCAGCGGCTCGCCCGCAAGCTCTGCACCCAATGCAAGAAGCCCGAGGAGATCCCGCCCGAGGCGCTGGTCCAGGTCGGATTCAGCGAAGAGGATCTCGACGGCTCGTGGCAGGCCTTCGGCCCGGTCGGCTGCGACGCCTGCAAGGGCACCGGCTACAAGGGCCGCACCGGGATTTACGAGGTGATGCCGATCTCCGACGAGATGCGCCAGCTCATCATGCGCAACGCCAACGCGCTGGAGCTCGCCGAGCAGGCGCAGAAGGAAGGGGTGAAGAACCTGCGCCAGTCGGGACTACTGAAAGTCAAACAGGGGGTGACCTCGCTCGAGGAGATCGAGGCGGTCACCAACGAGTAACGCTCGAGAGAGTCGCCCATGGCTACCACCACCGCGGTCGCGCAGCGCCGGGATTCCCGGGTCAAGGAATACACCTATCTCTGGGAAGGCATCGACCGTAACAATCGCAGCGTCCGGGGCGAGACCAAGGCCGCTTCCGAAGCCGTCGTCACATCGAGCCTGCGCCGCCAGGGCGTGCGCATCACCAAGCTCAAGAGGCAGACGTTCCGCGGCGGCAGCAGGGTCAACGAGAAGGACATCACGTTCTTCACGCGCCAGCTCGCCACCATGCTCAAAGCCGGCGTGCCCCTGCTGCAGTCCTTCGAGATCGTCGCCCGCGGGCACAAGAACCCGCGGTTCGCGCGGCTCATGATGGACATCAAGGGCCGCGTAGAGGCCGGTTCGAGCCTTTCGCAGGCGTTCCGCGAGCATCCCGGCCAGTTCGACGCGCTGTATTGCAACCTCGTCGGCGCGGGCGAGACCTCGGGCATGCTGGACGCCATCTTGGACCGGCTCGCCACCTACAAGGAGAAGATCCTCGCTATCAAGGGCAAGATCAAGTCGGCGCTGTTCTACCCGATCTCGGTGATGGTCGTGGCCATCGTCGTGGTGTGGGTCATCATGGTCTGGGTCATCCCGGCGTTCAAGCAGGTATTCACCAACTTCGGCGCGAACCTGCCGGCGCCGACGCTGATCGTGATCGCCATCTCCGACTTCTTCGTCGCCTACTGGTGGCTGATGGCTGCGATTGCCGTGGGCGCCGTCATGGCGTTCCTCTTCCTGCACCGGCGCTCCGAGGCGTTCCGGTTCATGCTCGACCGCTTGTCCCTCAAGCTGCCGGTGGTCGGCGGCATCGTCGAGAAGGCCACCATCGCCCGCTGGACGCGCACGCTCGCCACGATGTTCGCCGCCGGCGTGCCGCTGGTCGAGTCACTCGATGCGGTCGCCGGCGCATCGGGCAATGCCGTCTATGCCAACGGCACACGCAAGATCCAGACCGAGGTGGCGACCGGGACGAGCCTCACCAACGCCATGCACAACACCGGCCTCTTCCCGCAGATGGTCGTGCAGATGACGCAGATCGGCGAGGAATCGGGCTCGCTGGACGGGATGCTGTCCAAGGTCGCGGACTTCTACGAGCGCGAGGTCGACGACGCGGTGGCGGCGATGTCGAGCCTGCTCGAGCCGATCATCATCGTCTTCCTGGGCGTGGTGATCGGCGGCCTCGTCGTGGCGATGTACCTTCCGATCTTCAAGCTCGGCTCCGTTATCTGAGGCGATCCGCATTGCGAACATGGCGACGCTAGCGATGGGGCCGCTCGCCGCGGCTTCCATCGCGGCAGTCGTCGGGCTGTGCATCGGCAGTTTCCTCAACGTCGTCATTCACCGGCTGCCGAAGATGCTGGATCGGGGCTGGCGCGCGCAGTGCGCCGAGCTGGCCGGCGAGCCGGTCGCCGACGAGCCGGCCTACAACCTCGTGATGCCCCGCTCGCAGTGTCCGGCCTGTGGGCATCGCATCTCCGCGCTCGAGAACGTTCCGGTCCTGAGCTACCTCGTCCTGCGCGGCCGCTGCTCCGCCTGCGGCGCGGCGATCTCGCCGCGATATCCTCTGGTCGAGATCCTGACCGGAGCCCTCACGGCGGCGGCCGCCCTGCGCTTCGGCTTCTCGCCCGCCGGGCTCGCCGCTTGCGTGCTGCTGTGGTCGCTCATCGCGCTCACCTTCATCGACTTCGACACGCAGCTCCTGCCGGACAACATAACGCTGCCTCTCGCCTGGGCCGGTCTGCTCGCCAACGTGGCTGGGCTCGCGCCTACCGCGGCCAGCCTGCACGACGCGGTGATCGGCGCCGTCGCGGGCTATCTCGCGCTTTGGGCGGTGTACTGGCTGTTCAAGCTGCTCCGGGGCAAAGAGGGCATGGGCTACGGCGACTTCAAGCTGCTGGCCGCCCTGGGCGCGTGGCTCGGCTGGCAGATGCTGCCGCTGATCGTGTTGCTCTCCTCGCTGGTCGGCGCCCTGATCGGCATCGGGCTGGTCGTGTTCAAGGGGCGGGATCATCAGATCCCGCTCGCGTTCGGGCCGTATCTCGCGATCGCCGGAGCGATCGCGCTGTTCTTCGGCAGGCCGCTGATGGCGCTCTACCTGCCGCACTGATCCGCCGGCGATGGCGTACGTGGTCGGCCTCACGGGAGGGATCGGGAGCGGCAAGAGCGCGGTGGCTGAAGCGTTCGCGGCGCTCGGCGTGGAAGTGGCCGACACCGATGTGCTCGCGCATCGGCTGTCGGCGCGCGGCCAACCCGCCTTCACGGCCATTCGCGCGGCTTTCGGCGACGGCATCCTCACGGCCGAGGGCGAGCTCGATCGCGCGGCGCTGCGCAGGCGTGTGTTCGCCGACGCCGGCGAGCGCAAGCGCCTCGAGGCGATCCTGCATCCGCTCATCCTGCGCGCCGCCGCGGCGGAGATCGGCAACTGGTGCGGACCCTACGGCATCGTCGTGGTCCCGCTGCTGCTCGAAACGCGGGGCCTCGCCTCGCTCATCGACCGCGTGCTCGTGGTGGACTGCCCGGAGGACGAACAGGTACGGCGCGTGATGGCGCGCAGCGGTCTCCCCGCAGCGGAGGTTCGTGCCATCATGGCGAGCCAGCTCGGCCGCGCGCAGCGACTCGCCGCCGCCGCCGACGTTCTCGACAACAGCGGAGCGCCGGCGCAGATCGCGCCGCAGGTCCGTTGCCTCGACCAGCGCTATCGCCAACTCGCCGCAGCGGGTTCGCGCGCTCGACGATGAGCGCCGGCTCCTGCCCCGCGTGGCCGGTCGTTGAGGCAAAATGGCGGCACGGCAACGTCGCATCATGGACCTGATCCGCTATGAGCACCCGCTGAACGAGCGTATCCGCACGCTGATGCGGCTCGAGGACCTGTACGGGCGAGCGCTCTTCTTCACCACCCAGCCGGCGCCCCAGGACCATCACGCGGCGCTGCTGGCGCTGTTCGAGATCATCGACGTCGCCGCGCGCGCCGACTTGAAGACCGACATACTGCAGGAGCTCGAGCGCCAGCGGCAGCTTCTGGTACCTCTGCGGAACAACCCGGCCATCGAGGCGCAGACGCTGGACGCTCTGCTCGGTGAAATCGACACGGTAAGCGCCAGCCTCCTCGCCCAGACAGGCAAGCTCGGAGGGCAGCTCCGCGACAACGAGTGGCTGATGGCGATCAAGCAGCGCGCGGGCATCCCGGGCGGAACCTGCGAGTTCGATCTGCCCGCCTACCACCACTGGCTCAACCGCGAGGCGCCGGCGCGCGAGCAGGATCTGCAGAGCTGGCTCGCGCCGCTGCTGCCGATCCATTCCGGTCTTGCGATCATTCTACGGCTGCTCCGCGACAACGGCCGGATGAGCCGCCATACCGCGCAGCACGGCGTCTTTCAACTGATGCTCACGACGGCGAAGGTCGCCCAGCTGCTGCGCCTCTCGCTCGATCGCTCGCTTGCCTGTGTGCCGGAGATCAGCGCCAACAAGTACGCGCTGAACATTCGCTTCGTCGGCGTGGCGGGAATGGATCGCGGAGCGCTGTACGAAGGCAACGTCGAGTTCGACCTGATGTTCTGCAACCTCTGAGCCTTCGCTCGGGGGTCGCCATGCCGCAGGCGATCGGCGGGCCTCACGCCCGCGCCGCGCTGCTCCAGGTCACTGCCGAAGCGTCAACGTCATGATCGCTCCCTCGTGTCTGATGTTCGTGCGGCCGAGGAAGCTCATGCCGAGCAAGGCGACAGACGGGTCGGTGCCTTCCGTGATGACTGCATCGACGTTATGCAAGACGACCTCGCCGACGCGTACCGTATCGAGCTTGGTGCGATAGGCGAACACATCGCCATTGGCGGTCTCCATCACGAGCTTTGGATTGCTGCGGTAGTCGATTCCAAGCCGGCCTGCCTCGCGGGCCGAAAGGGTGACGAATGTCGCGCCCGTGTCCACCGCAAATCGCATCGGCACACCGTTCACTTGGCCATCGGCGATGAAACGACCCAGTCCGTCTGCGGGAACTGCGACGGAGTCGGTTACCGTGCGGCTCGTCTGCCGGCGTGCCTGGCCTAGCTCGAGCTCCACGCGTTGCCCCTGCAGATCGAACGTCGCGCGATCGCGCTGCACCGACACGAGTGTGATGTCGCCACGAATCTTCTGTCCGACGGAGAGTGTTTGCAAAGCTCCACCTTCGATCTGCACGACAGCCTTGTTCGGGAACAGGCCGACGACGTTAACGTCCAGCGCGGTGGCGCCCGTCGAGACAAGCAGGAAGGCGATCGACGCAAGGTGATGGAGGTGGTTCATCGTTGATCGCCGCAGTTCCACGCACTGCCGCGTATCAGAGCGTCGGCGCGACAGTTCGCCCGAAACGTTGTTCTTCAACTTGAAGGCCTCGCTGTTCTGCATGTCAGATGCCGGCACGGGTTCGCAAGTAGCCTCTGCCATGCACTCTTCATGCCAACGTCGTTGGACGATCGATCGGCGACGGGCGGTTGGCGTGACGAGCACGGAGCCGCATCGCGCAGTCGCCAGCCGGCATTGTCGAAAACAAGTTGACGACGTCGGCGCGTACGGAACGACTGGATGTTCGGCGCGTATCTTCGGGATGCTAGCTTACGGTCGCACTTCTCTACCTACGTAGAGCTGTTCTGCAAAACTCGCTGGATCGCCCGACGGGCACCGACAATGTCCCCGGTAGCTTGTACCGTACGAGTAACAGGGGCCGGCCTGCGCTCGGCTTTGAACCGGCAAGCGGCCCGAGTCCGCGGCGGCGCGCACTCGATTGGCCAGACACTCCGCCGCCGCTGCTTGGGCCTGCTGCCCTGATGCGTCACTTTGCGCGAATCGCGCGCTCGATCGGCCGTCCGCGACGGCCGCGAGCAGGCCGAGACGTACATGGATTTGCTGCGTAACCGATAACGAGTACCCGCGCCGGAGCGCGGGATTGCCGCTCGTGCGGGTCACGCCGACCACGCTGCGCGGCGCAGCGCCACGCCGTGCGCGCCGCAATCGATCGCGGCGTCGAGATCGCTCTCCGCGAGGCCGCCCAGGGCGTAGACCGGAAGGGGCGAGCCTCGCAGCAGCTCGGCAAGGCGCGGCCAGCCGAGCGGCACGGCGTCCGGATGCGACTGGGTCGGGGCCACGGGCCCGAGAACGGCGAAGTCGAGATCGAGCGCGGCCGCGTGCGCGAGCTCCGCTTCGTCGTGGCACGACGCCGCGCACAGTAGACCCCCGGGCCGATCCTTTGCGGCGAGCAGCGTCGCGGCGGGCCAGTGCACGCCGTCGCAGTCCAACTCGCGCGCGAGATCGGCCTCGCCATTCAGGAGCACGCGCGCGCCGGCGCTTCGCGCGATCGGCACCAGTGCATGCGCGAATGCGCGCAGCCGCTCGACCGGCCAGGACTTCTCGCGCAGCTGGACGAGCCTCAATCCTCGCTTTAGCGCGCGCTCGGCGCGCTCGAGAAAGGTCTCTTCGCCGAGATCTTCCGCCATCGTGATGCCGTAGATCGCAGGCAGCTCGAGCGCGCGCAGGATCGGCGCGTTCGCGGGCAGCAGCGGCTCGACCTCGAACGCGCCCGCCGCCTGCCAGGCGATCGCCTGTCCGTCGCGGCCGTGCGGCTCGCCGCGCCACGCCAGTACGCGAAAGAAATGCAGCTCCACATGGGCGTGCGGATAGACGTATCTGCGCGTGAGCCACGGCGCCGCGCGCGTCACTTCGATGCCGAGCTCCTCGGCAAGCTCGCGATCGAGCGCTGCGCGCATCGACTCACCGGCTTCGGCCTTGCCGCCGGGAAATTCCCAGTAACCCGCGTATGGCGTCCCGGGCAGCCGCTGCGCGAGCAGCACTCGTCCGTCCGGCCGCCGTAGCACGGCCGCGGCTACCTGAACGATCCGCGCGCTCAACGGCGCTTGAGCGCGCGCGCCCCGGCGTAGGCGCGCGCGAACTGCCACGCCACGCGGCCGCTGCGCGACCCGCGCTGCAGCGCAAACCGGATCGCCTCGCGGTGCAGCGCCTCGCGCGCCACCCCCTCCCGGGAAAGATCGACCTCGTGCGCCTGCAGCCAGCGGTCCACCGCGACGAGATAATCGTCCTGCGTGAAGGGATAGAACGAGATCCACAACCCGAAGCGCTCCGAGAGCGAGATCTTCTCCTCCACCGATTCGCCGGGGTGCACCTCCTCGCCGACGTGGCGTGTCTCGAGGTTCTCCGCAAAGTACTCAGGGATGAGATGGCGGCGGTTCGACGTGGCGTAAATGAGCAGGTTGATCGACGGCGCGGCGAGGCTGCCGTCGAGCATCACCTTGAGCGCCTTGTAGCCGGGCTCGCTGGCGTCGAACGACAGATCGTCGCAGAAGACGATGAAGCGCTCGGGCCGGCCCTCGATCTGCTCCACGATGTCGGGCAGGTCGACGAGATCGGCCTTGTCCACTTCGATAAGGCGCAGCCCTTTCGCCGAATACTTGGCGAGCATCGCCTTGACGAGGGACGACTTGCCGGTTCCTCGGGAGCCGGTGAGCAACACGTTGTTCGCCGGCAGACCCTCGACGAACTGGCGCGTGTTGGCGTCGATGGCGCGCTTCTGCTCGTCGATCGCGACCAGCTCGTCGAGACGGATCGTTCGCGGCTGCGCGAGGGCCTGCAGGTAGCCGCGCGCCGAGCGTTTCCGCCAGCGGAAAGCGCGCGCCTTCCAGTCCGGCGGCGGCGGCGCCGGCGGCAGCAGCGCCTCCAAGCGCTCGAGCAGCCGCTCGACGCGATCCAGCGTGCGGACGAGCGGCTCGTCGCCGTTCGAGCTGCGGCTCACGAGCGGTAGTCCGCGTTGATGCTCACGTAGCCGTGCGAGAGGTCGCAGGTCCATAGCGTCGCCCTCGCCTCGCCGCGACCGAGCGCCACGCGCACGGCGATCTCGGACTTCGCCATCACGCGCTTCCCGTCCTCCTCGCGGTACGAGGACGCGCGACCGCCGTCCACGACCACGAGGACCTCGTCGAGCCAGAACGACACGCGCAGCGGGTCGAGATCCGCACCGGCGTTGCCGATCGCGCTCAGGATGCGCCCCAGGTTGGGATCGGAGGCGAAGAAGGCCGTCTTCACCAGCGGCGAATGGGCGATCGACCGCGCGACGCGGTCGCATTCGGCTGCATCGCGTCCGCCTTCGACGACGAGCGTGATGAACTTGGTGGCCCCTTCGCCGTCGCGGACGATCGCCTGCGCCAGCTCGACGGCGATCTCGGTCAGCGCATCGCGCACGGGCGCAAGACGCGGGTCGTCCCGGCGCTCGATCGGCGGCACCGCCGCGCCGTGCGTAGCGGCCAGAACGAAGCTGTCGTTCGTGGAGGTGTCGCCGTCCACCGTGATGCGGTTGAAGGACTGTGCGGCGATTTCCGGCGTCAGCTCGTCGAGAAGCGGGCGCGACAGCGGCGCATCGGTCGCCACGAATGCGAGCAGCGTCGCCAGGTTGGGCGCGATCATGCCCGAGCCCTTGGCGACGCCGCTCATCGTCAGATCGACCCCGCCCGCCCGCACGCGCCGAGATGCGGCCTTCGGAACGGTATCGGTGGTCATGATCGCCCGCGCCGCGGCGTCCCAGCGGTCTGCACCGAGCTTCGAGCGGCACGCCGGGATCGCGGCGAGCATCCGCTCGATGGGCAGCGGCTCCATGATCACCCCGGTGGAGAACGGCAGCACCTGGTGCGCTTCGCAACCGAGCGCGACTCCGACCGCGCCGCAGATCGCGTGCACGTCGGCCAGGCCCTTCGCGCCGGTTCCGGCATTGGCGTTGCCGGCGTTGATGACGAGCGCCCGCACGGAGTCCCGCCGCGCGAGATGCTCGCGGCACACCGTCACGGGCGCGGCGCAGAAGCGGTTGCGGGTGAAGACGCCGGCAGCCTCACTCCCCGCGGCAAGCGCAATCAGCAGCAGGTCGTCGCGCGACCAGTTCTTTATGCGCGCCGCGGCGGTTCCCAACGCGACACCGCGGACGGGCAGGAGCTCTTCGGGCTGGCGGGGCGTGTAGTTGACGGGCATGGCGTCGGCGGGCGGCGAGCGCCGCATTCTACTCCGGGGTCGCGGCCCAGAGAGCCGGTCGGAATTGCGGGCGCGCCTAACCCCGCCGATCGTAACGGGTGGCGCTACGAACGGGCCCCCATTGTGCGCGGGCAAGAGCGAAGCGGCGGCGGGACCCGTAGGTCGGCGTTTGCGGCTTCGAAGCGCCCGCAAGCCCGACCGGTTCTTAGATCCGGCCGTGGCAGTGCTTGTACTTCTTCCCGCTCCCGCAGGGGCACGGATCGTTGCGCCCTAGCTTCGGGCCACTGCGCGTGAAGGGAGGGGCGGCGACCGCCGTCGGCGGATCGGTCGCGGCGGCCGCGAGCGCTTCTTCGTACCCCGCATGCTGATAGCGCACGTTGGACACCGCCGGAGCTTCCTCCACCGCCTGCACGTCCTGCTGGGTGCGTACCTGGACCTTGAGCACGACCTTCACCACGTCCTGCTTGATCCGGTCGAGCATGTCGGAGAAGAGCTCGAAGGCCTCGCGCTTGTACTCCTGCTTCGGATTCTTTTGCGCGTAGCCGCGCAGGTGGATCCCCTGGCGAAGGTGGTCGAGCGCGGCTAGATGCTCGCGCCAGTGCTGGTCGAGCGTCTGCAGCATCAGGTCGCGCTCGAACTTGTGGAACAGCTCCCCGCCGACCAGGCCGAGCTTCGCCTCATAGGCCTTGAGCGCCATGTCGCGCGCGCGCGTGCGGATCGACTCGTCGGAGATATCGGGCTCCTCCTTGAGCCACACCGCGGCCGGGACGCGCAGATCATAGTCGCTCGCGAGCGCGGTCTCCAGGCCGGAGAGGTCCCATTGCTCCTCGATCGATTCCGGCGGGACATAGAGCCTGGCCGTATCCTCGATCTGGCCGCCGATCATGTTCTGGATCGTCTCGGAAATGTCTTCCGTCTCCAGAAGCTCGTCGCGCTGCTGGTAGATCACCCGCCGCTGGTCGTTGGCGACGTCGTCGTACTCCAGCAATTGCTTGCGGATGTCGAAGTTGCGCGACTCCACGCGCGTCTGGGCCTTGGCGATCGAGCGGTTGACGATCGGATGCTCGATCGGCTCGCCCTCGGGCATCTTGAGCCGCTGCATGATCGCGGAGAGCCGCTCGCCGCCGAAGATGCGCAAGAGCGGATCCTCGAGCGAGAGGTAGAAGCGCGACGATCCCGGGTCGCCCTGGCGGCCGGACCGGCCGCGGAGCTGATTGTCGATCCGGCGCGACTCGTGCCGCTCGGTGCCGACGATGTGGAGGCCTCCCGCGGCGATCACCGCGTCGTGCCGAACCTGCCATTCGGCGCGCAGCTTCGCGATCTGCGCTTCCTTGTCGCTCTGCGGAATCGCTTCGTCCTCGCGCAGCTTGAGGATCGTGGGCTCGATCGCGCCGCCGAGCACGATGTCGGTGCCGCGGCCGGCCATGTTGGTCGCGATGGTGATCATCTTCGGCCGCCCCGCCTGGGCGACGATCTCCGCCTCGCGCGCGTGCTGCTTGGCGTTGAGCACCTGGTGCGGAAGCTTGCGCTTCTCGAGATATCCCGAGAGCATCTCCGAGTTCTCGATCGAGGTCGTGCCGACCAGCACCGGCTGGCCGCGCGCGTGGCAGTCCTGGATGTCGTCGATGATCGCGTCGACCTTCTCCTGAAGGGTCCGGAAGACGAGATCGTTCTCGTCCTTGCGGATCATCCGCAGGTGGGTCGGGATCACCACCGTCTCGAGGTGGTAGATCTGCTGGAACTCGAAGGCCTCGGTGTCGGCGGTTCCCGTCATGCCCGCGAGACGGCTGTACATCCGGAAGTAGTTCTGGAAGGTGATCGAGGCGAGCGTCTGGTTCTCGCGCTGGATCGGCACGCCCTCCTTCGCTTCCACCGCCTGGTGCAGCCCTTCGGACCAGCGCCGGCCGACCATCAGGCGGCCGGTGAACTCGTCGACGATCACGACCTCGCCGTTCTGCACGACGTAGTGCTGGTCGCGGTGGTAGAGGGCGTGCGCGCGCAGCGCCGCGTACAGGTGGTGCACGAGGCCGATGTTGTGGGCGTCGTACAGGCTGGTGCCGGCCTGAAGCAGCTTGGCGTCCGTGAGCAGGTTCTCGGCGTGCTCGTGGCCCTCCTCGGAAAGCAGCACCTGGTGCGCCTTCTCGTCGACCCAGTAGTCGCCCGCGCCCTGCTCCTCCTTCTGCCGGGTCAGGCGCGGCGCGATCTCGTTCAGCCGGTAGTACAGCTCGACGTTGTCCTCGGACTGGCCGGAGATGATGAGCGGCGTTCTCGCCTCGTCGATCAGGATCGAGTCCACTTCGTCCACGATCGCGTAATTCAGGCCCCGCTGCACCCGATCGACGCCCTGGAACACCATGTTGTCGCGCAGGTAGTCGAAGCCGAACTCGTTGTTGGTGCCGTAAGTGATATCCGCGCCGTAGGCTGCCTGCTTGTCGGCGTGGCTCATCTGCGACAGGTTGACGCCCACCGTTAGACCGAGAAAGCGGTAGATACGCCCCATCCAGTCGGCATCACGCTGCGCGAGGTAGTCGTTGACCGTGACGATATGCACGCCGTTTCCGGCGAGCGCGTTCAGGTAAGCCGGCAGCGTGGCGACCAGCGTCTTGCCCTCGCCGGTCTTCATTTCCGCGATCTTGCCGTCGTGCAGCACCATGCCGCCGATCAGCTGGACGTCGAAGGGCCGCATCTGCAGGCTGCGCTTCCCCGCTTCGCGCACGATCGCGAACGCCTCGGGCAGCACCGAGTCGAGCTCCTCGCCGTTGCTCACTCGCTCGCGCAGCTTCACGGTGCGCGCGCGCAGCTCGTCGTCGGACAGCGCGGCGGTCGGCGCGTCGAGGGCGTTGATCCGCCGCACGACGTGTCCGTACTGTTTCAGAAGCCGCTCGTTGCGACTGCCGAAGATCTTGGTGAGGATGTTGGAAATCACGATTTCCGCATCTACTGCGCGAGGGCGAGCCGCCTGGGCTGTCTCAGAGCTCCCTAACTGCCGCCGCCGGCACGAAAAAGCAAGGGGTGAGGATCACCTCACCCCCGCGTCAGGGAGCCTCTCGCGGCTCCCGCGAGCACGTTCCTGCGGGTCAGTTGGCAGACACCAAGAAGCGCGCCGGGTTCTGGGGCACGCCGTTCAGGCGCACTTCGAAGTGCAGGTGTGGCCCCGTCGCTCGCCCGGTCGAGCCGACCGTGGCAACCTTCTGGCCCCGCACCACGAGGTCGCCCTCCTTCACGAAGAGCCGGGCAGCATGCGCGTAGCGCGTAACCAAACCGTTCCCGTGGTCGATCTCGACCATCTTACCATACTGAGGGTAGACGTCCGCGAAGATCACCTTGCCGCTCGCCGCCGCCACGATAGGCGTCCCCGTCTCGGCGGGAAAGTCGAGTCCTTCGTGAAAGCTCTTCTGCCCAGTGAACGGATCGATGCGCCAGCCGAAGCTCGACGACAGCCATCCTCCGGACACCGGCGCGTGCGTGGGAAGGAACTGCTTGTTGGCCGAGTTCGTCACCACCAGCGCTTCGAGCACCGTCAGCTGGTCAGAGCGCTGGTCAACGGCATGCGACAGATCGGAGAGCAGCGAGCCGAACTCGTCGACCGACAGGTCGCGCGAGAGCGTCGGTGCGGGGCCGCCGCGACCCGGACCGTTGGCCGGGTCCGCGGGGGGCGGCAGATCCTTGGGCTTGAGTCCCGTCATCTGGGCCAGGCGCTCGCCCAGCCCGTCGAGCTGCAGCAGCTGCGCCTGAAGCGCTCCAAGCTTCACCGCCAGGGCGTTCAGGTGCGCCTGAACGACTTCCTGCGCTTTGCGCTGTTCCTCGCGCTGCTCGTCGAGCAGAATGGACTGCAGCAGCGGATGCTTGATCGCGGCCGCGTAGCGCAGCGTGAGATAGTTGAAGAGCAGCGTGAAGGACAGGAAGAGCGCGATCAGGCCGAGCCCGCCGAGCGTCCAATGCCTCCAGTCCAGCGTCAGGGTTCGGGCCCGGCCTTTCGAGCCGGACACGACGATAATATTCAAATGCCCTGCTCCCCTTGCTGCCCGGCTGCGCTGCCAGCCGGAGTGTCGTTTTCACCCGGTCCGTGTGGCGATGCGGCGGCTTTCCGACGTCATCCGCGCTGAGGCTGCGCTCGCTTCCGCAGTGGAGCGCCGCAGTCGCGAGCTGGCCGTTGCAGCGCTGCTGCGAAAGCTCCTGCCGCCGACACTCGGTTCGCAGACCAGCGTCGGCGACGCCTCGACCCCCGAGCTTCTGCTGCTGACCGCCAGTGGCGCCGCGACCGCTCTACTGCGCCACCATGCTCCCAAGATGCTCGAAGGGCTGACGCGAGAGGGGTGGAAATTTACTGGAATACGGATTCGCGTGCAAGCCCGGACGCTACGGGCCGATAGAAGCAAGGTTTATGCAAAGCAAATGGACCGACTCGCCGCCGCGGCCCTGCGTCATGCCGCCGCCGGGATCGCCGACCCGGCCCTCGCCGCGGCGCTGCTGCGCCTGGCGGGCCGCGCAGAGGGCGGGTCAGAGGACGAGGAGCAGCCGCTCGAGGGCATAGAAGGCGAGCACTCCAAGGAGAAGAAATAGCGTGTAGCGAAGCGTGAGCCCGATGAAGCGCAGGTATCGGCGATCGCGCTGCACGAGGTAGAGCGCCGCGGCCACCGCGATCGCCGCCAGCGCAAGGAACAGAAGCAATCGGACGAGGACCAACGGTTGCGTCCGGCGCTACGAACCACCGCGGCGCGCGCGAGCCCGCGACCGCGATTCGCGGGGGAAGCTCAGGCGGTCTGCTGCTGCCAGGCGCGAAACGCGTGCGGCACCTCGCCGGGCGCATCGAAAGTCACCAACTCCCAAGCCTCCGGGCGGCCGAGAAGCGCGCGCGAGCAGGCGTTGTTGAGCGCGTGTCCGGATTTGAACGCAGCGTACGTTCCTATCAGCGGATGGCCGAGCAGATACAGGTCGCCGATCGCGTCGAGCACCTTGTGCTTCACGAACTCGTTGTCGTAGCGCAGGCCCTCGCTGTTGAGCACGCGGGTCTCGTCGAGAACGATCGCGTTCTGGAGGCTGCCGCCCAGCGCAAGCCCTGCCTCGCGCATCGCCTCGACGTCCTCCATGAAGGCGAACGTCCGGGCCCGGCTCACCTCCTTGGTGTAGGAATGCTCGGCGAAGTCGATCACCACCTGGCGGCTTTCCGTGCCGAACACCGGATGCGGAAAGTCGATCGTGAAATCGAGCTTGAATCCGCGGAACGGCTCGAAGCGCGCGAACTTGTCGTCGCGCCGCACTTCCACCGGCTCCTTGATCCGCAGGTAGCGCTTCGGCGCGCGCTGCTCCTCGATGCCGGCCGACTGCAGGAGGAAAACGAACGGTCCGGCGCTGCCGTCCATGATCGGGATCTCGGGTCCGGCGACGTCCACGTGTAGGTTGTCGATGCCCAGTCCCGCGAGCGCCGACATCAGATGCTCGACGGTCGAGATCTTCGCGCCATCCTTCTCCAGCGACGAGGAAAGCCGCGTATCGCCCACGTAGTCCGCGTGCGCCGGAATGCTCACCGGTACGGCCAGATCGATGCGGTGAAAGACGATACCCGTTTCGGCAGGTGCGGGCCGGAGATTGAGGTCGACCCGCGCTCCGGTGTGCAATCCCACGCCGGTGGTCCGGATCGAACTCTTGAGCGTTCGTTGTTTGAGCATGGTGGGACGACCCTTCCCTATTCCCGGCGCGCGCCGGAGATGCGATTCCTGCGCCCGCTCAAGGAGTTAGCCGCGTAGATGGTATCACACTTCGGCCGCTCGCGCCGCGCAGGCAGGCTGGCGGCGCCCGGCTGCTCTACATGGCCGCCGCGTCGTTGCAGGCGCTCGTCCACGCAGCGTTCCTAGTCCGCCTGCTTGCGCAGGAAAGCGGGAATATCGGACGGATCGAAGCCGGCCGCGGGCGTGCCCGACACGGGCGCCGTCCGGCCGCGGCGGATCACCGCCGGCGTGCGCTCGAGGTGGTCGTAGTCCACCGCGCTCGCCGCCGTGCCGAGTCCGTCCGTGCCCGTACGCTCGACCACGTGCTCGACGACTTCCAGTCGCGGCGCACGGAGCTTGGTGGCACCGCCGCCCAAACCCGTGGCCACCATCGTCACGCGCAGTCGATCTTCCATGCCCTCATCGATGACGGTCCCCACGATCACCATCGCGTCCTCGGCGGTGAATGCCTTGATGGTGTTCATCACCTCGTGGTACTCCTTCATCTTGAGTCCCGCCGAAGCGGTGATGTTCACCAGCACGCCGCGCGCTCCGGCGAGATTGACCTCCTCGAGCAGCGGGCTCGCCACCGCGCGCTCCGCCGCCTGGCGCGCGCGATCGGTCCCGGCGGCGGTCGCCGAGCCCATCATCGCCATGCCGATCTCCGACATCACCGTGCGCACGTCGGCGAAATCGACGTTGACCAGCCCCGGGTAGTTGATGACCTCGGCGATGCCCGCGACCGCGCTGTGCAGGACCTCGTTCGCCGCGGCGTAGGCGTCGAGCACCGAGACCTCCTCGCCGAGCACCTGCATGAGCTTGTCATTGGGGATGATGATGAGCGAATCGACGATCTTCGCGAGCTCGTCGATGCCGGCCTGCGCCACTTTCTGCCGCTTGCCTTCGAACTTGAAGGGGCGCGTCACAACGGCGACCGTGAGGATGCCGCGCTCCTTGGCGACCTGGGCGACCACCGGCGCCGCGCCCGTGCCCGTGCCGCCGCCCATGCCGGCGGTAATGAACAGCATGTCCGCGCCATCGATCGCCTCGGCGACGCGATCGCGGTCCTCCATCGCCGCGTCGCGGCCCACTTCGGGACGCGCGCCCGCACCCAGGCCGCGGGTCAGGGTGCTGCCGAGCTGGAGCTGCAGCGTAGCGGTCGAGCGCTTCAGCGCCTGCGCATCGGTGTTGGCGGCGATGAACTCCACGCCCCCAACGCCGCGCGCGATCATATGCTCCACCGCATTGCCACCGCAGCCGCCCACCCCGATGACCTTGATGACGGCTTCCTGCGGGCCTTCGTCGATAATCTCAAACATGGTGTGACTCCTCTTCTCCTGTCTAGAGTTGAATGACTGATCGGCTCTGCGCTCGCTTCGTTTTTCCTTGCAGTTACTGCCGAAGATCGACGGGCTTTGCCCGCGATCTTCGGGAAGAACTTCGCCGCGAAAGTAGGTTTTCACTTTCGCCGGCTCAGAAATTTGCCTTGAACCACTGCTTCATCCGTCCCGCGACGTTCGTAAGCCCCCGACTGTCCGCGCGCGCCGCCTCGTCGCGCAGGAACTGCTCGCGTCCCTCGATCAGAAGGCCAACGGCCGTGGCGTAGCGGGGGCTGCGCACGACGTCGGCGAGCCCGCCGACGTACGCCGGCACGCCGACGCGCACGGGGAGGTGGAACACCTCCTCGCCCAGCTCGATCATTCCGGCGAGCAGCGCCGAGCCTCCGGTGAGCACGATGCCGGAGGACAGGAGCTCCTCGAAGCCGCTGCGCCGGAGCTCCGCCTGCGCGAGCGTGTAGAGCTCCTCGATCCGCGGCTCGATCACTTCGGCGAGCGTCTGCCGCGAGAGCTTGCGCGGCCCGCGTTCGCCCACCCCCGGGACCTCGATCACGTCGTTGGGATCGGCAAGCTGGCGCAGCGCGCAGCCGTGCCGGAGCTTCAGCTCCTCGGCATCCTTGGTGGGGGTGCGCAGCGTCATCGCGATGTCGTTGGTGACCTGGTCGCCGGCGATTGGGATGACGGCCGTATGGCGGATTGCCCCGCCTGTGAACACCGCGAGATCGGTCGTGCCGCCGCCAACGTCCATCAGGCACACGCCCAACTCCTTCTCGTCGTCGTTGAGCACCGCCTGGGCGGCGGCGAGCGGCTGCAGCATCACGTCCTTCACCTCCAGGCCGCAGCGGCGGACGCACTTGGTGATGTTCTCGACCGCCGACACGGCGCCGGTGACGATGTGCACCTTCACCTCGAGGCGCACGCCGCTCATGCCCAGCGGCTCGCGCACGTCCTCCTGGCCGTCGATGATGAATTCCTGCGGCAGGATGTGCAGCACTTCCTGGTCGTTCGGAATGGCGATTGCCTTCGCGGTTTCGACCACGCGGTCGATGTCGGCCTGGGTGACCTCCTTCTCCTTGATCGCCACCATCCCGCTCGAGTTGAGGCTGCGGATGTGGCCGCCGCCGACGCCGGTGTAGACCTCGCCGATCGTGCAGTCGGCCATGAGCTCGGCTTCCTCGAGCACGCGCTGGATGGAGGCCATCGTCGCCTCGATGTTCACCACGACGCCCTTCTTCAGGCCGCGCGAGGGCTGCGCCCCGAGGCCGATGATGTTCAGCCGCTTCTCGGGCGACATCTCGGCGACGATCGCGACGATCTTCGAGGTGCCGATGTCCAGGCCCACGATCAGGTTCTTGCTGTCCTTCACCATGCCGACATCCCCTATCCCTTTTTCGGAGCGCTCTTGTCGTTGAGTCCGGGCGCCCGCACCGCGAAACCGTTGCCGTAGCGCAGATCCACGTAATCGGTGCGCTTGCCGGCGCGAGCGAGCGCGCCCACCGTCCGTCCGTAGTAGGCGACGAAGCGCGCCAGATGCTCCGATGGGTCGGTGCGTCCCAGCTCGATGGTGAGCGGCGCGCCACCTGTCGTGCGCAGCCGCCATCCGCCGCGAGCCGACAGGCTGAGCTCGGCGAGCGCAAGCGCCCGCGAGGCGAGCTCGGCGCCGTAGTCGCGGAAGCGCGCGGCGACCAGCGCCGCGGTGCCGTCCGGACCTTCGAGCTGCGGCAGCGGGCCCGCGAAATCGGCGATGAAGACCTCGCCGTCGGTATCGACCAGCGCGGCATCGTTCCAGCGCGCGAGCGGCCGGTGCTCCACGATTTCGATGCGGAGGGTGTCCGGCCACTCGCGCCGCAGCGCCGCGGTCTTTACCCAGGGCACACGCTCGAGCGAGACGCGAGCCTCGGCCAGGCGCAGGGTGAAGAAGGTACCGGAAAGCTCCTCGCGCACGACCGCCCGCAAGTGGGCGGGATCGGCGCGTTGGAACTGACCTTCGATGACGACCTTGCGGAAGCCGAACAGCGGCTGGCGAACGGTCCATGCGCCGATGCCCCAGGCCGTAAGCGCGAGCGCCGCGAGCGCGAACGCGAGCGCGAGCACATTGAGCTGGCGCGGGTTATCCCACATGCGCGCCCCGCAGGATCTCGACGCAAAGATCGGCAAACGCCAGGCCGGTCTGCTTCGCGGCCATCGGCACGAGGCTATGGCCGGTCATTCCCGGCGACGTATTGACTTCCAGGAATTGCCACGTTCCATCGGACCGCAATATGAGGTCGAGCCGTCCCCAGCCGCTGGCGCCGACGACCGCGAACGCCTCGAGCGACTGCACCTGGATCGCCCGCTCGGCGTCTGCGGCGATGCCGCTCGGGCAGTAATAGCGCGTCTCGTCGGAGAAATATTTGTTGTGATAGTCGTAATTGCCCTGCGGCGCCTCGATTCGGATGAGCGGCAGCGCGCGATCCTTGAGGATCGACGCGGTCAGCTCGATGCCGGCGATGAACTCTTCGGCCAGAACCAGCTCGTCGTGCTGACGAGCCTCCCGGTAGGCAATCGCCAGCTCGTCGTGATCGACCGTGGCTACCTTGCTGAGCCCGATGGTCGAGCCTTCGCGCGCCGGCTTCACGATCAGCGGCAGGCCCAGCTCGGCGACCACCGACCACCAGTCGGTCTTGGCGTCGATCATGCGATAGCGCGGCGTCGGGATCCCGCTCGAGAGCCAAACCAGCTTGGT
The DNA here is from genome assembly GCA_035515295.1 of Casimicrobiaceae bacterium. Taxonomy (GTDB): domain Bacteria; phylum Pseudomonadota; class Gammaproteobacteria; order Burkholderiales; family Casimicrobiaceae; genus PALSA-1003. The sequence continues at coordinate 76,938 of DATJBM010000020.1, read as the reverse complement.
GCGCCACTTGTCCATCGCCAGCGCGGAGCCCATCACGCCGCTGCCGGTGTAGGGCACGCCCAGGACTTCGAGCGCCCCCTGAACGGTGCCGTCTTCGCCGAAGCGCCCGTGCAACGCGATGAACGCACGCTCGAAGCGCTCGGTCTTGAGCTCGTAGAGCGAGCGCTCCGCCGGATCGAAGGCGTGCGCGTCGACGCCGCGGCTCCTCAGCGCCGCCAGCACTGCCTTGCCGGAAAGCAACGAGATCTCCCGCTCCGAGCTCGGTCCGCCCATCAGCACCGCGACCTTGCCGAACTCGCTCATCGTCGCGTGGCCTCCTCATGCGTGCGTCGCCAACATGACACGTGCTGCGTCGGCCACCTGCCATTCGCGCGGCACCGAGCGCTTCGCACCTTGAATTCTCTTGCCGCGCTCATGGCTCTCCGATGATCCGCACCTCGCGCTCGAGGCGCACGCCGGTGCGCTCCGCGACCACGCGTTGCGTATGGTCGATCAGCCGCTCGATGTCGGCGGCGCTCGCCCGGCGCCGGGGATTGACGATGAAATTGGCATGTTTTTCGGAGATCCTCGCGCCGGCGATCGCGAAGCCCTTGAGCCCGCACGCCTCGATCAGGCGCGCAGCGTGGTCGCCGGGCGGGTTCCGGAACACGCTGCCAGCGTTGGGCAGATCGAGCGGCTGCGTGGCGATGCGCTGGGCCAGCAGCTCGCGGATGCGCGCCCGGGCGGCATCGCCGTCGCCCAGCGGAAAACGGAACCACGCCGCGGTGAAGATGCCGTCCGGATCGCGTCCGTCCGCGGTCTTCACGGTGCGGTATCCGACGGCGTAGTCGGCCGGCGTGCGGACTGCGAACGTGCCGTCGCGCTGCAGCAGCTCGACCTTCGCGACATGGCGCCAGGTCTCGCCGCCGTAGCAGCCGGCGTTCATCGCCAGGGCGCCGCCGACGGTGCCCGGGATACCCGCGAGGAACTCCGCGCCCACGCAGCCGTGGCGGGCGGCGAAGCGAGCGAGCTTGGGGCACGCCACGCCGGCGTCCGCGTAGGTGAGTCCATCGGCCACGGCGAGCGCGCCGCCCGCGTCGTGCAGCAGGATCACCGCGCCGCGCACGCCGCCGTCGCGCACCAGCGTGTTGCTGCCCAGGCCGAGCACGGTCACCGGCTCGCCGAGCGGAAGTTGACGCAGGAACAGCGCCAGGTCGTCTCGATCCGCGGGGACGTACGCCAGTTCCGCCGCTCCGCCCGCGCGCCAGGTCGTGTGCGGCGCGAGCGGCGCGTCGCGCGTAAGCACGCCGCGAAGACCGGTGAAATGGCGCGGTTCGATCATGTTCACGCGCCGTGCGCCAGCTGATGTGCCACGCCGCCGATCGATCCGGCGCCCATCGTCAGCACGAGGTCGCGGTCGCGCGCGATCGCCCCGATTGCCTCCGCGACCCCCGCGACGTCCTCGACGAACACGGGCTCGATCTTGCCGGCCACCCGCAGCGCGCGCGCGAGCGCGCGCCCGTCGGCCGCGACGATCGGGGATTCGCCCGCGGGATAGACCTCGGTGACGACCAGTGCGTCCACGGTCGACAGCACGCGCACGAAGTCCTCGAACAGGTCGCGCGTGCGCGTATATCGATGCGGCTGGAACGCGAGCACCAGCCGGCGTCCGGGAAAGGACCCGCGAGCGGCGGCGAGTGTGGCCGCCATCTCGGCCGGGTGATGGCCGTAGTCGTCGATCAGCGTGTACGAGCCGCCGCCGGCGAGCCGCACTTCGCCGTAGCGCTGGAAGCGCCGCCCCACGCCCTTGAACTCCACCAATGCGCGGACGATGGCCGTGTCGTCGACGCCGACCTCGCGACCGACCGCGATGGCGGCGAGCGCGTTTTGCACGTTGTGGATCCCGGCGAGATTGAGCTCCACCGACAGATCTCTGCGATCCGCGCCGCGGGCGATGAAGCGCATTCGTCCGGCTGCGTGCTCCACGGCTTCGGCGCGCAGCTGAGCGTCCGCCGCGAGGCCGTAGGTCACGATGGGCTTGGTGATTTCGCCGATGATGTCGCGCACGTTCGGGTCGTCGACGCACAACACCGCGACGCCGTAGAACGGCAGCCGCAGCGCGAAGTGCACGAACGCTTCCTTCAGCCGCGCGAAGTCGTGGCCGTAGGTCTCCATGTGATCGGCGTCGATGTTGGTGATCACCGCGAGCACCGGCTGCAGCACGAGAAACGAAGCGTCGGACTCGTCGGCCTCGGCCACCAGGAATTCCCCGCGACCGAGCCGCGCGTTGGCGCCCGCGGAGAGCAGCCGTCCGCCGATCACGAAGGTCGGGTCCAGACCGCCTTCGGCCAGCACGCTGGCAATCAGGCTGGTCGTCGTCGTCTTCCCGTGCGTTCCCGCCACCGCGATGCCCTGCTTCAGGCGCATGAGCTCGGAGAGCATCAGCGCGCGCGGCACCACGGGGACCCCGCGCTCGCGGGCGGCCGCGACTTCCGCGTTGTCCGCGGCCACGGCGCTCGAGACCACCACGACGTCGGCGCCGGCGACGTTCTGCGCGGCGTGGCCGAAGCTCACGTGCGCGCCGAGCTCGGCGAGCCGCCGCGTGACCGGACCGGACGCGAGATCCGAGCCGCTCACCGTGTAGCCCTGCGTGAGCAGGACTTCGGCGATGCCGCTCATGCCGGCGCCGCCGATGCCCACGAAGTGGACGCGCTTGACCTTGTGCCTCACGCGCGCTCTCCCAGGGCGATGCACGCCGCCGCCACGCGTTCGGCCGCGTCGGCGCGTCCGACTTGCCGTGCCGCGATGGCGAGCTCCAGCATGCTGTCGCGCGAGGCGTCGCGCAGGAAGCCCGCGAGCCTCTCGGGCGTGAGCTCCGCCTGCGGGATCAGCACGGCGCCGCCTGCGGCGACAAGGAAGCGCGCGTTCTGCGTCTGCTCGTCCGCGATCGCCCCGGGCAGCGGCACCAGCACGGCGCCAATCCCCGCGACGGCCAGCTCCGCGACCGTCAATCCGCCGCTGCGGCAGATCACCAGATCGGCGGAGGCGTAGCACCGAGCCATGTCGCTGATGAACGCCACGCATTCCGCCTCCACGCCGGCGTTGCGATACGCTTCGCGCAGCGTCGCGAGATGCCTCTCTCCCGCCTGATGCGTGACGATCGGCCGCGATGCGCCGGGCAGCAGCGCGAGGGCCGCCGGGATGCGCTCGTTGAGCGCGAGCGCGCCGAGGCTGCCGCCGACGACAAGAAGCTTGAGCGGGCCGCTCCGCGCACGAAACCGCTCCTGCGGAAGCGGCAGCGCGGCAATCTCGTCGCGCACCGGATTGCCGACATACTCGGCCTTCGCCGCGTGCCGTCCGTGCAGCGCATTCGGGAATCCGAGCAGGATGCGATCGGCGCCGTAAGCGAGAATGCGGTTGGCCAGGCCGGCGACGGCGTTCGCGTCGTGGATCACCAGCGGCTTGTTGCAGGCCACGCCCATCAGAGCGCCGGGGAAGGAGGCGAATCCGCCCAGGCCGAGCACGACGTCCGGCGAGCGGCGGCGGATGACGCGCAGGCTCTGCCAGAACGCGGCGAGCAGCGCGACCGGCCCGAGCAGCAGACGCGTCCATCCCTTGCCGCGCACGCCGGCGAAATGGATCGGCTCGAAGTCGACGCCGTGCTGCGGCACGAGCTTCGCTTCCATCCCCTCGTGCGTGCCGAGCCAGAACACGCGCCAGCCGCGCGCGATCAGCCGGGCCGCGACCGCGAGCCCGGGAAAGATGTGCCCGCCCGTGCCGCCGGTGGTGATCATCACCGTGCCGGTCATACGGTGAATCCCCGGAGAAGACGGCGATTCTCGTAATCGACGCGCAGCAGGATCGCGATCGCCACGCAATTGACGACGATGCCGCTGCCGCCAAAGGATAGAAGCGGCAACGTTAGGCCCTTGGTGGGCAGAATGCCCATGTTCACGCCCATGTTGATGAACGCCTGCACGCCGAGCCAGACGCCGATGCCGTGGGCAGCGAGCGCAGCGAACGGCTGCTCGAGGTGCGCCGCCTGGCGGCCGATCGCGTAGGCGCGCGCGAGTACCCAGGCGAAGAGCGCGATCACGAGTGCGACGCCGGCGAATCCGAGCTCCTCGGCGATGACGGCGAGGAGAAAATCGGTGTGCGCTTCGGGAAGGTAGAGCAGCTTCTCGACACTCGAGCCGAGGCCCACGCCGAACCACTCGCCGCGGCCGAAGGCGATGAGCGAATGCGACAGCTGGTAGCCCTTGCCGTAGGCGTCGGCCCAGGGATCGAGGAAGCCGGCGAAGCGCTGCAGGCGATACGGCGCGATCGAGATCAGCACCCACAGGGCGATCGGCAACAGGACCGAGAGACCGATCAGCAGTCGCCAGTCGAGTCCGCCCAGGAACAGAATGCCGAAGGCGATCGCGACGATCACGACGCAGGCGCCGAAATCCGGCTCGTGTAAGAGCAGCGCGCCGATCAGCGTCATGACCGCGAGCAGCGGCAGAAAGCCGCGCAGCAGCGTGCGCTTCAGCGGCTGTTCGGCGTGCAGGAACGCCGCACGGCGCACGGCGTAGCTCGAGGCGTAGAGCACGACGAAGAGCTTCATCAGCTCCGAGGGCTGGAGGTTGGCGATCCCGAGCGGAAGCCAGCGCCTGGCGCCGTTGATGGAGCGCCCGACGCCCGGAACGAGCACCGCGGCCAGCAGCGCGCCGCCGGCGATGAACAGATACGGCGCCAGCGTCCTCCAGACCCTGACCGGTATCTGGAACGCGACCGCAGCCGCTGCCACGCCGGCGGCGACGAACAGCGCGTGGCGAACCAGGAAGTACCACGGCCGGTAGCCGGTATACGAAGAGGCTTCCGCGGTGGCTATCGAGGCCGAGTACACCATGACCAGACCCAGTGCGAGCAGCAGTCCCGCGGCCCAGGCGAGCGTCGGATCGTAGGTGAGCATCGCTCGACTCGCGCGCGGCGCTTTCGCGAGCGGCGCCAGGCGCGGCAGCGCGGCCAGGAAGCCGTCCCTAGGCATGGGCGGCCTCCCGCGCGTAAGCAGCGACTGCCGCCTTGAACCGATCGCCGCGCTCGGCGTAATCGCGGAACATGTCGAGGCTCGCGCACGCGGGTGAGAGCAGCACCGCGTCCCCGGGACGGGCGTGCGCGATCGCGCGCGCGAGGGCGACCGTCAGCGAAGGCGCGGTTTCCACGGGAGGCGTCGCGCCGAAGAGCGCCGCGGCGATGCGCGGTCCGTCGCGCCCGAAGAGCACCACGGCGCGACAGTGCGCCTCGACGGCGCACTTGAGCGGCGCGAAATCTTGGCCCTTGCCGTCGCCGCCGGCGATCAGCACCGAGGCGCGGCCGATACCTTCCAGTGCCGCCCGGGCGGCCGCGACCGTCGTGCCCTTGGAGTCGTTGACGAACAGAACGCCGCCGACCTCCGCGATCCGCTCCACCCGATGCGGAAGCCCGGCGAATCGGGACAGCGCGTCGAGCAGCGGCCGTTCGATCTTGACCCGCGTGGAGCACAACGCGAGCGCCGCCAGGGCGTTGAGCGCGTTGTGCCGGCCGACGAGCTTCATCGCGCTCGCCGGCAGAAGCAGCGCGCCGCCGCGGGCCAGCCAAGTTTCGCGCCCGCGCTGCGCCAACCCCCATTCGTCGTCGCCGTGCGGAGCGGCGGCGCCGAAGGTCTGCACAGGTCGATTCGCGATACGCATCGCGAGCGAAGCCGCATCGTCGCGGTTCAGAACCTGCGCTCCGCCGCCCAGGAAGATCCTCGCCTTGGCCGCCGCATAGTCCGCCAGGCTCGCATAGCGATCGAGATGGTTCTCGGTGACGTTGAGCACCGTGGCGGCGAGAGGCTTGAGGCTCGCCGTGGTCTCGAGCTGGAAGCTGGAGAGCTCGATCACGAAGGCGTCCGGCCACTCGCCGCGGCGCTGGTGCGCCGACAGCGCGTCGAGCACGGGCTCGCCGATGTTGCCGACGCTCCGGGCCGACAGTCCGGCGGAGCAAAGCATCTCGGCGGTGAGGGCGGTGACTGTGCTCTTGCCGTTGGAGCCCGTCACCGCGATGAGCGTGATTCCGGACGGGACGGCGCGCGCGAAGAGCTCGACATCGCCCGCGAGCTCGACGCCGCGAGCGACGGCGGCGCGAACGGCGGGAAGATCCTTCGAGAGTCCCGGACTGATCGCGATGAGATCGGCGCCGGCGAGCGTCGCGTCGGTGATCGCGCCGGTCGCGACGGCTACGTCGGGCAGCTCGGCGCGAAGCTCGCGCGCGCGAGGCGGCTCGGCGCGCGTGTCGGCCACCGCGACGCGGGCGCCGCGGGCGTGCGCCCAGCGGGCGACCGAGAGTCCGGTCATCCCCAGACCCAGCACGACGACGCGGCGGTTCGCCAGGTCCATCAGCGCAGCTTCAGCGTCGAGAGCCCGAACAGCACCAGCAACATGGTCACGATCCAGAAGCGAACCACGACCTGGTTTTCCTTCCAGCCCTTGAGCTCGTAGTGGTGATGGATCGGCGCCATGCGGAACACCCGCCTGCCGGTGAGCTTGAACGAGGCGACCTGGATCACGACCGAGAGCGTCTCCACCACGAACACGCCCCCCATGACGGCGAGCACGATCTCCTGGCGGACGATGATCGCGATCGCGCCCAGCGCGGCGCCGAGCGCGAGCGCGCCGACATCGCCCATGAACACTTCCGCGGGATAGGCGTTGAACCACAGGAATCCCAGGCCGGCGCCGAAGATCGCTGCGCAGATGACGCCGAGCTCGCCCGCGCCGGGGATGTGCGGAAGCAGCAGATAGCTGGAGAAGTCGGCGCGGCCCGTCGCGTAGGCGAAGATGCCCAGGGCGACGGCGATCATCGCGGTGGGCATGATGGCCAGGCCGTCGAGGCCGTCGGTCAGGTTCACCGCGTTGCTCGCGCCCACGATCACGCAATAGGACAGCACGATGAAGCCCCAGACGCCGAGCGGATAGCTCACCGTCTTGAAGAACGGCACGATCAGATCCGCCTTGGGCGGCAGGTCGAGATTGAAGCCGCTCGCGAGCCACTCCATGAAGAGCTTCATGACCTGGCTGTTCGACGGCGCCGAGACCGAGAACGCGAGATAGACCGCCGCTGCGAGCGCGATGAGCGACTGCCAGACGAGCTTCGCGCGCGCCGAGAGCCCCTTGGGGTTCTGGTGCACGATCTTGCGATAGTCGTCGATCCAGCCGATCGCGCCGAATCCCAGCATGACCAGAAGCACGACCCAGACGAAGCGGTTGCGCAAGTCCGCCCAGAGCAGCGTGGTCACCGCGATGGACACCAGGATCAGCGCCCCGCCCATCGTCGGCGTGCCGGCCTTGACGAGGTGAGTCGCCGGCCCGTCGTCGCGCACCGTCTGGCCGATCTTGTACTGGGCGAGCTTGCGGATCATCGTCGGCCCGACGACGAACGAGATCACCAGCGCCGTCATCGCGGCCAGCACCGAGCGCAGCGTGACGTAGCCGAAGACATTGAACGTGCGCACGTCGGCGGCGATCCAGTTCGCGAGCGCGAGCAGCATCAGTGCGCTCCCGCCGGCGCCTCGCCGGTCAGCGCCGCAACCACCCGCTCCATGCGCATGAAGCGCGAGCCCTTCACCAGCAGGGTCACCCCCGCGCCTGCGCCGGCGAGCCGCGCCCGCAGCGCAAGGACCAGCTCGTCCACGGAGGCGAGATGCTCGGCGTTGCGACCGAACGCGGCTGCGGTCTCGGCGGCGAGCTCGCCGGTCGCGAACAACCGGTCGACACCGGCGGCGCGAGCATGCTCGCCGACCTCGCGGTGGAACGCGGGTCCCTGGTCGCCGACCTCACCCATGTCGCCGAGAACGAGCCAGCGCTCGCCCGGCGCGCGGGAGAGCACGGCGATCGCCGCGCGCACCGAATCCGGATTGGCGTTGTAGGTGTCGTCGATCACGGTCGCACCACTACGCGTGCTCTTCGCCTCGAGCCGTCCGGGAACGGGCCGGAACGACGACAGGGCGTTGCGCACGGCGTCCAGACCCGCGCCGGCGGCCATCGCCCCGGCGATGGCGGCGAGCGCGTTGGCGGCGTTGTGACGCCCGGCTGCGTGCAGGTCGAAGTGCGTCGCTCCCACCGGCGTCTCGAGCTCCACCGCGCTGCCCCATGCTTCGGCGCGAAGGCGAGCGCGGAACGGAGCCGCGGCGTCGAGCGCGAATTCGCGCCGCTCGATCGCGGCGCCGTCGGTATTGCGGCGCGCGATCGCTTCGCGCCACACGGCGACAAGGGGGTCGTCGGCGTTGATGACGGCCGCGCCGGCGTGCGGAAGAGCGCCCAGCACCGATGCGTGCTCGTCGGCGACATCGGCCACGCTGCGCATGAACTCCTGATGCTCGCGCTGGGCGTTGGTGATGATCGCGATCGTCGGTTGGGCGATCGCCGCCAGCGCCGCGGTCTCGCCGCGATGGTTCATGCCGATCTCGAGCGCCGCGGCGCGATGCTCGCCGCGCAGGCCCAGCACAGTGAGAGGCAGTCCGATGTGATTGTTGAGGTTGCCCGGGGTCGCGAGCACGGCGTCGACGCCGAATTGAGCGCGCAGGATCGCGGCGGTCATCTCCTTCACCGTCGTCTTGCCGTTGCTGCCGACGATCGCCGCCACGGGCAGCGCGTAGCGACGGCGCCAAAACGAGGCCAGCGCCGCGAGAGCCGCGACCGGGTCCGTGACGGCGACGAGGCTTCCCGCCGCGCGATCCGCCAGAGCGCCGACGCGATCGGCCGCGACGACGGCGGCCGCCGCGCCGCGCGCGAAGGCTTCGCTGACGAACTCGTGTCCGTCGAAGCGCTCGCCTGTGAGTGCGACGAACAGGTCACCCGGCCGCAGCGCGCGCGAATCCGTCGTCACCCGGTCAAAGCGGACGTTTTCGCCGAGCAGCGTTCCGGCGATGGCGCGCGCGGCGGTCGCGGTGTCCATCATCGGGCGTTGCGCGAGGCGAGCGCTCGCGCGGCGTGATCGGCGTCGAGGAACGGGTGCCGGATCCCGGCGGCCTCCTGATACGGCTCGTGCCCCTTGCCTGCCAGCAGCACGACGTCGCCGCGCCTCGCTTCCCCGATGGCGCGCGCGATCGCGGTGGCGCGGTCGAACTCCACCGAGTAGCGGCGGTTGCCCGTGTCGCGGATGCCGTGCACGATCTCGCTCGCGATCGCTTCGGGCTCCTCGCTGCGCGGGTTGTCGCTGGTGACGATCACCCGGTCGGCGAGCCGCGCCGCCACCCTGCCCATCTCCGGACGCTTGCCGCGGTCGCGGTCGCCGCCGCACCCGAAGACGCACACCAGCTCGCCGCCGCTCCCGACCGCCGGGCGCAGCGCGGTGAGCACCTTGTCCAGCGCGTCGGGCGTATGCGCGTAATCGATGACGACCAGCGGCGCGCCGTCGCCGCCCAGCCTCTGCATCCGTCCCGGCGGCGCTTCGACGCGGGCGAGGAGCGCGACGGCCTGCTCGATGCCCATCCCGCTCACCAGCAGCACCGCCAGCACGCCCAGCAGGTTCGCCGCGTTGAATGCGCCGACGAGCGGCGTGTGGATCTCGCCCTTGCCCCATGGCGTGGTTACGGCGAAGGCGAGGCCGCTGGTTCCGGCGGTGAGGCGCGTCCCCACGATGTCCGCCGCGCCGAAGCCGTAGGTGAGGATCTTGCGGCCTGCCGCGCGCGACCCGTCGATCAGGCTCTGCCCGAACGCATCGTCGGCGTTCACCACGCCGACCTGCAGGTCCGGCCAGGCGAAGAGCTTGGCCTTCGCCGCGCCGTAGGCGGCCATCGTGCCGTGGTAGTCGAGGTGGTCGCGCGAGAGATTGGTGAACAAAGCGACGTCGAACGCGACGGCATTGACCCGTCCCTGATCGAGCCCGTGCGAGGAGACTTCCATGGTTACGCTCTGCGCGCCCTGCGCCCGGAGAGTGCGTAGCGTCTCGTGCAGCAGCGCGGCATCGGCGGTGGTGTTCGGGGCCTCCTCGAGCGTGCCCCAAAAGCCGTTTCCCAGCGTGCCGAGCACGGCGGCGCGCCGGCCCGCCGCGTCGAGGCCGGCCGCGATCCAGTGCGCGCACGAGGTCTTCCCGTTGGTGCCGGTTACGCCGACCATCCACAGCTCGCGCGAGGGCCGGCCGTAGACCAAGTCGGCGAGCGCGCCGAGCCGCGCCTTGAGCTGCTCGACGGGCAAATGCGGGATCTTCCACCCGCGATCCCAGACGAAGCCGCTCGGATCCCAGAAGACGGCGCCAGCGCCGCGAGTGATCGCCTCGGCGATGAACGCGCGCCCGTCGCGTAGCGTGCCCGGGTAAGCGGCGAACGCGTCCCCGCGCTCGACGCGCCGGCTGTCGGAGGTGATCCGCGTCACCGGAACGGCGAGCTTCGCGAGGAGCGCCGCGGCATCGTCGGCCTGCGCCGGGAGGGAGGTCGTCTCGGCGATCACGTCTCCTCGCGTACCTCGCTGCCTTCCACCGGCAGCACGACGTTGTTCACCGGCGCGTCGGGAGGAACGCCCAGCAGCCGCAGCGCCGCGCCCATGACCGAGGAGAAAACCGGCGCCGCGACGCTGCCGCCGTAGTACTGGCCGGCGGAGGGCTCGTCGATCATGACGGCGACGATGAGCCGCGGATTGGACGCGGGTGCGAACCCGACGAAGGACGACACGTACTTGTTGGCGTACACGCCGCCCTCGAGCTTGTGAGCCGTGCCGGTCTTTCCGGCCACGCGGTAACCGGGGATCTGCGCCTTCGGTGCCGTTCCGCCCGGCAGTACCACCATCTCCAGCATGTGGCGAATGGCACGCGCCGTTTCCGGCTTGAGCACCGGCCGGCCCGCGACCGGACCCGCCTCCTTGAACAGCGTCACGGGCTTGAGCTCGCCGTCGGTGGCAAACAGCGTATAGGCGCGCGCGAGCTGCACAAGGTTCACCGAGATGCCGTGACCGTACGCCATCGTCGCCTGCTCGATCGGACGCCAGCTCTTCGCGGGGCGCAGTCGCCCCGAGACCTCTCCGGGAAACCCGGTGCGCGGCGGCGCACCGAAGCCCGCGCCGGCGAACATCGTCCACATCGCTTCGGGGGGGAGCGACAGCGCGATCTTCGCCGCGCCCACGTTGGAGGACTTCTGCACGACCTGCTCGACGGTAAGCACGCCCTCGCGATGCGCGTCGTGGATGGTCGCGCCGCCGATGGTGAGCGTGCCCGGCGCGGTGTCGACGACGGTTCCCGGACGGACTTTGCCGGCCTCCAGCGCCGCCGCGATCGTGAACGGCTTCAGCGTCGAGCCCGGCTCGAAGGTGTCGGTGAGCGCGCGGTTGCGCATCCGGTCGCGCGCGCCGCGGTTGCGGTTGCTGGGATTGTTCGAGTTGTACGAGGGCCAGTTGGCGAGCGCCAGGATCTCGCCCGTGCGCACGTCGAGAATCACGACGCCGCCGGCCTTGGCCTTGTTGGTCTCGATCGCCGACTTGAGCTCGCGGAAGGCGAGGTACTGCAGCCGGCTGTCGAGGGCGAGCACGAGGTCGCGGCCCTCCTGCGGCGCACGAATGCTCTCGACATCCTCGACCGCCTCGCCGCGCCGATTGATGATCACGCGCCGGCTGCCGGGCCGGCCGCCGAGCCAAACCTGCTGCGCGAGCTCGATGCCCTCCTGGCCCACATCGCCGTCGCCGGTGAATCCCACGACCTGGCTCATCACTTCGCCCCCGGGGTAGTAGCGGCGGTACTCGTCGTCGTCGTGGACACCGGGAATTCCGAGCGCCGCCACGCGGGCCGCGATCTCGGGCGGCACGCCTTTCTTGAGGTACACGAAGTCGCCCGAGGCGTGCAGCCTCGCGGCCAGTGCTTGCGGCGACAGATCGATGGCGTTACCGAGCTGACGCAGCTGCGCCGGGGTGGCATCGACCTTCTCCGGCCAGGCCCAGATCGCCTTCACCGGCGTGCTGATCGCGAGCGGCGTGCCGAGACGGTCGAGAATCCGACCGCGATGCGCCGGCACTTCCACGTTGCGGCTGTAGCGCGACGATCCCTGCTCCTGCAGGAAGCCGTTGTCGATGCGCTGCAGATACAGCGAGCGCGCGGCGAGCAGCGCGAAGAGCGCGAGCAGGGTCGCGAACACGAACCGCGCGCGGAGCGGCGGCAGTGCAGGCGCGGGCGCGCGGCGCGCGGCGCTCGCAGTGGTCATCGCGGCGCTCCGTCGACGATCTGCACGCGGCTCGCGGGCGGGATCTGCATGCGCAGCTGCTCGCGGGCGATCCTCTCCACACGGGCGGGCGTGCCCCACGTGCTCTGCTCGAGCTGAAGCTGGCCGTACTCGACGTCGTAACCCCGCGCGAGGTTCTGCTCGCGCTCGAGCTCGACGAAGAGCTTCCGCGCCTGATGGCGCGACGTCACCAGCGACACAGCGCAGATCACGACCAGGGCGAGCAGCGCGAGATTCAGCCTTACCATCGCGCCAGCGCTCCTTCCGTGCGCTCGGCGACGCGCAGATGCGCGCTGCGCGAGCGCGGATTCGAGGCGAGCTCCGCGGCACCCGGTCGGACGCCGCGACCCACGACCTTGAGCGGCGGCACGGGGAGGCTGCGATCGGCAATGGGCAGTCGCGCCGCCCGCTCGTCTCCCCCGTACGCGGTCGCGTGGCGACGAAAGAACGCCTTGACCAGCCTGTCCTCGAGCGAATGGAACGTGACGACGGCGAGCCGGGCTCCCGGGGCCAGCCGCGGCAGGATGGATTCGAGCGCTACCGGCAATTCCGCGAGCTCCTGATTGACGTGAATCCGTACAGCCTGGAATGTCCGCGTGGCCGGATCCTGACTCCGATCACGCTTCCCGCGCGCGCCGACGGCTTTGGCCACGATCGCGGCCAGCTGCCCCGTGCGCACGATGGGTCCGCTCTCGCGAGCCGCAACAATCGCCCTTGCAATCTCTCGAGCAAACCGTTCTTCACCATAGTCCGCGATCACCCCCCTGAGGTCACGTTCGGAAACGGTGGCCAGCCACTGCGCCGCGCTCGGCTCGCGGGTCGGATCCATGCGCATGTCCAGCGGCCCGTCGGCGCGCAGCGAAAAGCCGCGCTCCGGGGCGTCGATCTGCGGCGAGGACACGCCGAGATCGAACAGCGCGCCGTCGATCCGCGCGACGCCTTCCGCATCGAGCGCCGCGGGCGCCTGCGAGAACCAGATGCGGTGAAACCGGAAGCGCGGGTCGCTCCACGAAGCGGCGAACGCCTCGGCCCCGGGGTCGCGGTCCAGCGCAATGAGACGGCCTCGGGCCCCGAGGCGCTCGAGGATGCTGCGGCTGTGGCCGCCGCGGCCGAAAGTGGCGTCGAGATACACGCCTTCCGGTTTGATCGCCAGCGCGGCCACGGCTTCTTCGAGCAGGACCGGGATATGACAGGCATGGGGCTTCAAAGCGAGAAGCCGTCGAGCTCCGGCGGCAGCCCGCCGGTCGGGAACGAGACGGTCTGCTCGGTGCGCTCGAGCCACTTCTGGCGATCCCACATCTCGAACTTGTTTCCCTGGCCCACCAGAACGACGTGCTTGTCGAGCATGGCGTATTGGCGCAGTGCCGGAGGAACGAGAATGCGCCCGGACCCGTCGAGCACGACGTCGTCGGCATGGCCCACGATCAAGCGTTGCAGCGCGCGCGTGTTTTCGTTGAAACTCGACAGCGCCATCAGGCGCCGCTCGATCGGCTCCCACGCCGGAAGCGGGTAGAGCAGCAGGCAGTGGCCGGGATCGGCCGTGAGGACCAACCTCCCGTCGCCGGGATGGGCCAAAGCGTCGCGATGCTTCGCGGGGATCGCCAGGCGACCCTTGCTGTCGAGCGCGAGATGGGTGACGCCGCGAAACACCGCTTTTCCCCTCCTCCAGCGCTTTTGCCGGCGTAAGCGCCCACTTCGACCCACTTTTTCCCACTGATCGCCACTATAAGATAACCTCCCTGACCGGTCAACAACATTCTGTATTCCGAACAATCACTTACGTTTCATTGTTGCAGAATTAACAATTCACTATAGGAAATAGCAGGTTAGCTGAAATATTCAAAGTGAATAGGCAATATAATTGGCTATGGGAAAGCCGCTTTGTTATCGACAAGTCCGTAAGTCAGTCTTATGCCCGCGGCATTCGGGGAAACCATCCGGGCCGATGGGAGGGTCGGGCGAGCACCGCGGCAGCACACGAAAGCCGCGGCGGCCACGCGAAGTCCGGGCGCAACCATGACGGCTTAGGGGACTCGCGCCTGCAGTAGCACGCAAGTCAGCAGAGATGGCGCGCCCGAGGCTTCGGAAAACGAACTAATTTCATGTGCTAACCACACACCAAAAGACGTCGTTAGATCTCATCGAGGTCCCGGATGCAGGCGGGCCGCGCAACCGACCTTACCATCGCACGTTCAAAGTCCAGGGCGACGTCGACGGCCTGCGCTGGCACAGCCCAAGGGTTTTGCGTGCACGGTGCTCCACTGGATCGGCCCGAGACGGCAAACGATGAGGGTTCCGGGCAGCGCTTCTTCAACGGCAAGGTGGACAGTGCTGTTTGCAAAACTATTGCCACACTTCGTCGACCGCTCCGTCTGCACTTGCCAAGGCTTCCTGGCTATGGGGAAGGGGCGTCCCGAGAGCCGAATGTCAAGGCTGACCCCTCGCCCAGCGCATTCGGATCTGAACCTGGAGCTTCTGGTCGGCAGACCAAGGAACAGGAAGAAATTGCAGTTGATCAAGCCCGCAACTTGCGCTTCGGCTTCCGCCTGACCGCCACGCCGGCCGGCGCGGCTTGCGGCGTGCGAGCCGCACCGATGGGTTGCGGGAGATCGTTCTTGTTGGCGCGTTGCCGGCGGATTCGCGCCGGCGTCCTTGCTGCGACCGCGGCGCGCGCCGAAGGAGCACCTGCTGTCGTCTCGGTCTTGGCATCGGCTATGGCAGACGACGAGCTTTTGGCGCTCGCTTCCGCGGCGATTTTCAACGCCGCCCTCGCAACTCCGGCCGCGTCCTTCTTGCCGCGCCGCGCGGCCGGTCGGACCGAATCGTGCGGTGTCGCGACCTCTGCCATCTCGATACCGAACACCTCTCCCAGGGCGGATTCGTCGAGCACCTTTGCCTTGGCCGGTGCCTTCCCCGAGCGCATCAGGCCTGTGCCCGCCTGTACCAGCAGATCGTTTCCATCGACCCGGCGCAAGTGGAACAGCAGCTCCGGGCGCTGGTCCAGTCGAGCGCCCACACCGTAGAGCACGGCCGCGACATGCTTGCACATCGACGCCCAGTCGGGGCAGGTACAGCTAAATTCGATCTCCTTCGGCGCCGGAAACAGTCCGTCGCCGGGCCTGCACAACCGCTGCATCACCGCCTTCGAAAACGTCCCTTGAAGTAGCTCGACCATCGAGTCGATCGAACCGGCACAGTCCGCACCGATCGCTTTCCAATGCTTTTGTCCCACGGCCGACACTCGCACTTCGACGCGGTAAAGACTCGATCCCACGACCTGTGCGCGGATTTCGCCCTGTCCGATGGTGAGGTCGATCACCGATCCGTTGCGCACATAGGTACGTCCGCGAGGCAGCCGGTTGGCATAATCGCTGTAGCGCTCTAGGTTGTCGCACCATGCCTTGCCCCAGAACGTCCTGGCGATGGCACCGCGCGAGGGCGCAATGGGAGCCAGCGTTCCGCCCGCTTTCTTCGCCTTGGCTGCCGCCGATTCGGCCCTTCTCCTGCGCTCGGCAACCCGAACATACGGCTTCCATCCCCAGTAACTCATGCCCTGCCCCTCTTGCGATCAGTTTTCCTGCGCGGCATGGATATCGAGGCGCACCAGGTCCAGCAGCTCGCGGTCGCTCATTTCCGTGAGCAGCAGCTCGGCGCCGCCTTCCAGCACCTCCTTCACCAACTGCTTCTTCGATTCGATCAGCGCATCGATGCGCTCCTCCACGGTCCCGCGGCACACGAACTTGTGCACGAGAACGTTCCGGCGCTGGCCGATGCGGAACGCCCGATCGGTCGCCTGATTCTCGACCGCCGGATTCCACCAGCGGTCGAAGTGGATCACGTGGGAGGCGGCGGTCAAGTTCAATCCCGATCCCCCCGCCTTGAGCGAGAGCACGAAGAAGGGCGTCAGCTCGTCGTTCTGGAAGCGCTCGACCAGTTCGCGCCGCCGCGCCACCGGCGTCGCGCCGTGCAGCACCAGGCCCTCGCGCCCGAAGATCGTACGCAGGAAGAATGCCAGCGGCTCGGTGGTCTCGCGGAACTGCGTGAACACCAGCATCTTCTCCTGCTTCTCCCGGACCACTTCCGCCAGCTCCCGCAAGCGCGCGAACTTGCCGCTGTCCCCGGCGTGCCAGGCCGCGTCCCCCAGCCACTGCGAGGGATGGTTGCAGATCTGCTTGAAGCGCATGAGGAAGGCGAGGACGATGCCCTTGCGGGCGATGCCATCCGTATTGTCGAGAGCGCGCGCCAGGTCTTTCACCGACTGCTGATACAGCGCCGCCTGTGCGGGCGCGAGATGGCACCACGCGTCGAGCTCCGTCTTGTCGGGCAGGTCGGCGATCACGCGCTTGTCCGTCTTGAGGCGGCGCAGGATGTAGGGCCTTACCAGATTGCGCAAGGGAGCGAAATGTTCGGTGCCTGCCAGCCGCTTGGCGAAATCGGCGAAGAGCTTCTGCGAGCCTAGCAACCCGGGATGGGTGAAGTCGAACAGCGACCACAGGTCCGACAGTCGGTTCTCCACCGGCGTACCGGTGAGCGCGATGCGCGCATCGGCCTTGAGGTTCTTGAGTTGGCGCGTCTGCTTGGCGCCGGGATTCTTGATCGCCTGGGCCTCGTCGGCGACCACGACGCGCCAGTGGACCTGCGACAGCACAGGCAGGCGAAGCAGCGTGCCGTAGCTGGTGATTACCAGGTCCACGGCTTCGAGCGCGGGGCCGTCGAGACTGCGCAGTTCGTCCGTCGCCAAGGCCGAAGGGTGCGCGATCGCCACGCGGAGATCCGGCGCGAAGCGTTCAGCCTCCGCTGCCCAGTTCGCGAGCAGCGATGCTGGCGCCACCAGAAGACTCGAAGAACCCGACGCGCCTGTCCTCGCCCGCTCCTGCTTCAGCACCAGCAGCAATGCGAGCGTCTGGATCGTCTTGCCCAGGCCCATGTCATCGGCCAGACAGGCACCTAGTCCGAGGCGCGTCAGCAGATAGAGCCAGCGCACCCCAGTCTGCTGATAGGGTCGCAAGGTGGCCTTGAGGGCTGTGCCGGGATCGACCCGCGCCAGTCCCTCCGGCTGGCGCAGACCGCGCAAGGTTTCCGCCAGCCAGTCGCCGGCGATGACCTCCGACCATTCTGCGACGCCGGCCTCGAAGTCGCCTTCGAGGCTCGCTCCGGCGATCAGCCGCATCGCCTCGGCGAAGGGCAGACCGTTCTCCTTCGCGAGCGCCTCGATGGTCCGGAAACGGTCCATCAACCGCCCCAGCCTCTTCGCATCCACCTCGACCCAGCGGCCGCGAATCAGCTGCAGGCCTTCGGCGCCCCTCAGCAGCGCTGCGATCTCGGCCGGGCTGAGCTGCTCCCCGTCCAGGGTGACCGCCATCCGGAAATCCAGCATGGCATCCACACCGAGCACCGACGGCTGCGTCGTACCGACGACCGCGGTGACGCGCGGCCGCGGCGGTCGTGCCGCCCGCCAGGTTCCCGGCATGCGCACGACGATGCCACTCGCTTCGAGCGTCGGCGCATCGCGCAAGAAGCGCAGCGTATCATCCGGCGTCCAGCGCAGCGGGTGATAGATCTCGCCCGCCTCGACCATCTCCCGCAACCAGTCGCATTGCTCCGCCGCCCGCTGCACCGGCAGCAACAGCGAAAGGAGCTGTGGCTTCCTGCGACCGCCGGAGAATTCTGCCAGCGCCGCCGACAGGGGCTGATGCTGCGCCTTGCCGTGCGCCGACAAGCGCGTGGTATAGGTGGCGAGGAAGGCGAAGGGTGCCTCCGCATCCTTGCGGTTCTCGGCCAGGTTGAAATGCACCCGGCCGACCAGATTCCACGCAGGATGCCAGCTCCTGAGCAATTCCGGGAGGCTCAGCCTCGACTCGGCGAGGGCTTCGCGCGCCGCGGCGTCGACCTGTGCCCACAAAGCCGCGAGAACGTCCGACGAAAGGTATTCCGCCCCACGCATGGGGGGTGCATCGGAGACAAGGGACTCGATCGTCGCGACATCCATCGGAGGAACGGCGATCTTCGCGTCCTCCGGGGTAGCGCACAGCGCGCTGACGTAACGCGCGGCGAATTCACGCCAGTACGCGAGGATCGGCGGCAATGCGCTATCGACCTCGCGTGCGCCCATGTGAAGCAGCCCGTGGCCGGCACCGCGATCGAACGCTGCGGCGAGCCGGCAACCCAGTTCAGGCGCAATCGGCAGCGATTCGGCGTCACTCGTCAGCCGCAGGTGCCCTTGGGGCGTCAGCCCGAGCGAAATCGATCCGGCTCTATCGGCGTTGCCCACTTTCAATGTCTAACCTGGGAGCCTCCATCTCCTGCACAGCGACAGGTATCATCATGCGCATCCTTCACGCATTCCCCAAGACCGATGTCACCCGAGCAGTTGCCGCATGATCAGCGCACATCCGCCCGCTGCTCCTTTGTTTTGTTCCACGGCCTGATCTTCGCTAGCGTCTTCGCCAGGCTCGCCTTTGCGAGCTGGGTGTCGTAGTCCGCCTGCAGACGCAGCCACCAGCCATCCGAGAGTCCGAAGAAGCGGCACAGCCGCAGATCGGTGTCCGCGGTGACGGCGCGCCTGCCGGCCAGGATCTCGCCGATGCGCTGCGCGGGCACGCCGAGCTCCTTCGCGAGCCGGTAGTTGCTCATGCCCAACGGCTTCAGAAACTCCTCGGCCAGCATCTCGCCGGGCGACACGGGTTTGAGTTTCCTGTTCATCTCGACCTCCATCAGTGATCGTCCACGATCTCGACGTCTTCGGCATCGCTTCCCGTCCAGCGGAAGCAGATACGGAACTGATCGTTCACGCGGGGGCTCCACTGGCCTGCACGATCGCCCTTCAGCTGCTCGAGCTCTATTCGCCGGTGGCGCGCACAGGTCCTCGATGCGTCGTGCCAAGTCGAGCTGCTTCAGCTTTCGCAGCGCCGGGCGCTCGATATTCGCAAACCGCGCCCCGCGCCGCAGCCCGAACAGGCCTTCGGTGTCGGCACACTTGAACGTCTTGATCGCCACTGACGGAATGATAACGCGAGACGTTATTAACGTCAAGCGTGATGCTCGATCAGCCGCGGCTAGCCTGACAACCCGAACCAGACGACATCCACGAAGTGCCAATACCGGGTCGCCGTCGGTGAGCAGCACGATTGCGTTGAACGCGGGCACGCCCCGTGCCCTCATGGGGGGTGCCTCCTTGAGCCCGCGGCCAGTTGGCGGCCACTGGGCAGGGAATTGGTTGTACAAGAGCTACGATGCGGAGATTGTCACCCTTGGTGCAGCCGAACCCGCCGAGCACCTGCCTGAGTGCAGCACGGTCCTCTGCCGTAGCAGGGTTCATTCCGGAAGGACCCGGCAGCAGTACGCCGAGGCAGCGCACGGCTCCGGCGGATAGCGCGAGTCGTGATGGCAGCGCCATCATGCTGAGAATCGCGATGAAATCGCGGGCGCGTCATCGCCTCCATCCTGGAGAAGCTTCGATCTTACCTTGTTCTTGAACCACCACTTTTGGTCGGTCTGGCCAGGCGATCGAAGGGCGCAAAATGGCCGATAGCTGCGATTCACGAGCCGAGCCCGCTCTCCGCGCTGGTATCGGCGCCAAGTCGGCAGCGCGGCTTCGCAGCGGCGCTCGCGCGGGTCACGGCGAAGGTCGTGGTAGCGCCATGCCGGGCTTGCCGATGGGATGAACGATCATCGACTGAAATCTACCGGAGGATGCGCGGTGAGCCGACGAATCTGCGCCTCGACCAACGCAAACGCTTGGCGGTAGCGATGTCTTCGCGCACCATCCTTGATCAGCCCATAGGCGATCGTGCCGATCGACAAAATCACGAGCCCTGCCGGCGCCATGAAGCCCGCAGCGACGAGTAGTGCCGCGAAGGCGAATGCTTCGGTAGCGCCGAAGAGTTCAAACTGTTTGAGCTTGACCAGGTTGACGTACTGCTTGGTCGAGAAATTGATCAAGGCCACGGGTCGCTCAGCATCGAGCAGTAACGTCACCCAGTGGCCCGTGCGCGCCGGCACGTCGACGTTGGGGAAAGCGAATTTCCGCTCGCGGCCGTCCCGGGAGCGAATCCAGACTTGGCGCTCGATATCGGTCCAAGTGAACCCGGTCCCGTCCATACTGGTGCCGGAGACCGCTTCCAGATGATCGGTCTCCACCACCTCACCGCAGAGCTGGACGAGTTGCATTTTTATCAACTTCTTTCGTTTGCGGATGGTCGCCAAGCGACAGCGACGGCGGGAGGATGGAATTCAAGAGCCGCTCGAAAGCGCGAGCCGTCCTTGCGGGTAAGGTTCGGCCGGAAACGGGAATAGACGCGGAAGAGCATCTCCGTCGTGGTGTGCCGCATTTGCCGGGCATCCACTCGGGACTCTCGCCGCTCGCCGACAGCCACAGGGTCGCAGCAGTGTGCCGCGTCTGGTACGGCCGGCGCGGGCGTAGGCTGAGGTGCAGCAGCAGCGGGTACCAGACGCGGGTGGTGAAGGTGTTGTGATCGAGCGGTTTGCCGTCCCGATTGCAGAACACGTATTCCGAGAGATGCGCGGTCGCGGCGCGTTGCGCCCGCAGTGCGTTGCAAACCGCCGGGGAGATCTCGATGTCGCGCGCCGACTCGTAGGTCTTCGTGGTGTGGGGCTCGCCATTGACGATCGTTTCCCGAACGAGGATCAGGCCACGGTCGAAGTCGACGTAGCGCCACTTGAGCCCATCGATCTCGCCGGTGCGCATGCCGGTGGAGAAGCGGACCCGGAGATAGGTGTGGAAGTCCTTGCGGACTGGCTGCAGGATCTGCTGCACTTCCGTGCGGGTGAAGGGCTCGACGTCACTCTTGGTGAGCTTGAGCGGCTTGCTCCGCTGGTAGGGGCTCCGAAGTGAAACCGGTCGGCTGCGTCTTCCAATACCCTGCGCAACACCCCCATGACGTGGTTGATGCGCTGGGCCGAGAGAGTGCTCTTGCCCTGGCGGCCCGGCAGCTTCCCCAGAGTGGAGCGGAAGTTCAGGATCTCCTCCCTGGTGATGCGGCCGACATCGACTTCCCCGAAGCGGGGAATCAGGTGCTGGTCGAGCGCGCCGCGGACGGTCTTCCGGTACGAGCGCTTCCACTCGATCTCGTGCTGGGCGTACCACTCGTTCGCGAAGTCCGAGGAGTGCGTCGTTGCCTCCGTCGCCACATCGATTGCCGGGGTCGGTCCCGCCGGTGGATCGAGCTGTGCGGCGCTCGCGCTCTCCGCGAAGAAGCGCCGGTAGTCGAACACACCCATCGCGATATCCGCTTCGATGCGCTCGAGAACGGTTTTCATCTTCTTGCGGTTCGCCGTCGTGTCAGGCAACACCGTTTGCGCCCGGCAGCGGATGCCGCGAAACCGGAAATCGAAGCAAAGCGTCCCCTTACGCTTGAGCACCCGAATGCTACTCATGGCACGCCCCGCCGTTCGCCATGGGGATCCCAACCGAGCGCTCTTTGGACCAGGTCGCCATGTCGCGTTCGATGGCAGACCACAGGAAGAGGATCTTCCGCCCCCCGAACGGGCGGATGTAATGCGCGCCCTCCAACAGGACGCTGTCTTTCCACGACTCCCGGATGGTCCGTTCGTCGTAATTGATCCGGGCAGCCAGTTGCTGGGTGGTGATGTATTCGTCTTGCATCGATACCTTCTCATTTGCCACGTTGTCTAGCTGATAGACACGTAGCATGGTATCGCAGGACGTCTTCTTGTCAACTTGTCTGTCAGACAGCTCTCTAGCTGTCTAGACGCCGCGAAGGGTCCAAGCCTATGATTAGCCGGTGTCAACCCTCAAAGGGACGGAATGGCACGAATTCAGCTCAACCTGCGGATCGACAAGGAGCTTGAGCAGGCCATCGACGGCAAGCGAATCGAACTGCAAAAGAAGCTGGGGTATATCCCTACGCGCTCCGCGATAGCGCGCTTCGCGCTCGACGAGTACCTCGGAAGGAGCGGAGAGGCAAAACGCGCAGCGCACTCCAAGGGCCGCTAGGTCAACGGTCGTTCGCGCCGCTCGCCTGACGGGCAACTGGCCAACGGTCGTCGGCCAACCCCTTCTCGAAGATGGGCTGTCAGGCCAACAGTCATCTAACGCGGCCCGGCGGGTTTGCGTGGGCCATCCATGGGCCACGGATGGGCCATGGATGGGCCACGGCTAATCAGCCGTGAGAGGAGAACCAGCTAACGGCTTGAGGAGACTGGCGCGCCCGACAGGAGTCGAACCTGTGACCTTTGGCTTCGGAAACCAACACTCTATCCAACTGAGCTACGGGCGCACGGCGCAAATTTTACCGCGCCCATCGGTGGAGTTCCATCGCGCTTAAGCGGCATCGGATCGGCGCGCTATAATTTTGGTTTTGCCCGCCGGCGCCGAAGCGGCGGTGAATCCGAAGAACAATACTCGAACCGCGATGGCCGAAGATCACACCTCCTTCATCAAGACGCCGAAGCAGCTGCTGATCGTCGTCGTCCTTGCCTTCGGGATTCCGATCGCGTTGATCGGTCTGGCGACCCAACTCATCACCAGTATGACGACGGAACCGAGCGAGCAAAGCGAAGCCGCGATCCTCAATCGCATCCGCCCGGTCGGACAGGTGACGCTCGCCGAAGCCGGCGCGCCCAAGGGCAATCTCAACGGCGAGCAGATCTACCAGACGGTGTGCAAGACGTGTCACGAAGCCGGCATCGCGGGAGCGCCGAAGTTCGGCGACAAGGCCGCGTGGGCGTCGCGCATCAAGCAGGGCGTCGACACGCTCTACGCGCACGCGCTCAAGGGTACCGACAAGGGCATGCCGCCGAAGGGAGGCAATCCCGATCTGGCCGACGTGGAAGTCGAGCGCGCCGTCGTCTACATGGCCAATCATTCCGGCGCGGCGTTCAAGGAGCCGCCCGCCCCGGCGCCTTCCCCAGCGGCCCCGCCTGCCGCGGCCGCGCCCGTCGCGGCAGCGGTGCCGCAGACCGCCACCGCGGTTGCCCCGACGCCGCAGACGACCGCCGCGGCCGGCGCTCCGGCGACCGCAGCCGGGGCGCCTCTCGACACGAAATCCGGGCTCGCGATGATGCAGAAGGAAGGCTGCTCGGCTTGCCATGCCGTCGACAAGAAGATCGTCGGGCCCGCGTACGAGGACGTCGCGGCAAAATACCGCAACGACAAGAGCGCCGAGGCGAAGCTCGTGCAGAAGGTCAAAACGGGCGGCTCCGGCGTCTGGGGCCAGGTTCCGATGCCGCCCAACTCCGCCGTTCCGGACCAGGACATCAAGGCGCTGGTCGCCTGGATCCTCACGCTCAAGAAATAACGCGACCGCCGCCGCTCGCGAGTCTCGCGAGCGAGTCGCCGTCGGCCGCGATTGCCGGATGAGTCACTACGTCATCGGCGACATCCAGGGCTGCTATTCGGAATTCAGGCAGCTGCTGGACACCGTCGAGTTCGATCCGGCGCGCGACCGTCTCTGGCTCGTCGGCGACCTGGTCAATCGCGGTCCCGATTCGCTGGCGGTGCTCCGCACGGTGAAGGGGCTCGGCGCAGCGGCGACGACCGTGCTCGGCAACCACGATCTGCATCTGCTCATCGTCGCAGCGGGGCATCGCCGGCCGCATCGGCGCGACACGCTCGACGAGGTGCTGGCCGCACCCGATCGCGATGCGCTGCTCGAGTGGCTGCGCAGCCTGCCGCTCGTCGTTCGCGAAGGTCGGCGGACGATGGTCCACGCCGGGCTGCTTCCGTCATGGAGCCTCGAGGATGCGCTGGCGCTCGCGCACGAAGTCGAGGCCGTGCTGCGCTCGCCCGACCACGGCGAGTTCCTCGCGCGGCTCTACGGCGACGAGCCGGCGCGCTGGGACGATTCGCTCGCCGGCATCGATCGGCTGCGCGCCATCGTCAATGCCTGCACGCGCCTGCGCTTCTGCGCAGGCGACGGGACGATGGAGTTCTCCGAGAAGCGCGGCGCCGATCACGCTCCGACGGGCTTCGCGCCCTGGTTCGCCCATCCGTCACGCCAATCGGCCGGCGACACCGTCTATTGCGGTCACTGGTCGACGCTCGAGCTCATGCTCGCGCCGAACGTGGTGATGCTCGATTCCGGTTGCGTCTGGGGCGGAACGCTCACCGCGATACGGATCGAGGACGGGCGGTTGTTCCAAGTGCCGAGCCGGGCACCGGTCGAGCCCAAGCCGGATTGATCATTCGGCGGATGCAACAAAGCGTCGCTGCCGATTTTGCCGCGAACTGCCGAGCGAACTTACGCCAACCGGGACACTAGAACAGCGGCTGGCCGAAGCTCCGCTGGTAGAGCGCGGCGACAGCGTCGCGCGCGAGCGCGTGATTCTGGCCTCCGCGCGCAGCGATCTTGAGCGATCCCAGGAGCGAAGCGAGCCGGCCGGTGCGCTCCCAGTCCCAGCCGCTGGCGATGCCGTAGAGGAGCCCCGCGCGGTAGGCGTCGCCACAGCCGGTCGGATCGACGAGCGCCGCAGGCTTCACCGCGGGGATGCGAAGAATGCGCCCGTCGGCGTGGATCTGCGAGCCTTCGCCGCCGTGCGTGACGACGAGCGCCGCGACCCGGCCCGCAATCGCCTCGAGCCCGAGCCCCGTCTTTTCCGCGAGAAGCTTCGCTTCGTAGTCGTTGACGGCAACGTAGTCGGCGCTGTCGATCATGCCCACCAACTCCTCGCCCGAGAACAGCGGCAGACCCTGCCCCGGATCGAAGAGAACCGGAATCCCGGCTTCAGCGAACTGGGCGAGGTGCGAGCGCATGCCTTCGCGCCCGTCCGGAGCGACGATCCCCAGGGCGATGTCGGAAACGTCGGCGACGGCGTTGCGATGCGATTCGTTCATCGCTCCCGGATGGAACGCGGTGATCTGGTTGTCGTCGAGGTCGGTGATGATGAACGCCTGCGCGGTGTACGTCCCGGGAACGATGCGTGCGCCGTCGGCGGCGATCCGCTGGTCACGAAAGCGCTGCAGATAGCCTTCGCCGTCGTCGCCGAGGGTAGCCATCACCACCGGCTCGCCGCCGAGGCCTTTCAAGTTGTAGGCGATGTTGCCGGCGCAGCCGCCCCACTCGCGCCGCATCTCCCCGATCTGGAACGACACCGAAAGCACATGCGTCTCGCCCGGCAGGATGTGCCGCGCGAAGCGATCGGGAAACACCATGATCGTGTCGATCGCGAGCGATCCGCAGACCAGCACGCGCGGCGCGCTCACGGCGACTCGCTGTCGGACGGGCTTCCGCGCCCGATCTCGCGCACGATGTACTGCTGGCGCCGCGACACGGGGAGCGCTTCGGTCACGCCGCGCAGCAGCACTTCCCAGTGCGCGTCGCCCTCGGCGCTGACGTGCCGCTCGAAGCCGCGGATCGCATCGCGCGCGACCAGGCAATTGCGGTGGACGCGCACGAACCGCGACCCGAACTCTTCCTCGAGCTTGGTGAGCGACTCTTCGAGCAGATGTTCACGCTCCGCGGTACGGATCGTGATGTACTTGAGCTCCGCCTTGAGATAGACAACGTCCTCGATCGGCACCAGCACGACGCGCGAGCGCTCGGTGACCGAGAGGAAGCGGCGCGCGGAAGCCGGCAAGCGATCGAGACGCGCGTCGGACAGCGGCTTCAGGCGCGGGACCTTCTGCAGCGCGGAGAGCAGCCGCTGCACCCGGATCGGCTTCATGAGGTAGTCGACGGCGTGCACCTCGAAGGCGTCGATGGCGTGCTCGTGGTACGCGGTGGTGAAGATGAGCACCGGTGGCACTGGCAGCTTCAGCAGGTGCCGCGCCAGCTCGATGCCGTCCATGTCCGGCATGTGGATGTCGGAGAGCACGAGATCGGTCGGCGTGCTAGCCAGCAGATTCATCGCCTCCCTCCCGCTCGCCGCCTCGCCCACCACGACCAGAGGTAGCGCGCCGGCGCAATCGTCGAGAAGCTCCCGCAGTCGACGCCGGGCCGGCGCCTCGTCGTCGACGATCAGCACCCGGAGCGGAGCCTCAGACACGGGCCTCTTCCTCCTGCGCCACCCGGTACGGCATTCGGATGTGAACCTCGTAGCTGTCCTTGTTGACCCGGCTCTCCAGCGTGGCTTCCGCATCGAAATGCAGCGCGAGGCGTTCGCGGATGTTGTCCACCGCCATCTTGTTGCCGCCGTGATGTGCGCCGGTGAGCTTGTAGGGATTGCGCAGGATGGCGTGGACCTGTCCCCGCCGCAGGAAGATGTTGACCGCGATCACTCCGGTGCCGCTCGACGGCTCGATGCCGTGATACACCGCGTTTTCCAGCAACGGCTGCAGGACCAGCGGCGGGACCAGTGCGTCGCGCGGCATCTTGTCGACATGCCACTCGACCCTCAGCCGCTCACCGAGGCGAACCTTCTCGAGCTCCAGGTACTGGCGGCACAGCTCGACCTCGTCGGCAAGGGGCGCGAGCTGCCGGTTGTCCTTCATAAGCACGCGGAAGAGATCGGCCAGGTCCTCCAGCGCGGTCTCCGCCCGGCGCGGCTCCGTTCGCACCAGCGAAAGCACCGCGGTCAGGCTGTTGAACAGGAAGTGCGGCCGGATCCTCGCCTGCAGCGCCTGAAGCCGCGCCTCGGCGATGGCCGGCGACAGCGCCCGCTCGCGGAGATGGAAGTAGCCGAGCAGCAGGCCGCACATCAGCAGGGCGAAGAGCGCATGGCGCAGGATCTCGGGCGGCCCGACGTTGGCGACGAACCTTGCAAGCAGCGTATCGAGAGCCAGCACGGCCCCCAGCGTGATGCCGGTGATGGCCATCGCGCCGGTGCGATACGGCAGGCGCTGGAGCCACGGCGCCAGCGCATAGATCAGGAAAACGCACAGCAGAAGATGCGGCTCGACGAACGCCGTCGTCTCGATCCACGCGGCGGAGAGCGCCTCCCAACGGCTCTCGCGCGCGATGACCGCCACGACCGCCGCTCCATTGACCGCGAGCAGGATGCGCAATAGCGTGCCGAGGTTGCGCAGGTCCGGCAGATCGGGCTGCTTTGCCTTTTGATCTATAATCGCCCGCATTGTCGCTCGTCGCCCGTGGCGCGCATCGCCGCCTGCGGATCGGCGGGCGATGCGCGTACCGATCGTCGCCGGCTATTGTGGGGAAGAGGCCTCGGCGAGGCAAGTAGTGTGCTCCAGTCAGTCATTCACTCGATCGTCCGCGGCGAAAATTTGAGCGCCATGCTTCGTTGCTCGATCTCACCGGACCATCAGGGCTGTCGGCCTGGCGCCTTGCCTGACACTCATCCGCTCCTTTGTCCTCGGAATTCCTGACTCAGCCCACGATGTCCAGAGACGGGTCCCGCGACGGCGACGCTTCGCAGGCACGATGGTCCGGCCGCTTCGGCGAGCCGATCTCGGAACGCATGCAGCGCTTCAACGCCTCGGTGGGCTTCGATCACCGGCTCGCATCCGTCGATATCGCCGCGTCGCTCGCGCACGCGCGCATGCTCGCGGCGGCGAAGGTGCTCTCCGAAGCGGATCTGGCGGCGATCGAGCGCGGGCTCGCGGCGATCCGCGGCGAAGTCGAGCGCGGCGACTTCGTCTGGCGCGCCGTCGACGAGGACGTGCACTTCGCCATCGAGAAGCGGCTGACCGCGCTCGTCGGAGACGCCGGCAAGCGGCTGCACACCGCGCGCTCGCGCAACGACCAGGTCGCAACCGATCTCCGACTGTGGCTGCGCGAAGCCATCGACGCGTTGTCGGCGAGCCTGCGCAAGCTGCGCGGCGCGCTCATCGATCTGGCCGAAGCGCATGCCGGGACCATCATGCCGGGGTACACCCACCTCCAGGTCGCGCAGCCGGTGACGTTCGGCCATCATCTTCTCGCCTACGAGGCGATGCTCGCGCGCGACGCGGAGCGCCTGTCCGACTGCCGGCGCCGCGTCAATCGCCTGCCGCTCGGCAGCGCCGCGCTCGCGGGCACCCCCTACCCCATCGATCGCGAGCGCGTCGCGGCAGAGCTCGGGTTCGAGGCACTCTGCTCGAACTCCCTCGATGCCGTGTCCGACCGGGATTTCGCCATCGAATTCGCCTGCGCGGCCGCGTCGACGATGGTGCACCTGTCGCGCTTCGCGGAGGAGCTCGTGCTCTGGTCGAATCCCAATTTCGGGTTCGTCGCGATCGCCGACCGGTTCTGCACCGGCAGCTCGATCATGCCGCAGAAGAAGAATCCCGACGTCGCCGAGCTGGTGCGCGGCAAGGCCGCGCGGGTCGCGGGCCATGTCACGGCGCTGCTGATGCTGATGAAGGCGCAACCGCTCGCCTACAACAAGGACAACCAGGAGGACAAGGAGCCGCTGTTCGACACCGTCGACACGCTCGCCGACTGTCTCGCCGTCATGACGGAGCTGGTCGCCACCGGGCTCACCCCCGATCCGGCGCGCATGCGCGCGGCCGCGGTCCGCGGCTTCGCGACGGCGACCGACTTCGCCGATTATCTGGTGCGCAAGGGCGCTCCGTTTCGCGACGCGCACGAGGCGGTGGCTCGCGCGGTGCGCCAGGCCGAAGCAAGCGGCTGCGACTTGAGCGCGCTCGCGCTCGACGTCCTGCGCCGCTTCTCGCCGCTGGTCGCAGAAGATGTCTATGATGCGCTGACGCTGGAAGGCTCGGTCGCGAGCCGCGACCATCCCGGCGGCACCGCGCCGAATCGGGTTCGCGAGGCGGTGGCGGCCGCCCGCGCAGCGTTGAGCCACCCGTGAGATTGCAAACGTCGGCCGCGCGTGCCGGCGCGCAACGAACAGGAGCGAATTGAGCCATGGATGCGAAGCGAACGGCCTTCATCGGACTCGGCGTGATGGGCTTCCCGATGGCCGGGCATCTCGCCCGCGCGGGACACCGGGTCACCGTCTACAACCGCACCGGCGCGAAGGCGGAAAGCTGGACCGTGAAGCACGGCGGGCAGTCGGCGCCCACGCCCGCGCTCGCCGCCCGGGACGCCGAGCTGGTCATGCTGATGGTCGGCAACGACGACGACGTGCGCGCGGTCGCGCTCGGTCCGGACGGCGCGCTCGCGGCGATGCGGCCCGGAACGATCCTCGTCGACCACACCACCGCCTCCGCGACCGTCGCGCGCGAGATCTACGGCGCCGCCAAGGCGCGCGGCGTGGCATTCCTCGACGCGCCGGTGTCGGGCGGACAGGCCGGCGCGGAGAACGGGAAGCTCACGATCATGGTAGGCGGCGACGCCGAGGCGTTCGCCCGAGCCGAGGGCGTGATGGCCTGTTACGGTCGCGCCGTGACGCTCATGGGCGGTCCCGGCTCGGGACAACTCACGAAGATGGTGAATCAGATTTGCATCGCCGGCCTGGTGCAGGGCTTGTCCGAAGGGATCAACTTCGGCATGCGGGCCGGGCTCGAAATCGAGCAGGTCCTCGATGTGATCGGCAAGGGCGCCGCCCAATCGTGGCAGATGGACAATCGCGGCAAGACGATGGCCGCCGACAAATTCGACTTCGGCTTCGCGGTGGACTGGATGCGCAAGGATCTCGCGATCTGCCTCGACGAGGCCCGCGGCAACGGCACGGCGTTGCCGGTGACGGCGGTGGTCGACCAGTTCTACGCGCGGATCCAGGCCCGCGGCGGGGGACGCTGGGATACCTCCAGCCTGATCCGCCTGCTGCGCGGCTAGCGCCGGAAACTTCGCGGCCCGTAGCGATCAGGACTCGTCGAGGGCGATCTCGAAGCTGACCGCGGCGGTCTTCGCGAGCATCGCGGTGGCCGAGCAGTATTTCTCCTTGGAGAGCTTCACGGCGCGCTCCACCTGCGGGCGCGCGAGCCCCTTGCCGCGCACACGGTAGACGAAGTGGATGCGGGTGAAGATCCGCGGATCGGTGTCGGCGCGCTCCGCTTCGGCCTCCACCGTACAATCGGTGACCCGCTGCCGCGCCTTTCTCAGTATCCATACCACGTCGAACGCGGTGCACGCCGCTGCGCCTGCCAGGACCAGTTCCATGGGGCGTGGCCCGAGATTGCGGCCGCCGGCATCCGGCGCACCGTCAACGACCAAGGCGTGGCCGCTGCCGGTCTCGGCAACGAAACTGACGCCTTCGACCCATTTGATTCGAGCCTTCAACCAGACCTCCGCAGCCTAAACGGCGCCTTCTCCGTCCATCATCCTCCAAGCGCCGGCCGCCGGCCGATACTAGCGCAGCCTTGCGTGCTGCGCTGCAATATGCGACGATGCACTACTCCCGCGGCCGGAACGTTTCCTAGCGTTCCTCCGCAGGTCATTCCTCCATCCTCCTCCTATGGCGGAATGTTTACGCGGCCTTCGGGCCGCTTCTTTTTTGCGTGGCGGCGCCGACCCGCCGAGAAGCCCGGCCGTTTGACACGCCTGGGCGTTCCATATTAGGATTCAAGAGTTTGCAAAAAGCGGCAGCGGCTTCGGTGGAGCGGGCCTTTCCGGTCTTCGCGCATCCGAGCCGGCGGTTCCCGCAACCTCCAGACGGCTCTCCAGACATGAAGACCTTTTCGGCCAAGCCCCGTGACGTTCGGCGCGAATGGTACCTCGTCGACGCCACGGACCAGGTGCTGGGCCGGCTCGCGGCCGCGATCGCGCTGCGCCTGCGCGGCAAGCACAAGGTGATCTACACGCCGCACCTCGACACGGGCGACTTCATCGTGGTCACCAACGTCGACAAGATCCGCGTCACCGGCACCAAGGCCGATGACAAGCTCTACCACCGCCACAGCGGCTACCCCGGTGGCATTCGCACGACGAGCTTCGGCAAGATGCAGCAGCGCTTTCCCGGCCGGGCGTTGGAAAAGGCCGTGAAAGGCATGCTGCCCAAGGGCCCGCTGGGCTATGCGATGCTGAAGAAGCTCAAGTGCTACAGCGGCTCCGCCCACCCCCATGCGGCGCAGCAACCCAAACCGCTCGACCTCCGGCGTCCCTCATGATCGGCAACTACTATTACGGCACGGGCCGGCGCAAGAGCGCGGTCGCCCGGGTCTTCCTCAAGCAGGGCTCCGGCAAGTTCGTCGTCAACGACAAGCCCGTCGATGAGTTCTTTACGCGCGAAACGGGCCGCATGGTGGTGCGCCAGCCTTTGAAGCTGGTGAACCATGAGGCCACGTTCGACATCATGGTCAACGTGCAGGGCGGCGGAGAGTCGGGCCAGGCGGGCGCGGTCCGGCACGGCGTGACGCGCGCGCTGATCGACTACGACGCCGAGCTCAAGTCAGCGCTGTCGAAGGCGGGACTCGTGACCCGCGACGCGCGCGAAGTCGAGCGCAAGAAAGTCGGGTTGCACAAGGCCCGGCGACGCAAGCAGTTCTCGAAGCGCTAGCGGCGGCGGTTCTCAAGCTGACTCTTTTCGGGCCGCCGTCGAGGCGGCCCTTTGCTTTACGGGCACGCTCTATTCCATTGTCATAAAATGGCCGTGCCGATGCTAGAATGGACGGCGCGGCGGGAGAGCACGGCATGATCAAGGTCGGGATCGTCGGGGGAACGGGCTACACCGGCGTCGAGTTGCTGCGGCTGCTCGAGGGCCATCCTCAGGCCGAGGTCCTGGCCGTGACCTCGCGCAAGGAAGCGGGCATGCCGGTGGCAGAGATGTTCCCGAGCCTGCGCGGGTTGCGGCGCCTTGGAAATTTGCGCTATGTCGAGCCGGCTGAAGCCAGGCTCGCGGCCTGCGACGTCGCCTTTTTCGCCACCCCGCACGGCGTCGCGATGGCTCAGGCTCGCGAGCTCGTGAGCGCCGGCGTCAAGATCGTCGACCTCGCCGCGGACTTCCGGCTCAGGGATCCGGCCGAGTTCGAGCGCTGGTACAAGATGCCTCACGCCTGCCCCGAGCTGCTGGCCGAATCCGTCTACGGGCTGCCCGAGATGCACCGGGAAGCCATCCGGAAGGCGCGCATCGTCGGCAATCCGGGCTGCTACCCGACCGCGATCCAGCTTGGCTTCCTGCCCCTGGTCGAGGCCGGAGTGGTCGACACCGGTCATCTCATCGCCGACGCCAAGTCCGGCGTCTCGGGCGCGGGCCGCAAAGCCGAGCTCGGCCTGACTTTCAGCGAAGCGTCCGACAATTTCAAGGCCTACGGCGTCGCCGGCCACCGCCACCACCCGGAAATCGTGCACGGCTTGCAGGGGGCGAGCCGAGAGCCCGTGCGGGTCGTCTTCACGCCGCACCTGACGCCGATGATCCGCGGCATTCACGCGACGCTTTATGCGCGCCTCACCCGGTCGGGCGTCGATCTGCAGGCGCTCTACGAGAAGCGCTTCGCCGGCGAACCGTTCGTCGACGTCATGCCGCCGGGAAGCCATCCCGATACCCGTTCGGTGCGCGCATCGAACCTCTGCCGCATCGCGCTGCATCGTCCCCAGGACGGCGACATCGCGGTGGTGCTGGTCGTCGAGGACAATCTGGTCAAGGGCGCGGCGGGACAGGCGGTGCAGAACATGAACCTGCTGTTCGGCCTGCCGGAGACGACGGGCCTCATGGCTCCGCCGGTGCTGCCCTGATGGCGCAGGCCTATCGCGCGCTCGGAAGACGGATCCGCCAGACCTTCGGCATCAGCGCGCCGCGCATGGCGGTGAGGACGCGCCTGTCGTGGCGCTGGAGGCTGCCCGCCGTTCTCGGAATCCTGGCCCTGGTCGCCGGCATGTGGTGGTGGGGTTTCGACTTCGGCAAGTTCCTGGGAGGCTTCGATCGGCAGCCCGTCGCGCGCACGCAGGAGCCCAACGAGTCCGATGCTGTGGCGACGCAGGAGGAGAATGCTCGGCTGCGCGGCCGCGTGGCCGAGCTCGAAAGCGATCTCAACGTGACGCGCGGAGTGCAGGAGACGCTCTCGCGCCAGGCTCTGGATCTGCAGAACGAGAACACCCAGATGAAGGAAGAGCTCGCGTTCCTGCGCAAGCTCTTCAGCGATACCGGCAAGCCCGGCACGTTCATGATCCAGCGCCTGTCGGCGGAGAAGGATCGCGACGACGTCTACCGGTTCAGCATGCTGGTGGTGCGGGGCGGCAATCCGAGCGCCGAGTTCTCGGGAAAGCTTTCCCTTCTCGCCAACGTAGCGGCCGGTGGACGCAACGTGACGCTGACGCTGCCCGATGACCAGCCGGACACAGCGGCCGCGCTTACGTTGAAGTTCAAGTATTATCAGCGCGTCGAAGGGACGTTTCGCATTCCCGCCGGGGGCCAGTTGCGGAGCATCCAGGCCAAGGTGATGGAAGCCGGCCAATCGACGCCCAAAGCGACGCGTAGCTTGAACTTGAGCTAGGAGGACTTATGTTCGATAAGAGGGCAGCGCCGCAGAAACGCATCGACAGCCTCGTCGGCGCCGCGACGACCGTCGAAGGCGATGTGGCGTTTGCCGGTGGACTGCGGGTCGACGGCACGATCCGCGGGCAGGTGAGCACGGTCGACGGCGAGCCGGCGACGCTGGTGGTGAGCGAGCAGGCGAGGATCGTCGGCGAAGTCCGGGTCTCGCACGTGGTTATCAACGGTTCCGTGACGGGCCCCGTGACGGCCAACGACTACCTGGAACTGCAGGCGAAGGCCCGGGTCAACGGGGATGTGACCTACCGGACGCTGGAAATGCACGTCGGAGCGATCGTGCAGGGAAAGCTGATCCACGCCGAGCAGGAATCCGCCGCCGTCGTGGAGCTCAAGCGGGCCACCGCCGACTAGACCCGCGGGATTTGATCTGGCGCAGAGTTCCGGCGGGCTTCGGTTGACTGTCGCCGCCGCCGTCTGCTAACTTGGGGTCAAGGAAACATAAGGAGCCTCTGGAATGAACGCAATGACCGAAATGCCCGCCCCGCTCGTCTTCACCGACGCGGCGGCAACGAAGGTGCGGGCGCTCATCGACGAGGAAGGCAATCCCGAGCTCAAGCTGCGGGTGTTCGTGACTGGAGGCGGTTGCTCGGGATTTCAATACGGGTTCACCTTCGACGAGGAGGTGGGCGAAGACGACACGCGCATGGAGAAGAACGGTGTCGTCCTGCTCATCGACCCGATGAGCTATCAGTATCTCGTCGGCGCCGAAATCGACTATCAGGAAGGGCTGGAGGGCGCGCAATTCGTGATCAAGAATCCGAACGCGACGTCGACCTGCGGCTGCGGTTCATCGTTCTCCGCCTGAACGCGCCCTTTCGTTACGCTCTGACGGGGGCCATCGGCCCTCGTCGCTTTTTGCGGCGGTGCGCATCGCGAGACTACAACGCTACCCCCCCTAGGCGCGATAAATCGCGCCCAGGATCCGCGCGCCGCGCGCTCCGGTGACGCCGGGAAGGCTGGCCGGGCGTCCGGCGAGCGCCTCCCGCGCGAGCCAGGCGAACGCGAGCGCTTCGACCTCGTTCACGGGAACGCCAAATTCGCCCGTGGTCGTCACGCGGCGGGGAGCCAGCGCCAGCTCGAGCGCCGAACGCAGCAGCGCGCTGTGCGCTCCTCCTCCGCATAGAAGCACTTCGGTCGCGCCGGCGCAATGCACGGCGATGGCGCCCGCCACGGTGCGGGCGGTGAGCGCAAGCAGGGTGCGCTGAACATCGGCTGCCTGCGCAGGTCGATCGAGCGCAGCGAGATGGCGCTCGAGCCACGCGAGGTTGAATCGATCCCGGCCCGTGCTCTTCGGCGGCGGGGTCGCGAAGTAGCCATCGCGCTCCAGCGCAGCAAGAAGCGCGGGCACGACGCGTCCAGTCGCCGCCCATGCTCCGTCGCGGTCGAACGGCGCGCCCGTGTGCCGCTCGCACCAGGCGTCGAGCAGCGTATTGCCCGGACCCGTATCGAAGCCGCGCACGTCGCCGTGCCGCGGCAGGTCGGTGACGTTCGCGATTCCGCCCAGGTTGACCACGGCACGGTGTCGATCCGGCACGGCGAAGAGCGCCGAGTGCATTCCGGGCGCGAGCGGGGCTCCCTGGCCGCCGGCGGCGACGTCGCGGCTGCGAAAGTCGGCAACGACCGTGATACCCGTCGCTTCCGCCAGCCGCGCGGCGTTGGCGAGCTGCAGCGTATAGCCGAGATCGGGGCGGTGGCGAACCGTCTGCCCGTGTACGCCGATCGCGGCGACCTGGCCGGCCGCGACGCCGGCGCGTTCGAGCGCCGCGAGCGCGGCGCGGGCACAGCAGTCCATCAGCGCGTTAGCAGCCAGCGCCGCCCGATGGAGCTCGTTTTCGCCCGCGCTTTGGAGAGCGTTGAGCTCGGCGCGCAGGGCGGCCGGAAGCCGCTCGTGCGCGGCGGACACGCTGCGGGCGCGTCCGGCAAATTCGGCCACCACGGCGTCGACGCCGTCGACGCTCGTTCCGGACATCAATCCGATGTAGTACTCGGGCGCCAAAAGGGTGGGCTCCCGCCCGATCGCGCCGCGCCCGGC
The DNA here is from genome assembly GCA_035515295.1 of Casimicrobiaceae bacterium. GTDB lineage: Bacteria > Pseudomonadota > Gammaproteobacteria > Burkholderiales > Casimicrobiaceae > PALSA-1003. The sequence goes on along the minus strand of DATJBM010000020.1, from coordinate 41,473 downwards.
GGACGCGGGTCGCTATTCTCCGCCGGCCAGCACGATGCCGCGTCCCTGGTCGAGCTCCGCGGCGAGCGGCGCCTCTGCGGCCGCATAGCTCGCGCGCTCGCTCGCCGGGACCGGCTGGCCCTCGGGCAACGCCACCGTCAGCGGATTTACCTGCACGTTGTCGACCCTCAGCTCGTAATGCAGGTGCGGACCGGTGGCCCAGCCCGTCTCGCCGACGTAGCCGATGACTTCGCCCTGCGCGACGCGGGAGCCGCGCTTGAGCCCCGCCGCAAAGCGCGACAGATGGGCATACACGGTCGTGTACTTCGCGCCATGCTGGAGCATGATCACGTTGCCGTAGCCGGTCTGCTGCCCGACGACGATCGCCCGGCCCGCGGCGGCAGCGTGCACCGGGGTGCCGATCGGCGCGGCGAAATCCACGCCCTTGTGCGTGTGCCAGGACAGCAGGAACGGATGAAAACGCGCCAGCGAAAACCCCGACGTGATGCGCGTGAAGCCCACGGGCGAGCGCAGGAACGCCTTGCGCACGCTGCGTCCGGTCTCGTCGTAGTAGCCCTCCGTTCCGTCGGCGGCCCGCCAGAGGAAGGCGCGGTGGGCGACGCCGCCGCCGACGAATTCCGCGGCGACGACCCGGGCCATGCCGACCGGCGCGCCGTCGACGCGGCGCGTCTCGTAGACCACGGTGAAGCGGTCGCCCGGGTGGACGTCGTGATGGAAATCGATGTCGCCGCCGAAGATGTCCGCCAGCTGCGAGGTCACCGCGTCGGGAACGTCGACCTCGTCTGCAGCGGCGAACAGCGTGGACCGGATATCGTTGGCCCGCAGCTCGAGCCCGACCGTCTGCGCGGGCGTGTCGGTCCGCGTCACGAAAGGCGAGCTGTCGCCGTCGACCCGCACCACGCTCAGCGTCTGGCTGCCGACGGTCGAGCGCAGAGCGATCAGCCGGCCTTCGCCGTCGGTGAGCGCCCGCAGCGAAGCTCCGGGCTTGAGCGTGCGAAGCGCCCGCGCCTGCGGATCGCTGCGCAGGAAGCTCTGCGCGGCCGCGTCATCGACGTCGAGACGCGCGAGCAGCCTTCCCAGGGTATCGCCGCGGCGCACTTCCTCCTCGCGCCAATAACCTGCGTCGGGCACGGAAGCGTCGACCGGCGGCAAGGCGAGATCGCGCACGATGCGCGTGGTCGACACGGTTTCCAGCTGCGCATCGGGCGCCAGCGCGAAGGCGCCGATGACTCCCGCCAGCATCAGCACGGCCGCGAGCGCGACGCGCATGACGCGAGATCTCAGTCCGGGGGCGGCGCCGCTTTGCGCTAGAATTCGCGTTTCTCCCGACTCCATCCCGTCGTCCTTCTCCGCAACCCGCGGCGCGCCGCGATTGTAGCAGACGACGAACGCCATGGAACGCCCGCCGTCCGACCTCGAGCACCAGCTCGCCGTTTTCAAGCGCGGCGCGGAGGAGCTAATCGTCGAATCGGAGCTCGCGCGCAAGCTGGAGCGCGGTCAGCCGCTGCGCATCAAGGAGGGATTCGATCCGACGCGTCCGGACCTGCATCTTGGACACACCGTCCAATTCAACAAGCTCAGGCAGCTGCAAGATCTGGGCCATCACGTCATCTTTCTCATCGGCGACTTCACCGGCATGATCGGCGATCCCACCGGCCGCAACGTGACGCGGCCGCCGCTCACCCCGCAGGAGCTGGCGGCCAACGCCAAGACCTATACCGAGCAGGTATTCCTGATCCTCGATCGCGAGCGCACCGAGGTCGCTTACAACTCGAAATGGCTCTCGCCGCTCGGGGCCGACGGGATGATCCGGCTGGCGGCGAAATACACCGTGGCGCGCATGCTGGAGCGCGACGATTTCGCCCAGCGCTACCGCGAAGGTCAGCCGATCGCCATCCACGAGTTCCTCTATCCGCTCGCGCAGGGCTACGACTCGGTCGCGCTGAAAGCCGACGTCGAGCTGGGCGGCACCGACCAGAAGTTCAACCTGCTGGTCGGCCGCGAGCTGCAGCGCCATTACGGCCAGGAGCCGCAGGTGATCCTGACGCTACCCCTGCTTGAGGGCCTCGACGGCGTGAACAAGATGTCGAAGTCGCTCGACAACTATGTCGGTGTCACCGAAGCCCCGCAGGAGATGTTCGGCAAGCTCATGTCGATCTCCGACGCGCTGATGTGGCGCTACTACGACCTGCTGTCGTTCCGCTCCGGCGAGGAGATCGCGGCGCTGAAGCGCGAGTGCGCCGACGGACGCAATCCCCGCGACGCCAAGGTGATGCTCGCCCAGGAGATGGTCGCGCGGTTTCACTCGCACGCGGCCGCGGGAGCCGCGCTCGCCGAATTCGAGGCCCGTTTCAGAGCGGGCGCGCTTCCGGAGAGCATGCCGGAGCTCACGTTGCACAGCGGCGGCATCGGGCTGCCCGTCCCCCAGCTCGCCAAGCAGGCCGGCGTCGTGCAGTCCACGAGCGAGGCGCTGCGACTCATCGCCCAGCGCGGCCTCAAGCTCGATGGGGAGGTCGTCGCCGACAAGACGCGGGTCGTCCCGGCGGGCACGACCGTCGTATTGCAGGCAGGAAAACGCCGCTTCGCCCGGATCACCGTCGTGTGACGGCGCTCCGCGTCCGCGCGCCCGTACGGGCGTTCCTAGTGGAGGGTGGCGGAGGCGAGGAAACGGACCACGGCGCCGGATTTCAGCCGGAAAGCGCCGTCGCCGACGTACTCGGCGTCGTCGAGTTCTTCACGGACGAACATGACCTCGGTCTCGCCGAGCTTTAACTCCATGACCACGTCGTCGGCTTCGGTCGACTCGTCGGGCACGCGCAGATACCCGGTCTCGAAGACGATGCCGTTGATCTGTACGAACTCGGCGCCGCGCATCGCTTCCGTCAAAGGTATGGAGAAAGCCGTCATGGTTTTTGCGCCGCGCGCTTGGGCGGCACACAGATTAGATGAGGCCCCGGCGGCGCGGTTCAAGGCCGGAGTGAAACTAGGAGCAACGCCGACAGGCGGCGCGACGCTGCCCTACGGGGCAGCGACCAGATCGCGGACGAAGTTCGGCAGAGCGAACGACGCGCGGTGCATGTCTCCGTTGTAGTACTGCAAGTCCGCGATCTTCCGCTGGGCGATCCGGCGGTCGACTTCGAGCGGCGTGAGATACGACGGATTGAGCGTCGCCGAGGCGCTCGCCATCATCCACAGCCCGCCATAGAGCGGCACGGTGACCAGATACGGCAGCACCACGGCGAACGCGGCGCGCAGGTTGCCGATGCCCGCGCGGATACGCTCGGGATGCGCCACCGGAGAGGCGATGTGCAACGTCATCGCTCCGCTCGGGTTGAGCCGCATGGCGCAGGCGCGGTAGAAGTCCGCGGTGTAGAGGGGCTCCGACGGTCCACCCGGGTCGGTGAGGTCGAGCACGATCAGATCGTACGTCTCCGAGGAGCTGCGCACGTAGGCGAGGCCGTCCTCGACCTTGAGGGCGAGGCGCCCGTCGGCGAGCGCGCCGCGGTGCACAGCGCGGAAATACTTGCGCGCGACGTCGATGACCGCGAGATCGATCTCGACCAGAGTCACCGACTTCATGGTCGGATACTTCAGCAGCTCCTCCGCCGAGCCGCCGTCGCCGCCGCCGATGATCAGCGCCTTCTCCGGCGCCGGATGGGCGATCGCCGCGGTGTGGACGAGATTCTCGTGGTAGAAGAACTCGTCCTTCTCCGAGGTCATGAAATGGCCGTCCAGCCGGAACAGCGTGCCGAACGGCCCGGTATCGTGAACCTCGACGGTCTGGAAGGGAGACTGGAAGCGCTCGAACGCGCGCGCCGAACGGACGAAGAAGCCGATGTCGTCGGTGAGGTACTCGGTCAGGAGCCCGGGACGGACGTCGCCGCCGGTCTTCTCCTCAGGCATCGCGTCCTCCGCGATGAATCGCCTGGAAGCGCGTGTGCTCCGGCGTCAGCGCGTCCTGCATCGTGCGGAACAGCCGTTCCGCCTTGGCGGTGTTGTCGGTCGTGTAGTTGCAGACGTAGACATCGATCGTGACGAAACCATGCTCGGGCCAGGTGTGGATCGCCAGATGCGACTCCGCCAGCAGCACCGTGCCGGTCACGCCCTGCGGTTCGAACTGGAAGAACCGATCGCCGACGATGGTCATGCCCGACGCTTCGGACAGACGCAGGCACAACGTTCGCAATGCCTCTGCGCGCGTCATCTCCGGCATCGCGGCCGGGCAGCCATACCATTCTCCAAGCAGATGGATGCCGTCCATTGTTGTACTCCCTCACCGCCATGGTGCCTGGTTTTGAGTTCTGTAAAACTCGATATTATTGCCCAAAATCAGTGGTTGGGCGATAATTTTAGCGTTTTTCCGAGAGCGCTACGCGGGCCTCGTGCAAGGCTTCGCGCCCGCTTCTCCATCGTGTCGCTCCCTCGGTCATGACCGCGCCGCCCACTGCGATCACTCGCGTTTCCTCGCCCGCATCGGCGAGTGCGGACGATAGCGTACTCCTCGCCAACGCGATCCGCGCGCTCGCCATGGACGCCGTCCAGGCGGCGAACTCGGGCCATCCCGGCATGCCGATGGGCATGGCGGAGATCGCCGTCGCGCTGTGGCACCGGCATCTCCGGCACAACCCTGCGAATCCGCGGTGGCCCGATCGCGACCGCTTCGTGCTGTCCAACGGCCACGGCTCGATGCTGCAGTACGCGCTGCTGCACCTGACGGGCTACGACTTGCCGCTCGACGAGCTCAAGCGGTTCCGCCAGCTTGGATCGAAGACGCCCGGCCATCCCGAGCGCGGGCTGACGCCCGGCGTGGAGACCACGACCGGGCCGCTCGGCCAGGGACTTGCCAACGCGGTCGGCATGGCGCTCGCCGAGCGTCTGCTCGCCGCGGCGTTCAATCGACCGGGGCATACGATCGTCGATCACCGCACGTACGCGTTCGCCGGGGACGGCTGCATGATGGAAGGCATCTCCCACGAGGCGTGCTCGCTGGCGGGAACGCTCGGCTTATCCAAGCTCACCGTCTTCTACGACGACAACGGCATCTCCATCGATGGCGAGACCAAGGGCTGGTTCACCGACGACACGCCCGCGCGCTTCCGAGCCTACGGCTGGCACGTCGTCGCCGGCGTCGACGGCCACGATGTCGAGGCGGTGGACGCGGCGATCCGCGAGGCCCACGGCGTCACCGACCGGCCGACGCTGATCTGCTGCAAGACGATCATCGGCAAGGGCGCGCCGAACCGCGCCGGCACGGAGCTGGCCCACGGCCAGGCGCTGGGAGAGAAGGAAGTCGCGCTGGCGCGTGCCGCTCTGGGCTGGAACCACCCGCCGTTCCAAATCCCGCGCGCGGCGTACGACGGCTGGGATGCGCGCGCACGCGGGCGCGAGTTCGAGAATGACTGGAGCCGACGCTTCGACGACTACCGGCGCGAACATCCCGAGCTTGCCGCAGAGTTCGAGCGGCGCATGCGCGGCACCCTGCCGACGACGCTGGCGGCGACCGCGGCCGCCTTCGTCGATCGCCAGGCCGCGAAGGCCGAGGCGATGGCCACCCGCAAGGCCTCGCAGGCGGCGATCGAGGCGCTCGCGCCGACGCTGCCGGAGCTGATCGGCGGCGCGGCCGATCTCACGGGATCGGTCCTGACCAACTGGTCGGGCAGCCGCACGGTGACGAGGTCGAGCCCGGGCAACTACATCGATTTCGGCGTGCGCGAATTCGCGATGAGCGCGATCGCCAACGGCCTCGCGGCCCACGGCGGGTTCGTCCCGTACGTGGGCACGTTCCTCACTTTTTCGGACTACGCCCGCAACGCCGTGCGCATGGCCGCGCTCATGCGCGTTCGCGTGATCTTCGTCTACACCCACGACTCGATCGGTCTGGGAGAGGACGGGCCGACGCATCAGCCCATCGAGCATGTCGCGAGCTTGCGCCTGATCCCCCGTATGGACGTGTGGCGCCCCTGCGACACGGTCGAGTCGGCCGTAGCCTGGCTCGCCGCCATCGAGCGCGCCGACGGCCCGACGTGCCTGTTGTTCACGCGCCAGAACGTTCCCTTCCAGAAACGCGGCCCGGCGGAGAGGCTGGAGATCGCCCGCGGCGGCTACGTGCTCGCCGACTGGCCCGACGGCGCCACGACGCGGGCCATCGTCATCGCCACCGGTTCGGAGGTCGCCCTCGCCATGAGCGCCCGGGAAGCGCTGGCTCGGGAAGGCATCGGCGTGCGCGTGGTGTCGATGCCCTGCACCAGTGTCTTCGATCGGCAGGACGCGCATTACCGCGAACGCGTGCTGCCGGCGGGCGTGCCCAGAGTTGCGGTGGAGGCCGGGGTGACGGACTACTGGCGCAAGTACGTCGGGCTGGACGGCGCAGTGGTCGGCATCGACAGCTTCGGCGAATCGGCCCCTGCGGGTGCGCTGTTCAAGCATTTCGGCTTCACCGCCGAGCGCGTGCTGGCGGCGGTAAAACGGGTGGTTTAACGGCAAAGACGCCGGGGCACTCCGATAAGACCGATTTCGATGCGGTCTTCTCGGTGTCTCAGGCGGCTCATTGTGAACGCAGCGATTCAGGAACTCTGACATGACCATCAAAGTCGCCATCAACGGCTACGGCCGCATCGGCCGCAACACCCTGCGCGCCCACTACGAGGACGGCAAGAAGCACGACCTCGCGATCGTCGCCCTTAACGACCTCGGCAGTCCCGAGACCAACGCGCACCTCACCCGCTACGACACCGTGCACGGCCGATTTCCCGGCCGGGTCGACGTCGAGGGCGATGCGCTCGTCGTCAACGGCGACCGCATCAAGGTGCTCGCGCAGCGCGATCCGGGCGCGCTTCCCTGGGGCGAGTTGGGCATCGACGTCGTTCTCGAGTGCACGGGGCTGTTCACCAGCAAGGCCAAGGCCGCTGCCCATGTCAAGGCGGGAGCCAAGAAGGTGATCATCTCGGCGCCGGGGGGCAAGGACGTCGATGCGACGGTGGTCTTCGGCGTGAATCACCAGGCGCTCAAGGCCTCGCACACCGTGATCTCCAACGCCTCCTGCACCACCAACTGCCTGGTGCCGCTGGTCAAGCCGCTGCACGACAAAATCGGCGTAGTCAACGGGCTCATGACAACCGTTCACGCCTACACCAACGACCAGGTGCTGATCGACGTCTACCACGAGGATCTGCGCCGGGCGCGCTCGGCCACCATGAGCATGATTCCCACCAAGACCGGCGCAGCCGCGGCCGTGGGACTCGTCCTTCCAGAGCTCAACGGCAAGCTCGACGGCTACGCGATTCGTGTGCCGACGATCAACGTCTCGATCGTGGATCTGTCGTTCATCGCCGCGCGCGATACCAGCGTCGAGGAGGTCAACGGCATCATGATGGCAGCCTCGGAATCCGGACCGCTCAAGGGCCTGCTGGGCTACAACCAGGCGCCACTCGTGTCGATGGACTTCAATCACGACGCCCATTCGTCGGTATTCGAGGCCACGCTCACGAAGGTGTCGGGGCGGTTGGTCAAGGTGTCCGCCTGGTACGACAACGAATGGGGCTTCTCGAACCGGATGCTCGACACGACGATGGCCGTGATGGCGGCGCGGTAGCAAGCATCCCAGCCCGATTCACCGCGGCGGAGGCGAACATGAGTGAAGCCGGCGTCAAGCAAACGAATCTCTTTACCGCGCATCCGGCCTCGGTCGGAGAGACCTACGGCGAGCACTTCCGCTTCGCCATGGCTTTCGGCGTCCGCATGACCCTCGGAGGCCTTGCCGCTCTGGTGCACGCCGTACTGCCGTTCCTGTTGATCACGACCGCGAGCCGCGCGCTCGAAAGGCTGAATGCGATGCGCGACGACCATCGCCGGCCGCAGCGTCCGGTGGTCCGGCGATGAGCTTCCTGCGCCTCGCGGAGATCGACGTCGCCGGCAAGCGCGTCTTCATCCGCTCGGATCTGAACGTACCGCAGGACGACCGCGGAGCGATCACCGACGACACGCGCATCCGCGCCTCGGTGCCGGCGATCCGCGACAGCGCCGCCCGCGGCGCCGCGGTCATGGTGACCTCGCATCTCGGGCGCCCGACCGAAGGCCGGTTCAGCGAAGCGGACTCGCTCGCGCCGGTCGCCGCCCGCCTCGGCGAGCTTCTGGGCCGCGACGTTCCGCTGGTTCGCGACTGGGTCGACGGCGGCGCGCGGCTCTCCGGCCTGAAGCCCGGCGACGTCGTGCTGCTCGAGAACTGCCGCTTCAACCAGGGCGAGAAGAAGGATGACGAGGCGCTCGCTCGCAAGATGGCGGCGCTGTGCGACGTCTACGTCAACGATGCCTTCGCCACCGCCCATCGCGCCGAGGCCACGACGCACGGCATGGCGCGTTTCGCCCGCACAGCCTGTGCCGGTCCGCTGCTCGCGGCCGAGCTCGACGCGCTCTCTCGCGCGCTGGCGAACCCGAAGCGTCCTCTGGTCGCGATCGTCGGTGGCGCCAAAGTGTCGACCAAGCTCACGGTCCTGAAGGCGCTGGCCGCCAAGGTCGACGTGCTCATCCCGGGCGGAGGCATCGCCAACACGTTCCTTCTCGCCGCCGGCGGCCGGATCGGCAAGTCGCTCGCCGAAGCCGACCTCGCCGGCGAGGCGAAAGCGATCCTCGACGCATTCCCGGGCAAGGTTCCGCTGCCGGTCGACGTCGTCGTCGCGCGCGAGGTCTCGGCCGGGGCTAGGCCGGAGATCAAGTCCGTCGCCGAGGTCGGTTCCAACGATCTGATTCTCGACTTGGGACCGCGGAGCGTGCGAGCGCTCCAATCGGCGATCGCCGGCGCTGGCACGATCGTCTGGAACGGGCCCGTCGGCGTGTTCGAGCTCGACGCGTTCGCCACCGGAACGAAGGCGCTGGCCGAGGCGATCGCCGCAGCGAGCGCGTACTCGCTCGCCGGCGGCGGCGACACGATTGCGGCGATCCACAAGTTCGGTGTCGCCGACCGGATCGGCTACATTTCCACCGCGGGCGGAGCGTTCCTGGAGTTCCTCGAAGGCAAGACGCTGCCGGCGGTCGCCGTCCTGGAGGAACGCGGCGCTTCGTGAATAGCCGCCGCGCCGACTGAATGCAGCGCGCCACCAAGATCGTCGCGACGCTGGGGCCGGCGAGCAGCTCGCAGGACGTGCTCACGCGCATGCTGGCCGCCGGCGTCGACGTCGTGCGGCTCAATTTCTCGCACGGCACCGCGGCGGACCACGAGCAACGGGCGCGGCTGGTGCGCGGCACGGCAGCGGCGCTCGGGCGCGAAGTCGCGGTCATGGCCGACCTCCAGGGTCCGAAGATCCGCATCGGTAAGCTGGCCGACGGCAAGGTCTCCCTCAAGTCCGGCCAGCGATTCGTCCTCGACGCCGAGTGCGAGCTCGGCAACGCCGAGCGCGCGGGTCTCGACTACAAGGAGCTGCCGCGCGACGTGGAGCCAGGGGCGGTGCTGCTGCTCGACGACGGCCTCATCCGCCTGCGAGTGGAATCGGTGCTCGGCAACCAGATCCTGACGCGGGTCGAGGTCGGCGGCGTACTCTCGAACAACAAGGGGATCAACCGTCTCGGCGGCGGGCTGACGGCGCCCGCACTGACCGCCAAGGACATGGACGACATGAAGACGGCGGTGGCGATCGAAGCCGACTACGTCGCCATCTCGTTTCCCAAGAACAAGGAAGACATGTACATGGCCCGCCAGCTCCTGCGCGCCGCCGGCGGGAGGGCCCTTCTGGTGGCCAAGATCGAGCGCGCGGAAGCGATCGTCGCGCTCGAAGAGATCATCGACGCCTCCGACGCCATCATGGTCGCGCGCGGCGACCTGGCGATCGAGGTGGGCAACGCCGCGGTGCCGGGACTGCAGAAGCGGATGATCCGGCTCGCCCGCGAACGCAACAAGCTCACCATCACCGCCACCCAGATGATGGAATCGATGATCGTGAACCCCGTGCCCACGCGGGCGGAGGTTTCCGACGTCGCCAACGCCGTGCTCGACGGCACCGATGCCGTCATGCTTTCCGCGGAGACCGCCGCCGGCCGCTATCCGGTCGAGACCGTCGAGGCGATGAGCCAGATCTGCGTCGAGGCGGAGAAATCGGACGAGAGCGAGCTCGACCGTGACTTCCTCAATCGCCGCTTCACGCGCATCGACCAGTCGGTGGCGATGGCGGCGCTGTTCACCGCCAATCATCTCCGCGTGAAGGCCATCGCCGCGCTCACCCAGTCCGGGTCGACGGCGCTGTGGATGTCGCGCCATAACGCCGGCTGCCCGATCTTCGCCCTGACCCCGGAAATCCAGGCGCAGCGCAAGATGGCGCTCTACCGCAACGTGCAGCCGCTCTATCTCGAGCAGAGCAGCGACCGAGAAGCGGTGCTGCGCGCCGCGGAGGATCTGCTGCTGGCGAAGGGCCAGGTCCAGCTCGGCGACATGATCGTGCTCACCAACGGCGAGCCGATGGGCAAGTCGGGAGGCACCAATGCGCTCAAGATCGTACGCGTCGGGGAGCACCGGTAGCTCCGGCGCCGCGCCGTCTGCGGAGTCGATCGCGTCGCGTCGGGGCCGAGACCGCGATCGAACGCGCGGCGGCGGCGCGAGCTTCGATCCCGCGCGTTACCAGGTCGCGAACATCGCCGCCACCGCGGCGGCCATCGTGCCGGTCGCGAGCCACCCCAGCGCCTTGAGCCGTCGCGTGACCGTGAAGCCGCCCATGACCTTCCGGTCGTCGGCGAGCAGCATCATCACCACCATGATCGGCACCGCGATGACGCCGCGCTTTAGAACAGCGCCCGGATCGGGTCGATCGGAGAGAAGTCGAGCGCCACGCCGCCGAGCGTGGCGAGCGCGATGATCGCGTAGAACTCCCGCGCCTCGAGCAGCTTCAGATCGAGCCCACGCCGCCATTCGAAGCTTTTCGGTGACGGCGTAGGCCGCGGATCCGGCCAGCACCGGAACGGCGATCAGGCCCGTGCCGATGATGCCCAGCGCGAAAAGCAGAAACGTGAAGGCGCCGGCCAGCGGCCGCAGCGCTTCCGCAGCCTGCGCCGAAGTCTGGATGTCCGTAACGCCGCCGGCGTTCAGCGTCGCGGCAGTGGCGAGCAGGATGCAGAACGCCACGACGTTCGAGAACGCCATGCCGAGGTAAGTGTGGATCTTGATGCGGCGCAGGTGCTCCGCGGCGCCTTCCGGCGCGTGAGCCAGGACTCCGGCCCCGGGAATCGGCGCTGAGCTCCTCGATCTCCTGCGCGGCCTGCCAGAAGAACAAATGCGGGCTGATCGTCGTGCCGAACACCGCCACGACCACCGCCAGATGCGGCCTGACGCTGTGCGCGGCCACGAGGCCCCAGGGAAGTCCGGATGGTGAGCAGCACGAGAACGTAGGAGAGCAGCGCCAAGGTCAGCCACTTGAGGTAGCGGACGTAGTGCCCGTACCGCATGAGCACCTGCAGCATCAGGCGGATCACGCCGAAGAGCACGGCGTAGCCATGCGGCGGCCCGCCGACGACCGGCTCGAGCGCCTCGCCATCGCCGCGATATCGGCGGCGATATTTACCGTGTTGGCGACCACGAGCAGGACGACCGCGTACAGCACGGGCCGGGGAAGCGGCGCGGGATGTTCGACGCGAGGCCGTGCCCGGTCACGCGGCCGATGCGGGCGCTCACGAGCTGGATGCCCACCATCAACGGATACGTGAAGACGATGGTCCACAGCGTGAGGAAGCCGGATCGCGCGCCGGCCTGCGAGTAGGTGGCGATGCCGGACGGGTCGTCGTCCGCGGCGCCGGTTATGAGGCCGGGCCCGAGCTGGCGCAGCCATTCGTGCACGCGTTTCATGCCGCTGCCCCGCGAGGCGGGGCGAGTATATATACCTCGCGCCGCGGAGCACCGGTAGCGGGTAGGGGGCGCGGTCACCCGCGCCGCCCTCCCACACCAGCGTACGTGCGGTTCCGCATACGGCGGTGCATGGAACACCTATCGCCCGGCGGCAAGCCGCCGAGGCCTGTTACTGACAACCCACTACTTTATACTTTGGCCCAAGGTGACATCGCGTCGCGCGCAGTCCCACGTTATTCGCGGGGACTCGTTTTCACAAGACAGAAATCGGTTGTTTATGACTTTCCAATCGGATAGAACCCCGCTAATCACCGGAATTGCACTCCGCCTATGCCGGACAATACCGACTTTGGCCTGAGCGAACTGCACGAAACGATTCGGGGCGGCGAGCGCGTGCTCATCCGCCGCGTGCGACCTGGAGACATGACGTTATACCGGGATTTTTTAAGCGATGTCAGCGCCGTGGATCTGCGACTTCGATTTTTTGCGCGCATTGCCGAACTCAGCGCCGATGAGCTCGATAAACTCAGTCATCTTGACTACAAGCATGAAATGGCCTTCATAGCGCTCGACGAAGACACCGGCCAAATGCTCGGGCTCGTGCGCCTGAAGGACGAGCTCGACGAAAAGACCGCGGAATTCGCGATCTTGGTACGCTCACGGCTTAAGGCTCACGGACTTGGCTGGCTGCTGATGCGGCACGTCATCGATTACGCCAAGGAAAAAGGTCTGCGGCGCGTCTATGGTGATGTGTTGGTCGAAAACACCACTATGCTGCAAATGTGCGCCGAGCTCGGCTTCCACGCGGAGGACATGGGATCTGGGATGAGGCGCGTTGTGCTCGAGCTCGAAAATATTGGCGGCCCTTGAGCGCCGCCGTCAGAATCCGAATCAACGTAACCATCCGCCAAGGGACCGCCGTTACTTTGAGGATGCTTGCCCTGCGGCGCGGCCTCGCTTGTACTCGAGACCTGAACGATTGAGACGTTCATTCGCGACAAGACAGCTCCAACGTTCGCCTGCTGCCATAACCTTGCCGAAGCCGCGAACCCAGGTCCGCGCGACGTCGTGGTTTGGTTTCCGCTGGCGGCCAGGTGCAGTGGGCGATAGTCGGGCGGTTTCTTAGCTTCAGTTTGAAGCCGGCATTGAGAGCGGGGGACGGCAGCCCAGCCATGTCGAAGAGGATCGGCAGTCATGCCGCTGCCTTACGGCGCTCCATCGCGATGGCCCGGTCCGGGGCAAGAGCCCGTCGCCGTCCTCAACGCGAACCGCATCGGCATCGCCGCGGCCTAAGCGTTGGCCTCGAAGTACAGACTGTTCTGGACGCTGATCCTGCCGCGCCGGAAGAGAAGAAGAACTCTAACCAATGCGCGCAAAAAAATGCGGGGCCGGACAGGCCCCGCACCCATTTCCTTGATCGAGAGTTCGCTCAGGCTGCTTTTTGCATTTTTTCAGCCAGCGGCTCCCAGATGCTGTTCTGCTTAGTCTCCGGCATCAGGAACAAGCCCAGTATGAGGCACACCGCCGGCACCGCGATCGGATAGATAAGGGCGTAGCCGACGCTGTGGGTGGCCTGATAGGCCGCGGTGGTGATAAGCGGCACCAAGCCGCCGCCCCAGCCGTTGCCGATGTGATAGGGCACCGACACCGACGTGTAGCGGATGCGGGCGGGGAAGTACTCGGCCAGGAAGGCGCCGATCGGCCCGTACACCATGCCGACGTAGCAGACCATGATCGCCACAATCAGGATGGCGATCGGCATGTTGATGTTGCCGGGCTGGGTGACCGAGCCGAGCCACATATACAGCGGATAGTAAGTGACCGCGGCCAGGAACATGCCGCCCAGGATTACCGGTTTGCGGCCGATCTTGTCGGACAGCGCGCCGAAGAAGATGAGCGACGGAGTGCCGATCACGAGGCCGATACCCACGATCCAGGCGGTGGTCAGGTTATCGACCTTCGCCACCTGCTGCAGGAAGTAGAGCGCCCAGAACTGGCCGCTGTACCAGACCACGCCCTGGCCGAGCACGACGATGGTGGCGATCAACACGAATTTGATGTTGGCGCTGAGGAAGGCTTCCTTCCAGGGGTTTTTGGCGGTCTGTGCCTTAGCCTTGATCTCGGCGTAGATCGGCGACTCTGCGAACTGGCTCCGCACGTAGAACGCGATGATCACCAGCAGGAAGGAGAACAAGAACGGGATGCGCCAGCCCCAGGCATTGAACGCCTGTTCGCCGAGGTAGCTGCGGGTGATGATGATCACCAGCAGCGACACCACGATCCCGAGCGTCGGCGAGGTTTGCAGCCAGCCGGTATAGTAGCCGCGGCGCTTGTCCTCGACGTGTTCGGCGACGTAGGTGATGGCGCCGCCGTACTGGCCGCCCAGGCAGAGGCCCTGGATCATGCGCAGCGCGAACAGGATGATGGCGGCGAGCAGGCCGATCTGGTCGAAGGTCGGGATCAACCCGATCGCGCCCGTGCCCACGGCCATGCCGGTGAGAGTGACGAGGAAGGTGTATTTGCGGCCGACGCGGTCACCCAGCCAGCCGAACACGAAGGCGCCCAACGGGCGGACTAGGAAGCCGGCGGTGAACAGCGCGATGGTGCTGAGCAGAGCCGCGACCGGGTGGCTCTTTTCGAAGAACTTGACCGACAGGATCGCGGCCAGGCTGCCGAATATGTAGAAGTCGTACCACTCGATGACGTTGCCTCCTGCGGCGGCGAGAATCACCTTGCGGAAATTGGCTGGAACCTGATAAGCCATATCCAGTCCTCCCTATAAATTTGGCCGTTTCAACAATTATTTAGTAAGCCTGGCGGTCATCGCGCTTTCTGCACACCGGCTAGGTGGCTCTCGGGTGAACCCGACCAAACGTAGCCACTGGGGTGAACCGCCGCACCCGCACCATATGCGCCCCACCGCCGGGCGTTCAGCTCGTTGACCGGCCCGATGATACTGCGAAACTTCCCGAAGTGGACAATCAATCCTCAGCCCCCTGTCTCGCTTCGGAGTCGCCGGGAAATTCCGCTGCAGTGCAATATGCCGTGCGGCGCAGGAATCGCAGAACAGAAGTCGAGAGGCCCGGGCGACAGTTGGCGGGGATAAGGTCAGGGGCGATGGCAAGAGCGGTGCCGCCACGCTGAAGGTGCGATGCGAACGCCGCGAGCCGTCTGCGCAGTATCAGTCTCAACGAGCGCAGAGGGGTAGCGAAACGGCCTGCAGCACGCCTCCGGTCGCTTCGTCTTCGACCAGAGCCACGATCGACAGCGGCCCGGCGTCGTTCGGCAACGGGAGCACGAGCCGCTCGCTCGCCTCTCCGCGGACATCGAAGCGCAACGCCTCGGTGCGCCACTGCCGCACCACATGATCGTGCGCGAGCCGCTTGCCGGCGTTCTCGCCCGCCTTCACCTCGCTCGCGAGGCCGTCCTGCAGGAGGGCGACGTCGACGGCGGCATGGGCGCGGTCGCGCGCCTCCGGCACGCGCACGCGCACGTCCACTGCCGCCGCGTGACCCTCGGCCGGGGTTGCGGCGACGTCGATGTGCGCCTTGGGCGCTCGTGCATTCACCGCCGCGACTCCCGAAGCTGCCTCTCCCGGCGTGCGCCATCCGGGGAAATCGCGCCCTTGCAGCAGAACCTGCGGCGTGTAGACGAACGCGGCGCGCTGGCGCGCGGCCTGCTCGTGCTGACGCTCGGTGTACGCCGCACTGCCGAAGCGATCGCGCCAGCCGAGGCGATCCCAATAATCGACGTGGAAGGCGAGCGCGACCGCCCGGCTGGCATCGACGCTTCGGCCGAGCGCGGAGAACCAGCGATCGGCCGGAGGACAGCTGTCGCAGCCCTCGGAGGTGTAGAGCTCGAATACGGCGACCTGGTGCTCGGCGCTTTGCGCGCGGCACTGGGCGTGGAGGATCAGCGGAAAGGCACCGCTCGCCGCCGCGAGGGCCCACGTCAGCCAGAGATGCGCATTCACCCTGTCGCTCCCGCGGATTCGATGCCATTGGTCGCTTCCGGCACGGCGCGCCTTACGATGCCCGAATCCGTGCCGCACGCCGTGTTAGCATGGGCGAGCGGCGCCAGGCGTCCGAAACAAGAACAACCACCGAGGAGACGATTCATGGGGATCATGCACATCATCGGAATGATCGTGGTCGGCTTCATCGTCGGCCTGCTCGCCCGGTTCTTCTATCCGGGCACGGTGAACTTGGGCTTCTGGCTGACCGTCGCGCTGGGCATCGGCGGCTCGCTCGTAGGCGGCGTCATCAGTGGCCTCGTCTGGAGAAGCTCCGACGGCAAGTTTCATCCGGGAGGCTTTTTCGTCTCGCTCATCGGCGCGCTCCTGCTGCTCTGGATCTACCTCAATTTCGTCGCGAAGTAGGCTTCAGACTCCCGTTCGAACGCGCCGCCTCCCGCGGGCGGCGCCGGGAAATTGCCGCCCGAATTTCGACGACGGCGGTTTCGGGCCGCTCCTATAATCCGCTCATGTCCAAGCCTACTCTGCCATCGCCCGAGGTGATGTACCGCGCCGTCGTCGAGCACGACCCGGCGTTCGAAGGTCTGTTTTACGTCGGCGTGGCCACGACCGGCATCTTCTGCCGCCCGACGTGCCGCGTGCGCACGCCCAAGCGGGAGAACGTGGCGTTCTTCCGCTCGGCGAGCGACGCGCTGCACGCCGGGTTCCGTCCGTGCCGGCGCTGCCGCCCGCTGGAGCGCAACGGAGCCGCGCCGCCGGTGGTCGAGCGTCTGCTCGCCGAAGTCGAAGCACAGCCGGCGAGCCGTCTGCGCGACGCCGACCTCGAGCGCCGCGGCATCGACCCTTCGACCGCGCGACGCGCCTTCAAGCGCTACTGCGGCATGACCTTCCAAGCCTACCACCGCGCACGCCGCATGGGCCTCGCGCTCGCCGGCGTGCGCCAGGGAAAATCCATGCTCGACCTTCAACTCGATCACGGCTTCGAATCGGGAAGCGGCTTTCGCACCGCGTTCAGTCGACTGCTCGGTACGGCCCCCAGCCGCGCCCGTGGCGTCGACTGCCTGTACGCCCGCTGGATCGAGACGCCTCTCGGACCGATGCTGGCGCTCGCCGACGATCGCGGGCTGGCGCTGCTCGAGTTTGTCGACCGGCGCGGCCTGGAGCGCGAGCTCGAGATCCTCCGCGGCCGGCTCAAGCGGACGATACTCCCGGGTCCGCACCGCTACCTCGATCAGATCGAAGCCGAGCTCCAAGCCTATTTCGACGGACGCTCGCTCGTGTTCCGCACGCCGATCGCCATGGGAGGATCGGTCTTCCAACGCGCGGTCTGGAAGGCGTTGCTCGACATTCCTCCGGGCGCCACGCGCTCCTACGCCGAGATCGCGGCGGCGGTGGGCAAAGCGGCGGCGGTGCGGGCGGTGGGCCGGGCCAACGGGGACAATCCGCTGTGCCTCATCGTCCCCTGCCATCGCGTCATCGGCGCCGACGGCACGCTGACCGGCTATGGCGGAGGGCTGTGGCGCAAGCAATGGCTCCTCGAGCATGAGCGGACCCATGCCGGCGCGCACGGCCAGCTCGCGCTTGCGGTTGCACCGGTGTCGCCGCGAGCAGCGGCGCGAAGCGCGCCTGTTCCGACCGGCGGCGGCTGATCCATGGCGGCATCCGACGTCGCCCGGCTCCTGGTATTGGCCGGGCTGTGGGGAGGCTCGTTCGTCTTCATCCGCGTGGCGGTGCCCGCGCTGGGTCCGCTTTGGCTCGCCTGGTCGCGGGTCGCGCTCGCCTTCGCGGCGCTGTTCGCGGTGGCGATTCTCCAGCGCCGCGTTCCGTCGCTTCGCCAACGCTGGCGCGATTATCTCGTGGTGGGCACGGTGAACTCGGCCCTGCCGTTCGCACTGTACGGCTTCGCCGAGCAGTACGTGAGTGCGTCGATCGCCGCAATCCTCAACGCGACCAGTCCGTTCTTCGGCGCGCTGATTGCCGCGCTGTGGCTCAAGGAGGCGTTGAGCTTTCGTCAGCTCGCGGGCATGGGCCTTGGAGTGGCCGGGGTGGTCTGGATCGTCGGCTGGCACGCGGGTCCAGCCTCGGGACCGGTTCCGATCGCGGTGGCCGCGTGCCTCGGGGCAGCGCTGTGCTACGGGATCGGCGGGGTGTACACGAAGGTTCGCATGAGCGGGGTTCCCAGCGCCGCGATCGCGCTCTACAGCCAACTCGGCGCGGCGATCGTGCTGGCGCCCCCCGCCTTGACCGGATCCTCACCCGCGGCTCCGAGTCTCGTCGTCGCGGTCAACGTCCTGGCGTTGGCGCTCGCGTCGACCGCCTATGCTTACCGCCTCTACTTCAGGCTGATCGCCGACGTGGGCCCCACGCGCGCGCTCACGGTGACGTTCCTCATTCCCTTGTTCGGCGTGCTATGGGGCGTTGCGCTGCTCGGCGAGCGGCTGAGCGCCGACATGGCGCTCGGCGGAGCGCTGATCCTCGCGGGAACCTGGATTGCGACGCGTCGAGCGCCGGGTCGCCGGAGCACGGCGACCGAACGTCCCGCTCAAACCAGCTCGGCGGCGGGCCCGAGCACCTGGGTGCGCAACTCGCGGTAGCGCGGCAGCGTCGGCGGGTAGACGCAGATGTATTTGACCTGCGCGGCCTGCAGGCAGCGCTGCTTGATGATCTCGAGCTTCTGGTCGCGAGGGTTCTGGACCTGCTCCGGTTCCTTGGCGTCGACGATGGCGACGATGGTCATGTCGCGGTCGCACACCACGAAGCCCACGTGCTGGTTCGCGATCTTGCGGAAGGCGCGTAGCCGCTCCATGCCCTGGGGTCCGATCTTCACCTGAAGCACATCGGCGAGCCGCACGCGGGCGAAGATCTCGTGGCGCGGAAACGCGGCCTTGAGCAGAAGGTAGACGACGTTCTCGGCCTTGGACAGAAAACGCGGGCGCAGCAGATAGAGTCCCGGCACCTCGGCGCTCGAGAGCAGGCGCGTGGTCTCACCCTCAGTCCACTGAGCCGCGCTGCTTTGCGTGTCGCCGCCGAGCTGGTCCGAACGCTTCTCTTCGCGGCTTCTGCGCATCAGCCCAACGAGCACGAACACGATGAGCGTGCCGATAGCGAGCGCGAACAGCATCCCCGAGGTCATGCGAGGGGGCTCCTCTCCCGTCGTAGGCGCCGCGCGCGCCCGCGCATCCCGGGTCGTCGACGGCGCCGGAGCGCCGAACGCATCGCACCCGGTGCGGGCGCTGCGGAACGCCGCAAGTCTAATGCATTTCCGCTACGGTGGGGCGCTCCTTCGCGCACGTGCCGGTAGAATGCCGCGCGTGCAAGCGCGAAAAACGACACAGCGATGGCGGGCAAGCCTCGGCCGAACCTGCGCGATCGTCTTCGCGCTGTTCTTCGGCGCAGCCGACGGCCAGGGCGTCTTCAGCGTAAATCAACCCTGGGTCAAGCCGGGCGATCGCGCGAGCGAAGCGTACATGGTGCTCTCGAGCTCCGATGACGCGAGACTCGTCGGCGCGCGCTGCGATCTCGCGACGCGAGCGATCGTGCGCGGCAAGCACGGCCGCGCGGCTGCCCCTCTGGAGCTTCCCGCCGGACGGTCGGTGTCGCTGCGCCCCGGCGCCGAGCGTATCGCACTCTCCGGCCTGGTGCGGCCGCTGAAGCTCGGCGATCGCGTTCGGCTGAACCTCACCATCGAGACGGCGGATGGCGCGCGCCGGGACATCGCCGTCGACGCCGAAGTGCGCAACCAATCGCCGGTCGACGCGGAGCTTCGAGCGCATCGGCACTGACCCGATTCGCTCTCCCGGCACGCCCGGCTTGCCGCGGCGGCAGTCGTTGCCTAGAATGCGGCCGTCGCGACAGGAAGCGAACACAACGGCGACACGCGCACGCCGCGCGTCCGGGAGAGCCATGGCGATCCGAGGTCTTCGCACTGCTCCGAGCCACTTGCGCGCGGCCGCGCTGACTTGCCTCATGGCCGCAGCGACGCTCCGGCCGGCCCCGGCGCTCGCGAGCGGTCTCGCACCGGACGGTGCGGATTTCACCGGCGGTTACGGCGACAACGTCGCGATCTACGGCGCCGGCGTGCACTGGGATTCCATTTGCACCTGCGCTGGGCTCAAGAGCGCGGGCGTCGACGTGAAGCTCGCGGCGCAGCTTGCCTACTGGAAGGGCCACGAGCATCCCGCCAGCAACAGCTCCCTGTGGGACGTGAGCCTTACGCCCATCCTGCGCTGGACGGCGTCGAACGTCGCGCCGGCGCGGCTGTTCCTCGAAGCCGGTATCGGAGCTCACCTGCTGTCGCAGACGCGGATCAACACCGAGCGCGTGTTCAGCACGGCGTTTCAATTCGGCGAGATCGGCGTTGTCGGAGTGGCCTTCGGCGAACGCCATCGCTATGAAATCGGTGCGCTGGTACAGCACGTTTCCAATGGCGCGATCAAGGAGCCCAACAACGGGCTGACTTACTTCGGCGCGGTATTTCGGGCGCCGCTGCCTTAAGGCTCCGGAGCCAAAATGACAAAGCCCCGCTCACGCGGGGCTTTGTGTCTTGCGGACTGCTCGGGTTACATGTCCATGTCGCCCATGCCGCCCATTCCGCCCATGCCGCCGGCGCCGCCCATCGGCTTTTCATCCTTGGGCAGTTCCGCGACCATGGCGTCGGTCGTGAGCATCAGGCCGGCGACCGACGCGGCGTTCTGCAGAGCGAAGCGCGCGACCTTGGTCGGATCGAGCACGCCCATCTCTACCAGATCACCGTACTGGTCGGTCTGCGCATTGAACCCGAAGTTGCCCTTGCCCTCGACGACCTTGTTGAGCACGACCGAGGGCTCGGCGCCGGCGTTGCCGACGATCTGCCGCAGCGGCTCCTCGAGCGCGCGCAGCACGATCTTTACCCCGGCTTCCTGATCCGGATTGTCGCCGTTCAGCTTCTTCAAGTTGCCGCGTGCGCGAAGGTAAGCCACGCCGCCTCCGGCGACGATGCCTTCCTCGACCGCCGCCCGGGTGGCGTGCAGCGCGTCTTCCACGCGGGCCTTCTTTTCCTTCATCTCGACTTCGGTCGCGGCGCCCACCTTGATCACGGCCACGCCGCCGGCGAGCTTCGCCACGCGCTCCTGCAGCTTCTCCTTGTCGTAGTCGGAGGTCGCCTCGTCGATCTGCACGCGGATGTTCTTCACCCGTGCCTCGATCGCCGACTTCTCGCCCGCGCCGTCGATGATGGTCGTGTCTTCCTTCGCCACTTCGATCTTCTTCGCCCGGCCGAGGTCCTTGAGGGACGCGTTCTCGAGCTTGAGCCCCAGCTCTTCGGCGATGACCGTGCCGCCGGTGAGGATCGCGATGTCCTCGAGCATCGCCTTGCGGCGATCGCCGAATCCGGGCGCCTTCACCGCGACGGTCTTCAGGATGCCGCGGATGTTGTTGACCACCAGGGTGGCGAGTGCTTCGCCGTCGCAGTCCTCGGCGATGATAAGCAGCGGCTTCCCGGCCTTCGCGACCTGCTCGAGCAGCGGCAGAAGATCGCGGATGTTCGAGATCTTCTTGTCGTGCAGAAGAATGTAGGGGTCCTCGAGGACCGCGACCTGCTTGTCGGGGTTGTTGATGAAATACGGCGAGATGTAACCGCGGTCGAATTGCATCCCTTCGACCAGCTCCAGCTCGTTCTCGAGGCCCTTGCCGTCCTCGACGGTGATCACGCCTTCCTTGCCGACCTTCTCCATCGCGTCGGCGATCGTCTTGCCGATCGACTCGTCGGCGTTGGCCGAGATCGAGCCGACCTGGGCGATCTCCTTGCTGGTCGTGCAGGGCTTGCTGATCTTCTTGAGTTCCTCGACCACGGCGACGACCGCCCTGTCGATGCCGCGCTTCAGATCCATCGGGTTCATGCCCGCGGCGACATACTTCATGCCTTCGGCGATGATCGACTGCGCGAGCACCGTCGCGGTGGTCGTGCCGTCGCCGGCGACGTCCGAGGTCTTGGACGCGACCTCCTTGACCATCTGCGCGCCCATATTCTCGAACTTGTCCTTGAGCTCGATTTCCTTGGCGACCGATACACCGTCCTTGGTGATCGTCGGCGCGCCGAAGCTGCGCTCGAGCACGACATTCCGACCCTTCGGACCCAGCGTGATCTTGACCGCGTTGGCCAGCACGTTGACCCCGACCATCATCCTGTCGCGTGCGCTATCGTGAAAGCGTACGTCTTTCGCTGCCATTTTCCTTGCTCCTCGAAGCTAAAAAGAATTGACCGTTGGCTCTAGCCGATGACGCCGATAATGTCGTCTTCGCGCATGTGCAGCAGATCCTGCCCGTCCATCTTGAATTCCTGGCCGGAATACTTGCCGAAGAGGATCTTGTCGCCGGGCTTCACGCCCATTTCGATGACCTTCCCGTTGTCGTCCTTCTTGCCCGGTCCGACGTAGAGAATCTCCCCCTGGGAGGGCTTTTCCGCCGCAGTGTCGGGGATGACGATGCCGCCTGCCGACTTGCGCTCTTCCTCGAGCCGCTTGACGATGACACGGTCGTGTAGTGGACGAATCTTCATGTCAGTGCCTACTCCATGAAAAAATATAGGTGAATCAATGGCTTGACTTGCCGTCTGAACAGACGACGCAAGAGGCCCGAACCGGCGCCCTGTTAGCACTCAAACTGAGCGAGTGCTAATCATAGGGGAGAAATGGCGTCAATTCAAGTGGATTGGACCGTCGCCGGTCCGGGCTTCGCGCACCGCCTTCGGGTTACCCGTCGTGCTAAGGTTTCCGGGCCGCGAGAGAGCGAGTCTCAGGGCCGGGAGACGCGAGACCCGGACCGATGCCGCGGCACCCCGTCGGCAAATCGGAGGGAACATGGCAGAACCGTCGCTGGTTTCGGCACCCGCTACGATCGGAAGTCCGGCGCCCGACTCGCGCATCGTCGCGGCCGGACGCGGCACGGCGTGGTGGATGGAAGCGTGGCGGCTGTTCACACCCAACGCGGGGACATGGTTGCTGATCGCGCTGGTTTGCTGCGGGATCGTTCTGGCCGCGGGCGCGCTGGGAATGGTCCCGCTGATCGGCCAGCTCGTCGGGCTCGCGGCCGAGATCCTGTGGCCGGTGCTGGTCGGCGGCCTGATGCTCGGATGTCGCGCCATCGACCGTGGCAACCCCCTGCTGGTCGCGCACCTGTTCGCGGGCTTCCGCCAGCGCACGCTCGCGCTGGTCCTCGCCGGGGCGATCTACACCGGTGTGCTGGTGCTGATCAGCATCGCGATCGGGGGAATGATGATCGCCATCTTCGGCGTCTCGATCTTGAGCGTCGTCACCGGCGCGACGGACCCTTCGCAGATGGGAATTGCCTACGGCAGCGCGGTGGTGGCGGTGCTGCTGGTATTCCTGTTCTTCCTGCTGCTGCTGCTTCCGCTCATCATGGCGATCTGGTTCGCGCCGGCGCTGATCATGCTGGGTGGCGTGGCGCCGGTCGAGGCGATGAAGGCTTCGTTCATCGCCTGCGCGCGCAACATGGTGCCGTTCCTCGTCTACGGCGCGATCGGCATCGTGCTGGCGATCGTCGCTTCGATTCCTTTCGGCCTGGGATGGCTGGTCCTCGGTCCGGTGATGATCGCGTCGCTCTACGCGTCGTACTGTGACATCTTCGAGGACCGCGACGGCGCCTGAACGATGTCGATGAGCGGGCTCAGGTAAGCGGTGGACGACCGGCCAGCGCGGCGCTCACGCGGGCGGCGACGCTGGCAGGCGCGTCACGACGCACGAACCAGCGCAATTTCGCGGTGTCGCCGGCGAGATCGAACCCGAACGGCGCGAGCAGATGGTGCACGACCGCGGCGTAGCGCGAGCCCCGCGGAATGCGCACGACCCAGGTTTTCTTTCCCGGCGGGGTGGCGAGCAGCGCCTCGATGAGCGCGCGCCCGTGGCCGCCGCCGCGGCGCTCGAACTCCAGTGCGGCGAGCCAGAGCTCATAGCCGTTGTCGAGCGCACGGAACAATCCGAATCCGGCCGGTGCCGTGCTGCTTTCCCGGCCGTCCGGCCAGAAGACATACCCGGGCACGGGAACCGATTCCACGCGACCGGTCTGCGGGTCTTCCTCGACGAAATAGCCGCTGACGAGCGCGCGCTTCAACCGGGCGAAGAATTCGATCGCTCCCGGCGTGTCGGCGGCGAGCGCCCGATCGAAGCTTCCCTCTGCGGCGCCCTGCCGAATGAGGGAGCGCAGCATCGCAAGATGGCCCACGTGTGCGGGAGCGAGCACGCTCGAGATCGAGGCAGGACGACGGAGGCGCTTACCTTAACGTGCGGCGCCGCGCTTCGGGTTGCAAATCCTACAAACGGAAGGGGGCGGACCACGAGCGGTACGCGGCTGACGGCGAGCTGTCGCTACATCAGCCTTGATGTGTACGACAAAAAACTTCGTCAGTGCGCGCGATCCCAGTTCGGACCGACGCCGATGTCGACGACGAGCGGCACCCGGAGTGTCGCCACGCTGCTCATCAGCTGCGGCAACTCGGATCGCAAGCGCACGCTCTCCGCGTCGGGAACTTCGAACACCAGTTCGTCATGAACCTGCAGAATCAGGCGCGCCGCCAGTCCCTGGCGATCGATCCACGACTGCACCGCGACCATCGCCAGCTTGATCAGATCCGCGGCGGTGCCCTGCATCGGGGCGTTGATGGCGGCGCGCTCCGCCGCCTGGCGCCGCGGTCCGCCACCGGCGTTGATATCGGGCAGCCACAGGCGTCTTCCGAACACGGTCTTCACGAAGCCCTGCGCGCGCGCCAGCTCGCGCGTGCGCTGCATGTAGTCCGCCACGCCCGGATAGCGGGCGAAATAGCGGTCGATGAACGCCTGCGCCGCCGCGCGCTCGATGTTGAGCTGCGCCGCCAGCCCGAAGGCGCTCATTCCGTAGATCAGTCCGAAATTCACCGCCTTGATGTAGCGACGCTGTTCCGCCGTGACCTCGGCGATGGACACCGAGAAGACCTCCGCGGCGGTGGCGCGATGAATGTCCTCGCCCCCCGCGAAGGCGCGCGTGAGCGACGCGTCGCCGGAGAGATGCGCCATGATCCGCAGCTCGACCTGCGAATAGTCGGCGGACAGCAGTACATGGCCCGGAGGCGCCACGAACGCCTCACGGATGCGGCGTCCCTCGCTCGTTCGCACCGGAATGTTCTGCAGATTCGGATCGGTGCTGGCGAGCCGGCCCGTCACGGCCGTGGCCTGTCCGAAGCTGGTGTGCACGCGCCCGGTCCGGGCGTTGACCATCTGCGGCAGCTTGTCGGTGTAGGTGGACTTGAGCTTGGACAGCGCGCGATGCTCGAGCAGCAGCTTGGGCAACGGATAATCCGCGGCGAGCGCCTCGAGCACGTCTTCGTCGGTCGACGGTTGCCCGGTCGCGGTCTTCTTCACCACCGGCAGCTTCATGCGCTCGAACAGGATCTCGCCAAGCTGCTTCGGCGAGCCCGGGTTGAACGGCGCGCCGGCGAGCCGGAACGCCTGCTGCTCGAGCGCCAGCAGCCGCTCTCCGAGCTGGCGGCTCTGCTCACCGAGGAGCTGCGTGTCGATCAGCACGCCGGTTCGCTCCATGCGGAAGAGGACCTCACGGGTCGGCATCTCGATCGCCTCGTACAGATGCGCGAGCTCGGGGTCGGAAGCCACGCGAGGCCCCAGAACGCGCTCGAGCTCAGCGGTCACGTCGGCCGCTTGCGCCGCGTATTCCGCGGCGCGATCGATGGCGACCTGCTCGTAAGCGATCCGGCCCGCTCCCTTGCCCGTGATCTCGTCGAGCGTCGGGATTCTCAGCTCGAGATGGCGCAACGCGAGATCGTCGAGATCGTGCGGACGGTGCGATTCGAGCAGATAGGACTGCAGGAGGATGTCCTGAGCGACCCCGGCGAGCGCGATGCCGTGATTGGCGAGAACGTGCTCGGCGTACTTGAGGTTGTGTCCGAGCTTCTTCGCCCGCGGGCTTTCGAACCACGGCTTGAGCCGAGGCAGCACCGCTTCGGGAGAAAGCTGCTCGGGCGCGCCGGCGTAGCGGTGGGCAAGGGGCAGATAGGCGGCGCGGCCGGGCTCGATCGCGAAGGACAGGCCGACCAGCCGCGCCTGCATCGGATCGCCGCCGGTCGAATGCACGCCAAAGCACACCCGCTCGGCCCGCTGGATCGCGGCGAGCCAGCTCTCGAACGCGGCGATGTCGAGCAGCGTTTCGTAGCTGCGCTCGGGTCGGGGTCGCGGCTCGGTTTTGGGCGCAGCCGGCGTGCCGGTGCCCGCAGGCAGCGCGGCGGAGCCTTTGCCGGTCTCGATGTCGTTGATCCACTGTCTGAACTCGAAACGCTCGTAGAGATCGCGAAGACGCGCAGCGTCGATCGGACGGATCACCAGGTCCTTAGGCTCGAACGGCAAGCTGCAATCGCTGCGGATGGCGAGGAGCTTCTTCGCCTGCGGCAGCCAGTCGACGACGGCGCGCAGGTTCTCGCCGACCACGCCGCCGATGTCGGTGGCGTGCGCAATGACGCCTTCGAGACCGCCGTATTGCTCGAGCCACTTGGCTGCCGTCTTGGGACCAACCTTGGCGACGCCGGGCACGTTGTCGATGGCGTCGCCGGTGAGCGTCAGGAGATCGAGCACCTGCTTTGGATGCACGCCGAACTTGGCCATCACGCCGGCCTCGTCGAGCTTCTCGTTGCTCATGGTGTTGACCAGCGTCACGCGCGGCGTGACGAGCTGTGCGAGGTCCTTGTCGCCGGTCGAGACGAGCGATTCGATGCCCTCGGCTTCCGCCTTGCGCACCAGCGTGCCGATGACGTCGTCCGCCTCGACGCGATCGACCATCAGCAACGGCCAGCCGTGCGCGCGAATGAGCTCGTGCAGCGGCGCGATCTGCTGGCCGAGACTGTCGGGCATCGGCTGCCGCGTCGCCTTGTATTCCGGGTACCAGTCGTCGCGGAACGTCTTGCCCGGAGCGTCGAAAACGACCGCGAAGTAGTCCGGCTTGCCGTCTACGACCAACCGGCGCAACATGGCGACGACGCCCCGAATCGCGCCGGTCGGCTCGCCGCGCGACGTGCGCAGGTCGGGCAGGGCATGAAAGGCGCGGTACAAATACGACGAGCCGTCAACCAGGATAAGTCTGGGGCCTCTGACATCGTGAGACGCGTTAGGCGCTGGCACGATTTGGGCTCAAGCGCGCGAAGCAAGCCGCGCCGCTTGGCCGGCCTCGAGCAAGCGGCTTGCGACAAAGCGGGTGGGCCGCAATCGCGGCCAGCCCATCGAGTTGCGCCCGAAACGGCCGCTGGCGTTGTTGCCGGGCTTGCGGATAGGCTCCGCCATTTGCCGCGCCCTGCGCCCAGCCGGCGGCCGTATGCGGCCGGCAACGCATACGTGTCTCACGGTGTTAGGGGCCCCTCAGCATGATTCCGACGAGCAAGATTCCCGAGGTGATCGACCCTCAGGCGATGTATTCGACCAACGGGCAGGAAGCGTGGCGGGTGCTGGGCATTATGGCAGAATTCGCGATCGCGACCGAGCGGCTGCGCGGCGTGCGCCCGGCGGTGAGCTTCTTCGGCAGCGCCCGCATCAAGCCCGATCATCCGTATTACGGCAAGGCCGAGTGGACCGCGCGGCTTCTCTCCGACGCCGGCTTCGCGGTGATCTCCGGCGGCGGTCCGGGGACGATGGAAGCGGCGAACCGCGGCGCCTTCAGCGGACGCTCGCCGGCGGTGGGCCTCAACATCCTGCTGCCGCAGGAGCAGACGGGAAACGAGTTCCAGGACGTCACGATCGACTTCCGCTACTTCTTCGCGCGCAAGATGATGTTCGTCCGCTACGCGTCGGCATACGTGGTGATGCCCGGCGGCTTCGGCACGATCGACGAGCTGACCGAGTGCCTCACGCTGGTGCAGACCGGAAAGAGCCGCAAGATTCCGATCATCCTGGTGGGCAGCGAATTCTGGCAGGGACTGCTCGACTGGATGCGCGACAAGCTGATCGGCGAAGGCATGATCGGCGCGTCTGATCTGGACTTGATGCAGGTCATAGACGAGCCCGAGGCAATCGTCGAAGCTATCTTCGATTACTACGAGACGCACGGCTTCCAGCCCACCCGCGCGGAACGCGACAAGATGCTGAACCTCTAAGCATCAGGCGTGGCCGCCGGTGCCTCGTCCATCTGCTAAAATGGCACACAACTCCGGGCTCGGGAAATCATGCGGCATCCTCTCGCTTCGCTTCTCGCGTCGCTCGCCGTCGGCGTCGCGCTGACAGCGTCGGCTCAGAAGGCGCCTCCGCCGCCGAACCTTCAGCCCGTACCCGAGCCGCCGCCTCCGCCTCCGGAGATCGCCAACGATCCCGAGCTCGAGCCACAGGTCACCATCATCCGGCGCGAGCAGGAGACTATCGAGGAGTACCGCGTCAACGGGCGACTGACGATGGTGAAGGTGACGCCGCGGCACGGCCGACCGTACTATCTCGTTGCCAACGGGACCGACGGAACCTTCATCCGTCGCGACAGCCTCGACACGGGGCTCAGGGTCCCGTTGTGGGTACTGTTCTCTTTCTGAGCTGATCGACGAGCCGCCAGGGGATTCGCGACCGCGGAAGTGCGGTCGCGTCGGAGAATGTCGGTCTACACCGCAGTCAGCGCCGAAGAACTAACCGCCTGGCTCACCCGTTACGCGCTCGGCGCGGTGCGGGTCTTCGAGCCGATCGCTGCCGGCATCGAGAACACGAATTATTTCCTCACCACCGAGAAGGGCCGCTACGTGCTCACGCTCTACGAACGGCTGCCTCCGGAGGACCTGCCGTTCTACCTGAACCTGATGGCGCACCTCGCGCGCGCCGGGGTGAAGGTGCCGGCACCCGAGCCGGACCGCACGGGGGCGCTGTGGAGCTTTCTCAACGGAAAGCCGGCCTGCCTGCTGGCGCGCCTGGAAGGCGTGCCGGTCGAGCTTCCCGACGCGGCGCATTGCGCCGCGGTCGGTCGCGCGCTCGGCCAGTTGCACGTCGCCGCGAAGGAGTACCGCGGACGGCTGAACAACCGCCGCGGCCCGGGATGGTGGCGGCAGGCCGCGCGCGCCGTGCGTCCGTTTCTCACCCCGGAGCAGAACGCGCTGATCGCCACGGAGCTCAAGTACCAGGCCATGTGGGCGAAAACGAAGCTGCCGCACGCCGCGATCCACGGCGATCTGTTCTGCGACAACGTGCTGTTCAGCGACGGCGAGGTGTCGGGCATCATCGATTTCGGCTTCGCGGCGACCGACGCGCTCGCCTACGACCTCGCGATCACCGTGAACGACTGGTGTCTCGAGCCCGACGCCGCGCGGTCCGGGCGTCTCGACCCCGAGCGCATCCGCGCGATGGTCGGTGCGTACGATGAGGTCCGTCGCCTGACCGCCGCCGAGCGAGAGCTGTGGGGACCGCTGCTGCGGGCAGCGGCCCTGCGCTTCTGGCTCTCGCGCCTGTACGATCTGCACATTCCGCGGCCGGGCGAGCTCACCCACGCGCACGATCCAGTGTCCTTCGAGCGCATCCTGAAGAGCCGAGTCGCGGAGACACCGCGCTTTCCCGACCTGTGACCCCCTCCGACGCGCACCTGCCGGTCATCGTTTTCGCTCGCCACGACGCGCGGCGGGGCATCTTCTGGCTGCGCCGTGCGCACGCGATGTTCCGAGCCGCGCCGCTGCAATGGCTCGTGCTGCTCGCCGTCTACTACGCCGCGCTGGTCGTGCTAGCGGAGTTCGTTCCATGGTCCGTCGGCAAGATCGCCGCCTCGATCCTGAAGCCGGTGTTCGCCGTTGGCTTTCTCGCGGCGGCGTGGAGTCAGGAGCGCGGAGGCCGGCCGCGCGTGCGCGATCTGTTCCTGGGTTTTCGCAGCAACCTCTGGGCCCTCGTCCCGCTCGGGGTCGTGCTGTTCGCCGGGATGATGCTCGCCGCGTGGGCCACGTCGCTCGTCGACGGCGGAGCGCTCATCGGCTGGTTCTCCGGCGGCGAGGAGCCCAGCGAGGAGCTGCAGCGCAGCGGCCGCCTGCAGCTTGCGTTCCTGTTCGGCGCGGCCTGCGCGCTGCCGACCATCCTCGCGCTATGGTTCGCGCCGGGGCTCGTCGTCTTTCACGACGCCGGCGCGGCCTCGGCTCTCTGGACGAGCCTGCGTGCCGCGCTCGCCAATTGGCGGCCCGCCGGCGTATTCGGGCTCGCGGTGCTGTTCTACGGTGGCGTGCTGCCCGCGCTTGGCGCCACGCTCGCCCGGATCATCGGCGAGACGGCCGGAACGGTGCTGGCCGTGGGTGTCGTCTTCCCGTACATGCTCGTGTTCCTCGCGACCTTCCAGATCGCCGACTACGTCGCCTACCGCGACATATTCCACGCCGACGAGCCGCCGCCGAGCGCGCCTTTCGGTCAGGCGGGCTGAAGCTTCGCGTACTCGATCGCCAGCCACTTCACGCCCGCGTCGCGGAAGTTGACCTGCACGCGGGCGTCGGCGCCGCGACCCTCGGCGTCGATGATGATCCCCAGGCCGAACCTGGCGTGCTTCACGCTCTGGCCGATGCGCCACAGCGCCCGCTCGCCGCTCGACTCGCGCCGACCGACCGCAGCGAGCGCTTCGGGCGGCGCAGCCTCGCCGCGCCGCGGCGAGAGCCAGCGCACCAGCGCCGCCGGAACCTCGTCGTAGAAGCGCGACGGAACGTTGTAGCGCAGCTGGCCGTGCAGCATCCGGCTCTGGGCGTGGGTGAGATAGAGTCTGCGGCGGGCGCGAGTCACCGCGACATAGGCAAGCCGGCGCTCCTCCTCCACGCCGTCGTACTCGGAGAGGCTGTTCTCGTGCGGAAAGATGCCTTCCTCGAGCCCGCTCACGAACACGGTGTGAAATTCCAGGCCCTTCGCGGCGTGCACCGTCATGAGCTGCAGCGCCGCGCGGCCTTCCGCGGCCTGCGTTTCGCCGGCCTCGAGAGCGGCATGGGCTAGAAACCCCGTCAGCGCGTCGCCCGTCTCGGCTTGCGTTTCGCCGGCGACCTGCAACTGCGCTTCCTGCGCGAAGCTGCCGGCCGCGTTGACCAGCTCCTCCAGGTTCTCGATGCGCTCGCGTCCGTCCTTTTCCGCCGCGTAATGCGTTCGGAGGCCGCTCGCGTCGATCAGATATTCCACGGTTTGAGCGAGCGCCATCCCGGCGGTCGCCGCCCGCATGGTTTCGACCGCGCGCACGAAGGCGGCAACGCTCGCGCTCGGCTTGCCGCCCGGCTGCGCCGAGCACGCGGCCTGCCAGAGGCTCGTGCCGGCGCCCCGCGACTGCTCCTGCAGATTCTCCAGCGTCCGCACGCCTACCCCGCGCGGCGGGAAATTCACCACCCGCAGGAACGCACCGTCATCGTCCGGCGCCGCAATCAGCCGCAGGTACGCGAGCGCGTTTTTCACCTCGGCGCGCTCGAAGAACCGCATGCCGCCGTAGACCCGGTACGGCATCCCGGCGTTGAACAGCGCATGCTCGAGCACGCGCGACTGCGCGTTGGAGCGATACAGCACCGCGATTTCCGCCGGCGACACGCCTTCCTCGACCAGGCTCCTCACCACGTCGACGATGAACGCCGCCTCGTCGACGTCGCTGGGCGCCGCGAAGGCGCGCACCGGCTCGCCCTGCGCGTCGGCGGTCCACAGCTCCTTGCCGAGCCGGGTCTTGTTGTGCCGGATGAGCGCGTTGGCCGCGTCCAGGATCGTACCGTGCGAGCGATAATTCTGCTCGAGCTTGATCAGCTTCACGGGCATCTCCGGCGTGCCGAAGTCGCGCTCGAAGTGCTGCATGTTGGCGAGGCTCGCGCCGCGGAAGGCGTAGATTGACTGGTCGTCGTCACCGACCGCGAACACGGCGGTCCGCGGGCCGGCCAGCAGCCCGAGCCAGCGATACTGCAGCGCGTTGGTGTCCTGGAACTCGTCGACCAGAACGTGGGCGAAGCGCTGCCGGTAGTGCTCGCGCAAGGCATCGTGCCGCGAAAGAAGCTCGAAGCTCCGTAGCAGGAGCTCGGGAAAGTCGACCATGCCCTCCCGCGCGCACGCCTGCTCATAGAGAGCGAAATGCTCCACCTGCCGGCGGGTGAACTCGTCGCGAGCCTCGACTTGGTTCGGCCTCAGCCCCGCTTCCTTCGCGTCGTTGACGAGAGCCTGCAGCTGGCGCGGCGGGAAGCGCTCGGCGTCTATCGCGTGCGCCCGGTACACGCGCTTGATCAGCGCCAGCTGATCCTGCGCGTCCATGATCTGGAAAAGGGGCGGCAGCCCGGCGTCGCGGTGATGCATCCGCAGCATGCGGTTCGAAAGCCCGTGGAAGGTGCCCATCCACATGCCGCGCGTCGCCACCGGCGTGAGCGCGGAGAGCCTCGAGAGCATCTCGCGCGCGGCCTTGTTGGTGAACGTCACCGCGAGAATCGACGCCGGCGTCGCGCGGCCGGTCGCCAGCAGCCAGGCGATGCGCGTCGTGAGCACGCGCGTCTTGCCGCTCCCGGCGCCGGCGAGGATGAGCGCCGAGCCGTGCGCGAGCGTCACGGCGGCGAGCTGCTCGGCGTTGAGATTCTCGAGAAGCGGGGACGACATGCGGACCGAAGCGAGGAACCAGCGCATTATAAGGGCAATCGTCAAGCCGCATTGAGAATCGGCGTCGATTTGAATAGACTCCGGGCCGTGACGACCGGGCACCAGATCGTCGGCATCCCGATGATCCGCAGCGACGCGGATATCGTCGAGGCATTCGTGCGCCACTCGGTGCGGCTCCTCGACCATCTGTTCGTGATGGTGCATTCACCCCGAGGACGGGACGGAAGAGATTTGAAAGCCTCCTCGGCGAAGGCCTGCCGATGACGCTCGTCTTCGACGACGAGCCGGCGTTTGTGCAAGGCGAGCGGCTGACTTGGCTCGCGCGGCAGGCGCACGCCGCGCTGCCCTGCGACTTCCTGTTTCCGATCGCCGCCGACGAATTCATCGTGCCGGCGCAGCGCGAGGCGATCGACGCCGCGCTAGCCGCTATTCCGGACGCGGCTCCCGCGGCGAGGTTGCGGCTGCGCACGTTCGTGCCACCGCCGAGCATGCCGCCGACGAGCCGAATCCGCTGCGGCGCATCCGCTACCGGCTCGGCGACGAGCCGAAGGTCGGGAAGGTCGTTCTCACGCGATCGTTCATAGCCGACCCCATGCTCGTTCTCGATCACGGCAACCACGGGCTGCTGCGCATTGGCGCGACAGCGCACCAGATTCCCCTGCCGCCGCTGCGCGCCATCGCACTGGCGCACTATCCGGTGCGCTCCGCGGCGCAGAGCATCAACAAGACGGTCATCGGCTACCTCGCGCATCGGGCGTGCAGTAGGCCGCAGCCCGAGGAGCAGCGTCTCGCGACCCACTGGCGGCGGGCCGACGAGGAGATGGTGCTCAAAGGCGCGACGCGCGGCGTGGATGAGAGCCAGATCATCGCCTGGTTCCACGGAGGACCGGGTCTCGACGCTCGTCCCGGCGAGTTCGTCTGCGACCCCACCGCCGCCCCCGACGAACTGCGCTACGGCCACCTGGTGCGCGACGATGCGTACGCGACGCTCGCGCGCTTCGCCGAGCACCTCACCCGCAAGCGCCCGGGACAGCTCGAAGGCGTGCGTTTCGATCACCCGCGCCCGGATACGCCGCAGGACGCGGCCGCCATCGCGGCGGCACGCCGGAGGTCATAGCCGTGCGCTTCGATCCCGCGTCGTTCGTTCCCTGGATACGCTCGGCGGCGCCTTACATCCACGCGCTGCGGGGCAAGACGCTGGTCATCGCCTTCGGCGGCGAAGTGGTGGCCGACGAGAGCTTCCTCGGCATCGTGCACGACCTGAATCTGCTGCACAGCCTGGGCATCCGCCTGGTCGTCGTGCACGGAGCGCGGCCTCAGATCGAGGCGATTCTGAAGCAGCAGAACATTCCGAGCCGCTATCATCGCGGGCTCCGCATCACCGACGCCGAGACCATGGACTGCGTGCTCGAGGGCATGGGGCACGCGCGCAGCCGCATCGAGGCGCTGCTTTCGCTCGGGATCGCCAATTCGCCCATGGCCGGCGCGCGCATCCGCGTCGTCGGCGGCAATTTCATCACGGCCCGGCCGATCGGCGTGCTCGACGGTATCGACATGGGTCTTACCGGAGAAGTGCGCCGCATCGACATCGAGGCGCTGCGCCAGCGACTCGACGACGGAGACCTCGTGCTGGTCTCGCCTCTGGGCTATTCGCCGACGGGCGAGATCTTCAACCTCGCGCTCGAAGAGGTCGCCACCCAGGTCGCCGTGCGGCTCACGGCGCACAAGCTCATCTTCCTCATGGAGACCGACGGCGTGCGCAACGGCCGTCGGCAGCTGCTCACGGAGCTCTCCACGCGCGAAGCCGAGGCGCTGCTCGAGCGCGGCGCCAACCTGGCGCCCGATGTGATGCACTATCTGCCCTGCGCCGTTCAGGCGTGCAACAACGGTGTGAAGCGCGCCCACCTCATCAGCCGCCATCGCGACGGCGCGCTCCTGCTGGAGCTCTTCACCCGCGACGGCGTGGGCACGATGGTCGCGGCGGCGCCGCTCGCGCATCTGCGCAGCGCCGCGATCGACGACGTCGGCGGCATCCTGTCGATCATCGAGCCGCTCGAGGCCGAAGGCATCCTGGTCCGGCGTTCGCGCGAGAGGCTGGAGATGGAGATCGAGCGCTTCGTAGTGGCTGAGCACGACGGAGCGATCGTCGGCTGTGCGGCGCTTTACGCCTTCGCGCAGGAACGCGCCGGCGAGCTTGCCGCGCTGGCCGTGCAC
Organism: Casimicrobiaceae bacterium; assembly: GCA_035515295.1. GTDB lineage: Bacteria > Pseudomonadota > Gammaproteobacteria > Burkholderiales > Casimicrobiaceae > PALSA-1003. The sequence goes on along the minus strand of DATJBM010000020.1, from coordinate 6,909 downwards.
CCCGACTTCCGTCGTGAAGGCTACGGTGAGGCATTGATGCACGAGATCGAGCAGAGGGCGCGGAAGCTCAAGCTCAACCGCCTGTTCGTGCTGACGACGCGAACCTCGGGCTGGTTCCTGGAGCGCGGCTTCGTCGAAAGCGATCCGGGGCAGCTGCCCACCCAGAAGCGCGACCTGTACAACTGGCAGCGACGGTCGCTGGTCTACGAGAAGACGCTCGCCGACGCCGCGGCCGCCCCGCAAAATGCCGCTGGCCGGCGCGGACGCAAACGGGCAGCGACGCGCGTGCCATAATCGCTAGTGCGTCGCGACGCGTGACGCACCAACTTGTCGGATTGAATCGACGCCGACGCGGCGGTCAACGCGCCGGAGTCCTGATCGTCTCGGAGGGAACGAGGCATGGCACGCATGGTTCACTGCGTCAAGCTGGGGCGCGAAGCGGAAGGACTCGACTTTCCGCCCTACCCCGGCGAGCTCGGGAAGCGGATCTACGAGAATGTCTCGAAGGAGGCATGGGCCCAGTGGCTGCGGCAGCAGACGATGCTGGTGAACGAGAACCGCCTCAACCTGGCTGACCCGCGGGCGCGCAAGTACCTCGCGGAGCAGATGGAGCGGCACTTCTTCGGCTCGGGGGCCGACGTGGCGTCGGGCTACGTGCCGCCGAAGTCGTGACCGGGGCATAGCCATGACGCACGCCGCGCCGCTCACGCCTGCCGCCAAGCGCGATCTCGCCTATCACCTCCACCCTTCGACCAATCTGCGTCAGGTCGAAACGGAGGGCCCCCTGGTCATCACTCGCGGCGAGGGCGTGTACGTGTTCGACGAGCACGGCAACCGCTATCTGGAAGGCATGGCCGGATTGTGGTGCGCCTCGCTCGGGTTCTCGGAGCGCCGGCTCGCGGAAGCCGCGTACCGGCAGATGCTCGAGCTGCCCTTCTATCACGCCTTCGCCGGCAAGGTGCCCGCGGTGGCGACCGAGCTCGCGGAGCGGCTCGTCTCGATGGCGCCGCCCGGTCTGGCGCGCGTGATCTTCGCCAACTCCGGCTCGGAGGCGAACGACACTGCGGTGAAGCTCGTCTGGTATTACAACAACGCGCGCGGGCGCCCCGGGAAGAAGAAGATCATCGGCCGCCACAAGGGCTACCACGGCATGACGGTCGCCGCGGCGAGCATCACCGGGCTCGCCTTCGCGCACGGCGACTTCGATCTGCCTCGCGGCCGCTTCCTGCATGCCGGCTGCCCGCACCATTACCGCTTCGGGACGCCCCGCGAAACCGAAGAGCAGTTCGCGGCCCGGCTCGCCGCCGAGCTCGACGCGCTCATCGTGCGCGAGAACCCGGACACCGTGGCCGCCTTCTTCGCCGAGCCGGTCATGGGCGCAGGCGGCGTGATCGTCCCGCCGGCGGGATACTTCGAGCGGGTGCAGCCGGTGCTCCGGAAGCACGACGTGCTGTTCGTCGTCGACGAGGTAATCTGCGGCTTCGGGCGCACCGGGAACATGTTCGGATCCCAGACTTTCGATCTCAAGCCCGACATCATGACCTGCGCCAAGGCGCTCACCGCAGGGTACCTGCCCATGTCGGCCACGCTGGTGTCCGGGTCGATCTACGACGCGCTGCTCGCGCAGAGCGACAAGCTCGGCATCTTCGGCCACGGCTACACCTATTCGGCGCATCCGGTGCCCGCCGCGGTCGCTCTCGAGACCCTCCGCATCTACGACGAGCGCGACATCGTCGATCACGTGCGCCGTGTCGGGCCGCGGCTGCAGGCGGGGCTGCGCGGCTTGAGCGAGCATCCGCTCGTGGGCGAAGCGCGCGGCGTCGGCCTCATCGGCGCGCTGGAGCTCGTGCGCGACCGCGCGAGCCGCGCCAGCTTCGATCCCAAGGCCGGCGTGGGCGCCCACCTCGTCAAACGCGCCCAGGCCTATGGCACCATCCTGCGCAACATGGCCGGCGACGTGATCGCCTTCTCTCCGCCGCTCATCATCACCGAAGCCGAGATCGACGCCCTCATCGAGCGGACCGGCCGCGCGCTCGACGACACGCAGGCGATGGTGCGCGAACGCGGGCTCGCCGGCTGAGGCGCGCCGCTCGCGAGCCAGCGGATTGGCGTACGATGGGCGCCGATATGTGTTCCAGGCGTAACGGGCATGGCTGAGCGCCGGCCGACGGCGGACGTGGTCGTGCGCTTCGCCGGCGTCCACAAGACCTACGACGGCTCGAACCGGGTCGTCGACGATCTTCATCTCGACATTCTGCGCGGCGAATTCCTCACGCTGCTCGGTCCGTCCGGGTCGGGCAAGACCACGACGCTCATGATGCTCGCCGGGTTCGAAGCGCCGACCGCGGGCGACATCCTTCTCGACGGACGATCGATCGGCGCCTTGCCCCCGCACCGGCGCGAGATCGGCATGGTGTTCCAGCACTACGCGCTGTTTCCGCACATGACGGTGGCGGAGAACGTCGGATTTCCGCTCTCGGTCCGCCGGTTGCCCAGGACCGAGATCGCGGCTCGCGTGGATCGGGCGCTGGCGATGGTGCAGCTGCGCGGCCTCGCCGGCCGGCGCCCGACCGAGCTCTCCGGCGGCCAGCAGCAGCGCGTCGCCGTCGCGCGGGCGCTGGTCTACCGGCCGAAGCTCGTGCTCATGGACGAGCCGTTGGGCGCGCTCGACAAGCAGCTGCGGAGCGACATGCAGCTCGAGATCCGGCGGTTGCACCAGGAGCTCGGCGTCACCATGGTCTATGTCACCCACGACCAGGGCGAGGCGCTGACCATGTCCGACCGGATCGCGGTGTTCCATCAGGGCCGCATCCAGCAGATCGGCACGCCGCAGTCGATCTACGAGCGTCCGGCGAACGCGTTCGTCGCCCGTTTCATCGGCGAGAACAATCGCGTCACCGGAACCGTCGAGCGCGTCGACGGTGCGCGCTGCGCCGTACGGACGGCGGGAGGCGCGATGCTCGCCGGCACCTTCGGCGGCACGCTGGCGCCCGGAGAGGTGGCGCTGGTTTCGGTGCGGCCGGAGCAGATCGTGCTGGGCGACGCGCCCGCCGACTGCGCGCTCACCGGCACGCTGGCGGAAGCCATCTACCTCGGCGATCACCTGAGGCTGCGCGTCGCGGTGCGCGAGATGGGCGACATCGTGGTCAAGTCGCACGCGGCCCATGCGCCTCAAGTGGGCGCCTCGGTACGGCTGGGCTGGCGCGCGGAGGACTGCCGGGTGTTCCGGCTCGACAAGGAATGACGGCGCGGAAGCTGCCTGCGCCGCAGACGGAAGGCTGCAGCATTCGCTCAAACTTCAAGGAGGCTACGATGCAACGGCATACCCAAATCCTGCTGGCGATGACGGCCGCCGCCGGCATCGCGCTCGGCGCGCAGGCGCGCGACCTCACGGTCGTGTCGTGGGGCGGCGCGTATCAGGATGCGCAGCGGGAAGTCTATTTCAAGCCCTTCATGGCCACCGGTGCGAAGATGGTGGAGGAAAGCTGGGACGGAGGCGTGGGGACGCTGCGCGCCAAGATCCAGGGCGGCAACAACAACTGGGACGTCGTCCAGGTCGAGTCCGAGGAGCTGCTCCTCGGCTGCGAGGAAGGGCTCTACGAGAAAATCGACTGGAAGAAGCTAGGCGGCAAGGACAAGTTCCTGCCCGATGCCGTCAACGACTGCGGCGTGGGGGCGATCGTGTACAGCTTCATCCTCGCCTACGACGGCGACAAGATCAAGGGCGACGCGCCGAAGAGCTGGGCCGACTTCTGGAACACCAAGAAATGGCCCGGCAAGCGGGCGCTCCGCAAGGGACCGAAGACCACGCTCGAGATCGCCCTCATGGCCGACGGCGTCGCCCCGAAGGACGTGTACAAGACGCTCGCCACGCCGGCCGGTGTGGACCGTGCCTTCAAGAAGCTCGACGAGCTCAAGTCCAATCTCATCTGGTGGGAGAAGGGATCGCAGCCGCCGCAGCTCCTGGCTTCGGGCGAAGCGGTGATGGTCGACGCCTACAACGGCCGCATCGCGGCGGCGAACGAAAAGGACAAGAAGAACTTCAAGATCGTCTGGCCCAACAATCTCTACACCATCGACTCCTGGGTGATCATGAAGGGCACGCCCAACAAGGCCGACGCGGAGAAGTATCTGGTGTTCGTCAACGATCCGAAGAACCAGAAGAACCTGCCGCCGAAGATCCCGTACGGCGTGACCACCAAGGCGGCGACCGCGCTGATCGACAAGAGCGTCCTGCCGAACCTCGCCACGGCGCCGCAGAACATCAAGACGGCGCTCCCGATCAACGACAAGTTCTGGCTTGAGAACCTCGACAAGCTCAATCAGCGCTTCAACGCCTGGGTCGCGAAGTAGCCTCCCGATGGCGAGCTCCGCGCCGGCGTGCGCCGGTGCGGAGCTCTCGCAACGCGCCGCGACGGTGACTTGCCGCGATGACCGCCGGGTCGGCGCTCTACGATAGAGGGCTCGCTCGGGGACTGGCCCGGGCGGAGCGCGCGACAAAGCTCCGCGCCTTCGCGCTGACCCTGCCGCTGCTCGCGTTCCTGCTCGTCACCTTCGTCGGACCCATCGCGGCGCTGCTCGCCAAGAGCGTCGTCGACACCGACGTCGCCCGCGTCCTGCCGCGCGTCACGGCTGCCTTGCGCGGCTGGGATGGACGCGCGCTCCCTCCCGACAGCGCCTGGAACGCGCTGGCCGACGACATCCGCGACGCGCGTGCCGAGGGGACGCTCGCCTCGGCGGCGACGCGGCTCAACTACGACGTGACCGGTTACCGGTCGCTGATGTTCTCCACCGCCCGACGCCTCCCGGACCGCATCGAAGGCAACGCGCGCGAGACGTTCGTCGCCATCGACCCGATGTGGGGCCAGCTCGAGACCTGGGGCGCGCTTCGCCGCGCGGGGGGGCCGGTGACCGACTTCTTCCTCCTCGCCGCGCTCGATCTGAAGCGCGACGCCGGCGGTCGCGTCGTGCCCGAGAACGAGGACGAGGTCGTGTTCCGCATGATCCTCGGCCGGACGCTGTGGATCGCGGCCGTGGTGACGCTCGCCTGCCTGCTGCTCGGTTATCCCACGGCGTGGTATCTGTCGCGGCAACGTGGCCGCAAGGCGGCGGTGCTGCTCTTCCTGGTGCTGCTGCCGTTCTGGACCTCGCTGCTGGTGCGAACCGTCGCCTGGGTCGTCCTGCTGCAGCGCGAAGGCGTGGTCAACGACGCGCTGCTCACGACGGGGCTCGTGACGCAGCCGCTGAAGATGATCTTCAACCGCTTCGCGGTTTATGTCGCGATGGTGCACGTGCTGCTGCCATTCATGATCCTGCCGCTCTACAGCGTGATGAAGGCGATACCGGCCACGTACGTGCGCGCCGCGGCATCGCTCGGAGCGCCGCCATTCGTCGCCTGGCTGCGGGTGTACTTCCCGCAGACGTTGCCCGGCATCGGCGCCGGCGCGCTCATGGTGTTCATCCAGGCGCTGGGCTATTACGTCACGCCGGCGCTGGTGGGCGGCGCGGACGACCAGATGATCAGCTACTTCATCGCCTTCTACGCGAGCCGGACCATCAACTGGGGCATGGCCGCCGCGCTCGCCCTTATCCTGCTCATCGCCACGATGGCGCTCTACGCGGTGTACCAGCGCCTCGTCGGCATCGATCGGATGCGCCTCGCATGACCGGCGACACGCGCACCTTCGGCCAGAGGCTCGCCTCGGCGGCGCACGCCACGGTGGCCTACGCGGTGCTCGCCTTCCTCGTCGCTCCGATCGCGGTGATCGTCCCGCTGTCGTTTTCGTCGGGTTCGTTCTTCCATTACCCTCTGCCGGGCCTGTCGCTTCGCTGGTATCAGGACTTCTTCACCTCGCCGTTCTGGCTCGCGGCCTTGAAGAACAGCCTGTTTCTGGGGTCGATCTCCGCCTCGCTGGCCACGGCGCTGGGCACGCTCGCCGCAATCGGCCTGTGGCGCTCGCGCTTCGCGCTGCGCGGCGCGATCCTCGCCATTCTCATCTCGCCGATGGTGGTCCCGGTGGTGATCGTGGCGGTCGGCGCCTATTTCGCCTTCGCGCCGCTGCACCTCACCGACGGCTTCGCCGGCCTCATCCTCGTCCATACGGCGCTTGGCGCGCCGTTCGTGGTCATCACCGTGCTCGCGACGCTGTCCGGGTTCGACCGCAACCTGCTGCGCGCCGCGGCGGTCTGCGGGGCCAACCCCGTGGTCGCCTTCTTTCGCGTGATGCTGCCCGCGATCCTGCCCGGCGTCGCGTCGGGTGCGGTATTCGCCTTCGCGACCTCTTTCGACGAAGTCGTCGTCGTGCTGCTCATGGGCGGCCCCGGGCAGCGCACGCTGCCGCGGCAGATGTTCGCCGGCATCAACGACAACATCAGCCTGACGATTACGGCGGCCGCCACACTACTGGTCGGGTTCTCGATCGTGCTCATGGCATGCGTGGCGGCGCTGAAGCGCCGTGCGACGGCGTCGCGGCGCGCCGACGCCCGGTGGTACGCACCCGCCCGCAGGGCGAAGGCCGCCGAAGACCGCCGCGCGCCCGCAATCGTCGCCTGAACGCCACGCTTCGCCGGGGCCATCGCGGGAGATAGTGCAAGAACCTTCCAGCCTCTGCTCGCTGCCTAAGAGCCCGCGCCATCGTCCCGGCATGGTTGTTTCGAGGGGGAAACGACATCATGCAACGCCTCGCAGGTTTGGCTGGGGCGACGCTGCTGCTGGTCGGCGTCTCGGCCGCTCAGGAAGTGGACGGATCGCTTACGGCGAACGGCAAATCGGGCCCGCTCAGGTACGCGATCGCCCAGGAGGGCGACAGCGCCACCGAGAAGGGGTACATGGACGGCGTCGTCGTTCTGTCGGACCGCAAGCTCGCGCCCGCCGAGGCGCGAAACGTCGGGCGACTCGAGGACATGGCG
>DATJBM010000019.1:0-3609 GCA_035515295.1 Casimicrobiaceae bacterium | reverse complement strand
TGGGGCAGAGCGAATTGTGTATCATGTCCTTCTTGCCGATCTTGCGCGTGCCCTTCACCGCCAGCACCGGCCGCGTCAGGCCCCACTTCTTCGCCACACCCTTGGTGATGGCGGCCCGCGAGACGAACAGCGCCGGACTCGCCACCAGGCTCTTGCCGAAGGCACCGAACATCGGCCGGTAGTGCACCGGCTGCGGCGTCGGAATCGAGGCGTTCGGATCTCCCATCGCCGCCGCCACGATCGCCCCGCCCTTGAGCACGAGCGAGGGCTTGACGCCGAAGAACGCCGGCTTCCACAGCACGAGATCGGCGAGCTTGCCCGGCTCGACGGAGCCGACGACGTGGCTCACGCCGTGAGCGATCGCCGGATTGATGGTGTACTTGGCGACGTAGCGCTTCACGCGCGCATTGTCGTGCGCCTCCGGATCTCCCGGCAGCGTGCCGCGCTGCAGCTTCATCTTGTGCGCGGTCTGCCACGTGCGGACGATCACCTCGCCGACGCGGCCCATCGCCTGAGAGTCCGACGAGAGCATCGAGAAGGCGCCCAGATCGTGCAGGATGTCCTCGGCTGCGATCGTCTCGCGCCGGATGCGCGACTCGGCAAACGCCACGTCCTCGGCGATCGACGCGTCGAGGTGGTGGCACACCATGAGCATGTCGAGGTGCTCGTCGATCGTGTTGACGGTGTAGGGCCGCGTGGGATTGGTCGACGAGGGCAGCACGTTGGGCTCGCCGCAGGCGCGGATGATGTCGGGCGCGTGCCCGCCTCCCGCGCCCTCGGTGTGGTAGGTATGGATCGTGCGGCCGCCGATCGCGCGCAGCGTGGTCTCGACGAAGCCCGATTCGTTGAGCGTATCGGTGTGGATCGCGACCTGCACGTCCATCGTATCGGCTACCCTGAGCGCCGCGTCGATCGCCGCCGGCGTCGTGCCCCAGTCCTCGTGCAGCTTCAGCCCGATTGCGCCGGCCTCGATCTGCTCGGCGAGGGGCGGTGTGAGACTCGCGTTGCCCTTGCCGAGGAAGCCGAGATTCATCGGGAACGCTTCCGCCGCCTCGAGCATCCGGTGGATGTGCCACGGGCCGGGCGTGCACGTGGTGGCACAGGTTCCGGTCGCGGGTCCCGTCCCGCCGCCGATCATCGTCGTGATGCCCGAGTACAGCGCCTCGTCGATCTGCTGCGGGCAGATGAAGTGGATGTGCGAATCGAGCCCGCCCGCCGTGACGATCATGCCTTCGCCGGCGATGATCTCGGTGCCCGCGCCGATGACGATATCCACCCCGCTTTGGACGTCCGGGTTGCCCGCCTTGCCGAGCTTCGCGATGCGGCCGTCCTTGACGGCGATGTCGCACTTCACCACGCCCCACCAGTCGATGACCAACGCGTTGGTGATCACCGTGTCGGCGCAGTCCCTGGCGAGCCTCTGGCTCTGTCCCATGCCGTCGCGGATGACCTTGCCGCCGCCGAACTTCACCTCCTCGCCGTAGAGCGTGAGGTCGCGCTCCACCTCGACGAGGAGCGCGGTGTCGGCCAGGCGCACACGATCGCCCGTCGTGGGGCCGAACATCTCGGCGTAGGCCGGGCGCGGAATCTTCATCGCCGCCTGCCTCGCGAGGCGCCAGCCCGCCGGGCGCGGCTCTTCTTCGGCCCGCGCTTCGCGCCTGCGGACTTGCCGCTGTCGAGCGGCCCCATCACGGCGCCCGAGAAGCCATACACCCTGCGCTCCCCGCCAAAGGCAACCAGCTCGACCGTCCTCGACTGCCCGGGCTCGAAGCGCACCGCCGTCCCCGCCGGGATGTTGAGCCGGCAGCCGCGGGCGGCGGCGCGGTCGAAGCGCAGCGCCTCGTTGGCTTCCGCGAAGTGGTAATGCGAACCCACCTGGATCGGCCGGTCGCCGGTATTGGCTACCTCGATCCTGACGGTCGGCCGTCCGGCGTTGAGCTCGATGTCGCCCGCCGCGACCAGCACTTCGCCCGGAATCATGGAATGGGATGGTGCACCGTCACCAGCTTGGTGCCGTCCGGGAACGTCGCTTCGACCTGGATCTCGGGGATCATCTCCGGCACCCCGTCCATGACCTGCTCGCGACGCAGCAGCCCCGCACCTTGGCTCATCAACTCCGCGACGCTGCGACCGTCGCGCGCGCCTTCCATGATGGCGGCGCTCAAGTACGCGACCGCCTCCGGATAGTTGAGGCGGAGCCCGCGCGCAAGTCGCCGCTCCGCGAGGAGCGCGGCCGCGAAGACGAGCAGCTTGTCCTTCTCGCGGGGCGTGAGCTCCATTGCTTCGTTTCGTATCGCTCAGGTGTTCCAGATCCGCGGCGCGACGGCATCGAGCCCGGCCAGCGCCGGCCGGACGCGCGTCCACAGCGCCGCGAAATAGCTTCGCGCACTCTCCGCCGCGTCGCCGCGAAAGCGCGCCAGCAACACCCCCGGCAATCGCGTCACCGCGGCCTCGCCGTCCGGACAGGCGACCGCGCGGCACGTCGCCGTGATGTCATCGGATACGGCGAGCGCGCACGCAAGGAATGTGCCAAATACCGTCTTGCCGCCGAGACCAACGCGTGCACGCAACAGCTCGCCGCCGCCTTCGATCGTCGTGCGCTCGGTCCACTGCTGCGCGCCGTCGCGGCGGAGCGTGAAGTCGCCGCGCAGACGGCCTCGGGTCCACCGCTCCTCAGCCAAGCGCCGTCCGAGGCAGACGATGTCCCAGCCGATGAAGACGGCGTCCCCTTCGAGCGCGATTTCGGTCGCCCACTCCGCGAGCGACCCGTCGAACACGATCGCCTCCTGCGGCAGCCATTCGAGCAGCGCCCCCTGTGCAGCCGAGAGGCGGACGGTTTGTCGTGCCGGCGCCAGCGACGAGCGGTACCACTTCGCGGCGCTTGGCGTCGTCAGTTGTGCGCGCGCGTGCTCCCCGACGTCTGCATCGATGTGCAGCCGATCGCCGCCGGCGATGCCTCCGGGCGGGTGGACGATGATCGTATGGCACACGCGCGCGCCTTCGGGGTAGAGCGGCTTCTGTACGACCAGTGGGCCATGGTGCAGCCGACGTTCCAGCAGCGTCCGCTCTCCGCGACGAGCATAGGACAGCGCGAGCCGCGCCTCCCAGCCGCCGGAGGTCGCGACCGTGCTCGGTTCGACGTCGCGCATGGGCGCGAGTGTACCGCGCGCCGCGCTCCGGGCCGTGCACCCGAAAGGGGCGGGATGCCCGAACGCGGTGCGGCGAGGATCGCCGACGGGTCCACCACGCCGCTACGCCGGCCTTACAATCGCTTCCGGGTAGTCACCGAACATGACTTCAAGCTTCGCTCTCGTGCTGCACGGCGGCGCGGGGACCATCGCGCCCGGCACCGCCGCCGACGAGGCGCCGTATCGCGCCGCGCTGCTCGAGGCGCTCGGCGCTGGCAAGGCGGTGCTCGAGCGCGGCGGCAGCGCACTCGACGCGGTGGTCACCAGCGTCGTTTCGCTCGAGGACTGCCCGTTGTTCAACGCCGGGCGCGGCGCGGTATTCACCTCCGATGCCCGCAACGAGCTCGACGCGGGCGTGATGGACGGCGGCACGCTCGCCGCTGGCGCGGTCGCCGGCGTGCGCACCATCCGCAATCCGGTC
>DATJBM010000018.1:0-63975 GCA_035515295.1 Casimicrobiaceae bacterium | reverse complement strand
AAGCGGCCGATACGGGCGATCTCCGCCTCGGTCAGCTGCGGAAACATCTGCTCGCTGCGGCCTGCCAGCGAGCGCGGGAGCACAGGGGCGAAGTCGCCGCTCGCCATCGCGCTCGCCGAGCCTGGATCGATGGTTGCCATTGGGGCGAAATCAGCTCATGTCGTGCGCATGCATCTCAGCGAGCCTACGACTTGAAGCGAAGACCAGATGTTCTTCCTGACTCAGCGCGGCTATCGCTGCATCGCCCACGACCGCCGCAGGGGCACAAGAATGGCCCGATCGCTCGGCGAGCCGGATGGCTCTGCCGTGGTGGAAGAGGCAACCATATATCACTCTCCCCGCTCGTGGCTGTCGGCGCTGCTTACGGCAGATCGAACAGCAGAAGCTCGGTGCCGTCGCTCGGGCTCTTCATGTCGAGCGCTGCTTCGTCCTCCACCGCCGCGCCGTCACCGGTCTCCAACCGCTGCCCGTTCGCTTCGAGGGATCCCCGAGCCACCTGAAGCCAGGCTTTGCGCCCGCCGCGCAAGGCGTGCGTCGTCTCCTGTCCCAAATCGAAGATCCCGGCGAACAGATCCACATCCTGGTGGATCACGATCGAGCCGTCGCGCCCTTCGGCCGAGCCGACGAGGAGCAATCGGCCGCGTTTCTCGCTTTCGGGAAATGTCTTCTGATCGTAACGGGGCGCGATGCCGTCGCGGTCCGGCTGGATCCAGATCTGCAGGAAATGCACGCTCTCGGTCTTCGAAGGATTGAATTCGCTGTGGCGGATGCCGGTGCCCGCCGACATGATCTGCACGTCGCCGGGCCGGATGATCGACCCGGTGCCGATGCTGTCCCGGTGCTGAAGCGCGCCTTCCAGCACGTAGGAAATGATCTCCATGTCGCGATGCTCATGGGAGCCGAATCCTTGGCCCGGACGGACGCGATCCTCGTTGATTACCCGCAGCGGCCCGTAGCCCATGTGCTCGGGGTCGTAGTAGTCGGCGAACGAGAACGTGTGGCGACTCAGCAGCCAGCCGTGATCGGCGAGGCCGCGCGCGTCGGATTTGCGGATCTGCAGCATGACCGGCCCGCCTAGCGGCCCGCTGTTTCGGCCGGACGCGTCGCCTCGAACAGGAACCACGCCCTGCGCTCGGCTTCGTCGATCCAAACTTCAAGAAGGCTCGCGGTCGCGACGTCGCGGTGCTCGTCGCAGACGTCGTGCGTCTCGCGCATGCGATCGGCGAGCCTCGCATTCTCTTCGCGAAGCTCCGCCAGCATATCGAGCGGGGTGACGTACTCCGCGTCGTTGTCCGACACCCGCTGCATGCGGGCGATATGGCCGATCGAGTGCAGCGTCGTCCCGCCGAGCTTGCGGACGCGCTCGGCAATGGGATCGGTCGTGGCGTAGATCTGATCGGCCTGCTCGTCGAGCAGCAGGTGGTAATCGCGGAAATGCGGTCCCGAGACGTGCCAGTGGAAGTTCTTCGTCTTCATATAAAGCGCGAAGAAGTCCGCGAGCAGGCCGTTCAGCGCGGCCGAGATGTCGCGGGTGGCTTCCGCGCCGAGGCTGGTGGGCGTCTGCAGACGGGCGGTTCGGCGGGACTTGGTCGCGGCGTCGTTCATGGACTTCGATCTCCTTTCGATTGTTGACACGGGATCTCCCGTCAAGCGATGCCAGAGAGACAAAACGAGCTAGCTTACGGCTTCTGCGCGGTTACGTGAGCCGCATGCAGCAATTCGTCACGGGTGAACGGCTTCGGGAGTACCTTGCCTACTTGCAGGCGATGCGCCGCTTCGCTGGAGCCGCCCAGCCCTCGGCGGAAGCGAGCCGAGAACGCCAGGATGGGTGCGCAGTATGCCGCCCGCAGCGAGTTGATCATATCGCCCGCCGTGCCCGGGTCCGAGAGGTCGGCGATAACGAGGCTCGGCATGACTATGGGATGGCGGTGGTCTTTGACCCGAATGACGCGGTAGCTCAGCACGACCGCGATTTGTCGCCCGAAGCGCCGATTGTGTCAATTGTCATCTGGAGGTCTATGACCTCGATCGGCGGCGCCTCATCGATGCCGAGATCACGCGCCGGACCATCGATTTCATGACGCGCAGCATGCGGTCGGGCAAACCGTTCTAGGCCTACGTGCCCTTCACGCAGGTGCACTTTTCGACGCTGCCGAATCCGAAGTTCGCGGGCAAGACGGGCTGCGGCGACCCGCGGGCGATCCCGATGGTGACGTCAGGGGCCAGCACGCGGCGCTCCGCAGTCGACGGCGAGGCCGTTAAGTACAGCGAGGCTGTCGACGGGATGGACGAGCGCTGCCACTGGATCACGTAACCGTCGTCACAATAGGGAGACGGCTTGATAAGAAACCAGCTCGAAGGTACGTTCGTTCGCCTTCACCTACGCGTTGTGGTCAGCGACGCCGGCTCGAGGGACGGCCAGCCAAGGCCGTGGTGGCTGGCCGCTCGTCTTTGTGCCGGAATGTGATGCGTCCCCTGTTGAGATCGTACGGGGTAACCTCGATCCTCACCTTGTCGCCGGCGAGGATCCGGACGTGGTGCTTGCGCATCTTGCCGGACACGTACGCAACGATACTGTGGCCGTTCTCGAGCATGACGCGAAAGCGCGTATCAGGCATCACTTCGTTGACCACGCCTTCCATCTCGATCGTTTCCTCCTTGGCCATGCGCTGCCCCCTATTCAGGTGGAGATTGCCGCGTCGCCGCGCCGACGCAAGTCGTCTGCGCAACGGCGGCTCGCCGTCGCGCAAGGCATCCGCAAGGCATCAAATGATCGATGGGAAAAAAACCTACCGGGGTCGGCGGTCAGGGATGCGGCCGACCCGGGATCGAGATTCGATGCCGGATCATACGCCCTTCCGACTCGCGGGCCTAGGCGCCTGCCCTCTCGGCGACAGCGGTGCCCGCAAGGCTCGGCAAGACCCGCGCACGAGACGATGGCGCTTCGCTTGCCCCATCGGTACGAGGTCGAAAAATATCGCGGGACCGACCCGACTATGGACACGCGTTGTGTTAGTGTGATCGTGTTACAGTTGGAAGCCGTCCGCAAAGGGAGAAGCCCTGAATGAGCAAACCGAACTACGCTTTCGCCAAGCGCCAGCGGGATCTCGCGAAGAAACGGAAAAAGGAAGAAAAGCAGCAACGGAAGTCGGCGTCACCTCCGGTACCGTCGGCAACCGAGCAAAGTACCGTGACGGTCGACCAAACGCCGTCGTCGTGACGTTCTAGCCCGCTGCTTATCGCAACTCGCGCGAGGAACACCCGCTGCTGCGACGCCGCCGCAACAGCGTGCAGCGGGTCAGAGCGCTTTCAGGTTGGCCGCCGAAACCTTGCCGTTCGCGCCGCGCTCGAGCTCGAACGAAACCTTCTGGTTCTCGCTCAGCGTCGTTAGGCCTGCGCGGTCGACGGCAGAAATGTGGACGAACACGTCTTTGGAGCCGTCGTCGGGCTGGATGAAACCAAAGCCTTTGGCGTTGTTGAAGAACTTTACCGTTCCGTTGATCATGTGCAGCTTCCAGTGGAATACCGCGCGCCGGAATGCGCGAGGCGTCAAGTTATCTATAGGGAGGACGGGATCGGTGGACGAGAACCGCAGCCGACCCGAATCGATGTTGGCGACGGAGTATACGCGCGTTTGCGCCGGGTACGGAAAACTTTCACGGTGATTTGCTCTCCAGCTCGGTGCACCGGTTGCCGGAATTCGGCGCATACTGTAGTCGCCTGCGGCTGAACTGCAGCCCAGGCTTCCCGGCAGACAGTGAAAGAGCTCGATGCACGCAATCGTTGTTAGCGCCGCCCCATGAGGGCACCTTATGCATCGCCGGCGATCCGCGACGAGTTTCTCAATGCGCTCGATGTCAATGATCGGGCGCTGTTGACGAGGTTGGCGCTCAATCTGACGGACTGCACGAACCCGCTTCCCGGCATGACGTGCGATCAGCTAGATCTGCCGATCGGAAGCACGTACGGTTGCGCGGCGCGCCGCGTGTTGCTGCTGTATTCGGGACGGCGATAAGCGACGCGTTTTGGGTCAGGTACGCTGACGGCGGACGTCCCGCATTCAACGGACCAGGTCGATCCGATCGGGAGGTCAGGCTCTGATCAATCGAGCGATTTGATATTCGATACCCGACTTCCCTCTGGTTGGTCAGTCACGTCGAAGGAAACCCTCTGGCCTTGCCGCAGGGTCTTGCGGCCGGCGCCTACAATCGCTGAGAAATGAGCAAAGACATCCCTCCTGCCGGAGTCGGGGATGATAAAGCCGATCCCCTTGGTATCGCTGAACCATTTCACCGTACCGATCATTTCTGCTGCTCCTGTGAAATACGATTGACGAGCGCTCGCCTGAGTGCCGGAACTTCAAGGGGAGAGACGAAGACCCGAGGAATGCCGCGAAAGCGGCAACGACCGACCCGCATTTCACTTACTTGACGAACCTGCAATCCTATCCATACCCCTTTGTTGCCGGCACCGCAAGGCTTTTCTGTGCTCGCGCTCCGGCTCGTCGGCAACCTGCTACATCGATCAGAAAATGGTGCGCCGCAACCAGCAAACCCAGCCCATCAGCAAGGTGTGTTCTTTCCGTGCTGGGGCGGAAAGTGAGCCAGCTTCCCAGCAAAAGCGCTGGCAAAGGTCCATGTTGAATGCCAGCTACCGACGCGCTCTTCAAATGGCGCTGTTCGCAAGCAACGCGGCCTTGAATTGTTCGATGGTCGCGATCGCCTCAGTGTTATCGAGTGCGTTCACGGAAGGCTCCGGTGGGCTGTTGCGCGGGCGTGGGGCCGGTTTGCGCCTGATCGATGCCCGTTTTCGTCCTGATCTTAGGACCCCAATCGCCACGATGTCTCCGGCGAATTTGACCGATCGCGCGGCGATGTGTATACGTAGCCTATGTAGTGCGCCTCGCGGCGCAAGGGATCTCCATGGTTAGGGCGAAGAGGCAAAGCGATAGCGCACGGTTGGCGCGCAATCAACCTCGCGATCGGAGGCTCCTCCGCCTGAATACCGCACCGCTGGCGTTTTTTGGGATCGGTTGATTGATGGAATCGCGGCGCGCATATACCGCAGGAGGAATGTCGGTCTCGGTCGGCGTCGGATTGGCAACGCGTGTCCCGGCAGGCGCCTGCAGGATAGACCGGCATTCCGCGACACCTGACGTCTACACCGTGCGCTGGATCGAGGGTGGCACCGAACGCAGCGGTCAACTGCCCTGCGATGTCATGCGTGCTTACCTGCTCGGATGCATCGTCCAGTACGCATGACCTGAGCGGAAGTCGACCTGGAGAGCCAAAGTGGAAGTGCTGGAATGCTTGCAGAAATACGGTCAGCGGCTCGACGTGGAAATCGCCAAAGAGACGGGACTGCCGCTGGCCACGGTGCGCACGCACCTTGTGAGCCTGGTAGCCTCCGGCGCGGTGGTCACTTGCAATCTGAGTCGATTCGACAAGGGCAGGCGATTGGACGCCTTGCAGTGTCGTGTGGCCGGCTACGTACCGCCGCGTGCGCCTGGCCGGACGCCGACTTCGACCAAGTAGCACGGTTTGGCGTCTGGCAGCTACACCGACGGGGTGAGTGGCGGATCCACATCGCCTAGCTGATCGGCAAATCCAGGCAAGACGGACAGAGGTTCCAGTCCGAAGCGGCGCGCGATCAGCTTGAGGACCAAACGTTGGCGACCTGAGCGACGCGATCGAGGGCGGCGGTTGGTCGGTTGGCCGGTGCTCTGCGTTGCCCATTGGCTATAGCCTTCGCACACGGCTGAGCTATGGCGACTTCCCCGAGCGGCATCCTCAAGGTGCTTATCACGGAAGCTACGGCCCGGGATCTCTCCCCGGCCGAGCGCCTGATCGCGTCCGTGCTGGGGACGTCACCAGACTCCTGACGCCCTCGCCGGCCCTGCCCAGAGAGCGATTGAACGAGACGGGGCCCCCGAGAGCCAATATACTTGTCAAAGTCTTTAACTATTGCGCTATTGTGTAATAGTAAGGAACACGCCATGGCCACCTTGTTTCCCAACCGACCCGCCTTCATCCCATCCCTCGCTTACAAGGACAACCGCGCCGCGCTCAAATGGCTGGAAACCGCCTTCGGCTTCGAGCCGAGCGAAGTCCTGACCGACGCGAGCGACCGCATCGGGCGGGCGAGCTCGCGCACGCGACGCGTCTTTCGTTTCCGACCATGAGCCGCGATCTGAGGACGCTGCGACGAAGCGGCCTCGTCGAGGAAGATCGTGCCGAGTTCGATTCCCGCGTCCGCATCTACCGGCTGAGGCCCGAGGCAATCACTGCGCTCAGGACCTGGCTCGCGGAGACGGACGCGTTGTGGACCCGACAGCTCGCAGCGTTCAAAGCGCACCTGCAGAAGACCCGAACGTGACCTCGAAGGTGTTCATCGCCCTGCCAGTGCCGGCCACGCTCGGCTGCAGTCTTCCGGATGAGTTTGCTGGCTCTGGGTTGGTCACGGCGCTGTGACGAAATTGACTGGGCCCAGATGGCGACTGGAGCAAATCGGCTTCGAGATCGGCAAGCGCCGCAAGTAATTGATTAACAAGACACGAAGCTAACTAGAATCCGCCTCGTAACCCCCGAAGATCGAAGGTTCAAAGCCTTCCCCGGTTACGTCACTATTCACGCAGGTGCCCGGCCCCCGTTGGACTTCGTGGGCTTGCCGAAATAGGGCGACGGCCAGACGATTCCGTGCTGTATGGCCGCATAGCAAGATTTTGCGTTCGCCGGCCGGACGCCCACGTAGAATCGGGCGGAAGAGGAGGAAATTTCCATGCTGAGCGTCAATCCGTTCGCCGTGGCGGGTGTGTCGTTGCCTGCCGGCTTCCTGCAGGGGTTTCTGGTGGTGATGGCCCTGGCCGTGGTGGCCGGGACGCTCTTCGACATGGTCCACAAAGGCAGCGCGAGGTATTTCTTCGCCAACATGCGCATGTCGAGGGGCCAGGGCCGCAAGATAGGGGGTGGCGAGTTGGTCTGGATCGCCGTGCAGACCGCGGTCGTCGACGTGCTCGCCTCGGGCGAGTTCTGTAACCCGAAGCGCCGGCTGGCGCACCTGCTCGGGATGTACGGATTCGTCCTCTACGTGGTGGCCACGGCGGTCATGGTGTTCGGCTACTCCGCCGACGCCACGTCCACGCCGGCGATCTGGCCGGCGCTGTGGTGGATCGGCGCCCTGATGGTGCTGGTGGGCGGCTACTGGTTCTGGTTCTTCATCCGGGTGGACGTCGCCGCGGAAGGCCAGTCGCCCTTCCGCCTGGCGAGGGCCGACCTCTTCATCCTGTCGCTGCTCGCGAGCGTGACGCTCGCGGTCGTCTGGGCCGCCACGGGCGGCGGCGTGGGCCTGCTGTTCTGGCTCTACATCATCGCCACCGTCGTGCTCTTCGGCGGGGTGCCATGGTCGAAGTTCGCCCACATGTTCTTCAAGCCGGCCGCCGCCTTCGACAAACGCGTCTCCAGGGCGAATGGCACGGCCGAGAATCTGCCGACGCAGACCCGTGAGGATCCCGAGCAACAAAAGCGGCACTCGATGGAGCTGTTGCGAGACGCTCCGATGGACATGGGACTTGGCATCAAGCGCGAGGCCCCCCGCCACTATTAGAAAGCAGACAGGAAGCTCAATAGGAATAGCTCAAGGAGCCGACTCATGCCTACCTTCGTCTACATGACGAGGTGCGACGGATGCGGACACTGCGTCGACATCTGTCCCTCGGACATCATGCACATCGATCCGACTTATCGTCGGGCCTACAACATCGAGCCGAACATGTGCTGGGAGTGCTACTCCTGCGTGAAGGCGTGCCCCCAGCATGCGATCGATGTGCGCGGATATGCCGATTTCGCCCCGCTCGGTCACAGCGTTCGCGTCGATCGCGACGAACGCAAGGGCACGATCGCGTGGAAGATCACCTTCCGGGACGGCACGGAGAAGAGCTTCCTGTCGCCCATCACGACGAAGCCCTGGGGAACGGCGATCCCCAAGCTCGCGAATGTTCCCGCGCCCAGCAAGGAAATGCGCGACGGCCAGCTCCTGTACAACGAGCCGAAATACATCCGGCTGGATGAGGGCGGCCTGCGCACGCTCAAGGACGCCGGCCTCAAGTTGAAGAAAGGCGTGTACTACTGATGGCCTACCACACGATCGTCGAAGACGGCATCGACGTCCTTGTCGTCGGTGCGGGGCTTGGCGGCACGGGTGCCGCATGGGAAGCGAGATTCTGGGGCCAGGACAAGAAGATCGTCATTGCCGAGAAGGCCAACATCGATCGCTCCGGCGCAGTCGCCATGGGCCTGTACGCCATCAACTGCTACATGGGCACCCGCTGGGGCGAGAACAATCCCGAGGACCATGTCCGCTACGCGCGCATCGATCTGATGGGGCTGGTGCGGGAAGACCTGCTCTTCGACATGGCCCGCCACGTGGACTCCACCGTGCACCAGTTCGAGGAGTGGGGCCTGCCCATCATGAAGAACCCGAAAACCGGGCGCTACCTGCGTGAAGGGCGGTGGCAGATCATGATCCACGGCGAGTCCTACAAGCCCATCGTGGCCGAAGCCGCCAAGAAGTCGGCGGACAAGGTCTTCAACCGCATCTGCGTCACGCACCTCCTGATGGATGAAAGCAAGCCGAACCGGGTCGCCGGTGCCGTCGGGTTCAACGTCCGCACCGGCAACTACCACGTCTTCAAGTCGAAGACCGTGATCTGCGGCGCGGGCGGCGCGTCCAACATCTTCAAGCCGCGCTCGACGGGCGAGGGTGCCGGCCGCACCTGGTATGCGCCCTGGTCGTCCGCGTCCGCCTACGGACTCATGATCAACGCCGGCGCGAAGATGACGCAGATGGAAAACCGGATCGTGCTGGCGCGCTTCAAGGACGGTTATGGGCCGGTCGGCGCCTACTTCCTGCACCTCAAGACGTATACGCAAAACGCCTTGGGCGAGGAATACGAATCGAAGTGGTGGCCGGAGCTGCAGAAGATGGTTGGCAAGGCGTATCTCGATCCGGAGGCTTGGCACCTGACCCATCGGCCGATCCCGACCTGCTTGCGCAATCATTGCATCATCAGCGAGGTGGCCGCCGGCCGGGGCCCCATCCACATGGTGACCATGCAGGCCTTCCAGGATCCGCACCTGGAAGAGGTGGGCTGGGAGAACTTTCTCGGCATGACCGTGGGCCAGGCGGTCCTGTGGGCCGCCACCGACGTGGATCCCAAGAACGAGAACCCCGAGCTGACGACATCCGAGCCTTACGTCATGGGCTCGCACGCGACGTGCTCGGGCGCCTGGTGCTCGGGTCCCGAGGACGTTTCCCCGCCCGAGTATTTCTGGGGCTACAACCGCATGACGACGGTCGAAGGCCTGTTCGGCGCCGGCGATGCGGTCGGCGGCACGCCGCACGCCTTCTCATCCGGCTCGTTCACCGAAGGCCGTCTCGCGGCGAAGGCCGCCTGCAAGTACATCGACGACGGAAAGGCCGAAGGCACCGTCGTGTCGGCTGCGCAGATCGAGCGCCGCAGGAAAGAGATCTACAAGCCCCTGGAGCATTACCGGATCTACCGCAATGCGGTCGTGGCCGGCACCGTCAACCCGCACTACATCAATCCGCAGCAGGGACTGGACCGCCTGCAGAAGCTCATGGACGAGTATTGCGGCGGCTATACCGTCGGTTACATGACCAACGAGAAGCTTCTGAACATCTGCTTGAAGAAACTCATGATCATGGAGGAAGACCTCGAGAGCCTGGCCGCGAAGGACCTTCACGAGTTGCTGCGCGCGTGGGAGCTGAAGCACCGTCACCGGGCCGCGGAGTGCGTCACGCAACACACCCTGTTCCGCAAGGAGACGCGCTGGCCGGGCTACTATTACAGAGGCGATGTCATGAAGGTGGACGACGAGAACTGGCACGTGTTGACCGTTTCGCGCCGCGATCCGGAAACCGGCGAATACACCATGGAGAAGGCGCCCTGCTACCACCTGGTTGCGGAAGACGAGGTGACGACGAGCGGCCAAGCGCCGGCGCAGAAGCTCTCCGCTTGAACATTGTCGAAAGAACCGACGAGGAGATACGCGCCATGGCCGACCCCCTGTGGCGCGATCTCCTCAAGTATTCCAACGAAGGCAAGTACGGGGAGTTCGTCAAGGGGTTCGCCAAGTCACTCGCGCTTGCGATGAATCAAGTGGTCGTGAATCACCAGTTCGCGAACAGCGAGCTGGCCAGAAACCTCTCCGATGATGCTGACTATCTCGGTGTCATCCGCCGCGGCGAACACGTGACGGTTCTCTACCGGCAACGCAGCACCAAGAAGCCGGGTGAATGGCTCGGCAGGCTTGTCCTCGGCTACGAAGACGGCGAGGTCAGAATTTTCGCGGCGTCCATCTTCTAAAGCGGCGGGTCCGGATTCGACATGGGTGACGCCATCCAGGACGGCAAGTTCGTCGAGCTCACCTACCAGGTGGCCGACAGGAAATCGGGGCACGTCCTCACGAGCGTCGAATTTCCGCTCGGCTACGTTCACGGACACAATGAAATCCTGGCCCCTTCGGTCCACAAGGAGCTGGAGGGCAGGTGCGCCGGCGATGTGATCGAAGTGCCGATCGACGGCAATCGCATCTTCGGCCCGAGGGACGAGTCGCTGGTCTTCACCGACCGCCTCGAGAACGTCCCCGAGGAGTATCGGCAGATCGGCACCTCCATCCTCATGCGGAACGCCAAGGGCCAAGCCCGCAGCTTCATCGTGACGCGGATGGACGACGAGACGTTGACCGTCGACGGCAACAATCCGCTTTGCGGCAGGGAGGTCGTCTTCAGACTCGAGATACTGACCGTGCGCGACGCAACCGACGATGAGAGGAAAGCCGGGGGAGCGATCGACGCGGAGCCGAACATCGACCCGTCGATGATGAGACCGGTTTGAGCGGCGGCGGTGAACGGTGTCCGACGTTACCGGGGGCTCGCAATCCTGACTTCACGAAAAAAGGAGTGACCCATGAGCGAGCAGAAACCAGTCACCAAGGTTCCCGACGGCCAGACGCGCTTCTATACGACGCGTCAGAAGCCGCCGAACGAAAAGGGTTTTGTCGGCTACGAAACCGTCTGGAAGCCGTTCCAGAAGGAAGTCGAATACAAGACGCCAAAGACGCCGTAGGGCTCATGCCCAGCAATAGGTGAGAAGGCGCTCGGGAACGCTCTAACACGAGCGCTCCACCGGTTCGGCCGCCACATCGCGGCGTCGCCGAGCCGCTGGCGGTTTTCCGACGCGGGCATATCGTCGGCACCGGGCCCGAACGTATCGACCGACGACGGCAAACCCAAGCGGTCGACAGGCGATGGGGCGGAATCGAAGGCGCGGGCACATACTGTTTAGCGACGATGCTCCATTCATCGTCGCGAATGTGTGTGGAGAAACGGCGCCGGGGTCTTCAAGGCACGCGATGGGCGCCGCCAGGCGCGGGCTTCGCATGGCTGTGCCCGGCAGACGGGTTCGGCCAGCTACTGCTTGCGCACGTGCACGACTCCGGTCATGAAGGGATGCACGGTGCAGATGTAGCTGAAATCTCCCTCCTTGTCGAAGGTATGCTCGAACTTGTCGTCGGTATCCAGACCTTTGGATGCAAAGCTCCTGTCGTTGCTCGCCACCGTGTGCGGCGTTTCGTCGCGATTGATCCACACGACCTTCGTGCCGGGCGCGACGGTAATCTCTTTCGGCGTGAAGGCGAACTTGGCGATGTCGAGCTCCACGGTCCGGCTTGGCGAAGCTGCGATCGAATGGATGGCCGGCGCCGCGAGCACGCCGCAAGCGGCCAGGGCGACAGCGGCGCGAGCGAGAAACCGACGACAGATTGGTCGAGGAATCACATTGTTCATTGGCCTCTCCTTGCTCGGCGAACGTTTGTGCCCTTGCAGGCAGGGGCGGGCGAAACCGGGCGCCGGCGCTGCCCGGCGCAGTCGTCTGACGAAGAGTTGATTCAACCTGCGCCGAGCGGCGTATCGATGAGCGCAAGCTCGTGCCGTCCGGGGACTACGGTGACCTGGCGGATGCCGATCAGCTTCCCAAGCTCCCCGGCCGGAACGGTTACCGGGCCCGGCTCGCCGACGCCTGCCTGTCCGGGCGTGGGCAGCGGGTAGGCGAGCGACATCGCGGTGTGCAGCGCGATGTTGCCTTCGACCTTCTGCAGCACCTGGTGGATATGCCCGTTGAGCACCGTGACGGATCCGAATGGGCGGAGCAGCGCGATCGCCTGCGCGGAATCGGCCGTGCCCCAGCCCCAAGGCTCCCAGATCGTCCACAGCGGAATGTGGGCCAGCACCACGACCGGCGTCGAGTGCGAGACGCGGTCGAGATCGCTCTTGAGCCACGCGAGCTGCTCGTCGCCGAGTGCGGACAGGGCGCCGGCCCTGAAGTTGAGCACGTTGTTCAAGCCGACGAAGTGGACGCCGCCCTGATCGAAGCTGTACCAGGACCTGCCGTTGCCGTCGTGATCGAAGAACTTGAGATAGCCGGTCGCGCCTTCGTCGATCGTGTCGTGCTCACCCGGCACAAGGTGCACGCGATCCACACGGAGCTCCTGCAGCAGCTCGCGCGCCTTGCCGAATTCCTCGGGTTTCGACAGATGGCTCACGTCGCCGGTGTGCACGACGAACGCGGGAGCTTGCGGCAGCGCATTGATGTCGGCGATCGCGCGACGCAGGCTGCCTGCGACGTCGGGATTGGCTTCCTTGCGGAAGCCGATGTGCGTGTCGCTGATCTGAACGAAAGTGAGACTGCTCTTCGGGCCTGCGGCCGGAGTGCCCTCCCTGGTCGCGGCGAGCGCCCGGGGGACGCCGCCGGTCACCGTCCAGACGACCGCGGCGCCGGTCCATGCGGCGAGACAGTGCAGCGCCTGGCGGCGCGTGATGCGTGGGCTGGGGCGTGCGGAGTCGTGCTCGTTCATTGCGATTCCTCGTGGCCAGGACGGAGTGTCCATGGCTGTCTATATCGGCGAGAGCACGGATCTATTCCCGGTCGATCACGGCTCGGCCAGGTGAGGTCCTTCGTCGAGGGCCCTACGAGTTCATCCCCTGGCCGCAATTGGCAAAGGCATGTCATCGGTAGGCTTGCGTGCCTCCCGACTGGATCAGCTTCCTCATCCGCGCCAGGAGCGTTTCCTTGCGCGGGGTCTGGGCAACGTTGGCGAAAACTTCCGACCGGCCCGTGCCGTGCCACGCGGCCAGCGAAGATGACGACAACACCTGCAGTTCGCTCACCGTCAGGCCGTTGGGATGGTTCTCGCGCCACGTCGGATCGGCAGGCGTGCCGGCAAGGATCGGAGGATTGAGTCGTGACGCGAAGGCCGACAAGTCCGACGACGCCAGCGCCTGCAGGTCGCCCTGCGCCAGCCCTTGCGGATTGGCTTCGCGCCAGGCCGACGGCGACTTGTCGATCGCCTGCCTGTTGAAGTACGCATACGAATCGCCGCCGAATCGGGCCATACTGCTGTCGTCGGCCAAGGCGATCCCGGACGCGCAGAGTGCCACGGCCACCGCCAGTGCGATTCGCTTGCCTGTTGAATGTTTTTCGCAAAACATGACCTGCTCCTGAATGGATGGTTGAGAGAAGCAATCCCCTGGCGCGGGAACGCAGATGCTGCTGCCGCTACGGCCACCGACGGCTACTGCCAACGGAAGATTGGATGCCGAGCGATCGCGTCGGGGATTGCGCTTCCGTCCTGCGCCAGGACCGCAGACTTCAGTCCGTCAATGACGCGTTCGCATACCCGTCAGACCGGGATCGGATGGCCGGTATGCCCAGTGGAATAACGCGCGCCTGCGCCGGGTAGCGTCGGCGTTTGTGAGGTGCGCGCCTCAGCGCACCCAGGATCGACGGTTGGCTTTCAAGCCATTACCGCGGCTCTTGCGTTCGATCTTGATGGGATGTCGGCGCCCGGCGACGAACGCCGCCAGGGCGCTGCAGCGACGCGTCGGATTGCGGCGCGGTGTCCGGCGTTGCGCGCCCGACGCCGAGTCCCTGTCGAGCCTCCCCGGCGGCGAAGAGCTCCTCGATCCATTCGACGAAGACGCGCACCTTGGTCGAAAGCTGGCGGCTCTGCGGATACATGACGCATATGGGCAGCGCGTCCGGCTTCCAGTCGGGCAGGACGTGCTCGAGCGAGCCGCTCGCCAGCGCCTCCCTCACCCAGAGGGTCGCGGCTTGCATGATGCCGAGACCGGCGATGCCAGCCTCGATGTAGGCTTCGCTGTCATTCAGGGCGATGAAGCCTTCCGGCTGCAGCTCGATTCGCTCGCCGTCCTTGTTGAAGCTCCACGGAAGGAGCTTTCCGGGTTTGCCCGAGAAGTACGTTATGCAGCGGTGGCCGGCGAGGTCGTTCGGATGCTTCGGCGTGCCGTGATGGGCGAGATAGGCCGGGGTTGCGCAGGTGACGAACTCGACCGTGCCCACGTGGCGCGCGACGAGGTGCGGATCGGGTTGCGTGCCGCCGCGGACGACGCAATCGACGCCTTCCTCGATGAGGTCGACCCGCCGATCGGAGCAGCCGACCTCCAGGCGCATGTCCGGGTAGCGGGCGAAGAAGCCCGGCAGCGCCGGAATCAGGATCCGCCGACCGAACGTCACAGGTACGTCGATCCGGAGACGCCCGCGCGGGCTCGACCGCATGCGACCGAGGGCACCTTCCGTCTCATCGATGTCCGCCAGAATCCGCACGCACCGTTCGTAATAGGCCGCCCCGTCCGGCGTCACGCTGACCCGGCGCGTGGTTCGATGGAGAAGCTTCACTCCCAGATGCGCCTCCAGGCTCTGTACCAGCGTCGTCACCGTCGCCTTCGGCATGCGCAGCACGTCGGCTGCGCGGGTGAAGGTACCCGTGTCGACGACGCGGACAAACACTGCCATCGCCTGCAGTCGATCCATCAGATTATTTGGTTTCGGCGAACAGTGAATTCAATTCTAGACGCTTTGTCGGCGCACCGCGAAGCAATAACATCACGCTAATCCGTGGCCCGCGGCTCGCCAGCGCGAGTCGCGACGCCGCGGTCCAAGAGCGAGCCTGCCGCGCGAAGTTGGTAGCGGCCAGCCGACGGCGTTCCGCCAGGCAGCGGGCGCACGAGAGCCCTGTCGGCGAGCCGACGGGACCGCAGCACCGGTCCCCGCCCCATTCCGATCGGCTAAGAAATTTTCGCCTGGGGATGTCGAAAGGACGTCCGCTCGTTCGTCAATGGAGTGGAAGGAGAGACTTCTTGGAAACGCGCCGGAGGCCCGGCATGCGCAGACGCAGGACGACACGCCTCTCGGACGCGGGAAGCTTTCTCGTCGGGACGTTGATCGGCGTCGCCCTGGTGCTGGTCGTGGGTCTCGCGCTGGGGGGATGCACCGGCTGCGTACCCGCATCCGTGGGCGCTTCTGTGCGCGCGACCGCGCAGGCTTCGGACGCGGGCATGCTCGCTCTCGCCGGGGACGACCCGCGAACGGTGCGGTTGCTCTTCGCTCGCAACGGAAGCATGGTGCTGATCAAGGAGATCCGGCTGCCGCCGGGAGAGGTCGTGACCGAGCTCTCGCTGTCTGCCGACGGGCGCGACCTGCTGATCGCAACGCAGTCCCAGTGCTACTTGGCTTCCGCCAACGCCTGGCAGCTGGAAGCCGTCGCGCTCGCACGCGCCGCCGCGCCGAAAGCCGGCTGAAGCGGCAACCCCGTCGTGAAGCGATCACGGTATTTGCGGTGCGCCTTGTCGATTTGGCCGGACATCGATCGACTAGGCGATGTTGGACCGCCATTGCGAGCAGTCATTTACGAAAGGAGTTCTTGCCATGAGTGAATTTGTCCTGTTGTACCGCAGCTCGAACGAAGCCTACGAGGAAGCTAAGGCTTCTCCGGAAGGCGCTCAGCGCGCGATGGCCAGGTGGCAGGCCTGGTTCAAGGACCTGACCGAGAAAGGCCAGCTGAAGAATCTCGGGCACCCGCTGGAGCGCTCCTCCGGTAAGGTAGTCGGCGGAAAGAAGAAGACGGTCACGGACGGACCGTACGCCGAGGCGAAGGAGGTCGTCGGCGGCTTCTCGATCATCGAGGCGCGTGACCTGGATGAGGCGGCGCACATCGCAGCGGGCTGTCCGATTCTCGAGGTCGGCGGCTCCGTGGAAGTGCGTTCCATCCTGATCCTCCCCGGCACGAAGCCGCTTCCATCGGAGCTGGCGCATGCCGCAAGCTGAAGCACGGGAGCGGCTCACAGTGGGAGCTCCGACCGAGCGAGCGGGGCCTGCCGTGTCGAAGCCGAGAACCGGACGCTTGCGGGCGATCGCGGCGGCGCTCGAGAAGGTCGCGATCCTGGTCGCGTTGACGCTGCTCACTTATGCGTTGATCGTCGTCGATACCCGTGCGGCGACCCCGAGCGCGCCGGTCGACAACGGTTGCGTCGCACAGGGGATTCCGTACGGGATTCTGCCGCCGTCCTGGATCGGCTCGGCATGAGCGGACTCGCCGCGCTGAGATCGCAGCGCTTCTACGAGCGGCAGGCCGACCGCACCGACGCCAAGCTCCGCGAAGGCTCGAGCGAACCGCAAGCGGCAGCGACGGTTACGGTGCGCGCATCGCGTCGCTACCGGGCCGCAGCGGAAAGCGTGTTCGACGCCTGGCTCAAACCGGAAATCGCGGTCGACTGGCTGTTCGCAACGGCGACGCGTCCACTGGCGTCCGCCGAGATCGATGCCCGAGTCGGCGGACGATTCCGGTTCGTCGAAGCCGGCGGTCCCATTGCCAACGAATGGACAGGAAAGTACGTCGCGATCCAGCGTTGTCGGCGACTGGTCTTCACCCTGTCCGGGTCGTTCGTTGCGGGATCGACCGTCACGATCAGCATCGTGGAGCTCGAGAGGGGATGCCGTCTCAGCCTGACGCACGACGGCCTGCCTCGCGCTCGCGCGCAGCCTGCGAAGCAGCGGTGGATCGGAATCCTCTACGGGCTCGGCGCGACGCTCGATGCCGCTGCCGTGTCGGACGCGCCTGAAGCGCCGGCTCAACCCCTTTTCGCACGGGGGCCATGGACCGGCGCGATACGCAGGCTGGCTTCAGTCAATCGATAAACTGTCGGTCGTCGCCGCTATCGCGCACGCGGTTCTTTTCTGAGCCCACGGGCGCGGGCAGCGCTTCGTCGGCGGGCCGGCGCAAGGCCCGACCTGCGGGGCCGATCGTTGTGGGCCAGACACGCGACGCCGCCGCGAAATCGTCTCTCAGCATCTTGGATCTTTGGCCTGTGTGGCTCGAGCCGTCTTCGGGGTCTTCGCATCGCTCGCCTTCTTCCGTTTCCACCAGTGCGGTCAGGCTTTCGACCCCGTCGCAGTCGTTGCAGTAGAGAACGTCGCCGATGTGCCGGCGAGGTCAAGGTGAGGTATATGCCCACGCTAACCGTCAGGGTCTACCGAAGCGGGCCGCGCGAGAACTGGATAGCCCGATTGAGCAAAGATGTCGTCCACGGTCTTTACGGTCAACCGACTTATTCGCACGCACTGGCGTCGGTTCCCGCTACTCGCCAGCGCGCGCGGCAGGCGTAGGTACAGGCCGCAGAGCTATCTTGGCCGACGCTGCCTCAGCGTCGCGACTAGCGGACGTCTCGACGTGCCACGATGCGAATGGAAGGGTTCTGATCTTCCATGATTCCATTGCGCGTAGCCCGGCAACCGATCAGGTTTCCGACAATGATCTTCGCCCTTGCTACTCGGTTCCAGCGTGGGCGGTCGGAACGGGGTAGGGCTCCCGCAGCGCGATCGAGCCGGTCTCCAGCAGGGACTTCAGGTTGGAGACGATCTTCGGTCAGCCGCCGGACACCGCCTCGATGAATTTCGAGGGTTCGCGCTCGATGGTTTGGGTGATGGAGAGCTTGACCGCCGTTCCCACTGCGTTCCAGTTCCAGCGGCTTTGAAGAGGAGGTCGTCGTTGTGGCGCTCGGCCACGGGCGCCATAGGCTAGTAGCCGCTTGGCTGAATGATGGGCAAGCCAAGACCTGTATGCGGCGCTACAACGGTGGCCGACGGCGCCGCCCCAACGAGCGAGACGCCTCAGAGTGCTCAAGAGCGGAATCTAGGGACGGGAGGCTAGGAAAGCATCTCGTAGACGACATCGCCTTCCGGCACAAAGTTTGGAAGTACCAGGCGAATGATGTACGGCGCGCGTTCGCTGATCCAGAATTTAAGGGTGGTTGGAGTGCCGACTTCGACTACCCATGCGTCGACATCGCCTCGAGAACCGGCGCGAATTCGTTCCTGTCCGATGACTTTGTACGGCACCGACTCGAAATCATCGGTGAATTCGGCGATCGCGGGGAGCGCTCCAGTGGCTCCGGTTTTCAGCTTTTGGGCGGCAAACAGCACGCCGTACATTCCACCATTGAAATCATAGACTGGCATGGGCAATTCCGCCTGGCTGACGCGCTCGCTTCCACCCGGCGGCGTAACGTGTGTCTCGACATGGGCGCCGTTGAACATTCGCTTCACGACGCGACCGTCCGGGCCGTGCTGCTCGCTGCTGATCGGAGCGAGACTGACCGGATCGAAGACGTTGACCGTGACCGATGTGAGCCCCTTTTGGTAGGTCATTCCTTGAATCCGAACGTAGACTTTGCTTCCCCCGTCGACGTCGCGCAAGCGCAATAGGTCGCTCCAGATGCCCTGATCGAGAATCCGCCCATCTCGAAAGTGGACGCTCATCAGCCAGGCATTCTCATAGGGCTGCAGGCGCGCCCCGCTGACGGTGCCGTCGCCTACATGGATGGTCGGCGCAATTTTGTAGTCGACTTGCTTCGGACCGGGCTGCTGCGACAACGCCACGGAAGAGACGATGCCCAGCAGGACCGAAATTGCCGCGGCGCGTAATGCTGGGGTCGCTTGTTTCGGCATAGGACGCTCCTGTCTCGTTGTGACATGACGTTGCCGAGGTACTCAACCGATCCGTGCCGATCGGTCCACGCTGCGATCACGACGATATCACGCCACCGCTACAAATGCTCGGTCCGCGTTCAGAAGCTAGTGGCGGTAATCGCTCGCCTGACTTATGGGCAGGTAACAGCTTGCATCTCAACCAGTGCTGATCGATGGCCGGCCGGCGCGCACCCATCGAGTCCGCTCCGCGGTTCTCGCGAAAGGCGTTCGCTGGGACGCGCCCTTCACCGAGCCAGCGCGCTCCTTGGGCCTGCGTACCCGAAGACGTCTCGGCTCGACGCTCGCCGAGCCACGCCGCCCACATCTTCTTCCCGCGACGGCCGCGCGCCGCGACGGGCGAGAGTGTCGCGGCATGGATCACGGAGTGCACGCCGCGCGGCGCGTCGGCCTGCAGCGATGTCACCCACCGGAACGGGCGCAGACCGCCTGAAGCGACCTTGTCCATGTCCACCGCTCCCGAAGTAAGAGTGCCGACCGTCTGCCTCCTTCTGTTGACATCCCCTCGCTTCAAGCGCAGCCTTGGTGGCCCAACCGTGTGGCGACGCAGTCAGAAGAACGACGATGCCCGCGCCCCGAGACTCGCAGTTGCGTAGCCAAGCTTCTGAGATTGAAATCGTCGAACGCCTGCGCGAAGTCCGCGATTCCTGCGTCCGGGGTAAACACATGATCGTCGTGACGGTAGCGGCTGCGGGCATCCGGCCAATGTCGAGCAGGCCTACGCCGCCCGATTCAACCGGTACATGCTCAAGCCAGTCAGCTACGAGAGCCTGATGAAAGTGTTCGCCAGCTTGCACCCGAAGGACGACGACCGGCTCTCGGCTCCGCGTTGACGGCGCCACGTACTTCGCAGGAGAGAGCAGCGTGCTGCGCGTACCGACCGTCCCGAGGCAGCTGCAATATGCCGGCCAGATAAGCGGGCTCGTCGCACTCTATTTCGTCGTCGCCAAGGTGTCGCTGCTGGCCGCGATTCCGCCGGGCTACGCGACGTCCGTCTGGCCGCCTTCGGGCATCGCTCTGGCCGCGATGCTGCTGTACGGCAGTCGCCTCTGGCCCGGGATCTGGATCGGGGCGGCGCTCGTCAATCTGACGGTTCAATCGTCCGTCACAGCGGCGGTGATGATGGGCAGCGGGAATGCCATCGAAGCACTCGTCGGTGCTGCACTGATCAAGCATCAGATCGGCATTCCCCGCCAGTTCCAGCGCGGCGAGGACGTATTCAAGTTCGTGGTGCTGGCCGCCGCCGCCGCGACCGTTGCCGCGACGATCGGCACGCTCGCGATGATCACCGTGGCGAGGCTTCCTCAAGAGGCGATCGCCGTGGCCTGGTGGACCTGGTGGCAGGGCGATACGACCGGCATGATCGTGATCACGCCGCTCATCCTGGTCTGGACTACCGCTCCCACGATGGCCTGGACCGCGCGCCGTAGGCGCGAGGTGATGGCCTTCGGTTTCGTGCTCGCGCTGGCGGGTTACGTCGCGTTCGGCAGCGACCTCGCGAGCAGGATCTTCTCGCCGCTCCTCCTGCTGCTCACGTTGCCGCTCGTCACGTGGGCAGCGCTGCGCTTCGATCAGCGGGAAGTGGTCCTGACGATCGCAGCTCTATGCGCGATGGCCGTAGGCTTTACCGTCGCCGGACGCGGTCCACTCGCGTCGGGCTCGGTCGACGCATTTCTGCTGCAGCTTCTCGTTTTCATCAGCGCCGTGGCCATGACCGGTCTTTCCATCAGCGCAGTCGCCAACGAACGCCGCCACGCGATGGAGGCTTTGCGCCAAAGTCGTGACGAACTCGAGCGGCGGGTATTCGAGCAGACGTGGGAGCTGAGACGAAGCGAAGAGACGTTCCGTCTGCTGGTCGAAGGCATCCAGGACTACGCCATTTTCATGCTCGACCATGACGGCAGGATCGTGAGCTGGAACAAAGGGGCGGAGAGAATCCAGGGGTACGCGGCCAGCGAGATCATCGGTCAGCACATCTCCCGCCTTTATCCGCTGGATCTGATCGAGCGCAATCGGCCTGAACAAGTGCTCGCGCTTGCGAAGGCACAAGGTCACTGTGAAGACGAAGGCTGGCGCCTGCGCAAGGACGGTACACGCTTCTGGGCGAACGTGGCGATCACCCCGCTCTATGACCACACCGGCCAGTTTCGGGGTTTCGCCAAGGTCACCCGAGATATGACGGACCCCCAGCGTATGGAGTCGCTGGAACAGCGCGAGCGCCAGACGAACGAGTTTCTGGCCATGCTCGGACACGAGCTGCGCAACCCGCTGGCGCCGATACGCAATGCGCTGAGCCTCATGAGCATGCAATCAGCCGACGAGTCGACGCGGGAATGGGCCCGCGCCGTCATCGACAGACAGGTAACTCAACTGACGCGGCTGGTGGACGACCTGCTGGACGTCGCCCGGATAACGAGTGGCAAGATCGACCTCAAGAAGGAGCAGGTCGAGCTGAACGCCGCGGTGCTCCGAGCGGTGGACTCCTCCCAGTCGGTTGCCAAGGCGCGACAACAGGTCCTCGATGTGCAGATTTCGAAGGCGCACCTGCTCGTCGATGGCGATCTCGTTCGCTTGTCGCAGATCGTGCTCAACCTGCTGAACAACGCGATCAAGTATACGCCCGATGGCGGAAGGATCGCGGTCAGCGTCGCGCGCGACGGTGATTGGGCGGTGTTGCGTGTCAAGGATACGGGTATAGGCATACCTTCGGAGCTGCTCCCGAAGGTGTTCGACCTCTTCGTCCAAGGAGAGCGCTCGCTGGCTCGTACCGAAGGCGGCCTCGGCATCGGTCTCACCATCGTCCGAAAGCTGGTGGCTCTTCATGGAGGCACGGTCTCGGCCCGAAGCGATGGCCCGGGAAAAGGCAGCGAATTCATCGTGCTCCTGCCCGCGCTGTCTCAGGATCAGGCGGTCAACGAACAGTCGGCGGCATGGCAACCCGGCAGCGCGGGAACCAAGCGGCGGGTACTGATCGTCGATGACAATTGCGATCTCGCGGAGACGGCGGCGGCGCTCCTGAGCGCCTCGGGTCACGACGTCCGCACGGCTTCCGATGGAGTGTCCGCGGTCGCGACCGCAATCGAATATCGCCCCGACGTAGTGCTGCTGGACATCGGACTGCCCGGAATGAGCGGCTACGACGTGGCGAGACAATTGCGGGCGTCGGAGCAGAAGCATTCGATGCTGCTGGTCGCATTGACGGGGTACGGCCAGGATGCGGATCGGCAGCGCGCACGCGAAGCCGGATTCGATCATCACGTGGTGAAGCCGCTCGAGCCGGCGACACTCGAAAGGATCGTGGAATCCATATCGTTGTCAGGCTCGATCACCGGTTAGCGCGCCTGGCAGCGGCCGCCATGGGGAAGACCCGCTTGGGCCGGCCAAGTGCGCATCGGTTGACTCTGGGCGGCCGCGGATGAAACAGCGAATACGCTTCTGCACGTCGCGCGACGGCGTACGCATCGCTCTTGCGACCGCGGGCGAGGGTCCGCCCCTGGTTCGCGTCAACAACTGGTTCACGCACCTCGAGCTCGATTGGGACAATCCCGTCTGGCGCCACTGGTCCGAGGTCCTCGTCGGACGGCGGACGCTCGTCCGCTACGATCCGCGCGGCTCGGGGCTTTCCGATCGGGACGTGACGGACTTTTCCCTCGATGCCATGGTGGCGGACCTCGAGGCGGTCGTCGACGCGCTCAAGCTTCGCCGCTTCCCGCTGCTCGGCCTGTGCCAGGGCGGCGTGATCGCCGTCGCCTACGCGGCGCGCCATCCCGAGCGTGTGACTCGCCTGGTGCTCTATGACAGCTACCCCTACGGCGCGTTCGTGAGCGACGCCGGCGAGAAGCTGGCCAGGCAGGCGCGGGCGTTCTCGGAGATGATCGAGGTCGGCTGGGGCAGGAAGGTCGGCGCATTTCGCGAGCTGTTCGCGAATCTGCTGATGCCCGACGCCGCCGGCCATCAGCTCAAATCGATCGGTGAGCTGCAGCGGCGCAGCGCGTCGCCGGCAATCGCCTGCCAGCTCTGGAACGCTTTCAACACGTTCGACATTCGCGCCGAAGCGCCGATGGTCGCTGCGCCCACGCTCGTCTTTCACGTTCGAGGCGACGCCATGGTGCCCTTCGAGGCGGGCCGACGCCTCGCCGCGGCGATACCGAACGCCCGCTTCCTGCCGCTCGAAGGGAAGAACCACATCCTCCGTGTCGATGAGCCGGCGTGGCCGATCTTCACGCAAGAGCTGAACGAATTCCTCGGCGCGGACGAGCCGGCCGACGACTCCGCGGACGCGCAGTTCGCTGCGTTGACCGCACGCGAGAGAGAGATCCTGGACTGCATCGCTCGCGGCCAGACCAACTCCCAGATCGCGGACGGCCTGCGCATCGCCGAGAAGACGGTCCGCAATCACGTCACGAGCATCTTCTCCAAGCTCGGCGCGGAGCATCGCTCGCAGGCGATCGTGATCGCCCGCAAGGCCGGCCTCGGCCGCGACTAGCGGCAGCGTTCGCCATCCGGGACCTGCGTCCCAAAAACTGCCGTCGCCACTGCGCGAATCGGACCTCGTTTGTGGCTGTCGCCTCATGACGGCGCCCATGGGCCATGTCACCCTGCGAGCGTCAAGTCCACGCGAAACGGAGGGCATCATGGGCACGAGACGCGCAAGCCTTGTCCAGCACCGCCAGGACCCGCTGCGGGAACGCTACCGCAGCGCCCCGGCCGAGGCCTGGATCCGCGACGGTGCGCAGACGATCAGCGCCTGCGGCGGGGATGCGTTTCACGGCGTCGTCCTGCCGGCCAACAGCAGCGACGCGCCATTGCAATTCGGGATTCACCGGGCCGTCGGCGGATTTCACGACTACCCGAATCCGGGCGATCTGCTGAGCACCGCACTGGCGGCCTGCTTCGATTCGACGTTGCGGATGATCGCCGAGCATCTGGGCATTCGCCTGGAGTTCCTGGAGGTGAAAGTCGATGCGGAGTGCGACGTGCGCGGCTGCCTGCTGGTGGAGCGCGCGGTTCCCGTCGGCTTCCAGCGCATGCGCTGCGGCGTCAGGCTGCAGGCCGGGGACAGCGTCGACGAAGAGACGGTCAAGAGGCTCATCGCCGCCGCCGAGCACAGCTGCGTGGTCCTGCAGACGTTGCGCAACGGCGTTACCGTGCAGACGCAAGTCGAGACGGACGGCGCCGGGGCGGCAATGGCGATCGCCGCCGGCCGCGATACGCGCGGCTCGCCGCCGACCCCGTGAGCGATGTCACGCCACGGCGACGGACGCGCGGCCTGCAGTCATCTCGCCGATGACCGCGGCCTGGCTGAAGCTTTGGGCGCGGAACACCGACAGTACGTCCTGCACGGCGTCGGGGTCGCAGGCGACCAGCAAGCCGCCGCTGGTCTGCGGATCGGTGAGCAGCGCTTTTTCCGCCGGGGTGATGTTCGGGCCGAGCTCGACGTCACGCCCGTAGGACGCCCAGTTGCGACCCGACGCGCCGGTCACGAATCCTTCCGCGACCATGTCCTCGACCCGCGGCAGCACCGGCACGTCGCGCATCGACAAGCGCGCGGCGAGACCGGCGCCCCGGCACAGCTCCAGTGTGTGGCCCAGGAGGCCGAAACCGGTCACGTCGGTCAGTGCGTGAACGCCGTCGAGCGCAGACAGCGCCGTACCGGGCGTGTTGAGCTGCGTCGCCGTGGCGATGAGCTGCTTGTAACCCTCCGCGTCGATCTTGCCTTTCTTCACGGCGGCGGCGAGGATGCCGACCCCCAGCGGCTTCCCGAGGATGAGCGTGTCGCCGGCCCTGGCGTCGCTGTTCTTCTTGATCCTGTCCGGATGCGCCAGGCCGAGCGCGACCAGGCCGTAGATGGGCTCGACCGAATCGATGCTGTGTCCGCCCGCGATCGGAATGCCGGCCTCGGCGCAGATCGATTCGCCGCCGGCGAGAATTCGGCCGATGATCTCCGGCGGGAGCTTGTCGATGGGCATGCCTACCAGCGCCAGCGCGATGATCGGCTTGCCACCCATCGCATACACGTCGGAGAGGGCGTTGGCGGCAGCGATGCGTCCGAAATCGTAGGGATCGTCGACGATCGGCATGAAGAAGTCGGTCGTGGCGATCAGCGCCTGATCGGCGTTGAGCTTGTAGACCGCCGCATCATCGCTGGTGGCGATGCCGACGAGCAGCTCGTCGGGCACCGGCAGGCGCGCCGAGTTCTTGAGGATTTCGGAGAGCAGTGCCGGCGCGATCTTGCAGCCGCAGCCCCCGCCATGGGAGAACGAGGTGAGTCTGATCTCCGGAGCGACGTCGTTCATGCGGCTTCCTTGCGAGAATGAGTGGCCTCTGCGAGCAATCTTACGGCCTCGCGGCGTTCGCGCGCGGGGCTGAACAACGGGGCGCGCCGGGCGCACTGGGCGCATAGAGCCGAGAGGAACCGCCTATCGCGGCTCGCCCGCTCGAGCAGCGCGGCCAGCGCCGGGGCGTCGCCCGGCGGAAAGTACCCGGCGTAGTCGCGGCCCAGCATACCCACGTTGCCGGGGATCCGCGAGGCCAATACGGGGACGCCGGCCGTCACCGCTTCCACAACGACGTTGGCGCCGCCCTCGATGACGCTCGACAGGACCATTACGTGCGACCGCCGGATGCGCTGCCGGGTTTCGGCGCGCGGGCGGTTGCCGAGCCAGAGGTAGCGCTTAAGCGTCGGCCACGCGCGCGCCTGCAGCTCGCGAGCGGCCCGAAGATACGCCTCGTCCAGCGCCTCGCCGATGTGGATCAGGCGCACGCGCGAATCCGGCGCGAGGCGCTGCAGCGCGCGCATCGGCGTAAGCGGGTCCTTCTCGGGGCGCATGTGACCGACCAGCACGGCGTCGAACGTGCGGCGGCTCGGCGTGCCGCGGCTCAGGCGGGGCGCGGACTGGTAGATGGTGCGGCACTTGCGCCTGAGCCCCGGTGCGAGCTCGTGGATGCCTTCGTCCTGGAGCACGACGAGGTGCGTGGCGAGCTCGAGCGAGCGGCGCGCCGAAGCATCCGAGCGGATGTCGCGATAGAGATCCGTTCCCGTGAGCACGACGATCAGCGGCCGTCCAGCCTGGGCTTGCGCGAAGCGCGCGATCGACGCGGCGGAGCGCCGCGCATGCAGGGCGATCATGCATTGGGGCGACGCACCTCCGCCCACGCCGCTCCACTCGGTCGCGAGCGAAACGCGGTATCGCTCGCGCAGGAACCGCGACCAGCGATAGGCGGTGTGCCAGTTGCCGTTGTTGGCATCGCGCACAGCCGGACTGATAATGATCACGGGAACCTTGGAGCGGCGCATCGGAAGCGATGGAAGGAATCGCGGCCAGAACCCTAGACAACGGCGCCCTGGATCGGGCGCTCGCCGATGCTCACGAGCATACCTGGTCGATCCTCGGCGACCTCGCGCCGAAGCAGTGGCGCGTGCCGTACGACCCGGGCATCAACCCGCCGCTCTGGGAATACGGCCACGTCGCCTGGTTCACCGAATGGTGGATCCTGCGCGAGGCGTACAACGACGCTCGCGGGGAGACCGTTCCCGTCCACGCTTCGCTGCTCCCCGGCGCCGATCGCTGGTTCAACTCCGGCAAGGTTGCGCACGTCGACCGCTGGCAGCTCGACTTGCCGCCGTTGAGCGAGATCGTCGACTACGCGCGCACGGTGCTCGAGAGCGTCCGTGCCCGGCTGCGCACGGAAGATAGCACGGATGCGGCGCTCTATGCCTACCGGCTCGCGCTGTTCCACGAGGACATGCACGGGGAGGCGCTGTGCTACATGCGCCAGACGCTGGATTATGCGCCGCCCGGCGCGGTCGAGCTGCCGGCGCTCAAGGGCGAACGCACCGAAGTCCGCGTCGACGGCGGCGAATTCGCGCTCGGATCGAAGCCCGACGACGGCTTCGTGTTCGACAACGAAAAGTGGTCGCATCCGGTAGCGATCGCCCCGTTCCGGATGGACGCGCAGTGCGTGGCCAACGCTGAGTTCGCGCGATTCGTCGAAGCCGGCGGCTACCGGGAAGAGCGCTGGTGGTCGGAGGCCGGGAGCGAGTGGCTAAGGCGGAGCAGCGTCGAGCAGCCGACGCGCTGGCGGAGGGCGAAGGACGATCCGCAGCGCTGGGAACAACGCTGGTTCGGACGCTGGTCGCCGCTGGCGGCGGACCGCCCGGTGTGCCATGTCAACGCCTTCGAAGCCGAGGCCTATTGCCGCTGGGCCGGGAGGCGGCTCCCGACCGAAGCGGAGTGGGAGAGCGCCGCGGCGAACGGTCTCATCGCCTGGGGCGGCTCGGTGTGGGAATGGCTCGCCGATCCGTTTACGCCGTATCCGGGCTTTGCCGCGGACCGCTACCTCGAATATTCGGCGCCGTGGTTCCACACCCATCGCTGCGTGCGCGGCGGATCGTTCGTGACGCGCGGGCGCATGCGGCACCCGCGCTACCGCAACTTCTATCTGCCGCAGCGCAGCGACATCTTCGTCGGGTTCAGGACGTGCGCGGTTTGATACGGCGGTGCGCGAGCGCATCGACCGTCGACCGTCGCGCTATTTCAGCTTCTTCAACGCCGCGATGGCCTTGGCCTGATCTTCCGCGCTGTCGCACGCGAGATAGCTCACGAACTTCCTGCCGATCGCGAGGCCGCTGATGCCGCGAAAGCTGATCCCGGCCTCGCCGAGGGCGCGTGCGATCTTCGCTCCCAGGCCGGGCCGATCCGCGCCTTCGATCCTGACGGAATAGATGCTCTGTGGGGTGCCCATGCCGGCTTCCCGGGCCGCGCGGATCGCTTTGGCCCCCTTGACCGGAGTCATGAACAGCATTCCCTTGCCCGGGCTTTCCGGGGTGCGTCGCGCGAGCACCATCTCGAAGTTTGCCCCCGCCTTGGCGAGCGGCTCGAGCTTGTCGGCTACGCCTCCCGCGCGGTCATCGATGCCTACCGCCCAGACTTCCGCCTTCGTTGCCTTCAGTGCCATAACGCCGTCCTCCGGAGAATGACTGCGATGGATACTTTAACGCCGATTGCGCGCCCGCGCGATACAGCCGGATCGGACGCCTAGCGGGGCGCGCCCTGCGGCGGGGACCACCAGTACGCGCCGGCGCGGCGAGTGCCTTCAGGCGAGTTTCTCCACCTCGGGTTCGGGCGCCATCCATTGCGGCTCGCGCTGGGCGCGCGCGACGCGCACCGGGAAACCACGCTGGCCGGAACGCCGGTTCGGCGGCCAGCCCAGGTGCTCCAGCGCCTCCTCAACGCTGCGGTAGTAGGTGCCCAGCTTGTAGATCTCGCGGGCCCCTTCACCCGTTGCGACGTCGCGTCCGATCTCGCGCGCGATCCGGACCATCTGCTCGACCTGCTGCACCGTGGTGAAGCGCTCGCCCTTGCCGCGCCAGAAGTTGTCCTCGGCGCCGACGCGCACGTGAAGCCCGAGCGCAATGCCGATCGCGCAGATCGGCGTCACGGTGCGCATGAGGGACTCGACCGTCAGCACCGCTCCATCGGGCACGCGCCGGATGAACTCCATCATGTCGGCGGGATGTCGGGCCGCGTACCCGCCGCCGAGCGCCATGTAGTTCAGCACGAGGGGCCCCGTGTAGACGCCCGCGCGCACGAGCCGCTCGACCTTTTCGAGCTGGTGCACGGTGCCGAGCATGAAATGCGGCTGGATGCCGTTGGCCACCAGGCGCTTCAGATGCTCCACGAAGAACGACGGCGGCGCCTCGCTGACCATTTCCTCGTAGGCGGTGTAGTACTCCGGATGCTCGAGGCTCGTGCCCGCGATGTCGTCCGGAGACATGAGCTCGGTGAGGCTCATCTGGTTGGTGTTGATGACGATGGTCACTTGATCCGGTTTGGGGCTTAGTTCGGCCAGCATGTGACGCGTGTCGATGCCCGGCCACCGCGCCGCCTGTCCTTCGCTCTCGGGCGCGAACGAGATCGAGCCGCCGATCTGCAGCACCATCTTCGGCACCGCATCGCGCAGGCGCGCGATCATCTCGTTGAACCGCGCGATGCGCTTCGAGCCCTTGCCGTCCTCCTCGCGGACGTGGACGTGCAGCACGGTGGCGCCGGCGTTGTAGCAGTCGACGGCCTTCTGCACCTGCTGCTGCATGGTCACGGGGATGTCGTCCGAGTCGGAGGGCAGCCACGCCGGGGCGTAGGGCGCCGCCTGGATCACGAGCTTTTCCTGGTTTTCCGGCAACAGTGTGTCGTCGAAGAAATGCATGGCGTCCTCCTGCGGTGTGGTTCGATGCGAATGATTGTCGGCGCCGGCGTAACCGTCGACTTGACCGATTGGGACATTGCGTTATCATTCCGGGCACCCTGCACGAGGCCCGATGCCACACCTCGCACGCAGCCAGATCCTGACCGGGTACGCGCCGCTCGCCCGCTCGCTGGGTCTCGTGCCCGAGCGACTGCTGAAGAGCGTCGGACTGGACCTCGCCAGCGCGAGCGAGCTCGACGCGC
Organism: Casimicrobiaceae bacterium; assembly: GCA_035515295.1. Taxonomy (GTDB): domain Bacteria; phylum Pseudomonadota; class Gammaproteobacteria; order Burkholderiales; family Casimicrobiaceae; genus PALSA-1003. Next base: position 34,608 of record DATJBM010000018.1, on the reverse strand, counting down.
GGATCTCGGCGCCGGCCTTCGCCGATCTGCTGGAGCGCTCGGCGGCGGCGGCGAAAGTCGAGGATTTCGGCCTCCGCCTGGCGGAGTCGCGCGACCTCGGCATCCTCGGGCCCATCGGCATCGTCCTGCATCAGGAGCCGGACCTGCGCTCCGCGCTGCAGTCGCTCATCCGCTATCTGCCCGTGCACAACGAATCGCTCGTGCTGCGCCTCGAGGAGTCCGGAGACATCGCGATGCTTGTCCTCGAGGTGCGCTCGGCGGGGCTCGCGCGCGTGCGCCAGGTCATCGAGCTTTCGCAGGGCGCCTTTTTTCGCATCCTCCGGCGGCTCGCCGGTGCCGACTGGCAGCCGCACCGCGTCTGCTTCGAGCACGACGCTCCTGCGAGCGCGACGATGTACCGCTCGTTCTTCCGCAGCCGGGTCGATTTCGGGCAGGACATGAACGCGATCGTTTTTTCGGCCGCCGATCTCGACGCGCCGCTCGCCATGTCGGACGCTGTGCTGGCGCGCTATGCGCATCGCTATCTCGACTCAATGATGGAGCATCGCGGCGCCTCGGCCGGCGAGAAGGTGCGCGAGCTGATCCGCGTCTCGCTGTCGAGCGGCCGCTGCCGCACCGACAGCGTCGCCCGCGGGCTGGGCGTCGACCGTCGAACGGTCTATCGCTACTTGAGCGAGTCGGGGGAATGCTTTTCCTCCGTCCTGAACGAGGTGCGCGCGGACGTGGCGCGCCGCCTGCTGCAAGGACGGCGCCCCGTCCACGACGTCGCGGACATGGTCGGCTTCTCGGGCACCGCCGCCTTCACGCGCTGGTTCACCCGTTACGTCGGGTGCAACCCGACCCGCTGGCGCAAGCAGGCGCAGACGGTCAGCCGGGTCGACAATCAGAGCTCGCATGCTCATCTGGGAGTCCAGGTCGGTCGAACGCGCGGAGATCGAGGCGCTCGCAGCCCGTTCCCGCGGCGCGGCCGAGTGCCTGCTGCGTGACGACGGCAAAGGCAGCGTCGTCCTCTGCGAGCGCGGGAGGGCGCCGAAGGACGTCGTCGAGAAGCGCCTCGAGCCCGTGTTCGCGAGCGGGCACAACGGTCCCGCGGCCGGTCCCTGGGTCTTCTGCGTGGGAATCTGGACCCCCGCCGAGTTCCGCGAGGAGCTCTGCGCGTGGTATTTGTACGAGCACGGGCCGATCCTGCTCGAATGTCCGCAGTGGCGAGGATTCCAGTGCCTGGAGGCGAGCGCCGCGCGGGGAAACCAGCTCTACGTGCTCCATCGCCTCGCGACGCGCACCGCGCTCGACTCGGAGCAGCGCAAACGCTCACGCGATACGCCGTGGTTCCACCGCCTGGCGCGTCACGAATGGTTCGATCGGGCGTTCGAACGGGTGCTGCTACGCCGTGTGAGCCTGCTGTGGCATTGATGGGCGATTAGGCCGGAATCGCCCTCGGTTGGTTAACGATGCATCGCCGGTGGAGCGGAGCGCTGCCGGCGATGCATCGTATCGTGTTGGACGGCTGTCAGGCGATAGCGCTACATACCCTGTACCCAGCTTCCTTCACACACGGGACCTTGCCTGGTCTTGAGCCACTTTCCCAGGCAGGCATGCTCCTTGCCTTCGATTACCAGCCGTTTGTCACGAATAGAGCTGGGGTCCACTTCAAATATTCCTGGAGCCACCTCCTTGCCGACGGCTGATAAGTTCACTGTGGGCGATTTTTCGGTCACCCGGTGTAATGCGATGGGTGGTTCACCGGGCTTTTCAATGATCTTCTTCTCCGTCTGAGGGTAAGCAACGCCCGCATAAAAAAGCATACCGGCAGCGAACATGGGGAACAGTGCTCCAAGGTTCATCCGTTCGATCTTCATGCCTTTCCTCCCGCGTGTGTGGGTGCGCATCGTGCTTCGTTGGACCGTACCAGCGCATTCCCCTTAAATGGTGCGGCCCCGTGATGGGGTTGCCGCCACTGAGCGGACTCGTCGCCCGCTGACGTCTGGTTCAGGCGGCCCCTGGAGAGTCAGTAACTTACCCTGATTTCAACCGTTTCGCCAGATTGCGCTCCGGCACCAAGCTGCACCTCGTGGTCTGCGCCCTCCCATCGTGATGGGTCGACAAAGCGGCGCGTAAAGTCGATCCTTCCGCGCGGGGCAAGCTCATCGGCCGCCAGGCGCACCCCATGCCGGCCCCACGGCAGCGGCTCCGACTCCCGATCCCGAACATCGAGCCAGCCGTCGAAACCGAGATGCAGCACGAACGCGGCGTCGGCTTCGACGATCAGATCGCGGCCCCGCGGAAGGACCGAGAACGGCAGTTCCTGGCGCCAGTGCCATGCGCTGCTGGGAGGGGTTCCTGCGTCATAACGCTTCTGCACGTCGTCGAGCAATTCGATCGGCCGCTTGAGTTCGCGCGCGACCAGCAGTTTGAGGAACTCGGCGTGCGCCCATACGAGCGGCATGGCGCTGGCCGTCGGCTTGCCGGGCTCCAGATCGCGCTCTGCGATGGGCGCGGTGTCCCAGATCTGCTCGGGCAGCATGCCCCACGGCCCCGTCATCCGCGACATCGCTTCGAGGTAGGGCAAGGGGTCCTCGCCCGACAGCACGTCGTAGTGGCCGCGTTCTCCGGTGAGCAACGGCCAGGCGCGGCCGGTGCCGGTGCCGTCGTAGGGGCCGCCGTCGTCGTGCTCCCCGTAGCCGTCCTCGTTGTAGCGATGGTAGGCGATGCCACTCGGCGTCTCGACTCCCAGCAGCCCTTCGCACACCCGCAACGAATCGCGAATGCGCGCGTCGTTCGCCTCGCGCAATCCGAGGCGAACGAGATACAGAAAATCCATGCCGACGATGGCTCCGTAATCGACGCTCTCGTCAAGCCGATTAGGCAGCTCGATCCGGCCACGCAATCCGCAGCGCGAGGGAGAAGGGCCGATGCGCACGTAATAGCCATCGACGCCGAACGCAGCGGCAAGTGGCCCCCGACCGATGTACGTCCAATCTTCGATGCGCTCGTTCCAGTAGTCGGCCAGCGAGCGCACATATTCGGCCTCGTCGTCGTCGAGAAAGGCGCTCGCGCCCACGAGCGCGGCGATGACGACCCCGATCGTGAACGGGCTGATCCCAACCACCTCCTCCCACCGATCCTGGGGACTGACGGGGCCGCTGGCGACGAGATAGGCGACGGCGCGGCGGACCATGTCCGGAACGCCCTCGACGCCGTCGAGCTGCCGGAGCTCCCTGAGCTTGGCGGCCAGGAGGACCGGAAAGGCTACCTCGTCGAGCTGAATGCCGGTCCAGAACGGACGTCCGTCGGGAAAGCAATTCTGGCTCCAGCTTCCGTCCGCTCTCTGTATCGCCATCAGATAGCAGAGCGCCCGCCGCGCGTCGTCGAACTGCCCGACGGCGAGCAGCCCCAGCGCCGCCTCGACCGCGTCGCGCGTCCACACCATGTGGTATCCGGCGATACTGTTGCTCGTGTTGCCCCATGGAATGCTCAGGCTCGCGACGATCGCGCCTGGATACGCCCGATCTTCGTGAGCGCGCAACACCGCCGCCGAAAGGTACGCCTCCGCGCGGATCGCGGGCGGCGCGTCGGGTATGCGCAAGGCTCGTCCCCATGCTTCCCACGCGGCGACGAAGTCCCGGCGACTCGCTTCGAATCCCTCGTGCAGGCTGCTAGCGGCCAGCGTCTGCGCGCCCCGGACGGTGTCTGCGAAGCCCAGTGCGAGAACTCCCTCGGGGTGCGCCAGTTCCCCCAGCAGGGCAACGTTGCCGTCCTCGGCAGACGGGTAGGTCCAGCTCATCGCGCCATTGGCTGCGAAGTCCTGCCAGCCGTCGGAGTAACCGACGTAGCCCGCGCTGCCGCGCGAGAAGCCGCCGTCGCTCATGAGGCACAAGGCGGCTGAGCCGCTCCAGGCCGTCAAGGTATCCGCCGCCTGCGCGCTGTTGTGCTCGCCGCTGCCGCCCAGATGAGGCGCCAGCAAAGCGTAGAGCCTGACCGCGTCTCCGGTGAAGCGAAATGCGATCATCACGCAGTCACGGGCGGGATCGGGCACGACCTCGAGCTCGAGGCGATATCCGTCGCCGTCGTGGATTATGCGAGGCAGCGGGACGCAGGGCGCCGGAAACGCGATCGCGTAACGGCGGACGCGCTTCAACTCGAACCAGCCCTTAGGGCCGGCGACGATGAAGCCGAGGTCGCGGACCTGCGGTTGCCCGGTGGAGGGCCAGTAGACTTCGTTCAGGATGCCGTAGCCGAGGGTGACCCAGACGCGCCCGGGGCCGTGCGATGTCGTGACGAGGTCTTTGGCGCTCGAAGTCCAGGTCGGCGCGATCCCGGGGCGACCCGGAGCCGCAGGGCTGTTCTCGGCGCGTGGCCAACCCTGAAGGTCCATGCGTCATCTTAATGGAATCGCGCCGCGGGAAAGGCTTCGCAGGCCGGCCCAGCCGCTCGGTGCCTGATCTATTCCGGCGCGAGGGAGGCCGTTCTTGTAGCGATCCGGCGCGGCGGATAAGGGTAACGCCTAATCGCGTTTGCGCCAATGATAGACGTGGGTCTTCGTCCACTCCCGCCACTCGGCGCGCAGGCCGTAGATCAGGCAGCCGATCCCGATTGCGGCAGCGATCGCGCCGACGAGGACGATGGCGTGCGCTTCGCCGGTCCTGCCGCTGAATATCCTCGATTCAGCGAGCGGTGTCTCGAAACGCTTTATGACGGCGAAGACGGCGACGGGAATGTTCATGACGATGGCGCCTGCGTAGGGCTTACCGATGACGTTTTGGCTGAGGCTCTAGTCTTTTCTGCGCCAATATGAAACATGGATCTTTGCCCATCTCCGCCATTCGCCGCGCAGGCCGTAGATGAGGCAACCGAGCCCGACCAGCGCGGCGGCGAGCCCAATGGCAAAGATGACCAGCGCGCCCTCGGACATGCGGTCGAGCATGTCGAACGCCGCCATGGATGTGGCAGAGACCCGCTCGATGGCGGAATGGATCGAATCGGCGAACGTCATAGCGGCGCTTGGCAGCGGCTGCGGCGCCACGGATTTAACGTAGATCGAACGCGCGTCCCGTAGTTCCGCGCCCGGGCGGAGCGGAAAGGCCCGTCAAGCGGTTCGGTCGGCGAACTTCGCGGCGAGGCTCGCGGAGAACCTGGCGAGGTCGACGACGACGCGGGCATGGGTGCCGCGGCCGATTTCCTCCGTTCCATCCATCGCTCTCAATCGGAATTCGATATGCCGGCCGACAGCGCGAGTGACCTCGGCCAACGCGACGATACGGCGGCCGACCGGCGTGGCCGCGAGATGGCTCACGTCGACCCGGGTGCCCACGGCGCTCTCGCCGGGTTCGAAGTAGGGCTTGATCGCTTCCAGCGCCGCATTCTCCATGGCCATGATCATGACCGGAGTCGCCAGCACGGCCGGGAGCGATGCATCCTTGAACCGACTAGCAAGGTGTTCGGCGGATACCACCATGGCGAACGAGCCTCGGACGCCGGCCGGTATTGGGCGCATGGGTTTTCCTCAGGAGCGCAGTGAGTATAGACCCGGTCGGAACCCAAGCGGCCGCGACCGTGCATCGTAGAATGCGCGTTGCCGGCCATCCGGCGAGGCAGCCGCCGCGGGCGTAGCGGTGCTCGGCGGCGCCTGCGCTCGGTTGGCGGCCGCGCTGGCCGCGCTGCAGGTGAGCTTGTTCACGCTGCTGGTGTGGGTTCCCATCGTAGCCGCCGGCGCGAGAGACAGCTTTCAGTGGAGCGAGACGGTTGTCTCCTGGGCGTTGACGGCCGGCGCCTGGGCGGTGGCGGAAGCCTACCGCGGCATCCCCTGGCTCGCCGCGAGCAAGCGATGGCGGCGCGGCCGGTGGGGACGCAGCGGTGCGTCCATGCGGCCCCAGCGAGTTCGTTCTACACTTTGGTGACGAGAGCGAGCTATCCGGAGGGGTTGGCCGGCACGACCATTTCTTCCGGGCCACGCGGATGGGCATGGGTACCGACTATCGCTTGGCCACGGAGGTTGACGCTCCGGGGATTTCGACGGTGTTCGCCGATGCGCGCGATCTACCGGAAGCGCGGACGTTTTGAGAAGCCGACGCATCCGAGCCTTCCCAACCGGATCTTCGCGTTCCTCATTCGCAGGACTTCGAACGCGTTCTGGGTAGCCGAGGAGCAAGGCAGGATCGTCGGTTACTCGGACAGCTTCGTTCGTGGTTCGTTCTGGTATTTCTCGTGGCTCTTGATCTCTCTCTCGCATCAGGGACGCGACATCGGCGCAAGGTTGTTGGAAAAGACCCTGGGGTCCTGGAAGGACGTCCGGATCACCAACAAAGCCACGATGACCTTCGCGTTCAATCCGGCTTCCCAGGCGCTCTACACGAGGCACGGGATGTATTCACCGGAGCCGGTCTACGTCGTCGCCGCGTCCGCCCAGGCGATCGGGAACAGCAAGGGGCCGGACGGCGGATTGGATCTCGAGGAATCGAAGAGCCTGAACGATGCGTCGCCGACGGTGGCACCAATAGACGAGCGCGTTCTGGGATTTGCGCTGGATTGGCATCACGAGTTTTTCTTCGCGACGAGGGGACGCTGCTACATCTTCAAGGACAGCGGCGAGCCGGTGGGCTACGTGTACGTTCGTCCAAGCCGCGCGGCCGGGCCGACAGCGGTGAGCTCCGAACGATGCATGGAACCGGTGCTCAGGAGGTCTCGCGAGCTCTCCGCGAATCAAGGGGTCGACAGAGTGAGTTATTGGACGCCGGGCTCGAACGTTCATGCTGTGGACTTCGCGCTCAAGCGCACGATGCGCTTCGAGCCTTTGGTCTTCATGTGCACCAGACCCTTCGCATGAGGGGCGAATTACATCTTCCACAGCGCGGCGCTGACGTAGCTTCGCGCCGCCGCATGGCTTCGGCTCGATCGCCGCGGGACGCGTGCCGATCCAGCACGAACTTCTCAGCGAAAACCGCGTGGAGCGCGATCATGGGCGATCTCTCCGTCTTGCTGGAGCGCAACCGCAAGTGGGCCGAGCGGATGTGCGCCGCCGACCGCGAGTTCTTCGCGCGCCTCGCCGGGCAGCAAGCGCCGGAGTATCTGTGGATCGGATGCTCGGACAGTCGCGTTCCGGCGAACGAGATCGTCGATCTGCCGCCGGGGCAGCTCTTCGTGCACCGGAACATCGGCAATGTCGTCGTGCATACCGACCTCAACTGCCTTTCGGTGATCCAGTTCAGCGTGGACATGCTGCGGGTGAAGCACATCATCGTGGTCGGCCACTACGGATGCAGCGGGGTTCACGCGGCGCTGGTCAAGCGCCGCGTCGGGCTTGCGGACAACTGGCTGCGCCACATCCAGGACGTCTACCAGAAGCACGCGACCTGCTTCGACGATCTCGAGAACGAATCCGAGCGCGGCGCGCTGCTCGCCGAGCTGAACGTCATCGAGCAGGCCGTGCACGTGTGTCAGACGACTGCGGTCGTGGACGCCTGGCAGCGCGGTCAGGACCTGACGATCCACGGCTGGATCTACGGCCTGCACGACGGCCGTCTGCGCGATCTAGGCCTGAGCGTAACCGGCCACGCGAATGCCGCGCATTCGTACGAGCGGGCCATCGAGACCTTGGTCCGCAAGAGGCCGCGCGGCTTGTCGGAATCCGGAGGAGCGTCGCGGGTCGAATAGAACCTCGGCGCCTCGGACCATTCGATGCATTCGCGATATCTTTTCCCGAAGGGCGTCTGATGGCTCGCCTGCTTCAGCCTTTCTTTCTGACGGTCACGGCGCTCCTGGCGGTCGGATACGCCTACGTCTCCGCGCGTCTCGGTTCGAGCGCGTGGGAGCGGGCCGCGCTCGGGATTCCCTTCGTGCTCGTCTGGATCGTGCCGGCCATCTACTGGACCGGGCAGCGCGACGACGACCGCGAGACATGGCTCGACGCCGCCGCGCACCAGGCAAGCTATCTCTCGATGGCCTGGGTCAGCTTCATCCTCGTCTGCACGCTGGCGCGCGATTGCGCGCTCCTCGTCACGGCCGCCCCAACGCTCGGCGTGGCGCACGAAGCCGTGGCCCGGGACGGCATTCCGACGGCGCTCGCCGCCTCGCTCCTGGCCATGGTGGTCGGGGCGCTCACGGCGCTGCGCGGGCCGAGCGTGAAGGAGGTCGTTGTTCGCGTGCCCGGCCTGCATCCCGACCTCGAGGGCTTCCGCATCGCGCAGGTCTCCGATCTGCACGTCGGCCGCAACATCCGCCGGGCCTATGTCGAGCGCGTCGTTGAGCGGACCGCAGCGCTCGCCCCGGACCTGCTCGCCCTCACCGGCGACATGGTCGACGGCACCGTCGAGCGCCTCGGTCCGGAAGTGGCGCCGCTCGCGGCGCTCGCCGCCGACGGTCGCGCCTTCTTCGTGCTCGGCAACCACGACTGCTACTCGGGCGCGCAGGAGTGGATCGCGTATTTCCGGCGCATGGGCGCAACCGTGCTGCTGAACGAGCACACCGTGTTCCGTAAGCGGGCGGCCACCCTCCTCGTCGGCGGCATGGTCGATCCCGCCTATCGCGCTGCGCAGCCCGCGATCGCGCTCGACGATGCGCCGAAGGCCGATTTCCGCCTGCTGCTGGCCCACAACCCGAAGCTCGCTCCGCTCGGCGCGCGCGCGGGGTTCGATCTGCAGCTCTCCGGCCACACCCATGCCGGACAGTTCTTCCCCTGGACGCTGGCGGTGCACCTCGTGCATGCGCCGCACGTGGCTGGCCTCTCGCGAGAGGGCAACATGTGGGTCTACGTCAGCGCCGGCACGGGCACGTGGGGACCGCCGGTGCGGCTCGGCACCAGCCCGGAGATCACGCTGATCCGGCTCGCGGCGGCCTGAGGCGACGGCTTATCGGCGATCCGGCAGAGCGACGATCGACTAGGGATTGAGGGTCTCAACCACGGAGGACGATCATGCCCGGAAACACCATTCGGCTTCACCGCGTGCTGCGCGCTCCGCCCGAGAAGGTCTATCGCGCCTTTCTCGACGCGGACGCCATGGCGAAGTGGCTGCCGCCTCACGGCTTCACGGCCAAGGTCCACCAGCTCGAGCCTCGCGTTGGCGGCACGCATCGGATGTCGTTCACCAATTTCACGACTGGCAAAAGCCATTCGTTCGGTGGGCGATACCTGGAGCTCGCCCCGAACGAGCGCATTCGCTATACGGACGCGTTCGACGATGCCGACCTGCCGGGCGAGATGCAGGTTAGCGTGACGTTGAAGAAGGTCTCCTGCGGCACCGAGCTCGACGTCGTGCAGGCCGGCGTTCCCGAAGTCATTCCGGTGGAGGCCTGCCATCTCGGATGGCAGGAGTCCCTCGAGCAGCTCGCGAAGCTGGTGGAGCCGGACATTCCGGACTAGGCCCCGAGCCGAAGAGGCCTTGGCGCGAGAAGACGAGGACCGAATCGCCGAATTCGTGGGTGCGATAGCGCGCCGCCTCCAGCGCCGCGCCGGCGCGCGACAGCACCACGTCGTCCTGGAACGCGCGCAGTAGCTGGTAGTGGCTCTCCTGCGGCTCGTGGGTCCCGGACAGCAGCGCATCGACCACGCGCAGCCGCGTGCCCGGCCCGATGCGCTGGTCGGCCACGCCGGCGCCCGCGCGGCCACCCGAATGTTCCAGCGTGCGCACGACGGTCGTCCCCACCGCGACGACGCGGCGGCGCTCCGCCTTGGCGCGCAGAATGGCGGAAGCGCTGGCGGCGGGGACGCGATAGGGCTCGTCGAGGGGCAAGCGGGCATCGAGCGCGGGATCCCCGGTCGACGAGATGCCTGCGGCGAGCGTGATTGTGGCGAACGCGACGCCGCGGTCGCGCAGGGCGCTCAAGGCTTTCCAATCGAGCGCGAAGCCCGCCGAAGGCGCTTCGAAGGCGACCGGCAGCGCGGCGATCGGCGTCCACACATCCCGCAGCGCCAGGCTGCGCTCCAGATACGCGTACTGGATCGGCCGCCCATGGCGCGCGATGCCCGTCCAAACGGCATCCGCCTCGCCTTCGAAATCCAGCGCGACCAGCCGCTCGTGGCCGAGCGCGCCGGCGACCGTCGCCCGCAGCGGACCGAACGCCATGCGATCGCCCAGCGCGAGCGGCGGCGGCAACGGCCTGTCCTCGGTGCGCGTGCGCCAGTCGCCGGCGCCGAAGACGACGGCCGAGAACCGGAGCTCCGCGTGCGCGAGCGACGAACGGCCGGCCAGGCGCGCTTCGACCGGCGCCCCGCTCTGCAGGTGCACGCCGTGCAGGCTCGCGGGCAGCGTCGCCGCGTCGTTGGCGACCACGAGATCGCCGCGCTCCAGATAATCCGCGACACTCGAGCGCGCAGCGTGCATCATCGCGCCGCCGGGGTCGATCACCAGGAGGCGCGCATCGGGTGGCCGCTGCACCGGCCGGGTCGCGGCGATCATGCGGGCTCCTTGGTGAGCGCTTCGTCGATGGCCTCGGCAAGCTCGCCGGCGGCGGCCGCGGGGCGCTTGAGCGTCGCGGGATTGGCGTCCGGAACCGCGAGCGCGTGCAGCGGCGTGTCCATGTCGCCCGGATCGAGCGACAAGAAGCGCACGCCTTCCTCCGAGAGCTCCTCGTTCCAGATCGCGCTCATGTGGCGCAGCGCCGCTTTCGACGCGCCGTAGGCGCCCCAGCGCGCGTAGGCATTGATCGCGGCGTCGCTCGAGATGTTGACGACCGCCGCGCCGCGGCCTTCGCGCGCGGAAGCCGTCAGGGCGCCGAGCAGCGCCTTGGTGAGGCGAAAAGGACCCAGCACGTTGGTCTCGAGCGCGAGGGCGAAGTCCTCGCAATCGGTATCGGCGAGCAGCGCGAGCGGCGTGGGGCCGAGGCTCGAGGCGTTGTTGACCAGCACGTCCAGCCCGCCGAGCGCCGAGACGATCTGGAGCGCGACCGGATGGATGTCGTCCTTGCGCGCGATGTCGCCGACGATGCCGTGGGTGCCCGGCAGCTCGCGGGCGACCCGCGCCACGCGCTCGGCGCCGCGCGCGACGAAGGCGACGCGACCGCCGCGCCGGCGGAACTCGCGCACGAGCGCGAGGCCCAGGCCGGAGGTGCCGCCGGTGACGGCAATTCGAAGAGGGTCCATGGCAAGCCTCGGAGTGGTCGATGTGTTGGCAGCCTACAAGTTAAAGTGAACTTGAAGTCAAGCGCCGGATGCGCTACGCTCTGTCGCATGGACAACCTGCTCAGCATCCAGGAGATCGCCCGCCGGAGCGGGGTGGCTTCGTCCGCGCTGCGCTTCTACGAGGCGCAGGGGCTGATCCGCTCCGAGCGCTCTCCCGCCGGCCACCGCCGCTTCCCGCGCGCGGCGCTGCGCCGCATCGCGTTCATCGTCTTCGCGCAGCGCGTGGGCCTGTCGCTGGAGGAGATCGGCGCCGAGCTCGCCAAGTTGCCGGCGCAGCGCACGCCGACCGGCCGCGACTGGGCGCGGCTCTCCAGCGCGTGGACCGCGCGCATCGAGGAGCGCATCGCCGAGCTCCAGCGCCTGAGGGCGGGGCTCACGGAGTGCATCGGCTGCGGCTGCCTGTCGCTCGGGCGCTGCCAGCTCGCGAATCCGGCGGACCGCGCCGCGCGGAACGGCCCTGGAGCGCGTTACTGGATCGGCGACCCGCCGAAGCGCTGAGTCGCAGAATCGGTCAAACGCCGACAGACAGCCCTCCGGCCCCTCGCTAGCATGGGTGTGCGCGAGATTCGAACCGGAGACAACCCATGAGTGACGACACGACCAACCGCGGCGCGCAGGACAGGTCGCGCATCAACCTGAGCCAGGATTACGAGCGGCACGACTGGGCGAAGAGACTCGGCGTCAGCGAGGATGAGCTCAGAGAGGCGGTGCGCGCCGTCGGCGATTCGGCCGACAAGGTCAAGGACTACCTCGGCCACCGGAAGCACGCGTCGCATCCGTCGCGCGGCTGATTCCGTCGCGGCGGCGGCCGGCCATTGCGCGCGGCGCGAAGAGCGCTACGCCGATTGCTCTTAGGGCGCGCGCATGGCGATTTGCGCCGCCTTCCGGCGGCGGTGTAGCCTCCGCGGATGGCCGGAGCGCACCGTCAGCGGCAGCATCGCGGCATCATTCGCGCGCTCGTGCTGTTCTTCTGCCTCGCCGTCGTCGAGGCGCGCGGCGCCGTTCGCGTGACCGACGATCGCGGCTCGAGCCTCGAGCTCGAGGCGCCCGCAAAGCGCATCGTCAGCCTGGCACCCAACATCACCGAGCTGCTCTTCGCCGCGGGAGCGGGCGGACGCGTAGTCGGCGCCTCGGAGTTCAGCGACTATCCGGCCGCGGCCAAGGCGATACCCCGGATCGGCAGCAGCTCGCATCTCGATCTCGAGCGCATCGTGCAGCTCAAGCCCGATCTCGTCGTGGTCTGGGGGAACGGTACGCCGGAGCTGCAGCTCGAAGCGCTGCGCCGCCTGGGCATCCCTCTCTTCTACACCGAGCCGCGCCGGCTGGAGGACCTTCCCCGGACGATGCTTCGCCTGGGGGCGCTGGCGGGATCGGAGCCGCGCGCCCGCGAAGCCGCTGCCGCATTCTCCGCACGCCTGTCCGAGTTGCGGTCGCGCTACGCCGACCGCGCTCCGGTCCGCCTTTTCTGGCAGGTATGGGCGCACCCGCTTCTCACGATCAGTGGCCGGCATATCATCAACGACGCGATCCGGCTCTGCGGCGGGGTAAACATCTTCGCCGACCTCCCGGCTCTCGTTCCCTCGGTTTCCATCGAGGCGGTCATCGCGGCCGATCCGGAAGCGATCGTCACGACGGATGCGTCCGCCGACGGCGGCGACGGGCTCGATCAATGGCGCAAGCTTCGCTGGCTCTCCGCGACGAAGCACGGCAACTTCATCGTGCTCGACGCGGACACGATCGATCGCGCCTCGCCGCGCATCATCGACGGCGCGGCCGCTCTGTGCGGGGGGCTGGAGTCGGTGCGCGCCAAGCGCAATCGCTGACCGGCGGGCACCGCTTCAGGGTCGCTTCGCTTCCGCGCGCGCCGGCACGTCGATCACCCGCGGCGCATGGCCGGTCGCCGCGAGGAAGCGCCGCAAATCCGACTGGGCGATGACCATCGTCGCGTCGTTCGCGAGCGGATGCGCGTGCACGGCCTCGGCCTCGGAGATGCGCCGATCGAGGATCAGCTCGACGGCGTGAACTGCGTCGTTGGCGAGCGCGAGCAGGCTCACCGACCCGGGCGTCACGCCGAGGTGCTTGAGCAGCCGCTCGGGCGAGGCCAATCCGAGGCGTCCCGTACCGAGCTTCGTCGCGAGCGCGTCGAGGTCGACCGCGAGATCGTGCGGGGCGCTGAGCAGGAAATGGCGGGTCCCCTTCTTGTCGCGCAGGAACAGGTTCTTGGTCTTTGTGCCCGGAAGCGGCGGCACCAGCCGCTCCGATTCCTCGACCGTGAACACGGGCGGATGCTCGATGCGCTTCGCTTCGATGCCGTGGGCTTGCAGGAACGCCGCGAGCTCGGTGGGAGTCATGGCTTGCGCAGCTTCGGGCGGGACGCCATCCGGGACATCAGTCGCCTCCGAAGCGCCCGAATGACATGGCGGCTTCGATCGTGCAGCCCTCCGCTTCGGCATACCCGCGCAGCTGCTCCCAGGCATCGGCCGCGAGGCTGCGCGGCACCATGACGACGAACAAAGGCCGCTCGGTCGGCCTGTAGAACAGCGCCGGAAGGTGTCCCAGCAGGCTCTGCGCGCAGCGACCCGCTGGGAAAGCGCGCGGGCGCAGATCGAGCGGGCAGCCGCGGTTCAGCACCGTCGCGGCGAGCGCGCCGGAGAGGCGCCAGCCCGCGTAGGCGGCGCTCAGGTCGAACAGCGCGCCCGCGACCGCGTTCAAGACGCTGCGCGAGGAGTCGAAATCCGGCGCCGCGCCGTCCGCGCCGTCGATCCACAGCCACGATCGCGGGCCCAGCCACAGCATGCTGCGCGCCGCGGCGCGCGTGCCGGTGCACGGCTCGAGCGGCAAGGCGAGACCGCTCAGGCGCTGCGCTTCGGAGACGAACGACGGCGCGCTCGCGTCGCCCCGAACGTTCCAGGTGAACGTCCAGCGAACCTCCGCGAGGCCGATCGGCGCCGCCGATGCCCGAGCCTCCGTCACGATCGCACCCGCGCGCCTTCGGGATCGATGAACACCGGCGCTACGATCTCGACCTGCACCTTCTCACCCGAGAGCGGCGAGACGGCCCACAGCCGCTCGCCGTGCCGCGAGCGGCCCGCCGATACGAGGCCGAGCGCGATCCAGGCGTCGAGATGCGGGCTGAAGCACCACGACGTGACGTGGCCGAGCATCGGGTTGGGCGGCCGGCGGTGCGGATCGGCGACGATCTTCCCGCCGCGAGGAATCGGCACGCGCTCGACCGGCTTGAGGCCGACGAGTTGCCAACGATCGGGAGCCACGAGCGCCGGGCGCGTGAGCAGCGGCTGGCCGATGCACCATTTGCCGGGGGCGACGAGCTTTTCCATGCCGAGATCGGCGGCGGTCGTGCGCCCGTCGATCTCGGCGCCGATCACGACGTGCCCTTTCTCGACGCGCAGCGTCGTCATCGCCTCGGTGCCGTAGGGCAAGATGCCGAATGATTCGCCGGCGGCGATCAGCGCCTCCCACAGCGCGCGGCCTCGATCCGCAGGCACGTGGATCTCGTAGGCAAGCTCGCCCGAGTAGCTGATGCGCAGCACGCGGGCCTGCACTTCGCCCTGCGCGGTTCGTACATGGCAGCGGGCGAGGCCGAGAAAGGGCAGGGCGGCGTTGGACACGTCGGTGTCGACGCAGCGCTCCAGCACCGAGCGCGACTTCGGCCCCGACAGCGCGGCCGCCGCCCATTGCTCGGTGACGGAGGTCGCATACACATCGAGCTCCGGCCAATCGACCTGCAGAAGGCGCTCCAGGTGTTGCATGATCGACGCCGCGTTGGCCGTCGTGGTCGTCATCAGGTAGTGCCGCTCGTCGAGACGCGAGGTCGTGCCGTCGTCGCGCACGATGCCGTCCTCGCGCAGCATGATCCCGTAGCGGCAGCGGCCGACGGCGAGCGTGTCGAACCGGTTGGCGTAGACACGGTTCAGAAACTCGCCGGCGTCGCGCCCCTGAAGCTCGATCTTGCCGAGGGTGGAGACGTCGACGATGCCGACGTTCTCGCGGACGTTGCGCGCCTCGCGGTTGGCGGCGTTGTCCTCCGACTCGCCCGGCCGCGGATAGGAGTGCGGCCGCTTCCACAGCCCGGCGTTGACGAAGCGCACGCCGCGCTCCGCATGCCACCCGTGCATGGCGGAGTAGCGCGTCGGCTCGACGTGCGCTCCGTGGGCGTCGCCTGGCAGCGCGCCGAGCGTGACGGGCGTGTAGGGAGGACGGAAGGTGGTCGTGCCCACCGCGGGAATCGCAACGCCCAGAGCCTCGCTCATCAGCGCGAGGCCGATGACGTTGCTGGTCTTGCCCTGGTCGGTGCCCATGCCGAGCGTGGTGTAGCGCTTGAGGTGCTCGACCGAGCGGTAGCCCTCGCGATTCGCGATCGAAATGTCGCGCACGCTGACGTCCTCCTGCAGGTCGACGAACGATTTCGCGCCGCGCCGATCCGCGTGCGTGGCCCAAGTGGCTTGCACGGCCAGCGGGGCGGGGGTTTTCGATGCAGCATCCTGCGTGCCGGCCGAAGGCGGCCCTTCCGATGGTGCGGGACCGCGCGTCCAGCCCATCGGACGTGCCGCACGATCGGCCGCGGCCGCGCCGGCGGCCTCTCCTTCCGCGATCGCGGCGGCACAGTCGAAAGAGCCCTGCAGCGCGCCGGCGGTGAAGATCGGCATTGGCGAGGCGTCGGGGACGAAGGCGGCGAGCGTTTCGTCGTAGCGCAACCGTCCGCGCGCCTGCGAGTAGAGGTGCACGGCGGGACTGTAGCCGCCCGACACCGCGACGACGTCACAAGGCAGCGACTGCGTCTTTTCGCTGCCGCGCGAGCGCACCTCGACTCCGGCAACGCGGCGGCCTCCGTGCGCCTTCACGACCGCCGAATCGGGCAGCAGCCGAAGTCCCGCGGCGCGCGCCCGCCGCGGCCACTCGCCCTCGAGGCGCGCCTCTGGTCGCACGTCGACGATCGCTTCGATCGCCATGCCGGCTCGGTGGAGCGCGAGCGCGGCCGGATAGCCGAGATCGTGGGTGGTAAAGACGACGGCGCGGTTTCCGAGACGCACCGCGTAGCGATCGGTATACGCCAGCACGGCGCCGGCGAGAAAGGTCCCCGGCAGGTCGTTGCTCGCGTACGCGATGCCCCGCTCGATCGCGCCGGTCGCGAGCACGACGGCCTTCGCGCGGATCATCCACAGCCGCTGGCGTGGCAGATGTGCCGGAGCGGCCGCCACATGGTCCGTGAGGCGCTCGACCGCGGCGACTAGGTTGCCGTCGTAGTAGCCGAAGGCGGCGGTGCGCGCGAGCAGCGTGACGTTGGGGTTGGCGCGGAGCTCCGCGAGCTTATCGTCGATGCGCTGAGCTGCGCGCGCGTCGCCCGCCAAATCGCTTCCGGCACGCCGCACCGCGAAGCGAGCCGACTGCTGGCACACGATGACGCGCGCGCCTCGCCGCGCCGCCGCGTGCGCCGCCGCGAGCCCGGCGGGCCCGCCGCCGATCACCAGGACATCGCAGTGCGCGTACTGATGGTCGTAGCGCGCCGGATCCGGCACTCGCGGCGCGATTCCCATGCCGGCCGCGCGACGGATGAAGTGCTCGTACTTGAGCCACCAGCGCGGTGTCCCCGGCCACATGAACGTCTTGTAGTAGAAGCCCGCGGGCAGCATCGGCCACAGCGCGTTCGCGACCGCGCCGAGATCGAAGCGCAGCGACGGCCAGCAGTTCTGGCTCGCTGCCTGCAATCCCTCGTAGAGCTCGACGATGGTGGCGCGCGTGTTCGGCTCGGTGCGGGCCCCCAGCGCGAGCTGGACCAGCGCGCTCGGCTCCTCGCAGCCGGCGGTGTAGATGCCGCGCGGCCGGTGATACTTGAAGCTGCGGGCGACGAGATGCACGCCGTTGGCGAGCAGCGCCGAGGCGAGCGTGTCGCCGGCAAAGCCCTCGTAGCGCGCGCCGTCAAATTCGAAGGCGAGCGGGCGCGAGCGATCGATCTCGCCGCCGCGCTCGAGCCGCCAGCGCTGCGTCACGGCTTGCTCTCGTCGCGGTCGTCGCGCTGCGCTTCGCCGGCGGGCGGCTCGCGGAGAGGCGCGCTTGCGGCGATGTCGTGCGTGCGCGTGTCGCGGCGCAGCCGGAACCAGCTCCGGCACCCCATGGCGTGGTACCACAGCTCCTCGCTCGGTCCGCAGGGGTTGTCGCGCAGGTAGACGTAGTCGACCCACTGCGCCATCGGCGCGTCCTGCTCCGGGCGCCGCAGCGAAGCGTCGCCGCCGTGCACGAACTCGATCTGGCCGCGCGGGCCGCACCACGGGCAGGGAATGAGCATCATGGCGCGCCCGGCGCGTCCCGGCCGCCGCCGAGCGCGGAGGCAACGCGTGGGAAAGCAGCCGGTCCTGTCAATGCGCCCACGGGTTCGGCCCCGCACCCTTCTCGTCGATGGTCGCGCCGGACGCGAAGCGCTCGAGGGTGAACGCGGCGTTGAGCGGATGCGGCTCGTCGTGCGCGATCGTCCAGGCGAGCGTCCAGCCCGACGCGGGCGTGGCCTTGAAGCCGCCGTAGCACCAGCCGCCGGTCATGTAGAGGCCTTTCAGCGGGAGCTTGGCGATGATCGGGCTGCCGTCCATCGTCATGTCCATCACGCCGCCCCAGGTGCGCATCAGCCGCAGGCGGCCGAAGCTGGGAAAGAGCGCGACGCAGGCGCTCACGACATCCTGGATCCGCGGCAGGTTGCCGCGCTGCGCGTACGAGCTGTGGAAGTCGAGGTCGCCGCCCATCACCAGCTCGCCGCGGTCCGACTGACTCACGTAGAAGTGCACGGCGCCCGACGTCACGACGGTGTGGAGCACAGGCTTCACCGGCTCGGAGACCATCGCCTGCAGCGGGTACGACTCGATCGGCAGTCGGATGCCCGCCATCGCGGCCACCCGGCTCGACCAGCCGGCCACCGCGATGCCGAGCCTGTCGGTCGCGATGTCGCCGAGCGTGGTGCGCACGCCGGCGATCGCGCGGCGCTCGACGCGGATCCCCGTGACTTCGCATTGCTGGAGAATGTCGACGCCGAGCGCGTCCGCCGCGCGGGCGTATCCCCAGGCGACCGCGTCGTGGCGCACCGTTCCGCCGCGCGGCTGCAGCAGCCCGCCGAGGATGGGGAAGCGGGCGTCCGCAGAACAATCGAGCTCCGGAATCCAGCGAGCGATCTCATCGCGCGCTAGGAACCGCGCATCGATGCCGTTGAGCCGCATCGCGTTGCCGCGGCGCATCGCCGCATCCGCATCCTGCGGCGTGTGCACGAGGTTGAGCACGCCCCGCGGGCTGTACATCACGTTGAAGTTGAGCTCCTGCGACAGGCCCTCCCAGAGCTTCAGCGAGTGCTCGTAGAAATGCGCGTTCGGATCGAGGTGGTAGTTTGAACGCACGATGGTGGTGTTGCGGCCGGTGTTGCCCAGCCCGATCGCGCCTTTCTCGAGCACCGCGACGTCGCGGATGCCGTGCTCTTTGGCGAGGTAGTAGGCGGTCGCGAGCCCGTGGCCGCCGCCGCCGACGATAACCACGTCGTAGCGCTTCTTCGGCTCGGGGCTGCGCCACGCGAGTGGCCAATCGTCGCGTCCGCGCAACGCGTGGCCGAGCAGCGAGAAGACGGAGTAGCGCTGCATGCTGGCGGTGCGTGCGATCGACCCGGGAAATGTCGCGCTGCTCTGGAAGCGTCAGAGCACCTGCGACAGGAACGCGCGGGTGCGCTCCTTCTGCGGGCGATCGAAAAGCTCGTCGGGCGGGGCCGACTCGACGATCAGCCCGTGATCGGTGAAGTGCACCTCGTCGGCCAGCTCGCGCGCGAAGCGCATCTCGTGCGTGACCAGGATGCAGGTCATGCCTTCGCTCGCGACTTCGCGGATCGTGTTCAGCACCTCCTTGACCGTTTCCGGGTCGAGCGCGGCCGTGACCTCGTCGAAGAGCATCACCTCCGGTCGCATCGCCAGCGACCGGGCGATGGCGACCCGCTGCTGCTGCCCGCCGGAAAGCTCGCCCGGATACGCGTCGCGCTTCGCGCTCAAGCCCACCTTGGCGAGCAGCGCCAGCGCCCGCTCGCGCACCTCCTTCGGGTCCTCCTTGAGCACGGTGATCGGCGCCATCATGACGTTCTCCAGCGCCGTCTTGTGCGGAAAGAGGTTGTACTGCTGGAACACCATCGAGACTTCCTTGCGCAGGGCGATGCGCTCCTGGTCGGTGCGCAGCTCGTGGACGTTGAAGTCGGCCACGCGGATCGTGCCGCGCTGGATGGGTACCAGGCCGTTGATGCACCGGAGCAGCGTCGACTTGCCGGACCCGGACGGACCGATGATGCACACGACGGCCGCGCGGGCGACGCGGAACGAAACGCCCTTCAGCACCTCCACCGGCCCGTACGACTGATGCACATCGTCGAGAACGACGATCGGCTCGCTGCTGGTCGACGGCATCGTCGTCTGGGCAGGCCCTATTGCACGACCGCGTAGCGCGCTTCCATCCGGATCGTCCACCGCGCGATCGGATAGCAGTAGACGAAGAACCACAGCAGGACGTAGCCGTAGAAGGGCAGCAGCAGCTCCGCCCGGCCTTCCGCGGAAAGCGCCCGCTGGGTGAGGGTCATCATTTCGTTCACCCCGACGATCGAGGCCAGCACGGTCGACATCGTGAGAATGGCGTAGAGGTTCATCCACGGCGGCAGCATGCGCTTGATGCATTGGGGGACGATGATCCGCCACAGCGTCTGCCGGCGGTTGAAGGCGAGCGACGCGGCGGCTTCCCACTGCGTGGTCGGAATCGACTGCATCGCGCCGCGCACGACCTCGGCGACGTTGGCCATCACCGGCAGCGCGAGCCCGAGCGTCGCCTTGGTCCAGTCCGGGATCGGGATCGTAGTGCCGAAGACGCTAACCTGGAACGGCAGCAGGAACATGCAGTAGAAGAGCAGCACCAGCCAAGGGGCGTTGCGGAAGAAGTTGGTGACCAGCCAGCCCGCCCTCCGCACCGGCGGCAGGAGCGAGATGTAGGTGAAACCGAGGAAGAATCCGGCGAGCGTTCCGCTCGCCATGGCCACAAAGCTGATCGCGAGGTTGAAGACGAAGCCGCGGGCGAGCAGCGGAGTCCACTTCCAGATCGTCGCGAGGATCGACGGCGAGTGCGATCCCGCCTGGGCCTGCGCGATCCCGCAGGCGAGCGCGAACGCGACGAGCAGCGCCACGCCGTGCGAGAGCTTGAGCCGCAGCGTCGGCACGCCGGACCGCCGTTCGTATTGCGCCTCGCGCAGCGTGCGCGCCGCCGCGGGCAGCAGCACCGGCAGCACGCGATCGATAGGCGCCGATCCGCTCATGCTCCGAACCCCGGCACCTTGAGCGCGCGCTCCAGGCGATCCATGGCGAACACGAGCACGCCGACCAGGAAGAAGTAGCAGATCAGGAGCACGTTCATCATCGCCGTCACGTTGAGCTCGTCCGACCAGATCTGGCTCGACACGTACAGCATCTCCGGGACCGCGATCGCGTAGGCGAGCGTCGTCGTCTTCACCAGGTTCACGAGGTTGTTGTTGAGCGCGGGCAGGCTGATGCGGAACGCGAGCGGGAACACGACCCGGAAGTACGTCTGCAGACGGCTGAAGCCGAGCGACTCCGCGGCCTCGATCGTGTTGCGCGGCACGGCCTCGATGCCCGAACGGAAGATCTCGACGTTGAACGCGCCGGCGAACAGCGACAGCGAGACGATGGCCCACACCACGTTGGAGAGCGAGGGCCGCGACGGCAAGGTGCCGAGCACTGCGTTCAAGCCGAAGAAGAAGAAGTAGAGCTGGACGAGCGGCGGGGTGTTGCGGAACGCCTGCACGTAGCCGTCGACCACGGCGCGGGCGACGCGCAGCCGCGTGGTCTGGATCAGCGCGCCGAGGATGCCGATCGCGATCGAGGCTCCGATGCAGATGAGCGACAGCCTGACGGTCGTCCAGAAGCCGCTCGCGAAGCGGCTCCGGTCGAACGCATCGTAGAAGATGGTGAGGTTGATCCCGGTGGTGTCGTACAGCCACCGGAACCAGCCCCAGACAGGCTGCATCGGGCCGGCCCCTTCAGGTCGGCCCGACTGCGGGCAGGTGCCGCTTCACGCCCGGCTGGGCTACTTGCTGTACTTGTCGTGCATCTGCTCGGCGAACTTCGTCGGCTTGATGCCGTACTTCTTCTCGAGCTCGATGATGAACCCGGTCTTGTGCCAGTCGGTGACCGTCTTCGACATGAAGTCGGCGAACGCGGTCTCGCCCTTCTTGACCGCGAGACCCCACGGCTGCACCAGGATCGAGTCGAGCGGCATCTCGTAGTCCTTCCACTCCGGCTTCTGCAGCTGGCCGATGATCGCCGTGTCGTCGTAGGCGAAGCCGACGCAGTCGCCATTGCGCAGCGCGTTGTAGACCTCGGCGGTTCCCGGGAACGCGACGCCCTGGATGCCGTACTTCTCCTGCAGCTCCTTGTTGTAGAACGAGCCCTGGATGAGGCAGACCTTCTTGCCTCTGAGCTGCTCCCAGCTCGTAAGTTGCTCCGACTTCTTCGCCATCACGTTGGTGCCGGACGCGTAATAATCGGGCTGGACGATGTCCACGATCTTCGCCCGCTCGGGCGTGTCGCTCATCGTCGCGATCATCAGGTCGATCTTGCCCTGCTCAAGAAACTGGATGCGGTTCGACGCCACCACGGGCACGAGCTCCAGCTTGACGCCCAGCCGCTTGGCGACGTCCGCCGCGAGGTCGGGCTCGAAGCCGACGATCTTGCCGCTGGGATCGAGGTAGCCGAACGGCGGGTAGTCCGCCTTGGTGCCCACCACCAGCGTTCCTTTGCTCTTGATGTTCGCGAGCTCGTCGGCGGCGGCCGGCAGGGCTGCTACCAGGCCCAGCACGGCGGCGAGTGCAAGCGCCTTGATCCACGTCGTGCGCATTGTTCTCTCCTTTGAAGTTGAATTCGACGGCGAAAATCCGGGGCGCGCCCGAGGCCTCGGGGCTCAAATCATTCTACCCACCCCCCCGCCGGGTGGGAAGCGTCAGCGGCCCCGCGCTTTGCGCGCCAGCGCATCCTTCGACTCGACGAGCGCCTGATCGAAAATGCTCATCGCGAGGTCGATGTCCTCGGGCGCGACCGTGAGGGGCGGCGCGATCCGCCAGACCGACCCCCGCTCGGGACGGCGGCGGATGTTCATGCTCAATCCCAGCTCGAGGCAGCGCGCGGTGGTGAGCGCGCCGAGCTCGTGGTTGGGCTCGCGGGTCTCCCGGTCCTTGACCAGCTCGACGCCGCGCAGCAGCCCGATCCCGCGCACGTCGCCGATCTCGGCGTGGCGGCGCGCGAGCCCGCGTAGGCCCTCGGCGAGGTAATCGCCCATCTCCCGGGCGCGCGAGAGCAGGCCCTCCTGCTCGACCGTCTGCAGCACGGCCAGCCCGACACTGGCCGGAAGCGGGTCCGAGACATGCGAGGTGTAGAAGGCGAACCCGCGCTCCTGGCACTTCGCCTCGATCTCGTCGCTGGTGATGACCGCGGCGAGCGGTATGCCGCCGCCGAGGGTCTTGGAGACGGTCATGATGTCCGGCGTGACGCCGAAGAGCGTCGCGGCGAACCAATCGCCGAGACGGCCGAAGGCGGTCTGGGCCTCGTCGAAGATGAGCAGCATTCCGCGCTTGCGCGCCTCGTCCTTGAGCGCCGCGAAATAGCCGTCGGGCGGCACGATCACGCCGCCGGCGCTGATCACCGGCTCGGCGACGATCGCCGCCCGCGATCCGCTCGACTGCATGTCGTAGAGCTCGAGCCCGACCTTCATGCAGGTGCGGTCGCACCGGTCGCGGCAATGCTTCACCGGGCAGCGGTAGGCGTTCGGCTCCGGCAACACGAAGGTTCCCGGCATCGCCGGACCGTATCCCTTGCGGTCGCTGGCGAAGGAAACGGAGCCCGCGCTGGCGGTGACGCCGTGCCACGATCCGCCCAGCCCTACGATCTCGAAGCTCTGCGTATAGAGCTTCGCCATCTTGATCGCCGCTTCGTTGCTCTCGCTGCCGGTCGACAGGAACAGCGACTTCGCGAGCGGCGCGGGCAGGATCCGCGCCAGCGCCTGCGCGAGCTCGACGACGCTGCGCGGGATCATTCCCGAGAACAGGTGCAGCGCGGTCTCGCAGCTCTTGCGGATGGCGGCGACCACGCGCGGATGGTTGTGCCCGACCGTGGCGCACATCTGGCCGGAGGTGAAGTCGAGGATCTTCCGGCCGGCGGCGTCGTAGACGTAGCAGCCTTCCGCGCGCTCGATGATCTCCGGATAGGCGTCGCCGCCGTAGCGGACGAGGTGCTCGCGCCAATCGATCGCGGCTTGCGCCTGCTGGGTGACTTTCGACTCCACTGCGACCTATGCTATCACGGCGAATCGTGGTGGGCTCGAGCGACCTTTTCCGCTTCGCGGCGCCCTGATAGCCTAGGCAAGACCGCTGTGCGATGACGCTGCGTCTCGCGTGGCTCAAGATGAACGACGACACCACGCGCTACCGCGACAACCTGCGCGACGAAATGAACGGCGCCGCGCTCTACACGGCGCTCGCCGCGGCGGAGAGCGACCCGGTGCGCAAGGACCTTTTCCTGCAGCTTGCACGCGCGGAAGCGGGCCACGCGCAGTTCTGGCGCGACAAGCTTGAGCGCGCCGGCGTGAAGGAGGAGGCCTTCGTTCCGGACTTCCGCACGCGGCTCCTCGCCCGGCTGGCGAAGCACTTCGGACCGCGCTTCGTGCTGCCCACCATCGCCGCGGCGGAATTCGCCGACCGCAACAAGTACTCCGCGCAGGCGGATGCGCGGGCGCTCTCCGCCGACGAGCGCGGCCACGCCGCCGTCGTGCAGGCGGTGGCCGGCAGCCCGGGCGGGGCGCGAGGCGTCACCGGCGCCGACATCGCCCGCGCCGAGCCGTGGCATCGCGGCGCGTCCGGCAACAACCTGCGCGCCGCGGTGCTCGGTGCGAACGACGGGCTCGTGTCGAACTTCTGCCTCGTCATGGGGGTGGCCGGCGCGGGAACTTCCGGCAAGGCCATCCTGCTCACCGGCTTGGCAGGGCTGATCGCTGGCGCCTGCTCGATGGCGCTCGGCGAATGGCTTTCGGTCACTAACGCGCGGGAGCTGGCCCGCACCCAGATCGGCAAAGAAGCCGAGGAGCTCGAGCAAACGCCGCAGGCCGAGCAAAAGGAGCTCGCGCTCATCTTCCAGGCGAAGGGCCTGCCGAAGGAGGACGCGCAGCGCGTCGCGGCGGAGCTCATGCGCGACAAGAAAGGCGCGCTCGACACGCTGGCGCGCGAGGAGCTGGGCATCGATCCGGCGGAGCTCGGCGGCAATCCTTGGAGCGCCGGCGGGACGTCGTTCGCGCTCTTCTCCTGCGGCGCGATCTTCCCGACAGTGCCCTTCGCGTGGCTGAGCGATCAGGCCGCGATCGTCGCCTGCATCGGGGTGAGCGCTCTGGCGCTGGCTGCGATCGGCGCGCTCACGTCGCTCTTCAACGGCCGCGGCGCGGCGTTCTCCGCGGGTCGCCAGATCGTTTTCGGCTGCCTCGCTGCGGCCATCACCTACGGAGCGGGCCGGCTGCTCGGCGGGTCGCTGTCCTGAGTTGACCGATGGCGCAAGTCGCGGCGCGGGTCAGCCGATCATGCGCGGCACGCCGGGCTGCCCGAGACGGCACTCGAGCGCCGCGCGATCCCAGCCTCCGCGGTCCGCCGCCGCCTCGTACGTCGATTGCAGAAACGACAGCAACTCGCCCGCCGGATCGGCCGCGCCGCGCACCGCTTCGTACGGAAGCAGGAACTCGCCCAGCTTCGCATCGTAGGCCGCGGCGCGAGGCGCGACGGCGGCATCGCGGTAGCCGGGCGGCTCCGGATAGGCGTACGAGTAAAACGAAGCGTCGACGCCGCTGCCGCCCGGCCAGAAGCCCGCGCTCGCGACCTCGTGCGAATACGCTTCGCGCACCACCGCGTCGGGCAGGTGTGGCACGCCGCCGGGGTGAGGCGGCGCGGGCCGACCCGAGAAGCGCGTCAGCGCGAGGTCGAAGCTTCCCCAGAAGAAGTGCACGGGGCTGGACTTGCCGAGGAACGACGTGCGGAACTGGGCGAACACGCGCGCCGATTGCAGGAGCACGCGCCAGAAGCGGTGGGCGTAATCGGCATCGTAAGCGCGGTGCCGAGTGTCTTCCTCGAACGGGATGGCATCGGAAATCTCGCTCGGCATGGAGCTGATCGGAATGGCGAAGCCGAGCGCTTGCAGCGTCGACTGTACCCGGCGGTAGAAATCGGCGACGGTGCGCGGGACGAGATCCAGCTCGGCGCGCCCACCGTCGCTCGACAGCATGGAGAGCTTGTGATCGACGAAGTCGAAGACAACCTCCAATGCGCGCTCGCCGACAAAGATCGGCGACGTGGTGAGCCCCCGCGCGGTCACGTAGAGCGGCACGTGCCACGAGTGATTGAGCCACGGCGTCTGCGCGAGCCGCAGCTTGCCGATCACCTGCGTCCACAGCTGCAGCGTCGCGCACGTGTCGCGCCACTGCTCGAGCGGCAGCGCCGGCCAGTCCTCCGTCGCGCGATTCATGCTTCCTCGTCCCGTGTTCAGGATGGTACACCTCGCCGCGCGGGGGCTCTGCCTGCCGTGCTAAGATCATCCCGGCGCGAGCGCCGGCGGTGCGCGGCTAACTTCGTCCGGTGCTTAAGGCTTCAGCCAGGGAGGGCAGGCCATGGACAGCTCGATGATCAAGGGAGTCGTGATCGGCGGTATCGCGATGGTGGTCGTTTCGGCGGGCGCGGTCACGGGTTACAAAGTGATGACCAGGCCGAAGTTCGCCGACGTGGTCGCGGTCAAGGAGGTCACGGAGACCGTCGTCACGCCGCGCGAGGAATGCCAGGACGTGCAGGTAACGAAGAGGGCTCCGACCAAGGACCCGAATCGCGTGACCGGCATGGTAGTGGGCGGCGTCGCCGGCGGCCTTCTGGGCAGCGCCATCGGCAGCGGCACGGGCAGGACGGTGGCGACGATCGCCGGCGCTGCGGGCGGCGCCTACGTCGGCAACAAAGTGCAGGGGAACATGCAGGAGAAGAACGTCGTGACGACGACGGAGCATCGCTGCAAGACCGTCAACGACACGACGCAGAAGCTCGTCGGCTACGACGTCACTTACCGGCTCGAGGGCAAGGAGGGCACGCTGCGCATGTCGTCCAAGCCGGGACCGACGCTGCCGGTGAAGGACGGACAGGTCATCGCGCCGGCGCCGGCATCCGGGTGAGCCCCGGCGCCGGCGGTCGACGCTTCGTCACGACTCGGCCACCGCCTGGCCCCGATGCTCGTGCCGGGGCGAGCCCCACGCCCCGACCGTGTGCGTTGCTTCGTCGCGCGCCAGGAGCGTCGGCCGATTCGGCGCGGGCAGAGCGCCGTCGAGCGCCGCCGGGGCGACTGCCGCAACGCCTGCACGCGTGTCGGGATCGCCGAGTGCCTGCTGCAACAGCGAACGATCCGCCCAGATCGGGCGCCCCAAGGACAACCTGAGATAGACCCGACCGGTCTCCTGCTCCGCGAAGTCGACTGTGCCGAAGCGGTCGACGCTTTGCTTCAGAAAGGCGGCGTTCCTTTCCGGCCCGAGCAGCGCCGGCTCCGGATAGAGGCGCCCGGGCGCCTTGGCGTCGACGTCGACGCGCCGGAAGCGCTCGATGTCGAGCATCCCGCCGACGTCGAGGACATTCAACCGGTCGTTCCACCCGAAGGCGATGGTCCGCGGCGGCTCTCCGAAGGGGACGCTGTTGTCGAGGAATTCGAAGTGCACGCGCTTGTCGCTCCGCGCTATCCAGGTGAAGAACAGCTGCGGCATGCCGGCGTACGCCTCGACGCTGTGGGCCAGGATGTCGTCGACCGATTTGTAGCGGCCCACCTGCAACCCGCGCTTCCACGCCCGCTCGACGAGCGATGACGGAGGCGTGACGAGGAAGAACATGTAGACGATCTGCCCGAAGCGCGTGAGCAGGTTGCTCCCGGCCTCGTCCGAATCGGACGCGAAGCTGTCGAAGCGGAACCGATCGATGAGAAGGTGCGGCATGTGGCCGAGCTCGGCCTTGCGCGCCATGTAGCGATCGAGCTTCTGATCGACGTGGTGCAGCTCGTCCGCGGTGAACGCGCCGCCGTACTTGTAGTGAGGGCCGAGCGAGCCGTAGTCGAGGAGTTGCTTGCGCCAGATGTCCGGGCTGATCAGCGCGAAGTCGCCCCAGTCGACCCCGATGCGGCGGGCGAGCCCCCTCTGGAGCGGGCGAAGCGTGCTCTTGCCCGATGCGGAGGGGCCCTTGGTGTTCATGACCACGGGGTGCTCCTGCCGGGCGAGCGCGCGATAGCCTTCCTTCTCCACGGCGCGCGCGAGCATGGGTTCGAGGAGCTTTCCGATCACCTCGCTTCCATAGTCGTTGCACGCGATATCGGTCGCCAGCGATCCGACGGCCTCGCGAGGACCCCAGAAACGGCCGTGACGAGCGAGCAGCGCGGCCAGAACCTTGTGCAGCGCGCGCGCGGCGGCGCGGCCCAGGGGGTCGTTCGTCGCCGACATCCTGGACTCGAGAATGGAGATCAGGTCGGATTCCGGGACCGAGGGAGTCGCGCCCGAAGCCGTTGCGCGCCGGCGGCGAAGAAACGGAAACAGCTCGGAGATCTTCGCCTGCCCGGCCGTGGAAGCGGTGGCGCTCGAGGCGTCGCCCGGCGGCCCGAGCTCGGCCTCGATGCGTGCTCCCAGCCGGCCACGCAAGTCGTCGTAGGCAGACGCGATCGCGCTCATTTGCGGCTCGACGTAGCGCTTCAGGACCGTGCCGACGATTTCGCGGAAGTTGATGCCGAGGTCCTCGATCTGCTGTCCATCCGGCACCGAAAGGTCGGCCGTGACGCGGACCAGCAGCTCGTGCAGGGCGAGTCGCTCGGGCCGGAAAGCCACGATTTCCGCAAGCTCGAGTCCGGTCAGGTCTCGCAGCTCATCGGCGTCCTGCACGCGCGTGAAAACGTTCTCCGGACGGAAGATCGTCTGGAGATGGCGCAGATGCCGAGGCACGGGCGACTCGATCCCTGGGTTCCACGGGCCGAATTGCGTGTCCGTTGCGTCGCCGGCCAGGATCATGTGCCGAGGCGACCACAACGGCGACGCAGATATTGCGCGTAGCGCATAGGCAGGAGCTTAGCACCCGGGTCCAGCTTCCACATGGTGCGGTCCAGCGGCACTAAGAAGACTTCGAGATCAGTGGGCCGCCAGAGAGACGCGCTACTTCCGACGGCCAACCGACGCTACGCGATGAACCGTGATGATTTTCAGCTATTGCATTGTTGGTGCACGGCACTTGGCCGAGGGGGGTGCCGAGGCAGCGCATCCGCATGCGCATATCGCCCAGTTGAGGAGCACATCCGAAAAACAAATAATCATTATTGGAGAAATGCCCGTTGAACAATACTCGGAACGCGCTAATCTCGCTGAGGCGCTCAAGTTGAGCCTGAGGCTGCCGGTGTGCTGACGACAAACGAAAGCGCGAACATCGGAGCCTACGAGCGCAAGACGAATGGAGCCCATTTGATAAAGGAGGAACTCATGCCGGACATAAGAGCTGTTGCACGCCCATCGCTGATGGCTGCACTCGCTCTCGCCGTCGGCGTAGCCGCGCTACCGAGTCGTGCGGCTGAGACATGCACCATGCTGCCGGCCATACTGCGGATCTTTCCGTATATCACATACGCGAACGCGCAGATCGTGCCTGCCAATCAACCGCCCGCGGCGCAGTCCAGCTCCTTCACCGGCAGGGCCCCGAGCTCGACGACTGTCCCCGTCGACTATTGCTTGGTAGTGTTGAGCTACAGCAGTACCCCCAAAAACGACCCGACGCCTCAGAACATCACCATCTATGTCGGTCTGCCACTCAATTCTACCGACGGCGGCGTAACCGGCTCTACAGTCGATCCGCCCTTTAACTTCACGACGGTGGAAGGCAACTGGAACGGTCGCACCGAGGGTCAAGGCGGCGGCGGTTGCGCCGGCAATAACAACGTCAATTCGGCAGGGGCCGTGGTCAATGGCTTTGTCGGATCGGGCACCGATGGCGGACACGGTGGTCCTGCAAACGATCCTGGCAACACGTGCCAACAAGGCGTACTCAGCCTCGGCCAACTGAACTACCAGTATATCCAGGACTGGGTTTATAACGGGCCCCAGCAGGAGATCCTCTGGTCGAAGTTGCTTGCCTTCCTGTATTACCACAAGGCGCCGCGCTACAACTACTGGAACGGCTGCTCGACCGGCGGTCATCAGGGCTATGCCCTGGCTCAAACGCTCGCCGGCCAATTGGACGGCATCCTGGCCAACGCGCCCGCGATGTACTGGACGCGTTTCCAGACCGCGCAGATGTGGGGCCAGATTGCGATGTACGACATCGCCGGCGGAGTGATTGCGGGCGCAAAGCTTGCGGCCGTGCAAAACGCCGCGATCGCCGCGTGCGACAAAAACGACGGTGTGCAGGACGGCATCATCGACGACCCGCGCACTTGCACCTTCAATGCAAAGACCAATATCTGTGGTCAGCCGGACGCGCCGGCGGCTCCGAACTGTCTTACCCCAACGGAAGCCGATGCGGTCAATGTCATGTGGGACGGTCCGCGCAACGATTCCGGCGAGAGAATCTGGTTCCCGATCGACCGCGGCACCGACTTCCTGTTCTGGGATGGAAACGTGCCGTTTGCGCTCGCCCCGGTGCAGTTTGGATGGGATCTGGAAGATCCGGCTTACTACAACGCCGGCGTTTTCCCGTCTTCTTATCCTGGCCACTGGGGAAACGTCGCGTTGAATTCGACGGTATCGGCTCCGGGTACCGTGACAACCTACGCGGCCGTAGCGCAGGCTGGGTCGAATAATGTAGCCGACCTTACCGATACTTTCGACGACCTTGATGCATTCAAGGACACCGGCGGAAAGATGATCACCGTCGTCGGCGCAAACGACGGCCTCATCATGCCGCGCGGCGTGATCAACTACTATCGGGTGATGGCTGCGCGGTACGCAGAGGGGGCTGCCCACGATCCGAAAGCCGATCCCTCTAAGCGCTTCCAAGGCGTCCAAAAATTCTTCCGTCTGTTCCATGCCCCCGGAGTGAGTCACTGCGGCCTGGGCATTCTGAGCCACAGCAGCCTCGGGCCGTGGCCGCAACAGGGAGCCGACTTCAACGCGGTCATCAACTGGGTCGAGAACGATGTGCCACCGAGCCAGGTGATGGGAGGGGGCAACACGGCGGTGCCTGCCTTCATCCCCAATTCACCCACGATGCTTACACGTCCGCTGTGCCCCTATCCGCAAACCGCGCTGTATAAGGGTCCCCGCCCGGAAAGTCCTACCGACGTTGCCAACGCCGCTAATTGGTCCTGCGGCGGCGACCTGGAGAAGAACATTCCCGTCGGCACCCCGCTTTCGGGGCCTCCCGGCCAGCCTGTGCCGTGCTACGACGTCCTCGCCAAATACAAGCACGAGGTCAACGGACCGCTCGACTATCAGGGCAGCGGCCTCAACCCGGCTGTGTGCCCCGGACCGGCTCAGCGTTGATAATGGAAATCTAACAAGCAGCGACGGCTATCGTACGGTCGCTATCTTTCAAAGGAAAAGACGACAGCAGGCGTGCGCAGCGATGCGCACGCTTGTTTCGCATCTTCCGGTACGCAGGTTTGGATCCTTTGATTCGTCGGTTTATCGGGCTGCTCAACTGGCTTAGGAGTTCACAGGCAGCGGAGTTAGGCTGCTGCCGCAATCTGGGACGAGTGGCGTCGATCAAAGGGCCGCTTCGCGTGCCGGATTGCCCAAACTGCGCTTGGCAAATCGTCGGGATCTTTTCCGCCACGGCCACCGTTGGCGCCGTCAAAACCAAGGGACTGCTTCTGATGACGGATCGCGTCGGATCGGTTGCGACGACGATTACTGTGTTAACCACCGCAACGGTTGCGCTCGCCCTGACGATCGCGCCGCACGCGTTGGCCCAGCAGCCGTCGACAAACCCGCCAGTCCCGCCGGCGCAAGCGGCTCCGGGCGAAACGGGGCTGAACGGCCAGCGGCAGGTGCAGGTCATTTCTTCGCCCTGGAGAAAATACTGCGCTAAGGGCCTGACGGAACAATCATCGGAAATTGGGACCAAGGAAGTCTGCTTCACCGCTTCGGACGGCCATCTCGCATCCGGCCAGAAGCTCGTTATCGCCCTGCTGATCGAGCCGCAGGCGGGCGATACGAAGCTGTTGCGCGTCACGCTGCCCCTGGGCGTGGCGCTGGTGCCAGGCGTCCGCATCGTTATTGACGAGAAAGAGGCGATGACTGCGCCGTTCGTCGTCTGCCTGCCTACAAATGGTTGCATGGCAGACTACAAAGCCGACTCCGAGCTGATCGAGAAGCTGAAAAAAGGGCGGACTCTGGCGATCCAGGCCTTCGACAAGGGAAGGCCGATCAGCTTCATTTTGCCGCTCGCTGGGTTCGCGAAAGCCTATGACGGGCCTCCCGGCGATCCCACCGGCTTGAATGAGCTACGGGAAGGCCCACCGAGCGAACTGCAGAGTCATTCCGAGGATCATCTCCTCGCGCCCAGCGGCAAGTGACAAAGGCCTGCAAATCCTAGGCGCGTCACAATTTTCCAGCTCTGGCACTACATTCACTCAGCCTTCGCTTCTACCCCGTTTTCCACTCGTCGGAATCCTGATTGAACAGCTCCGACACCAAACGCCGCAGCCACTGATTGCGTGGATCGTGATGCGCCTTGCGATGCCAGTGTTGCTTGAGCACGATGTGTGGCGCTTCGGGGAAAGGCGGCAGCACTGGCTTGATGTTCGTCCCTGGCCCTGAAAAGAACATTCCGATCGCGTGCGGAACGGTCGCGCACAGGTCGGATTTGCCGATGATCGGGGGCAGCGACATGAAGTGCGGGGTGACCAGGACGATGTTGGGGCGCACCCGTTTCCGGACGAGAAACCGCTCGAACAGCTCCTGGCTGCGTCCGGCGGCGTGCACCGCGACGTGCTTCAGCGAGAGGAACTGCTTGACGCTAAGCCGCCTGCTTGCAATCGGATGATCAGCGCGCAGCAGGCAGCAGAAGTGGTGCGTGAACAGCCGCTGCTGGAAGAAGTTGGTCGTCTCGAGGTCGGGAAAGTAGCCTACCGCGAGGTCAATCTCACCCGTCTCGAGGCCGTCGCGCAACTCGACCGGCGGCGGCGCGACGGAGCGCAGGGAAGCCTGCGGAGCGAGTCTCTGCAACCGCTCGAGGAGTCGAGGCAAAAACACCATCTCGCCCACGTCGGAGAGCGCGAACGCGAACGTCGTCTTTGCGCTCGCGGGATCGAACGCCAGCCCCGCGAAGACGTCGCGCTGGACACGCGATAGCACGTCGCGCGCCGGCGCGATGAGTGCGTGCGCTCGAGGCGTCGGCTCCATTCCGTGGGCGGTACGAACGAACAGCGGGTCGTCGAAGGCCTTGCGCAGCCTCGCCAGCGCGGCACTCACCGCGGGTTGGCTCATACCCAGGCGGGTCGCCGTCCTGCTTACGCCCCGCTCTTCGTAGAGCGCCACGGCAATTGGCAGTAGATTGAGATCGAGTCGTTGGTTCACGCTTGCTCCTATCTCGATCCGGAAAACAAATAGTTACTATTTGCGAAATGCTCTTGAATTATAGGCGGTCAGCGCTATCGTTGGCGACTCGACTGGCGAATAGAACGTCGGCCACGACGGCGCGTGCCGCCCATGCCCGGTGCTCGAGGTCCCAGGCGGCTGGCTTGCAACGTGAAATCCACGTCCGTTCGCAGAGCGGAGTCAGACCAGGTCGCGCTGCGGGAAGTCTTTGAAAATTGCATTGGACGGCAAGGGTGGGTGCTATCGCCGACCAAGGGGGGTTCGTATGGAAACGGGGTGGCCACGTTGGAACGAATGGCCGTTCGTGTGGCGGGCATGTCTAGGCTTGGATGGGTGGCGACTTCTGGCTGACCGGTAGCGCGCAATTACGCGCGCTACTGGCCGCACTTCGCTTACCTACTTCTCGCGATGATCCGCAAGCGCACCCAGGTCGGCATCGTCGGCGCCGGACCCGCCGGTCTGCTGCTCGGGCATCTCCTGCATCGCGATGGCATCGACTCGGTCATCGTGGAGAACCGCTCGCGCGATTACATCGAGCATCGCGTGCGAGCCGGGGTGCTCGAGCAGGGAAGCGTGGATCTCCTCGTCGCGTCCGGTGTGGGCGATCGCATGCGGGAACAAGGCCTCATCCATCACGGCATCGAGCTGCGGTTCGGCGGCAAGGGACACCGGATCGATCTGACGAGGCTTTCGGGCGGAAAGTCGATCACCGTCTACGGCCAGCAGGAAGTGGTCAAGGATCTGATCCACGCGAGACTCGCTGCCGGCGGTGAGCTGCGGTTCCAAGTCGAATCGGTCAGGCTGCAGGACGTCGAATCCGGCTCGCCGCGCATTCTATTTCACAGCCAAGGCGAAGAGGTCGAGCTCCGCTGCGACTTCATCGCGGGATGCGACGGCTTTCACGGCGTTTGCCGAGAATCGATCCCGCCAGGAGTGCTTACAGTTTTCGAGCGGAGTTATCCCTTCGCCTGGCTCGGCATCCTGGCCCAGGCGCCGCCGACGCGCGAGGAGCTCATCTACGCCTGCCACGAGCGCGGCTTCGCGCTCTACAGCATGCGCTCGCCGCAGATCACGCGGCTCTACCTGCAGG
This sequence comes from Casimicrobiaceae bacterium, assembly GCA_035515295.1. Classification (GTDB taxonomy): domain Bacteria; phylum Pseudomonadota; class Gammaproteobacteria; order Burkholderiales; family Casimicrobiaceae; genus PALSA-1003. The sequence goes on along the minus strand of DATJBM010000018.1, from coordinate 760 downwards.
TGGCGCCCGACGAAGACCTCGGCGGCTGGCCCGACGCGCGCATCTGGGAGGAGCTCCATGCACGGCTGGAGACGGACGGCGCCTGGTCGGCGCGCGAAGGACCGATTATGGAGAAGGGCGTCACTGGGATGCGCAGCTTCGTCGTCGAGCCGATGCAGTACGGGCGGCTCTTCCTCGCCGGCGACGCGGCACACATCGTCCCGCCCACGGGCGCCAAGGGCATGAATCTCGCCATCGCCGATGTGTTCGTTCTCGCGCAGGCATTACGGCAATTCTTCGCATCCGGTCGCAGCGACCGCCTGGATGCGTACTCTCAGACGTGCTTGCGGCGAGTGTGGCGGGCGGAACACTTCTCCTGGTGGATGACTTCGATGCTTCATCTCTTTCCGAACGATCCGTTCCAGCAGAAGCTGCAACGCTCGCAGCTCGACTACGTTGTCGGCTCGCGACTGGCCGCGGCATCGCTCGCGGAGAACTATGTCGGCTTGCCGCTGGATCCCGGGACTCGGCTCGGTTCGCGAGGCGGATGAATCACGACTGTCTTTTGTCGATGCGCATCAACGGAGGAAAACATGAAAATCGGAGCTCGCTCGACTAGGCTGTGCGCCGTTGGGTTCGGTCTGGCGCTTTCCGGCGCGGTGCTGGCACAGAGCACGGTGAAGCTGGGGATGGTGGCGCCGTTTTCGGGTCCGTTCGCGGAGTACGGGCAGCAGATGCTGGGCGGGATGAAGGCGTACATGAAGGTGCACGGCGACACGGT
>DATJBM010000017.1:0-5407 GCA_035515295.1 Casimicrobiaceae bacterium | reverse complement strand
TGTCGACGTACTCCAGCTCCCCGCCCACGGGCACCCCTCGGGCCAGCCGCGTGACCGTCAGCCCTTTGGCCGTCAGCAGCTCCCCGATGTAGTGCGCAGTCGCCTCGCCCTCGTTGGTGAAGTTGGTCGCGAGCACGACTTCCCGCACCACGCCGTCCTGCGCCCGCCTGAGCAGCCGCTCGAGACCGATTTCCTTGGGGCCGATGCCGTCGAGGGGCGAGAGCCGTCCCATGAGCACGAAGTACAGGCCGGAGTAAGCTTGGGTATGCTCCACCATCATCAGGTCGGCAGGCGTCTCGACCACGCACAGCAGGCTCGGATCGCGCTTGGCGGACGCGCAGAGCGCGCACAGCTCGCCCTCGGTGAAGGTGTTACAGCGCTGGCAATGGTGGACGTTCTGGGTCGCGGAGGCGAGCGCGCGCGAGAGCCGCTGGGCGCCTTCACGATCGTACTGCAGCAGGTGCAGCGCCATGCGCTGCGCCGACTTCGGACCCACCCCCGGCAAACAGCGCAGCGCCTGCGCCAATTCCTCGAGACTGCCGGGCGGGTCCATCCAAGCCCTTCAGAACGGCAGCTTGAAGCCGGGCGGCATCGGCAATCCGGCGGTCAAGCCCGCCATCTTCTCCTGTGTGGCGGCCTCGACCTTGCGCACGGCATCGTTCACCGCCGCCGCGACGAGATCCTCGAGCATGTCCTTGTCCTCGCCCATGAGCGTCGGGTCGATCGTCACGCGCTTGACGTCGTGGCGGCCGGTCATTACCACTTTGACGAGGCCGGCGCCGGACTGGCCTTCGAGCTCCAGCCTGGCGATCTCCTCCTGGGCCTTCTTCATGCTGTCCTGCATCGCCTGGGCCTGCTTCATGAGCCCGGCGAGCTGATTCTTCATCATGGTTGCCTCTCCGCGGGTCAGCTCGGCTTGATCGAGTCCGGCCGGATGCGCGCGTCGAACCGCGACAGGATGTCCTGCACGAAGGGATCGTCGCGGAAGGCCGCTTCGGTGCGCTCCCGCGCCGCGTCGCGCTCGCGCTTTTCCTGTGCGGCCAGCGTGGCGTCGGCCACCGCGCCGATCTCGAAGCGCAAGCGCAGGCGCCGTCCGAGCTTCTGCTCGAGCGCGGCCTTGAGCTTGTCCGCGTAGGCCTTTTCGATGAGGTGGCGGGCGGTCTCGGGAACGCCGAGCACCAGCTCGTTGCCGCTCGCAACCTTGAGCTCCGCCTGCGCGGCGAGCTCGCGCGCGATGCCCGACAGGCGCATGCCGGCGACGAACGCGGGCCATTCCACGGGCGCCGGCAATCCTTCGCTCGAGGTCCTGGCGTCGACCGGGGCCGGCGCCACCGCTTCGACCGCGGAGCGCGCCGCAACCGGGTTCGCCGTCGTCGACGCCGGCGGGCTCTTCGCCGGACGCGAGGTCGGCGCGGGGTTCCCCGCACCGCCGGACTCCGCGGGCTCGAACGCGAGCAGGCGCAGCAGCGTCATGGCGAAGCCGGTCGGCTCGTCCGGGGCCAGCGCGAGGTCGCCACGCCCCTGGATGCAGATCTGATAGGCGAGTTGTACGGCCTCGGGCGAGAACACCTTGGCGAGCGCGGTCACCCGGTCGGCATCGGCCACCGCGTCGCTCGCTTCGGGCACAGCCTGCACGATCGCGATCCGGTGAAACAATGCCGCCAGCTCGTCGAGCGCGAGCGAGAGCGACACGCCGCGGTCGCCCAGCGCAGCCGCCTCGGCGAGCAGCGCCGGACCGTCGTTCGCGGCGAGCGCGTCGGCGATGCGATAGGCGTAGTCGGCGTCCGCCGCGCCGAGCATCGTGCGCACGACAGTTTCCCGCACCTCGCCGGCGCCGTAGGCGATCGCCTGGTCGAGCACGGACAGCGCGTCGCGCATCGAGCCGCGCGCCGCGCGCGCGATCACCGCCACGGCGGCGGCGTCGATGGGCACGCCTTCGGCGCGCAGGATCTCGGCGAGCCGGCCCGAGATCAGCGCCACCGGCAGCAGCTTCAGATTGAACTGCAGGCAGCGCGAGAGCACGGTGACCGGAATCTTCTGCGGATCGGTGGTCGCCAGCACGAACTTCACGTGCTCGGGTGGCTCCTCCAGCGTCTTGAGCATCGAGTTGAACGCGGCCTTGGACAGCATGTGCACCTCGTCGATGAGGTACACCTTGTAGCGGCCGACCGTCGGCGCGTAGCGCGCGTTGTCCAGGATCTCGCGCATGTTGTCGATGCCGGTGTTCGACGCGGCATCGAGCTCGAGCAGATCGACGAACCGGCCCGCATCGATGTCGACGCACGCGGGACACACGCCACACGGCGTGGCCGTCACGCCGCGCACGCAGTTGAGACTCTTGGCGAAGATCCGCGCGATGGTCGTCTTGCCGACGCCGCGCGTGCCGGTGAGGAGGTAGGCGTGATGCAGGCGCCCGCGCTCGAGCGCGTTGGTCAGAGCCTGCACGACGTGCTCTTGGCCCGAGAGCTCGGCGAAGCTCTTCGGGCGCCACTTGCGGGCGAGGGCTTGATAGGTCATGGCGAAGGCCGCGTCCTGCGAACCCGCGTAGCCGATGAACCCCGGCTATTTCGCGTCGCGTTCGGCTTCAGGCGAGGCGCGAGACCGGCGCCGGCGCGCCGTGTACGAAAGAGGTACACAAGCGTCCGGGCCGGTCGAGCAACGAAGCATCAAGCCGAACTGACGCGAAAGAGCGGGAGGCGAGCCGGACCCCCGGCACTTGCTTGAAGTAGCTATGGCTGCTTCCTTCCGGACCTGACCAGGTTCACCACCCGGCAATGCGGGGCGGCCCGCCGTTGATCGATAGTTCTCAAGCGGGCGTTCGAGCAACGCTCATTATCGGCGAACGATGCTGCGCGGGCAAGCGAACCTGCATCGGCTCCAGCGTCCGAGTGGCCGAGCGCACCGGGTGATCAGCGCGCCGGTGCAATCGACGCAACCCCGCCCATGTAGGCGCGCAGCGCCTCCGGCACGTCGATGCCGCCGTCGGCGCGCTGGTAGTTCTCCATGACCGCGACCAGGGCGCGCCCGACCGCGACGCCCGAGCCGTTGAGCGTGTGCACGAGCTCGGGCTTGCCCTGCGCGTTGCGGAAGCGCGCCTGCATGCGCCGCGCCTGGAACGCCTCGCAATTGGAGCACGACGAGATCTCGCGGTACTTCTCCTGACCGGGCAGCCAGACCTCGAGATCGTAGGTCTTCGTCGACGCGAACCCGAGATCGGCGGTGCACAGTGCCACGACGCGATACGGCAGCTCGAGCTTCTGCAGGACGCGCTCCGCGTGTCCGGTCATCTCCTCGAGCGCCGCGTACGATCGCTCGGGATGGACGATCTGCACCAGCTCCACCTTGTCGAACTGGTGCACGCGGATCATGCCGCGCGTGTCCTTGCCGTAGCTTCCCGCCTCGGAGCGGAAGCATGGCGTGTGGGCGGTGAGGCGCATGGGCAGCGCCTCGCCCGCGACGATCGTGTCGCGCCCGAGGTTGGCGAGCGGAACCTCCGCCGTCGGCACGAGATACATACGCGCTTCGTCCGGAGCGCCGCCCTTGGTCACCCAGAACAGATCGGATTCGAACTTCGGCAGCTGGCCCGTCCCGGTCAGCGTCTCGGCATTGACGATGTAGGGGACGTAGTGCTCGACGTAACCGTGCTCGCCGGTGTGGGTGTCGAGCATCATCTGGGCAAGCGCGCGATGGAGTCGCGCCACCGCGCCGCGCAGGGTGTAGAAGCGCGCCCCCGAGAGCTTCGCCGAGGCATCGAAGTCCAGTCCGCCGACGGTCGCGCCGATATCGACATGATCGCGCGCCGGGAAATCGAAGCTGCGCGGCGTGCCCCAGCGGCGCACCTCGACGTTGTCGGCTTCCGACTTCCCCACCGGCACGCTCGCGTGGGGCAGATTCGGCATGCCGAGGAGCCAGTCGCGCAATCCGGCCTGGATGTCGGCGAGCTGGCGCTCGAGCGCCGCCAGCTCGCTCGCGAGACCTGCGACCTCGCGCATGAGACCGGAGACATCCTCTCCCCTGCCTTTGGCCGCGCCGATCGCCTTGGAGAGCGTGTTGCGCTGCGCCTGCAGCGCCTGGGTCCGGGTCTGGATCGCCTTGCGCTCGGCTTCCGCGGTCTCGAACTTCGCCGTGTCGAGCGCATAGCCGCGCGCGGCGAGCCGCGCCGATACCGAAGCGAGATCGTTGCGCAGGAGCTGGATGTCGAGCATGCGCCGGATTCTACCAAGGCGGTTCAACCAGCGACGGCGACTGCCCGGCAAAGCGCCCATGAGCCGCGCCGAACGACACGGGTGGCGCGGCGACCGCAGTCGTGGGTTGACGAGGGAAGCCGCGCCGGGCACCCTAGCTCGGCGTTTGCGGCGAGGGCGCGTCCCGGGCAGTCCCCGTCGCCCCCGCGCTACGTATCGTGCTTCTTGTCCCGCTCGCGCAGTTCGGCGAGCTTCTCCCGGATTCTCGCCTCCAGCCCGCGACTCGTCGGCTCGTAGAACGACACCGGCGGCATGCCGTCCGGAAGGTAGTGCTCGCCGGCCGCGTAGGCATCCTCCTCGTCGTGCGCGTAGCGGTAGCCCTTGCCGTAGCCGAGCTTCTTCATGAGCCGCGTCGGCGCGTTGCGGATGTGCATCGGCACCGGACGCGAGCCGTCTTCGGCGATGAACGCGCGCGCCTTGTCGTAGGCGACGTAGGCGGCGTTGCTCTTCGGCGCGCAGGCGAGATAGAGCGCGGCCTCGGCGAGAGCGAGCTCGCCTTCCGGCGTGCCCAGCCGCTCGTAGGTCTCCACCGCGTCCAGCGCGACGCGCAGCGCCCGCGGGTCGGCGAGCCCGATGTCCTCGCTCGCCATCCGGATCATGCGCCGGCCGACGTAGAGCGGGTCGGCACCGCCGTCGAGCATGCGGCACAGCCAGTACAGCGACGCATCGGGATCCGATCCGCGCACCGCTTTGTGCAGCGCCGAGATCTGATCGTAGAACGCGTCGCCGCCCTTGTCGAAGCGGCGCAGGCTGCGCGCGATCGTCGCCTCGACGAAGGCGAGATCGATGTCGTGACGACCGGCTTCGCCCGCCGCAGTGGCGAGCTGCTCGACCAGGTTCACCAGCCGCCGGCCGTCGCCGTCGGCGTAATCGACGATCGCCTCGCGTGCCGGCGTCGCGAACGTCGCCTCCGGCATCGCCGCCGCGATCGCCCGATCGAGGAGCACCGCCAGCTCGTCGGGCTTCAACGGCTCGAGCACGTACACCGCCGCGCGCGAGAGCAGCGCGCTGTTGACCTCGAACGACGGATTCTCGGTGGTGGCGCCGATGAAGGTGATCAGGCCCCGCTCGACGAAGGGCAGAAAGGCGTCCTGCTGCGCCTTGTTGAAGCGGTGCACTTCGTCGACGAAGAGGATGGTGTGCCGGCCGGATTGCGCGAGCGC
>DATJBM010000016.1:0-9009 GCA_035515295.1 Casimicrobiaceae bacterium | reverse complement strand
CGCTGCGGATATCGGCCACCGTCAATTTGAAGGCGGCGAGACGCTCGGGCTCCAGAAGAACGCGGATCGCGCGCCCCGGGCCGCCGGTCGTCGTCACCTCGCGCGTCCCGGGGACGCGCTTGAGCTCCGCTTCCAGCGCGTGCGCCACGCGCTCGAGATCGTAGCCGCCGCGCTCGCTGTCCGCCGTCCAGAGCGTGAGCGTCAGCATCGGCACGTCGTCGATGCCCTTGGGCTTCACCAGCGGCTCGCCGACGCCAAGCTCCTTGGGCAGCCAGTCGCGATTGGCGTTGATGGTGTCGTAGAGGCGCACCAGCGCATCCGTCCGGGGCACGCCGACCTTGAACTGCGCGGTGATCACGGCGAGCCCCGGCCTGGACACCGAGAACACGTGCTCCAGGCCGTGGATCTGGCTGATCACCTGCTCGGCGGGAATCGCCACCAGGGTTTCGACATCCTTCGCCGATGCGCCGGGGAACGGGATCAGCACGTCCGCCATGGTGACGTTGATCTGGGGCTCTTCCTCGCGCGGCGTGACGATGACCGCGAAAACGCCGGCGAGCAGCGCGCACAGCGCCAGCAGCGGCGTGAGCCGCGATTCGAGGAAGAAGCGCGCGATGCGGCCCGAGACGCCCATGCGTCTTCTACGAGCCGTGCCGGGGCAAGGCGACGGATGCGCGGACCGCGGCGCGCGTCATGACGGTCGGTCGGCGCCTCGGCTCGCGTCGATGCCTGCGCGGACCGGTTGGAGCGAGACGCGTTCGCCGACGGCGAGCCCGGCCAGCACTTCGACCAGCCCTTCGCCGGCGGGCTCGCCCAGGCGCACCTGCCGCAGCCGAGCCGCTCCCGAAGCATCGACGACGTAGACGGCCGTGACCTCGCTGCGCTTGAGGACCGCAGCGGAGGGGATGGCGAGCGCTCGCGTGCGTCCGGTCACGAACAGCGTGCGTGCGTACTGCCCGGGCAGCAAGCCGGCCGATTCCGGCAGCGCTAGCCGGACCTGGGTGGTGTGCGTGCGCACGTCGGCGACGGGAAGCACCGTAGCGCCCCGCGCCACCAGCACCCGCTTCAGCGTCGGGATCTCCACCCGGATCGGCGCATCGAGCTGGACCTGGGCGAGCACAGCCTGAGGAAGCGTCGCCGTGACTCGCAGCTCGCGTGGGTCGAATACGGTCAGCAATGCTCGTCCCGGCACGGCCATGTCGCCCACCTCGACGTCGGTCGATGCCACCACGCCGGCATAGGGCGCGACGATGGTGGTGAAGCTCCGGGAAGTGCCGGCTTGCGCCGCGTTGGCGACTGCGGCTGTGGTCTGCTCCTGCGCGGCGAGGTACTCCGCCTCGGCCTGGTCCAAGGCAGCCTGACTGATGAACTTCTGCGCGAAGAGCTGCCCGCTTCGTTCGTACTTCGCCTTGGCGTTGCGCAGGTTGGCTTGCGCTTCGCGCACCAGACTCTGGCTGGCGACTTCGGCCTGCGACGCGCTGCGCGGATCGATCTGGGCGAGGACCTGTCCGGCCTGCACCGTGTCGCCCGCCTTCACGTGGAGCGCGACGACACGGCCCGCGACCTGTGCCGCAAGGGTCGATTGCCGGACCGCCTCGACTACGCCCTCGGCCGCGGCGATTCGCTGCAGGGCGCGATATTCCACGGTTGCGGTGGCGAGTTCAGGCTCGGCGGTCGAACCGGCGAACGCGGGTGCGACAACGGCAATCGTGACGAGGGTCGCGAGGAAGCCGCGGCCCGACCCCTTGGAGCTCATACGATGGGCCCGATGTGCTTGGCCATGCTTTACATGCTTGGCAGTAGACACCGCCGAGCATAGCGGGCGCGGGTCCGGCCTTCCGTGACCTGGATCACAAAGCTTGGGGAGACCGATCACCAAGCCCGGTGCCGAAGCACCGCTCCGCCCGAGCTGTCAAGCGCTGCTTCCGGTCGCGGGAAGGCGACGCACGTTCGGCGAGCGAAGGGGGCGGTGGGAGCGCCGTTATAGAATCCGCCATCGGATTCCGGATCGCCTTACGTGTCCCCTTCGACCACGGACGAAACGACGGCCCGACTGCGGGGACTGTTCCCGACGCTGGCCGGTGCGGCGCCCTCCACGCTGCAGCGGATCGTGGAGCGCAGTATCCGGCGCAAGGTCCGCGCCGGAAGCGTGATGTTCGACGCGCACACGCCGTGCGCCGGCTTTCCGCTGATCCTCTCGGGCACGGTCAAGGTGCTGCAGCGCTATCCCAACGGACGCGAGCTGCCGCTCTACCGAGTCCATGCCGGCGAGAGCTGCCTTCTATCGGGAAGCTGCCTCCTGGGCCACAGCGATTACGCGGCGACCGGCATCGCGGAAACCGACGTCGATGCGCTGATTCTTCCGCCTGCCGACTTCCACGCCCTGCTTGCCGCCGACGAGGCGTTCCGGAGCCACGTCTTCCAGCTGTTCGGTGAGCGGCTGGCTACGCTGCTGTCGCTGGTGGAGGCGATCGCCTATCAGAAGCTCGATCAGCGGCTCGCCGCGCTGCTGCTCAGGAAGGGCAATCCGATCCAGGCCACGCACCAGGCGCTCGCCGACGAGCTCGGTAGCGTGCGGGAGATCGTGAGCCGGCTGCTGCGCCTGTTCGAAGACAAGGGCCGGGTAAGCCTGGGCCGCGAACGGGTCGAGATCGTGGACCCCGCCGCCCTCGGCGCCATGGCGGGCGCCTGAAGGCGGCGGCGCGAGGGAGCGCTCCGATGGTCGCCAATCCCAAGGCACGCATCCTCGCCGAGGCGCTGCCCTACATCCGCGCCTACCACGGCAAGACGCTGGTGATCCGCTTCGGCGGCCACGCCATGGCCGACGAGGGGCTCAAGGCCGGCTTCGCGCGCGACGTGGCGCTGCTGCGGCTCGTTGGCATGAAGCCGATCGTCGTTCACGGCGGCGGCTGGCGGATCGACGATCTGCTGCGCCGGACCGGCAAGCAGAGCCGGCGCCACCATGGCATTCGGATCACCGACGAGAGCACCCTCACCATCGTCGAGATGGCGCTGGGCGAGCTCAATCAGGAGCTTGTCGGGCTCGTCAATCGCCACGGCGGCCGGGCGGTGGGGCTCGACGGCCAGGACGGCCGGTTCATCCACGCGCGCCGGCGGACATTGCCGCCGGACGAGGCGGGAGACGTGGACCTCGGTTTCGTCGGCGACATCGAAAGCATCGATCTCGGCCTCGTCGAGCTGCTCCTGTCGCAGCATTTCATACCCGTCATCATGCCGATCGGCGTCGGCTCGGACGGCACGGCGTATCACATCAACTCGGACCTGCTCGCCGGCCGCTTGGCTCGGTCCCTGGAAGCCGAGAAGCTCATTCTGATGACCAACGTTCCGGGGGTGCGGGACCGCACCGGAAAGCTCGCCTACATCCTGCGAGCCGCCGAGGCCGAAGCTTTGCTGCGCGACGGGGTCGTCGACGGCGGAATGCGGCCGCGAGTCACGGCCGCGCTGGAGGCGGTGCGCGAAGGGGTGCGCTCGGTCCACATCATCGATGGCGGCGTCCCCAGCGCGCTGCTGCTCGAGATCCTCACCGCGGAGGGCGTCGGCACGGCGCTGCGTTCCGACGCCGGGCCGCCTTTTCTCGAGGCAAGCCGGGACTATCTCCTTGCGCCGTGAGGCTCGGCGCTTGGCGTCAGCGCGGGCGCCGCTTTTCGGCGGCGGGCGCGGACGGCGCTTCGCCGCGGGCGACGAGATCCGGCGCGAAAGCACCCAGGAGCCGGCTTGGCTGCAGTTCCATGGCGATGGTCGTCGCGGCGTAGGCGAGCACCAGCACGAAGCCGAAGATCGCCGCCAGGACCCCGCCGCGCTGCGGCTGGAGCAGCTCCGCGGCGGCGAAGAACACCATGCATACGATGACCCAGCGCATGAACACGAGGCCGAAGCGGGCGCGGATGATGCGATCGGCATCGGTCGCCGCTTCGACGTGGCGGTACTCCCTGAGCAGCAGCGTGACCGCCGCGCAGAACTGCGCCGCGACGCCGATCCAGAGGTCGCGATCGTGGAGCGCGAACTGCCATACGAAGTCCTGCATCAGCAGCATGAACACGAGAAAGCCGAAAGGCACCAGTCCGATGAGCAGCGTGATCATCGCGCCCGAGCTCGCGAGCCGTGCGCCGGTCGCGAGTCGTTGATACCAGGCCGGTCCGCGCGGCGTTTCGCCACCGGAAAGGCGGCCCGCGGCCAGCACGCTCACCGCGAAGAACGCCGCCAACGTGTCGGCGAAGTAGACAATCAGAAGATTGGCCGCGGACCAGTGCAGGAACAGCACGCCCGCGATCGGCACGAGCGCCCGCGCGACCACCGCCCCGGCGTGGCGCCAGGCCGTCGGCGGTTGCATCACATCGTGCGGCATGGGAGCCTCGCTTCACGGTGCGACCCGAATCTCGGACGGCAGGCCCGGCCTGGCCAACCGACGAGCCGGATAGCGGTCCCTGCCTCGTCCGGCGGTAACATTGTTCTAGCCTTTGCTTACGGACCCAGGCGATTTTACCGACCGCCGGGACCTGATGCTGCACCTATTCGGATCCGCTATCGTCCGTCTAAAGCAGCTATCTACAGTCTATAGACGCTAAATATAGCGATAAGTAGCCGACAGAGCAGTCGATGACATTCCTCAGGCGCCGCCCTAAAAGTCTAAAACCCGGTCGGCACGCGATGTGCTCGCGGCGCCGTCCGGGGCCGCAGGTTTGTGGTATAGTGCGCGCCGTTGCGATGCAGGTGGATCGGCCCAAGGCCGCCCGAGGGTAAATCCCCGCGAGGGCTCGAGAGCATCGAACAATCAATTGAATCCATGGGAGATCCGGCGCCGGACGGCGCCGGAGACAAGGAGGCAAGGCACAGCAAGATAACCCGGTGAGGTTCGCCCGGACATCGGGTGGGCACGCCGGAAAGCGTCCGGAGGTTTTCATGCCGACGAAAATGCTGTTCGCGTCCCAATGTGCCGGCCCGCTCGGCCGGCGGTCTGACTCACGACCGCAACCGACCCGCAGCGCAGCGTTGCTTGCGGCCGCGGCGGCAATCCTGGTGTCCGTACCAAGCGACCGCCTCATCGGGGCGGTCGTACCGGTCGCGCCCATCCCCGCGGCCTTGCCGGCAGCGGGTGCGCAGCCGGTCGAGCCCGATTCTCCCGCCCGGCGCCTGGCGGCGCTGCCCGCCAACATTGACGCGCTGGTCACCGCGCTCGCCCGCAAGTATCGAGTATCCGCGGAGGCCACCCGTGGCATGGTTCACGCGGCGTACGTGGAGGCGGCGCGTAACGGACTCGATCCCCTGCTGATCATCGCCGTGATTGCCGTCGAGTCGCGCTTCAATCCGATCGCCCAGAGCGATGGCGGGGCGCTCGGCCTGATGCAGGTTATCCCGCGCTACCACGGCGACAAGCTGGATCCGGAGGCCGGCGAGTCGATTCTGGATCCCCGCGTCAACATTCAGGTCGGAGCCGCCGTGCTCAAGGACTACATTCGGCGCGGGGGTACGGAAATCGCCGGCCTGCAGCTCTACAACGGCGCCCTTGACGATGAGACCAGCGCCTACGCCCATCGGGTCCTGGCGGTGAAGCAGCGGTTGAAATCGATGATCGGGCGCGGCGCCTGAGCGCCCGGGCAGGTCCGCGGCCGCGGCGCCGGCCGGCGCGACCGCGCGCGGGATGGACTGCGTGACCGGCGCTCGCCGCCTGCTGGTCGAGGGCTGGCGCTTTCTACCCCATTCGTACGCGCTCGTGGCGCAGAGCCATTGCCTGTGGCTCGCGCGCCGCGGCGATGTCGAGCTGCGTTTCGCCGATCTGCCGTTCTACGACCCGGGGTGGAAGGCGGCACGCGGCATCTTCGCGAGCGCCGACGAGGCGTTGCTGTCTTCGCTGCGTGCTCCGGAGGCGTCCTTCTCGCCGCAGGCGACTTTCACCCTGCGCCCCGAGCGCCCCGACTTCAGCGCGCCGCGGACCGGAGAACGCTTCGCCTTCGCGACGGCGGAATACCGCGTTCTGACGCCCGCGAACGTCGGCGCGCTGCGCTCGGCAGCCGATGTCCCGAGCTGCGTCCAGGTGGTCACGCCGTCGCGCTGGGCTGCCGAGGCCTACCGGCGCTTCGGCTTTGCCGATGCGCGCATCCATGTCGTTCCCCACGGTATCGATCCGGCGATTTTCCGCCCCGACGAAGCAGCGCGGCTCGTCACGCGGCGGGCGCTCGGTGTCGAGCGCGAGGTCCTTTTCGCCTGCGCGGGGGCGATGACCTGGAACAAGGGGCTCGACGCGCTGTTGAAGGCGTTCGCGCGTCTGGTGGAGAGCGAGCCCGAGGTCCGACTGCTGCTCAAAGGCGCCGATGCGCTCTACCCGTCGCGGGAGCTGGTGCGCGAGGTTCTCGGCGACCTGCCTTCGCAGGCCCGCTCGGCGGTGACCGCACGATTGATCTACGAAGGGCGCACGTTTTCGGCCAAGGTGATGGCCGAACTGCTGCGCGCCGCCGATTGCTACGTCTCGCCGTACCGTGCGGAAGGCTTTAACCTGCCCGTGCTCGAGGCGATGGCCTGCGGCGTCGCAGTCATCTGCACCGCGGGCGGGCCGACCGACGAGTTCACCGAGCAATCGTTCGCGCTGCGCATCCCCGGCCGCGTCGCGCCCAAGCGGCTGGACGCAGACCACGAAGGCGAGATGCTCGAGCCCGATGTGGAGCAACTGTCGGCGTTGATGCGCGACACCGCGCGCGACCCGGCCGCCGCCCGCGGGCGCGGAGCGCTCGCGGCGCGCTGCGCGCACCAGCGCTTCAGCTGGGAGGCGGTGACGAACGCGCTGCTCGCCGCGCTCTTTCCGGCGTAGCTCGCGCGGGGCGCGTCGTCGAGGTCGCGCAGCGCTTTGTGGCTTGCGCAAATCGAGGTCCGGGTCAATAATGACAGCGTCATAGCCGCAGCCGGCCTTTTCACTGCGCCAAGAAGGAGCGCCGCCATGTTCAAGCCCAACGATCGCCTGGGTGAACCCCGGGATCTTCCCAAGCCCGCTCTGAAACCGGCGCCCTACGAACCGCCCTTGCCCGCGGCAAAGCCGCTGGGATCGGGCGTGCGCAGCGGATTGCCGCCTCAGCCCGCGCCGACGAAGGAGCCGATCACGTCGGCGCCCACCAGCGACGTGGGGGCCGCGACGGACGCTCCGAGCGTCGCGTCGCCACCCAGCGGCAGCAAGCTTTCGATCGGGGTCAACATCAAGCTAAAAGGCGTCGAGATCACCGATTGCGACGTACTGGTCATCGAAGGCCAGGTCGAGGCCACGGTGCACAGCAAAATGATGCAGATCGAGCAGCCGGGGACCCTCCACGGGACGGCGGTTATCGACGTGGCCGAGATCTGCGGCGAATTCTGCGGCGAGTTGACTGCGCGCGCGCGCCTGGTGGTGCACGGCACCGGACGCGTCTCGGGCACGATCCGTTACGGCAAGCTGATCGTGGAGGAAGGCGGCGAGCTCACGGGCGACGTGAAGCGGCTCGAGAGCACCGAAAGCCACGCCCAGCGTTCGCTGCTGCCGGGAGAGTCGCGGCGGGTCGCGTCGCAGCCCGAGCCGACGCCGGCGTCGGCGACTTCGGCCTATCCGGGAGCGTCGCGAACGTACTCTTCGTAGGGCGAGGCTTCGCGCGGCCTTTGGCGAACGCCTCCTGCGCCGGGGCTAGCGGCGCACGCCGGGCGCCTCGATCGGCAGGCCTCGCGCGCGCCAGGCGAGATAGAGCTCGAGATCGGTGAGCTCCGGAGCCCCCGAGGGCGGCATCTCGGCGCGAACGCCGAAGAAGCAGGCGCGGATGCGCCGCTGCAGGGAACCGAGACGCTGCCATTCGAGGCGGTAGGCGGGGAAGGCATTGCCGTGCCCCTGGCTCAGCGTTTCCGCATACAGCCGCCGGCCCCAGTTCTGCTCGTGGCATTGTGCGCAGGAGAGATTCATCTGGCCGTGGCGCGTCGTGTAGAGCGCGCGTCCTCGCTCGAAGCTCGCGCGCGCCGGTCCGTCGATGCGTACGGCAATCGGCAGCCCGCGCGATTGCGTCGCGACGTACGCCGTCAGCGCGAGCAGCTCCTCGGACTCGCGTGGAAACGGCTGCGCCTGCTGATGGTTGGCGCGGCAGGCGTTGATGCGCGCCTCCAGGTCGAGCACCGCACCGGCCGCGCTGTCGTAGGCCGGATAACGGGCGGCCACGCCGCGCATCGATCCGGCCGCCTCTCCGTGACAGGACGCGCAGCTCGCGCCGCCTTGGTCGTCGCGCCACAATGCCTCGCCGCGCTCGACCCAGAGGAAGCCCGGATTGGCGATGTCGTCGGCCTGCATCGTGCGCACGTCCTCGCCGGCGAACTCGATGCCCGAGCGAAGCGCTCCGAGCGGAAGCGAGCGTTCCTGGGTCGCAGCGCCAAGCGCGGCGAGCGCCGCGCCGAGGGCGAGCAACGCCATCCGAGGCGCGCTCAAGCGACGGTGAGCTCCGCTCGCGCTTCGCCGCGAACGCCTGCGTCGTCGACCCATTCGAACTCGAGCGCTCCGGACTCGCGCGCCGTCACGAAGAACCGGAAATACGGATTGGCGGCGATGCCGGACGTGACCTGCACCGCGAACACCGGCGCACCGCCGTAGCGGCAGGTGAAGCGGCGGATCACGTTGCGGGGCACTGGCGCACCCGACTCGTCCGTCCGGTAGCCCGTTTCCATCGGGTGGCGGATGGAGATCCGGACCTCGAACGGCTCGCCGCGGCGAGCTTCCTTCGGCACGCTCACGCGCGAGTCGGCCATGTCAGCTGCCGTCCAGGCACGCCGCGATGGTGACGATCACTTCGGCCGCCGCAGCATAGAGGGCGCCGTCGCTCATCTCCGCCACGGCGACCACTTTCTGGCTTCCCGCCAATCGCACGCGAGTGTCGATCTCGATCCTCTCGACCGCCTCGAGGAACTCGAACACGGCCATGCCGGGCACTGGATTCTTCTCCGAGAACAGGCGAATCGCCCGCACGGTTGGTCCCGGCGCGAAAGGACCGGCCATCG
>DATJBM010000015.1:0-3081 GCA_035515295.1 Casimicrobiaceae bacterium | reverse complement strand
TGCCGCGATCGCGGCGGCGCATGATCCTGGCGGTCGCGCTCGGCGGGCTCTTCCTGCTCGCGTGCATCGAGGCGTCGCTGGCGGTGCTGCGCGAGCAGATCGTGGCTTCGTCGAACGCGCTGCGCGAATCGCTGGCGGGCGCGCCGGTGGTGGCCGAGACGGCCTCGTCGCGCATTCCGGTGGTGGGCCAGGCGGTGCTCGGGTTCGTGCTGCCGTGGATCCTCGCGATGGTGGCGGTGCCGCTGGAGACGATGATCTCGACCGGCGGGCACATCGTGCTGAGCCTCGTCGCGGGCATCGCCGGCCTGCTCGGCATGGTGTCGCGCGTCGCCGGCCGCGGGATGCGCTCGTTGTTCGAAGCGGCGCGGCACGTCTACGACATCTACATCGTCATCCCGCTGCAGATCGAAAAGGTGGTGGGCAACGGCAAGCGCCCCGAGCACGCTGCGATGGGCCTGCGGCCGGCGGAGGAGCCGGCTTTGCCGGCGACGGGCGGAGCCCGAAGGGGCGGAGCATTGGAGGCGCGGCGATGAAGCGCGCGTTCATTGCATTGCTGTGCGCCGGCTGCACCAGCGGCGCGCAGTACGCGCACGCGGTGGTGGCGCTGGTCGACGTGTCGGGCACGTACGCCGATCAGAAAGCCGAAGTGGTGAACGTCATCCGCAAGGGCCTGGTGCCCAAGCTGGTGCCGGGCGACTCGCTGGTGGTCATCCGCATCGACAGCGAGAGCTACACGCGCGACAGCGTGGAGGCGAGCGTGAAGCTCGACATGCGGCCGTCGAAGGCCAACGCGCAGAAGCTGGCGTTCGCGCAGCAGCTCGACCAGTTCGCGCGGCGGCCGGTGCGCGCGGCGCACACCGACATCCGCGGCGCGATGATGCTCGGGGCCGAATACCTGCGCGAGGCTGGCGCGGGGCGGCGGACGATGGTGGTGTTCAGCGATCTCGAGGAGGACCTGCCGCGCGGGGTGCACCGCGAGCTCTCGCCCGACGAGCTGGCGGGCGTGCAGGTGCTGGCGATGAACGTGAAGCGCCTCGCCGCCGACAACGCCGACCCGGCCGCGTACCGGCAGCGGCTCTCGTCGTGGGAGAAGCAGGTGACGGCGCACGGGGCCCGCGAGTTCAAGATCGTGCTCGAGCCAGACAAGCTGGCGGAGCTGCTCGATCAGGGTTAGACAGCGGCGCCATGAGCGACCAACTCGCGGCGAAGCTGGTGGGCAGCTGGGAACTGCTTTCGCGCATCGATCGCAACCAGGCCGGCGAGCAGCGGGAGGAGCCGACGCTCGGCTCCGATCCCGTTGCGTTCCTGGTGTTCGACAAGGCCCGGTTCGCCGCGCAGTTCATGAAGCGCGCGCGGACGGGGACCGAGGAGCTGCCGTCGGGCACGTCGGTGGGCAACAACAGCCGCGCGCGCGGCGGCTACGACGCGTACTTCGGCACCTGGAGCGTGCTCGCCGACGGCCGCACCGTGCGCACGCGGCTGGTCGGCGCGCTGTCGCTGGAGAACGTGGGCGCGGTGTTCGACCGGCGGATGACGGTCGACGGCGACACGCTGGTGATCGAGCTCGACACGAACACGCCGCGGGGCGAGCCGGTGACGCGCAAGCTGACCTGGCGGCGCGTCGGCTAGCCTCTAGCGCAGGCAGCGCAGCTTGCCTTCGTCGCGGATGCCGAGGCGAGCCATCATCGTGCGGTCGATCTTCGCCGTGCGGACGGGCGGCACGTAGAGCGTCGTGATCGACGTGACGGGCCCCTTGTGGAGCGAGCCGATGCGCACCTCGTCGATCGACGGTGGAAAGCCCGGCAGCGAGGCCGCTTCGTACAAGGTAGCCGTATGCCGCGAGGGATAGTGCTTGAGCAGCGCCTTCGTCAGCAGCGCGAGCTTCTTGCGATCGACCGGCCCCTCCGGATAATCGAGCCGCCCGACGACGCCCACTTGCCACAGCACGAGACCGACGCTCGGATCCGGCTTGCGGCGCCGCAGGAGAAAGTCGGTGGCCTCGTAGCTCTGCCAGCCGGTCGCGCCCGGATCGACGCCGAGATCGGCGATGAGGCAGGCATCGGCCGAGACCGCCGGCAGCATCACTGCGCGATACCCTTCGTTGCGCGCCATCTTCACCGCGGCGTGCGTCGGAATCGCGAACACGCCAGGGTGACCATAGGAAGCGAAGCAGACGCGGTGTCCGGCACGCACATCGGAGAGCACGCGCTCGGTCATCTGCGCGTAGGTTTTCAGGCGGTGCTTGCCCGTGTCGTAAAGATGTTGGAGCGACATGCTGCGGGGATTGATCGCCAGGATCGCCTGCGCCGACACCGGGTCGGCGACGTAATGGACCCGCTCCGCGCGGCGGATCTCCCGCCGCGCGGCCTCGGTCATCTGCCCAAGGGCTTCGATGCCGGTCCCGACGACAACCAGGCTGCCCTTGCCCTGCGGCATCAGCGCTTCTTCTTGCGCAACGGGCGCTTGGCAACTACCGCCATGAACGCCTTGCACTCCGGGTGACCGCACTCGACGTCGGCGCCTCCGTGGTCGCAGTTGATGATGCCCGTTGTGTACTCGGCGAGCTTGGCCCCGCCCGCAAGCTCGACGACGAGGTCGCGCATGCATCCGTCGAGCAGCAGCCGCGAGTGCCTCGCGCTCAGGTTGAACTGCTTGAGCACCTCCTGGCGCCCGGCCCGACTCTGCGAAAACCGCTCCATCAGATCAGGCCGGCTCCAGAGCCTGCGCAGGAAGGCTGCCAGAGAGATCTTCCTCGACTTCGCCATTGTCGCTCCCCCTCCTCAACGTGACGCGCGCTGGTTGGCGACGCGTAGTTGCTCCAGCCGTGCTCGCGCCTGTTCGACATCGGCGCGCTCCGCTGGTTCCGCACTCTTCCACAATTCCACGAAGGATGCGTATTCCTGGATGGCGTTCTCGCGATCATCGGCCTTGTCATAGATGCGGGCCTTGCCGAGATGAGCCAGCGGCAGAAAGATCGGATCGACCGCGCGGAAGATGTCCAACGCATCGTAAGCCTGCAGCGCTTCCTTTGTGCGGCCGACGCTGGCGAGCAGCTCGGCCCGGAGATGATGTTCGCCGATG
>DATJBM010000014.1:0-2214 GCA_035515295.1 Casimicrobiaceae bacterium | reverse complement strand
GGTACTGCTGATCGACGAGATCGATCGGACGGACGAGGCGTTCGAAGCGTTCCTGCTCGAAGTGCTGGCCGACTTCCAGGTGACCATCCCGGAAATGGGGACGATCAAGGCGGCGCATCCCCCCATCGTGGTCATCACCTCCAACCGCACCCGCGAGGTACACGACGCGCTCAAGCGCCGCTGCCTCTATCACTGGGTCGGCTACCCGAGCGCCGAGCGCGAGCTCGCGATCGTGCGCACCAAGGTGCCTGGGATCGGCAAGAAGCTCTCCGAGCAGGTGGTGGCGTTCGTGCAGACATTGCGCAAGCAGGATTTGTTCAAATCTCCGGGCGTCGCCGAGACGCTCGACTGGGCTTCCGCTCTCTCCGAGCTCGACGTCGTTGCGCTCGATCCCGCCACGGTCTCCGACACGCTCGGCGTGCTGCTCAAATACCAGGACGACATCGCCCGGCTCGAAGGCTCGGAGGTCAAGGAGCTGCTCGACGAGGTGAAGTCGGACCTGCGGGCGGCGGCGGAGTAGCGTTGCTGGCCCCAAAGCAGCCTCACTGCCTTTATGGCTGCGCAGGCAAGTGTCGATCGGATTTTCCCAGTAACCCAAGAGTCGTACTCCGGGGCTCGGGAACTTGCGAAGCGGCTTTGTAAGATTGGTGCGGGCGACTTCATCATGGTCGGAAGGTCTGAAAATCCAGAGTCGGTTGGGATGGAATCTAAGGACGGCAGGCTCGCCGAGAACATCGTCTATTTCGCCCGTGCGTTGCGCGCGGCGGGCATCCCGGTCGGGCCGGGTGCGGTCCTCGACGCGCTCGCGGCGGTGAAGGCCGCGGGCGTCGGCACGCGCGAGGATTTCTACTGGACGCTGCACGCCGTGTTCGTGAAGCGCCACGAGCATTCGATCCTGTTCGACCAGGCGTTCCGCATCTTCTTCCGCCGCCGCGGCTATATCGACCAGCTCATGGCGATGATGCTGCCGCAGGCGCCGAACACGCCGCGCCCGCCCGAGGCCGGCGCGACGCGCATCCACGAGGCTCTGTTCTCCGGCCTCGACGACAAGCTCAAGAAGCAGCAGGAGATCGAACTCGACACGCGCATGACCGTGTCCGACCGCGAGGTGTTGCAGAAAAAGGACTTCGCGCAGATGACCAGCGCCGAGATCGCGTCCGCCAAGGAGGCGATGCGACGGCTGGTGCTGCCGCTCGCCGAGGTGCGCACGCGGCGCCTCGCGCCGCACCCGCGCGGCCACGTGATCGACATTCGCCGCACGCTGCGCGCCAGCATGAAGGGCGGCGGCGATTTCATCGACCTGCGCTTCATCGGGCCGAAGACCAAGGCGCCGCCGATCGTCGCGCTCCTCGACATTTCCGGCTCCATGAGCCAGTACAGCCGGCTGTTCCTGCACTTCCTGCACGCCCTGACCGACACCCGAAAGCGCGTGAGCACGTTCCTGTTCGGCACGCGGCTCACTAACGTCACCCGCGCGCTCAAGGAGCGCGACCCCGACGATGCGCTTGCCGCCTGCTCCGCATGCGTGCCCGACTGGTCGGGAGGGACGCGGATCGCGACCTCGCTCCATGCCTTCAACAAGCTGTGGGCGCGGCGCGTGCTCGGCCAGGGCGCGATCGTCCTCCTCATCACCGACGGACTCGAACGCGACGCCGACGACACGCTCGCCTTCGATATCGACCGGCTGCACCGCTCCTGCCGGCGGCTCGTCTGGCTCAATCCGCTGCTGCGCTTCGAGGGCTTCGAGGCGCGCGCCCACGGCATCAGGATCATGCTGCCGCACGTCGATGAATTCCGCCCGATCCACAATCTGGAATCGATGGGGGCGCTGGTCGCGGCGCTGCAGCCGGGCGCCGACAAGGCCGGCGACCCGAAGGCGTGGCTGCAAAAGGTCGCGTGACCGCCTATATTCCCGGCGACATAGCGTATGGGCGCGGAAGACGCGTGGCGGCCGGCATCCGGAAGCGGATCGCTGGCGCTATTTCGCCGGTCGCGTCGAGCCGAGGAGGTGCAGATGCTCTCGACCGATACCGATATCCTCAAGGCCGCCGAGGACTGGCGCAAGGAGGGGCGTGGGGTGGCGCTCGCGACCGTGGTCGAGACCTGGGGCTCGGCGCCGCGGCCGGTCGGGGCGAACCTCGTCATCGACGCGGAAGGAAATTTTCTCGGCTCGGTGTCCGGCGGCTGCGTCGAGGGCGCAGTGGTGACCGAGGC